>NZ_JBWKPN010000004.1:0-562277 GCF_059418265.1 Variovorax sp. GW821-FHT09B05
TCACCTTCAACCACCAGCAGAACAACTTCCGTCATCCGCCGCTGAAGCCGTCCAGCGAAGCCCTCGATTATGCACAGCTTTTGGCCCGAACGTCTACTTCCGAAGAAAAAATTTTCTCGGCCTCCTGTGGATCGCCCGGCCTACCTCGTCTCTCCCACGCCTTGCGCCACGGGACGAAGCACATCGTCATATGCATCGAGCGACGGAAAGACCAGCGTCTCCCGCTGCGACAGCGCATCCGTCTCCCTGCCGAGTTGCTCGAGCAGCGCGCCTCGCTCGGCGTGCGTCACATAGGGCACGTGGTACGCCACGAAGGGCTTGAACACCTCATAACCCACGTAGCCCAGCGAGCCCTGCAGCAAGGGCCGCAGCATCACATCGATCTGCCCGTGGATACCGGATTCGCCGAACATATGACTGCGCCCGCCCAGCGAGGTGACCACCAGGGCGCGCTTGCCCGCCATGGGGGCGCGGTCGTAGATGCGCTTGCCGCCATAGAAGAGCCCGGAGAGGAACACCCGATCGATCCAGCCCTTCATGATGGCCGGCACCGAGAACCAGAACACGGGGAACACGAGCACCAGCAACTCGGCCTCCCTGACGGCCTCGACCTCCGCGAGGATGTCGGGGGCCAGGGCCCGGCGTTGCCATCCATGGCGCTGCTCGAGCGAATAGACCAGGTAGTCGGGCTTCTCGCGCTCGACGAAGTCGGCCGCGCTCGCTACCGGGTTGAAGCCCATGGCATAGAGATCCGAGAGCCCGACCTGCCAGCCGCCGGCGGTCAGCCGCTCGGACACCCGGTCGCGCATCGCCGCGACGAAGGACTTCGGCTCGGGGTGGGCATACACGATGTGCGCCTTGCGCGGTGTCTGTGCTGTCATGGCGGGATTCATCCGGTCTGCAAGGCGCGGCGCTCGGCCACGCAGGTGTTGATCAGGTCGATTTCCTCATCGATGCGCGCGCGCACCTCGCCGGCCGGGACCAGCAGCGCCTTGATGCGGCCATAGACCTTCGGATCCTTGGCCGCCAGCGCGAGGGCCCTGTGCTGCAGACAGGTCGCGAGTTCATTCACGGGCGCCAGCTCCGAGACGAGCCCCCAATCGTGGGCCTGCTGACCGGTGAAGGCCTCCCCGCCCAGCAACAGGCGCCTCGCCCTGAGCGCGCCGATGGCTCGCGCCAGCAGAAGAGAGCTCCCGGCCTCGGGAACGATGCCCAGGTCGACGAACGGCAGCTTCATGACCGCGTCGGAGGTGGCGATCACCCAGTCCGCGTGCAGCAGCATCGTCACGCCGATGCCGGCGGCCGATCCGTGCACGCCGATGAGCAGCGGCTTGCGCACGTCGGCCAATGCATGAAGAAAGCGCGGCACCGGGTCTCCCGCGCCCTGCGGCCAGCTGTCGAAGGCGCTCAGGTCGTGGCCCGCGCAGAAGTTGGGCCCGAGGCCGGACAAGGTGATCGCCCGCACGGCGTCATTGGCCTGCGCCAACCCCAGACTCTCGGCCAGGGCGCTGAACATGGTCATCGTGAGCGCATTGCGCTTGGACGTCCGATGGATCTGGATGCGCCACACGCCGTCGTCCAGCGTCGAGAGGATGCCTTCCGCCGCGCGCACCGCGCTGCGGCTGCGCCGATCCGTCGTTGGCGAAGCGTTCGTCACCAGCCGTACTCCAGGTACTTGCCATAGCCGTCGGCCATCGGGCCCGGCGGCAGCGGCTTGCCGGTGATGGCCTCGAAGAGCTCGGCCTGGCGCGCCCGCGCCGCCGCGACCGCGCGCTCCTTCACATGGCCATAGCCGCGGATCTGCTGCGGCAAGCGCGCCAGCTCCAGGCACGGCGACGCATGGCTGCCCAGGTGCGCGACCACGGCGCCGATCGCGGCGCGGTACTCCTCGACGAGCGCGCGCTCGGTGCGGCGCTCGTGCGTATAGCCGAAGATGTCGAAGGGCGTGCCGCGCAGCACCTTCCCGTGCCGCAGCACGCGAAAGGCCCGGCCCATCCAGGCGCCATAGGCGGTCTTCTGAAGCTCGCCCTTGTCGTTCTTCCTGGCGAGCAGGGGCGGCGCGAGATGGTATTGCAGCTGGATCTCTCCGTCGAACTGGCGGCGGATCGAGTCCATGAACTCCGGATCGGAATGAAGGCGCGCGACCTCGTACTCATCCTTGTAGGCCATGAGCTTGAAAAGGTTCTGCGCCACTGCAACAACAAAGCTTTTGCGGTGCGTCTCGTCGGCGCACTGGCTATCGACGAGCTGCACGAAAGCGGCGAACCGGCGCGCATACGCCGGCCCCTGGTAGGCCACCAGCCGCTCGGAAAGACGCGCAACGGTCTCCTCGGGCGTACGGTTGATGCGCGGCAGCCACTGGATCGTGCTCGCGGGCTTCATCGCGGCGAGCACGCGCGGTGCGTCGTGCGCCCACCAGCGGCCGAGCCGGAACGCCTGCCTGTTCTTCTCGACCTGCTGCCCGTTGAGTTCGATCGCGCGTTCGAGCGCCTGCGACGACAGCGGAATCCAGCCCTTCTGCCAGGCGAAGCCGAGCATGACGAGGTTGGCGTAGATGGCATCGCCGAGCGCCCAGGTCGCCGTCTCCTGCGCCTTCAACCACTGGACATCCGCGCCGCAGGCCTTTTCCAGCGACGCCTTCAGCGCCTGCGTCGGCAGCTTCCAGTCCGCGTTCTTCACGAACTCCGAGGTCGGCGCCACGTCGAGATTCACCACCGCGCGGGTGCGGCCCTCGCGCAGACGACCGAGGCTGTCGGGATGCGCGCTCACGACGAGGTCGCAGCCGATCAGCACGTCCGCCTGCGCCGACGCGATCCGCGACGACAGGATTGCCGACTGCGTGGGCGCGAGCTGCACATGGCTCCACACCGCCCCACCCTTCTGCGCGAGCCCCGCCATGTCGAGCACGCTGCAGCCGCGATGGCTCAGGTGGGCCGCCATGCCGATCAGGCTGCCGATGGTCACCACGCCGGTTCCGCCGACGCCGTTGACGAGGATGCCGCAGGTGCCGTCGAGTTCGGGCACCACCGGCTCCGGCGGCGGCTCCCAGGCGAGCACGTCGCTCCTGGACGGGCTCGAGCGAAGCTTGCCGCCCTTCACCGCCACGAAGCTCGGGCAGAAGCCCTGGGCGCAGGAGAAGTCCTTGTTGCACGAGGACTGGTTGATCCTGCGCTTGCGCCCCAGCTCCGTCTCCAGCGGCTCCACCGACAGGCAGTTGCTCTTGACCGAGCAGTCGCCGCAGCCCTCGCACACCTCGGGATTGATGACGTAGCGGATGGCCGGGTCGGGATAGCTGCCGCGCTTTCGGCGCCTGCGCTTCTCGCTCGCGCAGGTCTGGTCGTAGATCAGCACCGACACGCCCTCGAAGGCCGCGAGTTCGCGCTGCACGCGGTCGAGCTCGCCGCGCTCGTGCACCGTCGTCCCGACGGCGAAGCGCGTGCCCGCGTCACGGTACTTTTCGATGTCGTCGCTGACGACCGCGATGCGGCGCACGCCCTCGGCGGCGACCTGCTCGGAGATCCGCGAGACAGTGAGCTGGCCTTCCACCGGCTGCCCGCCCGTCATGGCCACCGCGTCGTTGAACAGGACCTTGTAGGTCACGCAGGCATCGGCCGCCACCGCCTGCCGGATCGCCAGCGAGCCCGAGTGGAAGTAGGTGCCGTCGCCGAGGTTCACGAAGATGTGCCTGCGCGTCGAGAACAGGCGCTGCGCGATCCACGGCACGCCCTCGGCGCCCATGTGGGTGTAGGCCTTGGTGTCGCGGTCCATCCAGTTCGCCATGTAGTGGCAGCCGATGCCGGCCATGGCGCGCGATCCCTCGGGCACCACGGTGGAGGTGTTGTGCGGGCAGCCCGAGCAGAAGTAGGGCTTGCGCACGGCGGCCGGCGCCGCCGGTGCCCCATGTGCCACGGCACGCGGGTCGGCCTCGAAGGCATTCACCGGAAGACCCAGGCACTCGGCGATCGCGGCGGCGATCTCCGGCGGCGTGAGTTCGTAGTCGCTGCGCAGCAGGCGCTCGGCGGCGCCCACGCTCCACTCCCCGCCGATGCCGCCACGGCTCTTGCCCGAGATGCGGATGGCCTTGCGGCCCTCGACCGCGTCCGCATAGAGCTCGTCCTTGAGCTGCTGCTCGATCAACGGGCGCTTCTCCTCGACCACGAGCAGCTCGTCGAGACCGCGCGCGAACTCGCGCACGATCTCCGGCTCCAGCGGCCAGACCATGCCGAGCTTGAGCACCGCGACGCCGCGCTCGGCGGCCTGCGCGTCGGTCCATCCCAGCAGGCGCAAGGCTTCGCGCACGTCGTTGTAGCTCTTGCCGGCGCACACGATGCCCAGCCTCGACGAGGCCGTCTTGAGCGCGATCGTGTTGAGCCCGTTGGCGCGGCAGTAGGCGAGCGCGGCGGGCAGCTTGTGCCGCACGATGCGCGGCTCCTGCTCGGCCCACACGTCGGGCCAGCGGATGTGCAGGTCCTGCGGCGGCGCTTCGCCCGCGTCCGGCAGCTTCACCGTCACCCGTTGCGGGTCCACGTCGGCGACCGCCGTGGTCTCCACCACGTCCGACACGCATTTCATGCCCACCCACAGGCCGCTGTGGCGGCTCATCGCCCAGCCATGCACGCCGAGGTCGAGGTACTCCTGCACGCTGCTGGGATACAGCACCGGGATGAACGCCGCCACCAGCGCCTGCTCGCTCTGGTGGCCGAAGGTCGAGGACTTGGCCGTGTGGTCGTCGGCCGCCAGCACCAGCACGCCGCCGAGCCGCGAGGTGCCGGCGCCATTGCCGTGCTTGAGCGCGTCGCCGCTGCGGTCGACGCCGGGCCCCTTGCCGTACCACAGGGCGAAGACGCCGTCGACCCTGGCCTCCTCGGGAAACAGCGCGAGCTGTTGCGAACCCCAGCAGGCCGTGGCGGCCAGGTCCTCGTTGATCGCCGGCTGGAACCGGATGTCGCTCGCCTCGAGCCGGGCCTGTGCACCCCACAGTGCCTGGTCGAGCCCCGACAGCGGCGAGCCGCGGTAGCCGCTGACGAAGCCGCCGGTGCGCAACCCCGCGCGGCGATCCCGCGCCCCTTGGTTGAGCAGCAGCCGGACCAGCGCCTGAGTGCCGCTCAGGTAGGCCGCGCCGCTGCCGCCGTCGTACTTGTCGTCGAGCGAAACCGAGCGCAATGCGCGCTGGATCTCCGGGTCACCGTGTCCCATCGTGGTCTCCGCACCTTAAATTGAGTGTTGCTCAACTATACATGCGCAGTTCCGAGGTTGGCAACAGGCACGCCTCTGCCAGCCGCGCATGTGCGGCTTGAGTCTTACTCATTTTTTGGAGGGCGGCGCCGATGTCGGGCCGGGGCCGCCAGGCCGATCCGCTAGGCGGCGTCTTCGGCCGAGCCCGCGTCGCGCTCGAGCCGGCGCACCGCCGCGAGCACATCGGACTGGAAGCGGCGGGCAGCGCGCGCCGGCGCTGCCTCGAGCGCGAACGCCGCCATCAGCATCGCGGTCAGCTGCGAGGCCGTCGATGCGATCGAGGGCTTGGTGCCCGTGGTCACGTAGTCCCACAGCACGTGTTCCATCGAGCCGTACACCATGTCGCGCATCAGGCGCAGCGGCACATCGCCGCGCACCTCGCCGAGTTCGCGCGCCTCGCTCAGCGCCGCCATGAAGGGCGATGTGTAGCGCCGCTTGAGCTCGGCGATGAGCCCGGAGAACTCGGCATCGACCATCCGCCCTTCGCCGAGGACCAGCGCGCACAGCCCGATGCCGTCGCCCATCAGATGGGTCAGATGCCGCTGGATCACGAAGCGCAGCCTGGCCTCGAAGCCGGCGATCGCCGGCACCTGCTCCTCGAGCTCGATGCTGATCTCGTCGTACCAGCGGCCCACCACGTCGATGCACAGGCGCCGCTTGCTTTCGAAGTAGGTGAACAGCGTCGCCTCCGACACGCCCGCGCGCTGGGCGATCTCCGAGGTCGTCGAGCGTTCGAAACCGCGCTCGGCGAAGACCTCGCGCGCCGCCGCCAGCAGGCTCGCCTGGGTGCGCTCGGATTTTTCGCCCCGGGGGGCGCGACGCGGCGTGGCGGCTTTGGTGACGGACATGTCTGCGGGGGTTTCGAGAGAGCTGGACTGGCCGCCATTATGGAAGTGAACCCGCGGCCGCCCCTGGCAGGCAGCCCCAGCCGACAGGACTTTCCCCAAGGCCGCAACCGCGTCGCGCCCGTGCATACTCCCGCGCCGTCCAGATCTTTCTGAAAACAAAGGACCCCATGTCAGGACACGGATTTCACGTGCACGGCCCGCACGACCACGAACTCGAACATGCCGCTACCAGCGGTCACGGCCATGGCCACGGCGATGCGGCCGAAGGCGCCGGCATGAGCGTCACGGGAAAGATCGCCGTCTGCACCGCGGCCATCGCCACCATCGGCGCGATCTTCGCGTACATGGGCGGTGCCACGCAGGCCAACGCCGGGCTCTACAAGAACAACGCGGCCATCAAGAAGACAGAGGCCTCGAACCAGTGGAATTACTTCCAGTCGAAGAGCACCAAGCAGGCGCTGGCCGAGTTCGCGCGCGACACCGCCACCGATGACGGTCGCCGCCAGGGCTGGCAGGCGAAGGTCACGCGCTACGAGCAGGAGAAGGGCGAGATCCAGGCCGCGGCGAAGAAGCTCGAGGACGAATCCGTCCGCTGGGACACGGCCTCCGAGGAACAGATGCACCAGCACCACCGCTGGGCGCAGGCCACCACGGTGCTGCAGGTGTCGATCGCGCTCGCGGCCATCGCGCTGCTGACCCGCAGGAAGTGGCTCGAGCGCGCCATGTATGGCGTGGCGCTCGCCGGCATCTCGATCGGCGCGCTCGCCGCGCTGCACATCTAGGGCGTGTTCACCAGCACCAATGCGAACAGCTCGTTGCGGTGGTGGATGCCCAGGCGATCGAAGGCCCGGTCCCTGAAGGTCTTGACCGTGCCGGCGGAGATGCCGAGGTCGTTGGCGATGCCCTCGTAGGTCCAGCCCTTGAGCATGCGTTCGCAGACCTCGCGCTCCCTGCGCGTGAGCACCGACAGCCTGGCGTCGAAGGATTGCTCGCGCGCACCGGCGAGATCGAGGTGGCGCTGCACGCAGGAGGTCAGGATCGGCGCGCCCATGCCGACCCACTCGATCTCCTCGCCCGTGAAGAGCGGCAGGCTCTCGTGCCGATAGAGATTGATCGCCAGGAGGCCGTCGTCCTTGTCCTTGCAGACCACCGAGAGCCGCTCGCGCAGGCCGTGCCGCGTGTAGATGCGCTCGCGATGCGCGGCCGGGATCTCCTTCGCATGCCAGTGCACCAGCGTGCAGCGGGCCTGGCCGATCTGCTCGCGCGCCGCGAGGAAGGTCTGGTCCTGCCGGTAGAGCGACGACCGGTACACCGCCCACGATTCCGCGGTGCCGTCGGGCGCGCGGTAGCTGCCCGACGCCGGCATGCGCGGCGGCGCATGGTCGGACAGCCGGAACACCGACAGCCATGAGACGGGCAGCCAGCGGTTGAGCTGCGCCAGCGCGTCGTTGGCGAAGCCCTGGGCGCCGATGCAGGCGATCAGTCCCGCCATGGCATCGACGGCGCGTCCGTCCGCGCTGGTGGCGAGCGCGGGCGTGGCGGACGAAAGGGGGATGAGCTGCATGGACACGGCCGGTGGGATGCACGGAGCCTATCGGCGCGGCGCCTTCCGGCCGCACCGGGTTTTCCCCCTCAGGGCGCGCCCTGTCTACATCGCAGGGGACAGACGAAAAGTCCTCCATCGCGACACTGGCGGCCAAAGGAATCCCCCATGACGTTCTCACGCCGCACCCTGCTGGCCGCCTCCCTGGTGCCCACCCTCGCGCAGTGGCCGCTCGCCGCCCGCGCACAGGCCTATCCCGACCGCCCGATCCGCCTGGCCGTGGGCTATGCGCCCGGCACGGCGCCCGACGTGCTGGCGCGGCTGTTCGCGATCCGGCTGTCGGAGCTGCTCAAGCAACAGGTGGTGGTCGACAACAAGCCCGGCGCCGGCGGGCAGATCGCGGCGCTGACGGTCGCCAAGGCGGTGCCCGACGGCTACACCCTGCTGCTCGGCGAGGTCGGCTCGATCTCGATCGCACCGGCCGCCTTCGGCAAGCTCGGCTACGCGCCGAGCCGCGAGCTCACGGGCATCAGCGAGGTCACGCGCGTCGACTTCCTGCTGGCCGTGCCCGCGAATTCGCCGCACAGGACGGTGGCGGACTTCGTCAAGGCGGCTCGCGCACAGACCGGCCGGCTCAACTTCGGCACCTTCGGCGCCGGCACCTCGGGCCACTTCGGGGCCGAGCTGTTCGGCGAGGCGGCCGGCTTCCAGGTCGAGCCGGTCCACTACCGGACCACGGGCGACGCGGTCACGGCCATCCTCTCGGGCGACGTCTCGGCCGCCTTCGTTTCCACGGCGCTCGGCAACGCCCAGATCAAGGGCGGCAAGATGCGCGCGCTCGCCACCACCGCGCCACGGCGCTCGCCGTTGCTGCCCGAGGTGCCGACCATGGCGGAGTCGGGCTATCCGAAGATCGACATCTCCTCCTGGTTCGCGCTCATGGCGCCCCAGGGCACGCCGCCGGCCCTCCTCGACCTGCTCGGCGTGGAGTCCGTGAAGGCCGTCCAGCCCGAGGACGCGCGCGCCAAGCTCGTGGAAGCGGGCTTCAGCATCGTCGGCGCGGGCCGTGCCGACACCGACCGCATGCTGCGCGAGGAAGCGGCACGCTGGGCCGCGGTCGTGAAGGCCTCCGGGTTCCGCGGCGACTGAGAACAAGGAACGGGCGCCGACCGCGCCCCATCGACCCATGCAACACCACCGGATCCGCGACGCGGAGGACCTCGCGCGCATCGAAGCGCGGCCCTACGCCTCCTTCATGGCCCACGACCATGTGTACGACGCGCTGTGCGAGGTCGCGGCAACGCACCCCACGCGCATCGCGCTCAGCTATCTGCTCGATGCCGATCCCGAAACGCCGCCGCGGCACTGGCGCTACGCCGACCTGCTCGCCGACATCCGCCGCGCGGCGAGCCTCTTCGCCAGCCTCGTGCCCGGCGAGACACCGCGCGTCGCGATGCTGCTGCCGGCCATTCCGCAGGCCTGGCTGACGCTGCTGGGCGCCGAGACCGCGGGCATCGTCTGCCCGATCAACTACCTGCTCGACGCCGCGCACCTGGCCGAACTCGTGCGGGCCTCGGGCGCGAACATCCTGGTGGCGCTGGGTCCGCATCCGGAGCTCGACATCTGGTCGCGCGCCGCGACGCTGGCCGACGCTTGCCCCGCGCTGCGCCAGGTGCTCGCCGTCGGCGGCGCGCCGGGCGCGATCGACTTCGACGCGGCCCTGTCGCGGATGCCGCCGGATGCACCGCTCGCGCTCCCGACACGATCTACCGACGGACTGGCCGCCCTCTTCCACACGGGCGGCACGACCGGCGCGCCCAAGCTCGCGCAGCACACGCATCGCAACCAACTGCACGCCGCCTGGAGCGCGGCCCAGCTCTACGCGATGCGCGAGGACGACGTGATCCTCAACGGCTTCCCGCTGTTCCATGTCGCCGGCTCCTTCGTCTACGGCCTCTCGGCGCTGCTGAGCGGCGCGCGGATCGTGCTGCCCACCCTGCTCGGGCTGCGCAACCCGGCACTGGTGCGGCGCTACTGGAGCGTCGTGCGGCAGCACGACGTGAGCCTGCTGGCCACGGTGCCGACCGTCATCGCGACGCTGCTCGGCCTCGAGGCCGAACCCGCGGACCACGCCCGCGTCCGCGCCCTGCTCACCGGCGGCTCGCCGCTGCCCAACGAACTGGCCAACGCCTTCGAGCGGAAATTCGGCATCCCGGTGCGCAACATCCTCGGCATGACCGAGTGCGCGGGCGTGGTCAGCATCGAACCCTTTCTCGCGCCGCGTGTCCATGGCTCCTGCGGCATTCCGCTGCCGTTCACCGAGGTCAAGGCCGTGGCGCACGATGGCCGCGACTGCGCGCCGGGCGAGAGCGGCGTGCTGCGCCTGCGCGGCCCCAACGTGGGCCCTGGCTACACCGAAGCGCACCGCAACGCCGGCACCTTCGAGGACGGCTGGCTGATCACCGGCGACATCGGCCATGTCGATGCGCAGCGCCGCGTGTTCGTGACCGGGCGCGCCAAGGACCTGATCATCCGCAGCAGCCACAACATCGATCCGCAGGTGATCGAGGCGGCGCTGCTCCAGCATCCCGAGGTCGAGCTGGCCGCGGCCGTGGGCGAGCCCGACGAGTACGCGGGCGAACTGCCGGTGGCCTACGTGTCGCTGCGGCCGGGATCGCGGGTCGATGCCGAGGCGCTCTCGACCTTCGCCAACGCACGCATTCCGGAGCGGCCCGCATTCCCCAAGCGCATCGAGATCCTCGCGGCGATCCCGCTGACCGCCGTCGGCAAGGTCTACAAACCGCGGCTGCGGGCCCTGGCCTGCGAGCATGCATTGACGCAGCGCCTGCGCGACGCCGGCCTGCTCGATGGCGTCGCGGTCGCGGTGGAAGACGGCGCGCGCGGGCTGCATGCACGGTTCCGCCGACGCGCCGCGGCGGATGCCGCACCTGACGCCGAGCGCCTGCACGCGCTCATGCGCGCCTTCGC
Organism: Variovorax sp. GW821-FHT09B05; assembly: GCF_059418265.1. Taxonomy (NCBI): domain Bacteria; kingdom Pseudomonadati; phylum Pseudomonadota; class Betaproteobacteria; order Burkholderiales; family Comamonadaceae; genus Variovorax; species Variovorax sp. GW821-FHT09B05. The sequence continues at coordinate 10,615 of NZ_JBWKPN010000004.1, forward strand.
GATCCCGTACGAGATCGACGATCGCGCCGGAGGCGGCGCATGAGCCCGCCGGTGCGCCTCGACGTCGACGGCGCCATCGCCACCATCACGCTCGACGCGCCCGCCACGCACCATGCGCTGACGCCGCGCATGCTGTGCCTGCTCGCGGATGCCGTGATGCGCTTCACGGCCGACGACACCTTGCGCGTGGCCATCGTCACGGCGACCGGCGAGCGCGCCTTCTGCGCCGGCGGCGACCTGTCGCTCACGCTGCCGTTGATGCGCGGGGCCCGCGCGCCAGAAAACGAATGGGACCACCGCTTGCTGTCCGACCCGCGCGTGCTCGCGGCCTCGGGGCTGCGCGATTTCGAACTCGACAAGCCCGTGATCGCCGCCATCAACGGCGTGTGCATGGCCGCGGGCTTCGAGCTGATGCTCGGCACGGACCTGCGCATCGCCGCCGCGCACGCCCGATTCGCCCTGCCCGAGGCCACGCGCGCGCTGATCCCCTTCGCGGGCTCGATGGTGCGGCTGCCTCGGCAGTTGCCGTGGCCGCTGGCCATGGAACTGATGCTGAGCGGCGCCCCCATCGACGCGGCACGGGCCCGCGAGATCGGCCTGGTCAACCGTGTGGTGCCGGGCCCGGCGCTGATGGCCGAGGCGCGCGCGCTGGCCGAACGCATCGCACGCAACGGGCCGCTCGCGCTGCAGGCGATCAAGCGCACCGCGCGCGCGGCGAGCGGGCTGTCGCTCGCCGAAGGCTTCGCGCTCGAGAACCAGGCCAAGGCCAGCGTGCTCGCCAGCGAGGACGCGCGCGAAGGGCCACGTGCCTTCATGGAGAAGCGCCCGCCGGTCTACCGCGGGCGATGAGGCCGACAGAGATTTCAACGCAGATGCAGGAGACGACGAGATGAACAAGAGCTACACCCCCACGACCCAGGTTTCGAAGCGAAGGATCTCGCTCGCGGCCTCGGTCATCGCGCTCGCGGTGCAGGCCGGATGCGGTGGCGGCGGAGGAGGCAGCGGATTCGCCCCGGTGGCGTCGGTCCCCGCGCCCGCGCCGGCCTCCGACACGCCCGCGCCACCTCCCGCACCCGCGCTGAGCGCGGCCGAGGCCTGCGCCGCCCTGAACGGGCTCAGCATCCCCGCCACCGACATCGCGTTGCCGACCTCGGGCGCCGTGGTCTCCAGCACCACGCTCGTGGCGCCCGCGGGCAGCGGATCGACCGCCGTCGGCGAGTACTGCCGCGTCACCGGATCGATCGCGCCGGTCGACGCCAGCGCACCCCCGATCCAGTTCGACCTGGCCCTTCCGACCGCCTGGAACCGCAAGGCCATGCAGCTCACGGGCGGCGGCTACGACGGCAGCGTGATCGCGGGCAACGGCAACGCGCCCGGCACCTCGGGCCTCGCCACGCCGCTCGCGCGCGGCTATGCCGCCTTCGGCAGCGATTCGGGACACAGCGGCAGCGCCGCCGAGGCCAGCTTCGCGCTCAACGACGAGGCGCTCGAGAACTACTTCGGCGACCAGCTGCGCAAGACGCGCGACGTCGCGGTGAAGCTGATCGCGCGGCGCTACGGCGCGGCCCCCGTGCGCACCTATGCGGCCGGCGGTTCCGGCGGCGGCCGCGAGGCGCTCTACGTCGCGGACCGCTGGCCCGCGCTCTATGACGGTGTCATCGCCTACTTCCCCGCCTGGTCGCTGACGGGCATGCTGACCAACTACGCGATCACCTCCAAGGCGCTCGCCGCGCCCGGCGCCTGGTCGAACCCGGCCAAGCAGCAGTTGCTGACCCGCTCGGCGGTGGCGGCCTGCGATGCGCTCGATGGCGCAACGGACGGCGTCATCGCCAAGGTCTCGGCCTGCGCCTTCGATCCCGCGACCCTCGCCTGCCCCGGCGGCGTCGACAGCGGCGACGGCTGCCTGTCGACGGCCCAGGTCGGGGGCTTCCGTGCCTATGCCACGCCGCTGAAGCTGCCCTACCTGCTGGCCAACGGCACCGACGGCTATGCCGCGCTCAATATCTTCGATGGCGGCGTCATTCCCGCGATGGGCAGCAGCGCGCCGGCCACGCCCTCGCGCTTCGGCATGGCGTTCGCGACCTACATCGGCGAGTCCTTCGTCAAGTACATGGTCTACCGCGATGCCAGCTACGACCCCTTCCTCTTCGCCGTCGACGCGAACGGCTATGTCCAGCAGCGGCTGCGCTACATCTCGTCGCGGCTGGACGTCAACCCCGACCTGAGCGCGTTCGCGAACAAGGGCGGCAAGGTGCTGATCGTGCACGGCATGGCCGATCCACTCATTCCCGCGGGCTCGTCCGAGGAGTTCCACCGGCGCGCCGTCGCGGCGATGGGCAGCGAGCGGGTCGGCGCCTTCCTCAAGTACTACGAGGTGCCCGGCTACGGGCATGGCGGCGGCGCCTACGACGTGCGCTTCGACTCGGTCGATGCGCTCGAACGCTGGGTCGAGCAGGGCGTGGCGCCCTCCAGGCTCACGGTGACGGATGCCAACGCCGGCAACAACGGCCGCACCCGCCCGCTGTGCGAGTACCCGGCCTGGCCGCGCTACGACGGGGCGGGCGACGTCGATCTCGCCAGCAGCTTCACTTGCGTGCGCTGACGTCCCACGGCGCCCTCACGCGCGGCGCTGCGGTCCCCGCATCAGCTTCCCGGGCAGCGCCCCCGTGCGCTCCCCGTTCTCCATGATGGTCTGCCCCGCCTTGAGCGTCGCGCGATAGCCCTCGGCGGTCTGCACCAGCCGCCGTCCGCCGGCCGGCAGATCGAAGGCGACATAGGGCGGCGGAATGCGCAGCCGGTCGAAATCGATGATGTTGATGTCGGCCAGGTAGCCCGGCTGCAGCAGCCCGCGGTCCTCCAGGCCGTAGATGCGCGCGGTGTCGCGCGTCTGCCGCTGCACCATCAGCTCGAGCGGCAGCGTCGGCCCGCGGCGGCGGTCGCGCGCCCAGTGGGTGAGCATGTAGGTCGGCATGCTCACGTCGCAGATGTAGCCGCAGTGCGCGCCGCCATCGGCCAGGCTCAGCATCGTGCGCGGATGCTGCAGCTCGGCATGCAGCTGGCTCAGGTCGTTGTAGGCGTAGTTGAAGCTCGGGAAGTAGACGATGCCCTTGCCGTCGAGGTCCATCAGCATGTCGTAGACCACCTCCAGCGGCGTGCGTCCGTCGCGCTGCGCGATCGCGGCCACGCTGCGTTCCTGCGGCGGCTCGTAGTCGGGCTCGGCGCCCAGCGCATACATCTTGTGGAAGCTCTGCGTCAGGTAGGCCATGCGGCTGTCGTGCCGGGCCGAGCCGGTCAGCGCATCCATGTCGGTCAGTTGCGCACGCACCGCCGGGTCGCGCAGGCGCGCGAGCTTCTCGGCCCACGGCAGCGGCGCGATCTGCTGCCACAGCGGATGCGCCATGAACGGATGGGTGGAACCGAGCCACGCCATCAGGATGCCGGCGGGCCGGCCCGCCACCGCGCCATAGAGCGGCACGTTCTGCCGGTGGGTCTCGTCCAGCGCGGCCAGCAGGCGCTTCCAGGTGTCGGGCGTCTGGTCGGTCTGCACCAGCGCGAAGGCCACCGGCAGGTTGTTCTCGCGCGCGAGCTGCGTCATCCACGGCAGCTCGGTCTCCATCTGGTAGTGGTTCGACGTCATCTGGAAGACGCCATGGCCGACCTCGCCGAGCGCGCGCGCGATGCCGAGGATCTCGTCGGGCGAGGCGAAGGTGCCCGGCGGGTACTTGCGGCCCTGGTACTTGTGGATGATGGTGCGGCTGGTCGAGAAGCCCAGCGCGCCGGCCCGCATGCCTTCGCGCACCAGTTCCACCATGGCCTGGATGTCGGCGGGCGTGGCCTCGTCGTGCGTGATGCCGCGCTCGCCCATCACATAGGTGCGCAGCGCCGAGTGCGGAATCTGCGCGCCGACGTCGAGCGCGCGCGGCATGCGCTCGAGCGCGTCGAGGTACTCGGGAAAGCTCTCCCACTGCCAGTCGATGCCCTCGGCCAGCACGGTGCCCGGAATGTCCTCCACGCCCTCCATCACGCTGATGAGCCACTCGCGCTTGTCGCGGTGCACCGGCGCGAAGCCGACGCCGCAGTTGCCCATCACGACGCTGGTCACGCCATGGTCGGTGGAGGGACTGAGGTAGGGGTCCCAGGTCACCTGGCCGTCGTAGTGCGTGTGCACGTCGACCCAGCCCGGCGTGACGATGGCGCCGCTGGCATCGATCTCGCGATGCGCGGCGCCCAGCTTGCCGCCGACCTCGGCGATGCGCCCGCCGGCGATGCCGATGTCGCCCGTGAAGCGCGGTCCGCCGCTGCCGTCGACCAGCGTGCCGCCGCGGATGATGGTGTCGAACATTCCGATGTCTCCTGCGCTCAGTCGAGCTTGATGTTGGCGGCCTTGATGACCTCGCCCCAGCGCTCGCTGTCGTTCTTCACGATGGCGGCGAAGGCGGGGCCGGAGGCGCCCGATGGTTCGTTGCCCTGCGTCTCGATCAGCTTGAGCATCTCGGGCGAGCGCGCGATCTTCGCGAGCAGGTCGCCGATCTTCTTCGCGACGGCCGGGTCCATGTTTCCGGGGCCGAAGATGCCCTGCCAGCCCACGATGTCCAGGCCCTTGACGCCCTGCTCGGCGATGGTCGGCATGTCGGGCAGCACCGGCACGCGCGCCGGCGTGGCCGTGCCGAGGCCGATGGCCTTGCCGGCCTTGATCAATTGCACCGCCGTGGCGGTGCCGTCGAAGTACAGCTGCACCTCGCCCGCGACCAGCGCGCGCGAGGCATCGGCCGTGCCCTTGTAGGGCACGTGCGTCATCTTCGTGCCGGTGCGCATCTGCAGCAGCTCGCCGTTCAGGTGGGACGTGGAGCCCTGCGAGAACGAGGCGTAGTTGAGCTTGCCCGGGTTCGCCTTGGCATAGGCCACGAGTTCGCCGATGTTCCTGAACGGCGCATCGGGCGGCGCGATCAGCACCGTGGCCGACTTCACCATCTGCGCCAGCGGCGTGAAGTCCCTGACCGGGTCGTAGGGCAGCTTCGCGTAGAGGTGCGGGTTCTGCGTGTGCGTGATGACGATGGTGTAGAGCAGCGTGTGCCCGTCGGCCGGCGAACGTGCCACCTCCTGCGCGCCGATGAAGGTGCCGGCACCGGGTTTGTTGTCGACGATCACGGGGGCGCCGCCCAATTCGTCGGTCATCAGCTTGGCGATCACCCGGGCCGTGGCATCGGAGCCCGAGCCCGCGGGGAACGGCACGACGATGCGCACCGGCTTGCCGGGAACCGGCCATGCCGCGGGCTGTGCCAGCGCGAGCGGCGCCACCGTGCAGGTGGCGGCGAGCACCGCGGCAGCGAGCAGCGCGCGGCGAAGCGTGGGGATCGGATGCATCGGACTGTCTCCATTCGTGGGCCCGCCAGCGCGTTCCAGGCGGTTTATGCAAGCGCTTGCACGAAGCATAGGAGCAATCGAATCCACGTGACCCCGGGGTTAGCACCTAGGCCTGCATGCGCTTGCACGGGGCGGCTAACATGCGCTGTCCATCGCCCCTCCATGACCGCCTCGCGCCCCTCCTCCCCTCTTCCCACGCCCGGTGCCCGCGCCGCCTCGCTGGCCGATGTCGCGGCGCTCGCGGGCGTGTCGACCGGCACCGTGTCCCGCGTGCTGAGCCGGCCGAACATGATCAGCGAGGCGACGCGGCTGCGCGTGATGGATGCGGTCGACCGGCTCGGCTATGTGGCCAACGGCACCGCACGCGCGCTCGCGATGCGCCGCACCATGACCGTCGGCGCGATCGTGCCGCGCTTCGGCAGTTCGTCGTTCCCGGCGCTGGTGCAGGCGCTCGAATCGACGCTGGCGGCCGGCGGCTACACGCTGCTGCTGTCCGCACCCGAACCGAGGCCCGCCACCGACACGAGCATCCTGCGCGCCTTGCTCGAGCGCGGCGTCGATGCGGTGGCGCTGCTCGGCGCCGAGCAGCCGCAGCAGGTGCTGGCCATGCTCGGCGCGAGCCGCACGCCCTTCGTGTGCATGTGGGCGCCGCCCGATGCCAGCGGCAGCAGCATCGGCTTCGACGAGAAGGCGGCGGCGGTGCTGATCGTCGAGCACCTGCGCGCGCTCGGCCATCGCAGCCTCGGCTACATCGGCGGGCGCACCGCGGACAGCGAGCGCGCCAGGCGCCGCCTGCGCGACCTGAAGCTCGCCATGGCCGAGCGCTCGCTCGTGCTGCGCGCCGAGGCCGTCATCGAGACCGACCATGGCTTTCGCGAAGGCTTCGAAGCCATGCAGGCCATCGCGCGCCGCGAGCCGCCCGTCAGCGCCATCGTCTGCGGCAGCGACTACCTCGCGGCCGGCGCGCTGGCCGCGCTCGACCAGGCCGGCATCGAGGTGCCGCGCCGGCTGTCGGTCGCGAGCTTCAACGACAACGACTTCGCGCCCTATCTGCACCCGCCGCTGACCACCGTGCACCTGCCGATCCGCGAGATCGGCGAACAGGCGGGACGGCAGCTGCTGGCGCGGCTGGGTGCGGGCACCGCGACGGCACCCGTCGCACTGCCGGTCCGGCTGATGGAACGCGCGAGCACGGGACCGGCGCCGCGCTGAAGGCACGGCGTCGGCACCCACCCATCTCACTCGCTCAGAGCGACGCTCCGGTACGCCGGGTCCGCGGCGATCTCCGCCTCCGTGTAGGGCACGCGCAGCCACTGCTTGGCGCTGTAGGCCCGCGTGTAGTCGGCATGGTGCGCCGAGGCCGGGTCGTCCGAGAGCGAGTAGGTCAGGAAGGTGTCGGCCTCCACCTTGCCGGCCGGGAAGCGGACGATCTGCATGTAGCTGTTGGCGATGACGGAATCGCCATCGAGGCTGTAACCGCCGCGGTCGAGCCGGTTGAAGGTGGCGGTGGTGGTGAAGACACCCGTGAGGTCGCTCATGCCGCCGAACAGCGGAATCTTGCGGCCGTTGCGCGTGACGAACAGGTAGTCGCCGCGCGGCGCGTTCACCGGATAGGGGCTGGCCTCGATGCGCATCAGCGCGGCGCCGAAAACCTGGCGCAAGGCATCGGCCGCGCTGGCCCGGATCTCGCGCGGCGTGTTGAGCGGATCCTCGGTGGAGAAGGGCACGGCATAGAGATCGGTCTTGGGAATCGCGTTCTCCACGCGGCCCCAGAACTCGTCCCAGACATGCGCGCCGCGCGCATCGATGTTGTCGGTGTCGTCCCAGGCACGCAGCGCGGCGCAGGCCTCGGCGGTCTGGACGGTGCCCGCGGGCGTGTCGCCCAGGTAGGGATCGTTGGCGGCCGCCACATCGATGCGGGGCACCGCGCACACCAGCGCCAGCACCTGATCCTTGAAGCGCTCCGCGGTGTAGACGCGGCTGTCCAGCACCATCCGCTGCACCGTCGCCGCGGTGGCCGTCTTGCCCGCATAGCCGTCGGTGCCGCTCAGTCGGCCCTGCGCCATCAGGTGGCCGAGGCGAGAGCGGGTGGTGAACCCGGTCTCGACGCCACCGAAGATGGCCGGATAGCCGGTGAGCCGCTCGTTCGGGTTGGTGAGCCAGGCGCTCGCGTTCATGTTGGCCACGTAGTCGTCGCGCAGCAGGCTGGGCATGCGCGACGGTCCGACGGCCCCCTTCTGCACCGAGTCGGGGTCGGTCTGCCAATCGCACTCGCTGCGCGATCCGTCGAAGACCGGCACGCGTTCCAATGCGGCGGCCAGCAGCTGGCCCACGGCCGTGGTGCAGCGTTCGGTCTGTTGCGGCGAGACGTTCGGCACGGCCGTGATGTCGGCATACCAGGCCTTGGCGCTGCCGCGCCCCACGGCGGTGGTGTTGACCCACGGGATCCCTGCCTCCTCGCGCTGGATGGCGATGAACTCGTCGAGCGATTTCGCCTGGTCCCAGCGCAGCCAGGTCCGGAAGGCGCGGAAGTTGTCGGCGTTGATGTCCCGGATCGCGAAGGCCGTGCGCGGGCTCCAGGCCAGCGCCGGACTCATGCCCGCGAGGTTGATGAGCGGGCCGTACTCGCTCTTGTAGAGCGTGCGGGTCTGCGCGGGGCCACCCTTGACGTCGACGGCGATGGTGCTGGGCTTCATCCTCACCGGCTTGCCGTCGCGCAGATAGCTGGTCGGGTCGCCCTCGGCCAGCGCGAGTTCATAGAGGCCGAAGCGCCGCGCGGCCGAGACGGTGTGGCTCCAGGCCACGTTCTGGTTGAAGCCGATCAGGATCAGCGGGACGCCGAGGAAGGAAGCGCCGCTCACATCGAGTTCGCCCGGAATGGTGAGCTGGGCCTGGTAGAAGCGGTCGGGGCCGCGCCAGTACCAGTGCGGGTTGCCGAACTGCAGCGCGCTGTCGTCGCCCGTGCCCGCGGTGCCGAAGGCATACATGTTGCTGCCCACGCCATGCTTGCCTCCCACCTCGAGGGCAGGCGCCTTCGGAGGCTGCGTGCGCAGCGCGGCGAGTTGCGTGCCTTGCGCGCGGCGCAATGCGCGCGCCGATGCCTGCGCCTGCCCGGCCGTCGAGGCGGGCGCGACCGCGCTCGCAATCTGCGTCACGAAATTGCCGTAGCCGGCCGTGAGGTTGGCCGCGTAGAGGCGGCGCCAGATATCCCCCGACGCGATGGGCGCCACCCAGGCTTCGCCACGGCAAGCCGCATGCGCGCCGGCTTCGCCACCGGCCTTCAGGTCGCGCACGTAGCGGCTGTAGCCGGCCGCGAAGCCTTCGACCAGCTGCTTCAGCTTGTCGGGCTGGGCCTGCGCGAAAGCATCGATCGTCTCGCTCGAGAGCACGTGCTTGTGGAAGAAATCGGACTCGATGTTCTTCGGCCGGCCGATCGTTCCCGGGTACACGAGCAGCGCATCGGCACCGAAGTTCTTCGACCGCTCGCCGCGGTAGGTGAGGAAGGCATCGGCCATGGTGCAGAGGTTGTCCTGCGCCTGCGCATAGCCATAGCCGTAGCCCACGCCGCCCCAGTCGGCCGCCTTGATGTGCGGCACGCCCATCGCGGTGCGGCGGATCTCGGCCTTGAAAGCGGGAGCGCCAGTGCTCGGAGGCGCCGGGTTGCCGGGCGCGGGCGGTGCCGTGCCGGCGAAGGAAAAGCCGTTGTTGCCACCGCCCCCGCCGCATGCGGCGAGCGTGGCTGCGATGGCCAGCAGGCCGAGCGGCCTGCTGGCGCGCCAGAGTTGTCGTTGTTGCATCGTGTCTCCTGTGAATCACTCCGCGGGGGAGTGGCGAGGAGCTTAGGGACGGCAGGCGCGCGCCCGTTGTACGCACCCGCCGTCTTGCTCAGGGTGGACCCCAGGTGTGCAACGCACCGACATCGGCGCGCACCTGCACCTGCGCGCCGTTGGCGAGGAAGGAAGGCACCAGGCCGAAGCAGCGCTGGTAGGTGCGGCTCATGTGGGCCATGTCCGTGAAGCCGCCCTTGTGGGCGATGTCCGCCAGCGGGCCGCTGCGGCCCGCGAACTGCTGGACCGTGCGCCGTACCTTGGTCCACAGCAGGTAGCGCTTGATCGACAGCCCCAGCTGCTGGCGGAACAGATGCGTCAGCCGATCGGGCGAGAGGCAGGCCTCGGCCGACAGGTCGCGCAGCGGCAGCGGGCCGACATGGGTTCGCGCGCGCTCCAGCACGCGCTCGATGCGCGGGTCCAGCGGCACATGGCGCAGCGGACGGCCGGCCACGGCCTCGACCATGCGCGTGCTGAGTTCGCGCAGCTGGCTGTCGCGCAGTTCGCCCTGCAGCGCGGCCTCGAAGCGCTCGCGCAGGCGGCCGAAGCATTGGGCGTCGATGACCTGGATGCCGCGATCGCCCTGCACGCCCTCGAGCATGCGCGCCACGTTGGAAGACGGCTCCATGTTGAGCGACAGCAGGCCGCAGCCGTCGACATCGAGCCGGCGCGGCACGTGCGGCGCCACGAGCGCCGCGGTGCAGCGCACGCGCGTGCCGTCCATCCCTTCGAGCGCGAAGGGCCGCCCGCTGGCCGACACCAGCAGCGTGGCCGAGGGGCGGGCCGTCAGCCCCGAGCGGATGGTCGGCGTGATGTAGAGGAAACGGTCATCCCACAGGTGGAGATAGTTCTGCGTACCCATGGCGAACGAAGCGCAACGCCGTTGCGGCTACGCGCCGTGCGCGACGGCCTGCTTCAGCAGCCTCGTGCCGAGCTCGGCCTCCGCTTCGCTCGCCTGGACGCCGTGCCGTCCATGCAGTGCGACCACGTCCATGCGCAGGCCCAGCGTCGCGCGCTCGCGCGCCTGCACGATCTCGATGCCCAGCAGCAGCCCGCGGCCCGGTGCATTCCCGGCCTCGTCGCTGTCGAAGGATCGCCGCAAGGCGTGCAGGCCGCTGTCGGGCCAGGCATCGGCGCGCACCGGCACTTCGAGCCGTCGCGGAAGTACCGCGGCGACACCATCGCCCGCGCGAGGCAGATAGAAGAAGCCGCCGGCATGACGGCCCTCCGCGGCCTGCCCCGGTGTCAGCCACGCCGCCAGCGGCAGTTCGACGCTCAGCGCCTGCGACAGCGCATGAAGGTCGGGTGCATCGCCATCGATGCCGACCATCACGCCGGCACGGCCGTACCGGATCAGGTGCCGGCGGGTATTGGCCCAGAAGGCGGAATCGACGCCGCAAGACATGGAGAGCTCCCTTTGTTCGAGGCCGCGAAGTCTAGGAACACGGGGGGCATGCGCCAAGCCAATATTTCTTATTCCAGCTATCAGCGCCGGTTGCGGCAGCGGGCTCACAGACCACCGTGGTTGCAATCAGACCGAATCGGTACGAAAATCGCGCACCCCAGAGACCGCCATGCCTTGAGCCGCCATCTCGACATCGACCTGCTGCGCACCTTCGTGGCGATTGCGCAGGCGCGCACGCTCGGCCAGGCCGCGGCCCGGATCGGCCGCACGCAGGCCGCGGTGAGCATGCAGGTCAAGAAGCTCGAGGAGACGCTGAACCAGCCGCTGCTGCATCGCACCGGCCGCGGCGTCGTGCCCACGCTGCACGGCGAACGCCTGCTGGGCCATGCGCGCACGATCCTCCAGCATCACGATGCGGCGCTGGCCGAGATCTCGGGCGCGACGCTGTCGGGCACGCTGCGCTTCGGCTGCCCCGAGGACTACGCCGTCGCCTTCCTGCCGCAGATCCTGCGCGGCTTCGCGGACCGGCATCCCCAGGTGCGTGTGGAGGTGTTCTGCGCGCCGACCGCCCGGCTCGACGACCAGCTCCGGAAGCACACGCTCGACCTCGCGCTGGTCTCCACCATCGGCGCAGAGCGCAAGCTTCCCGTGATTCGCCACGAAGCGCTGGTGTGGGTCGGCCTGCGGCATGACCTCGCGGCGGCGTGCGAGCCGCTGCGGCTCGCGCTGTCCGACCCCGACACGCTGGACCACCGCGTGGCCTGCGAGCGGCTCGATGCCGCCGGGCGCAGTTATCGGCTGGCCTATGCCAGCGCCAGCATCTCGGGCTTGCTGGCCATCGTGCGCTCCGGCCAGGCCATCGCGGTGCTCACCCGATCCGCCGTGCCGCCGGACCTGCAGATCCTGGAGACCGGCGACGTGCTGCCCGTGCTGCCCACGGTCGGGCTGGCGGTCGAATTCAGCCTCGAGCCCGCGACCGCCATGGCGGCGGCATTCGCCGATCACCTGCGAGCAACATTGCCGACGCTCTAGCGACCGTGCTCAGTGGCCCAGCGCATTCATCGCCGACGCGATGATGTCGTCGCGCCATTCCTTCTGCTGACCGAGGCGAACCGCCGAGATCGCCGCGATGCCCAGGCCGGAGAACGCGAGCGTGATGCGCACGATGCGCTGCGCCTTGGCCTTGAACGGATCGGTGCCGAGCGCCTGGTAGATCAGCAGCGCGATCTCCATGAGCTGCGGCTCGGTGCTCTCCTCGGCGCCCGAGAGCCGGTTGGCGAAGGCCGACACGCCCGGCCATTCGAAGGTGAAGTCGACATAGGAAGCGACGACGGTGCGGTCGCGCCGGATGCCGGGGCGCATGCCTTCGACACTGGCCAGCAACGCCGTCACATGGTCGCGCCCGGCCTGGAAGCCCGCCTCGTAGATCGCCTTCTTGCTCGGGTAGCGATAGAGCAACCCCGTCTTCGAATAGCCGATCGCATCCGCGATCTGCTGCAGCGAGGTGTTCTCGAACCCATGCTTGGCGAACAGGCCGGCGGCGCAATCGACGATCCGGGCGTTCATCTGGGACTTGGTCGGCCTGAGCATGCGGGCAGTCTAGCGCAGGGTCCGACCGAAGCAGTCGACTTCCGTTCGAATCGGTACGGACCCGACCGGTACTCCGCCGAGTTCAGCGCTGCGCGAACGACTTCACGTGCTCGACCAGCGCGCGCAGCTTGCGCGGTTGGTTCCGGCGGCTCGGAAAGTACAGGAAGAAGCCCGCGAAGCTCGGCAGGAAATCGTCGAGCACCGAGACCAGCTCACCGCGCTCGATGTAGGGCCGGAAGGTCTCCTCCATGCCGATCGTGATGCCGGTGTCCGCGAGCGCGGTGCGGATCATCAGCAGCATGTCGTTGGTCGTGATCCTCGGCGCCACCGTCAGCGCGAAGTCGCGCCCGTCCTCGCGGAACTCCCAGCGGTACGGCGCTTCCTTGGGCGAACGCCGCCATCCGATGCAGCAGTGCGCGAGCAGCTCGCGCGGATGCGTCGGCACGCCGTGCGCGGCCAGGTAGGCCGGGCTCGCCACGACCATCTGGCGCTGCGGTCCGGTGAGCGGGACCGCCACCATGTCCTGCTCGATGACCTCGCCCAGCCGCACGCCGGCATCGAAACCCGCGGCGACGATGTCCGACTCGTCGTCGGTCACGGTCACGTCGAGCGTGACACCGGGATGGGCCGCCGCGAAAGCGCTGATCAGCGGGCCCGAGAGGAAGCGCTCGGCGATCGAGGTCACCGCGACCCGGAGCACGCCGCGCGAAGGGCCTTCGACCGCGGCCTCTTCCAGTGCCGCGCCCACCGTCGACAGCGGCTCGGCGATCTGCCGGTGCAGCGCTTCGCCCGCCTCGGTCAGGCGCACGTGGCGCGTCGAGCGCTGGACCAGCGCGATGCCCAGGCTGTCTTCGAGCCGCCGGATGCCCTGGCTGACGGCCGAACGCGTCACGCCCAGATGGTCCGCGGCGGCGCGGAAGTTCTGCTCCTTCGCGACCGCGAGGAAGAAGCGCAACAGGTTGAAGTCGGCATCCATTGGTTAGCAATGCTAACCGGCGCAGTCAGCGATCGGGGAGTTCTCTTAACCGTCGCGCCTTCCTAAAGTCAGCCCATGACTTCACGAACCACCTCTTCTCCAGCGGCTCGCAACCGCCGGAAACCCATGCGGCGCGGTCTGCTGGCCCTCGGGCTCCTGGCCCTTGGCACGGCCCTCGCCACCCCTCACCGAGCCCAGGCTCGATCTCCAAAGGAATCGGACATGACAACGCATCCCTACCTCGGCATGTGGGTGACCGGCGACGGCCACGTGCGCCATCAGCTGCTGCCCAACGGCCGCTACGACGAGGCGCGCGGCAGCCGCGAGAGCGCCTACCGCGGCCGCTACCTCATCGAAGGCAACCACATCGAGTACGTCGACGACACGGGCTTCACGGCCGATGGCGACTTCATCGACGGCGTGCTGCATCACGGCGGGATGGTGCTGCGGCGCGTCGCGCCTGCCAGCACGCGATGACCCGAACCCTCGTTTCCAACCTTAGAAAGACCCAACCATGAACGCAAAGACTTCCAGGATCGTCCTCATCACCGGCGCCAGCAGCGGCATCGGCGAAGCCACCGCCCGCCTGCTCGCGCAGAACGGCGCCACCGTGCTGCTCGGCGCGCGGCGCACCGAACGGCTGGAGCGGATCGTCGCCGACATCGTCGCCGCCGACGGCATCGCCGAGGCCCGCGCACTCGACGTGACGCGGCGCGAGGACGTGCAGGCCTTCGCGGCCCACGCCATCGCGCGCTTCGGCCGCATCGACGTCATCGTCAACAACGCCGGCGTCATGCCCCTGTCGCCGCTCGCCTCGCTCAAGCTCGACGAGTGGGACCGGATGATCGACGTCAACATCCGCGGCGTGCTGCACGGCATCGCCGCCGTGCTGCCCACCATGCAGAAGCAGGGCGCGGGCCACGTGATCAACGTCGCGTCGATCGGGGCGCACGCCGTCTCGCCCACGGCTGCCGTCTACTGCGCGACCAAGTACGCGGTCTGGGCCCTCTCCGAGGGCCTGCGCCAGGAGCACCAGGACATCCGCGTCACGACGATCAGCCCGGGCGTGACCGAGTCGGAACTGGCCGACACCATCTCGGACCAGAAGGGCCGCGACGAAATGAAGGAGTTCAGGAAGGTGGCGATCAGCGCATCGGCGATCGCGCGCGCCATCGACTTCGCGATCTCGCAGCCGGAGGACGTGGATACGAGCGAGATCGTCATCCGGCCAACCGCCAGCGCGCACTAAGCTGTCGCCGCCATGGCTCTTGCCCATGGCGGCGACAGGCGGCCTGTTAACTCAGGCCGTGGCCGGAAACGCCGCCGGCCTGCGGTCCGCCCACGGCGCCGCGCGCTCGATCTGCCCGGCCAGCTGATACAGCGTGTCCTCCGCGCCGAAGCGCCCCGTGAACTGCACGCCGATCGGCAGGCCTTCCTTCGACCAGTGCAGCGGCACCGACATCGCGGGATTGCCCGCCACGTTCCAGATCGAGGTGTAGCCCGTGTGGCTGCGCGCGATGGCCTTGTAGGTCGCGAGGTCGGTGCTCTCCATGTCGACCTCGCCGAGCTTGTGCGGCGGCGTGGCACAGACGGGTCCGAGCAGCACGTCCCACTTCTCGAACTGCTGGCCCAGCGCGCGGCTCGCGCGCTGCAGGGTCTGGATGGCGTTGAGGTAGGTCTGCGCACTGACCTCGCGGCCGGCCTCGGCGAACAGCGCGGTCACGCGCTGCAGGTCGCGGCCGCTGAAGTCGCGGCCCAACTGGCGGTTGCGACGCAGCAGCGAGGTGTACATGCTGGCGTGGATGATGTCGGCGCGGCACTGGAGGTACTCGTCGTCGGAGATCACGTCGTCCAGCGCGGGATCGACCCACTCGACCTGGTGGCCCAGCGATTCGCACAGCTTCGCCGCGTTCTCGACGCCGGCGCGCACCTGGGGATCGAGCGCCACGGCCTCGAAGGACTTGAGCGAGACGGCGATGCGCAAGCGCTGCGGATCGCGCTTCGTCAGCTCGAGGTACGAGGCCGCGGGCGGCGGCGCCCAGTACGGATCGCCGGGCGCGGCGCCCTGCGAGACGTCGAGCAGCACGGCGCTGTCGCGCACCGAGCGCGTCACCACATGGTGGATGGTCATGCCGGCCCAGCTCTCGCTGATGTGCGGGCCGAGCGGCACGCGCGCGCGCGTGGGCTTGAGGCCGAACAGGCCGCAGTGCGAAGCGGGGATGCGGATCGAGCCACCGCCATCGGCCGCGTGCGCGCTCGGGATGATGCCGCCGGCCACGGCCGCGGCGGCGCCGCCGCTCGAGCCACCCGTGGTGTGCTCCAGGCTCCACGGGTTGCGGCAGGGGCCGAACATCTCGGGCTCGTTGGTGGCGCTGATGCCGAATTCCGAGAGGCTGGACTTGCCGAAGATCACGAGGCCGGCGCGCACGTAGCGCTCGGCCAGGGTGCTGTCGATCGGCGAGCTGAAGTCGGCGAACAGGCGCGAGGCGCTGGTGGTCTTGGTGCCGGCGTAGAACACGCCCAGGTCCTTGAGCAGGAAGGGCACGCCACGCAGCGGGCCGTCGGGCAGGCCCTGTGCGATGCGGTCGCGCGCGAGGTCGAAGAAGCGCGTGGTGACGGCGTTGAGCACGGTGTCGCGCGCCTCGGTGCGGGCAATGGCCTCGTCGAGCAGTTCCTCGGCCTTGAGCTCGCGGCGGCGGACCAGGTCGGCCATGGCCACGGCATCGAGCTTGTCGTATTCGGCAATCATCGGTATCGCTTTCCTTGTGTGAGTGGATTTGCAGTCAGCGGAAATGGCAGGCCACCCATTGGCCCGCCGTCTTTTGTTCGAGCACCGGCTCCTCCTCGGCACAGCGCGCCTGCGCCATCGGGCAGCGCGTGTGGAAGCGGCAGCCCGAGGGCGGCGCGGCCGGGTTGGGCGGATCGCCCTTGAGCAGCCGGCGCTGCGTGCGCACGCGCGGGTCGGGCACGGGCACCGCCGACAGCAGGATCTCGGTGTAGGGATGCAGCGGCGCGCGAAACAGCGTGTCGCGCCCGGCGATCTCGACGATCTTGCCGAGGTACATCACGGCCACGCGGTGGCTGATGTGGCGCACCACCGCGAGGTCGTGCGCGACGAACAGGTAGGCGATGCCGAACTCGGCCTGCAGGTCGGTCAGCAGGTTGATCACCTGTGCCTGCACCGACACGTCGAGCGCCGACACCGGCTCGTCGCAGACGATCAGCTTCGGGTTCAGCGCCAGGGCGCGCGCGATGCCCAGGCGCTGGCGCTGGCCGCCCGAGAACTCGTGCGGCAGCTTCTTCATGGCCTCGGGCCGCAGGCCGACCTTCGAGAACAGCCACGCGACGCGCTCGTTGCGCTGCGCGCCGTTCGACTCGCCGAAGTTGCGCAGCGGCTCCGCCACCAGCTCGCCGGCCGTCATGCGCGGATTGAGCGAGGCGTAGGGGTCCTGGAAGATGATCTGCATCTCGCGCCGCTGCTCGCGCATCGCGCCCGCGTCGAGCGAGAGCAGGTCGCGGCCGTTGAGCCGGACCGTGCCCGAGGTCGGCTCGATCAGCCGCAGGATCGACTTGCCGGTGGTGGTCTTGCCGCAGCCCGATTCGCCGACCAGCGCCAGCGTCTCGCCCGCGGCCACCGAGAACGACACGCCATCGACCGCATAGACCTTCGAGGCCTTGCGCCGCGAGATCCACGAGCCCGGCGACTGGTAGTGCTTGCGCAGGTCGCGCACCTCGAGCAGGGGCGTGCCCGCCTCGGTTGTCGCGTTCGTGCTCATGCGCCGGCCTCCTGCAGCAAGACAGCATGGGCCGTCGGTACTTCGGTCTGGCGCACCAGCTCCTCGACATGGAAGCAGGCCGACAGGTGCGACGCGCCCGCGCCGTGTTCCTCGAGCGGCGGCACCTCGTTGCGGCAGCGCTCGCTGGCGAAGCTGCAGCGCGGCGCGAAGGCGCAGCCGCGCACCGCCTCGTGCGGCGAGGGCACGATGCCGGGAATCTCGGTCAGCCGCGCGCTGTGGGTGTTCATCGAGGGCATCGAGGCCATCAGCGCGCGCGTGTAGGGATGCAGCGGCCGCTCGAACAGGTCGAGCACGTCGGCCTCCTCCACCTTGCGCCCGGCATACATCACGACCACGCGATCACAGCATTCGGCCACCACGCCGAGGTCGTGCGTGATCATCACGATGCCCATGCCGAGCTCGCGCTGCAGGCCGCGCAGCAGCTCGAGGATCTGGGCCTGGATCGTCACGTCGAGCGCGGTGGTCGGCTCGTCGGCGATCAGCAGCTCGGGATGGCAGGCCAGGGCCAGCGCGATCATCACGCGCTGGCGCATGCCGCCCGAGAGCTGGTGCGGGTACTCGTTCACGCGCCGCTGCGGCTCGGGGATCTGCACCAGCCGCAGCATCTCGGTGGCGCGCGCCAGCGCCTCGCGGCGGCCCACCTGCTGGTGCAGCATGACGGTCTCGGCGATCTGCCGGCCCACGGTCAGCACCGGGTTCAGCGAGGTCATCGGCTCCTGGAAGATCATCGAGATGCGGTTGCCGCGGATGCGGCGCATCTCGGCCTCGCTGAGCTTCAGCAGGTCGGTGCCGCGGTAGCGGATGGCGCCGCCGGCGAAGCGCCCGGGCGGGGTCTGGATCAGCCGCATCACGGACAGCGCCGTCACGCTCTTGCCGCAGCCCGATTCGCCGACCACGCCGACCGTCTGGCCGGCCTCGACGCGGTAGGAGACACCGTGGACCGAGCGCACCTCGCCGGCCAGGGTGTCGAAGTAGGTGTGCAGGCCGTCGATCTCGAGCAGCGGCGCATCGCCCGCGCGGTGCGCAGCGCCCTTGGCGGCCAGGGGGGTGTCGTTCATGGACATGTCCTCAGAGCTGGCGCGCCACGTGCGGGTCGAGCGCATCGCGCAGGCCGTCGCCCAGCAGGTTGATCGCCAGCACCGTGAGCCCGAGCAGCAGGCCCGGGAACACGATGGGATAGAACACGATCGCGATCAGGTTGCGGCCTTCCGAGATCATGTTGCCCCAGCTCGGCACCTGCGGCGGCACGCCGACGCCGAGGAAGGACAGCGCGGCCTCGGCCAGCACGGCCGACGCGGCGATGAAGGTGGCCTGCACCAGCAGCGGCGCGAGGATGTTGGGCAGCACGTGCCGCCACAGGATGGTGCGCAGCCGCGTGCCGAGCGCATGCGCGGCCTCCACGTAGAGCCGTTCGCGCAGCGACAGCGAGAGCGCGCGCACCAGCCGCACCATGCGCGGCACCTCGGGCACGGTGATGGCGACGATCACCGTCGTCAGGCTGGCCTTGGTGAGCGCCATCAGCGCGATCGCCAGCAGGATGCCGGGGATCGCCATCAGGCCGTCCATCACGCGCATGATCGGCCCGTCGGTCCAGCGCACGAAACCCGCCAGCAGGCCGAGCAGCACGCCCAACAGCGTGGCCAGCAGCGCCACCGAGGCGCCGGTCACGAGCGAGACGCGCGCGCCCCAGACGGCGCGGCTGAAGGTGTCGCGCCCGAGCGCGTCGGTGCCGAAGTAGTGCTCGGCCGAGGGCGCCTTCATGCGCGCGATCGGGTTGATGGCCTGCGGATCGTGGGTCGCGATCCACGGCGCGCCCAGCGCGGCCGTGACCACCACCAGCAGGATCAGCACGCCGAGGATCAGCGTGTAGTGCTTGCGCAGCAGCCGCAGCGCCGGCGAGGGAGGACGCCGCGCGGCGCCGGGGTTCAGGATGGCTTCGGTCATTCGCGGGGCCTCAATAGCGGATGCGCGGGTCGAACAGGCTGTAGCTCAGGTCGACCAGCAGGTTGATCAGCACATAGGCCGCCGCCGACAGCAGCAGCAGGCTCTGGATCACCGGGTAGTCGTGGTGCTGCACCGCGTCGACCACCAGGCTGCCGAGTCCGGGGATCGAGAACACGGTCTCGGTGACCACCACGCCGCCCAGCAGCAGCGCGATGCCCACGCCGATGGTGGTGACGATCGGGATCGCCGCGTTGCGCAACGCATGGCCCAGCACCGGCAGCACGCCCAGGCCCTTGGCCCGCGCGGTGCGGATGTAGTCCTCGTGCAGCACCTCGAGCATCGAGGCGCGCGTCATGCGCGTGAGCAGCGCGGTGTAGAGCAGCCCGAGGTTCAGGCACGGCAGCACCAGGTGCTTGAGCCAGGGCAGCACGCCCTCGGCGATGCCGCGGTAGCCCTGCACCGGCAGCCACTGCAGCTTGAGCGCGAAGGTGTAGACCAGCAGGTAGCCGGTGAGGAACACCGGCATCGAGAACGCGCACACCGCGAACACCATCACCAGCCGGTCGATCCAGCTGCCGGCGCGGTAGGCCGCGAGCACGCCCAGCGGAATCGACAGCATCACCGCCACCAGGATGGTGAAGAAGGCGATCGACAGCGTGGCGCCGATGCGCTGGCCCAGCAGCTGCGACACCGGCATCTGGTTGAACAGCGAGACGCCGAAGTCGCCGCGCACCACGTTGCCGACCCAGACCATGAACTGGTGCCACAGCGGCTGGTCCAGCCCCAGGGCGGCGCGCGTCTGCGCGATCTGCTCGGGCGTGGCGAAGTCGCCGACGATCAGCAGCACCGGGTCGCCGGGAGCGAGGTGGATCAGCAGGAACACGATCACCGACACCACCAGCATCACCGGCACCGTGGCGAGCACGCGCCGGATCACATATTCCATGCCGCGGTCCCCTTACTTCTCGACGTTCCACATGATCGGGATGCCCATGCCGAACAGCTCGGTGCCCTTCACGTCCTTGCGCGCCGCGAAGGTGGCCGGGTACTGGCCGTAGGGGATGTAGGGCGGCGCTTCATAGAAGCGGCGCTGCAGGTTGTCCACCAGCTGCTTGCGCTTGGCGGCGTCGCCCTCGCGGATCCAGGCGTCGCGCAGTTCGTCGATCTTCGCGTCGCAGGGCCAGCCCGGCACCACGCTGCCCTTGCACGACGAGAGCACCCAGCCGTTGGTCAGCGGCGTGTCGACGTCGGCATTCTTCGAGGCCGTGAGGTAGAGGCTCCAGCCGCCCTGCGCCGGGCCTTCCTTCTTGTAGACGCGCGCCAGCACCGAGGACTGGTCCATCACCTGCACGTCGAGGTTCAGGCCGGCCTTCTTCAGGTACTGGATCCAGATCAGCGCGGCCATCGACTGCGTGCCGTCGGTGGGCTGCAGGAACACGATCTTCTCGCCCTTGTAGCCGGCCTCCTTGAGCAGCGCCTTGGCCTTCTCGAAGTCCTGCTTCCTGAACGTCTCGGCGCCCGCGGCGGTCTCGTTGGGCGCGCCGCACATGAACACGGCCGGGCAGTAGAAGGACTTGCCGGGCTCGGGCGTGAAGCCCATGCCCGCGAGGATCTCCTCCTGGTTCACCAGGTGCATCAGCGCCGCGCGCGCCTTCGGGTTGTTGAACGGCGGCGCCAGCGTGTTGGCCACCATGAACGGCTGCCAGATGCCGGTCTGCGCCAGCCGCACGTTGGCGTCGGTGCGCAGCGCGGCCTGGTAGTCGGGCGGCACCACGTTGACGATGTCGACCTCGCCGTTCTTCAGCGCCGAGGTGGAGGTGTTGGCATCGGGCATGTAGCGCCACTCGACGCGGTCGAGCTTCACGCGCTTGCCGCCGGCCAGGCCGTCGGCCGGCTCGCTGCGCGGCACGTAGTTGGGATTGCGCACGAACACCATGCGGTTGCCCGGGATCCATTCGTCGCGCTTGAAGATGAACGGGCCCGAGCCGATGGGTTCGGGGATCGGCGCGTCGGGGAAGGCCTTGGCCTGCTTCTCGGGCACGATGAACAGCGTCTTGGCCGCGAGGATCAGCGGCACCTGGCCCATGCCCTCCTTGAGCTGCAGCGAGAAGGTCTTGTCGTCGACCACCTTCCACTCCGCGCCCGAGTCGGCCAGCAGCAGGCCCATGGTCGCGCGCTTGGCCCAGCGCTGCAGCGTGGCCACCACGTCGGCCGATGTCACGGCGCTGCCATCGGAGAACTTCAGGCTCGGGCGCAGCGTGAAGGTCCAGGCCTTGTTGTCGGGCGACTGGGTGAAGCGCTCGAGCATCTGCGGCTTGGGCTCGCCCTTGCTGTCGCGCGAGAACAGCGTGTCGAAGGCCATGTAGCCGTAGTCGCGCGTCACGTAGGTGTTGCTGAACAGCGGGTCGACCACCTTGAGGTCGTTGTTGATCGCCATGCGCAGGGTCTTGGCCGGCGCGGGTGCGTTCTGCGCGCACACGGCGGTCGCGGCCGCGCCCATCGCGCATGCCACCGCCCAGCCGGCGAGCCGTGCGTACAGGGGAGGGGAATTCTTCATGAGCCGGGTTCCTTTCAGGGGCTTCGAGGGTTCGTGGAAAAACGCTGGAAATCTCTCGATATGAAATTTGATACACGATATATCATGTGTCAAACGAAGACAATCCGGGCATCTCCCATGCAAGAGCTGTGCGCGCTTTCTCTTTTTTGCGCAGACCTCGCGGTATGCGCTGTGCTCGCGATGCCGACGGCGCTCGCGCGCCGCGGCCTCAGGCCGGCGCGAGCCGCGTGTGCGAAGCGGCTTCGGCCGCGACGGTGCGCCAGTCGTAGTGCATCGGCACCGTTTCCGCGCGCCGCCAGGAGTCGCTCTGGTCGGCGTAGTGCGCATCGCGCGGATCGCCGGCCGCGCCATGGAACACGATCCAGCGGCAGGCCTCCCACTGCCCCACGTCGAACACGTAGCGCGCCAGCGAGGCGTAGTGCGCGTGCGGGCCCAGGTGCGGCAGGTAGCCGGTGGTGAAGACGGTTTCGTTGTCGCCGCCGATCGCGCCCATGTCGCGCGGCGCCACCAAGGGCTCGGCGGGGAACACCGGCGCCAGCGGATGGCGCAGCTCGAGCCGATGCCGCTCGCCCCATGCCGCCACCGGCAGGCGCGCGACCTCGGCCAGGGCCTCGGTCAGCACCTCGTCCCAGCTCGCGCCGCCGAGCAGCGCGCGATCGTCGGCACGCAGCAACTGCGGCACGCACCAGCCGAGCTGGTAGTCGATCGCGAGGCCGGGCGGCACGGTGCGCTGCCGGCTCACATCGAGCGCAGCGAGCCCGCTGCGCCGCGCCACCGCGCGCGCCAGCGCCATGCGCAGCGAAACATAGGCATCGGCTTCCCGCGAATCGGCCTCGAGGCGCGCGTCCCAGGCCACGAGACGGTCGCGCAATGCACGCGAAGGGGCATCGGCCAGCGTCAACGGTGCGAGCCGCGCACAGATTTCGCGCGCCGGCAGGCTCAGCGTGTCGCGATGCACGGCTTCCATGCCCGCGACGTCGGCCGATTCCATCGCCGCCAGCAGTTGCCAGATGCGCTGCGCGCGATGCGGCGGATGGCAGTCGGTGCAGAGGTAGTCGTCATGGCGCTCGACCACGCGGTTGTTGGCGGTGACGATGAGGCCCGCCGCGGGATCGATCTGGCGCGGCATGCGCTCCCAGTCGATCCAGCCCTTCCAGGCATGGCGGTCGAGCCAGCCCGGCACCGGCAGCCAGCCGTTGGCGGCCGCGCGCCGCGGCACCTTGGCGCGCACGTGGTGGCCGATGTGGCCCTGGGTGTCGCCGGCCACCAGGTTGTGGTCGACCAGGCCCCAGCCGCGCACCGACTCGAACAGCGCATCGACGCTGCGCGCCTCCATCATCGGACGCATGCAGTCGAGCGAGCGGTCGGCCTCCACGTCGGCCGAATGGCGCAGCACCAGCGCGCTGCCGCTCTTCGCATCGCCGGCCACCACCGGGCCGCGCGCGGTCACGAGGATCTCGCAGTCAACGTCGGCCTGGCCGCGCACACGGATGCGTTCCACGCGGCGCTCGACCTCGGCCCATTGCGCATCGCCGCCGCCGGGTGCGTCGCTGCGCAGGTAGCGCCGGCCCTCGTCATCGAAGCGTTCGAGGTAGACGTCGGCCGTGTCGACGAAGGCCACTGTCACGCACCACGCCACGTCGGGGTTGTGCGCGAAGTGCGGGAAGCCCGGCACGCCCGGCGAGGTCAGGCCGATCACGTCGAAGGCGTCGCAGGCCAGGTGGCACTGCAGGTACATGTTGGGCATGTCGAGCACGCGGTGCGGATCGCCGGCCACCAGCGGCCGGCCGCTGCGCGTGCGGCTGCCGTGCACCGCCCAGTTGTTGCTGCCGCCGCCGGCCGCCTCGGTGTCGGCCTCGCCGATGAAGGCCGAGATGGCGTCGGCCAGCTCGGCCATGTCGGGCGACAGGCGCCCGGCCAGCGAACCGGGCGGCAGGCAGACCAGTTCCTCGCCGCCGTCGTCCATGCGCAGGCGGTCGATGGCCTCGGCGCCGATCACCGGCAGCGCGATGGCGCGCCACAGCTTCGGATAGACCGAGTTCAGCAGCAGCCCGGTCTGGCGCAGCACCGCGATGCTGTGCCATTCCTCCCAGGGCTCGGGCGTCTCGCCGAGCAGCGCGTACTCGGGCGACAGTTGGCCCTCGGCGATGGAGGCATTCACGCCCGCGGTGTAGGCCGTGAGCATGGCGCGCGCGGGGCCGCCGAGCGCGGCCAGGTCGCGGCGGCTGCACTCGGCCAGGCCGAGCCGGCGCACCAGCATGTCCATCGGCAGCGCGGCCGGGCCGAGCCATTCGGCATAGCGGCCGATCGCACGGCGGCGCAGCGCGTCCATCTGCCACAGGCGATCGCTCGCATGCACATGGCCGAGCGCGAAGAAGGCGTCGTCGGCGTTGGCGGCGCGCAGATGCGGAATGCCCCAGGCATCGCGCCACAGGTCCACCGGGGCGTGCAGTCCCTTGAGCGGGCGGGTCGGGTTCATCGGGTGGTGCTCCTTGTCTCGTTCGTTCTGTGTGTGTGCGGGAGCCCGCCCCTCAATCCATGCGCAGCGCGGGCGGCGCCATCCGCAGGAAGGGACTGAGGCTTTCGTAGAGGTGGGTGATCTGCAGCACCGACAGGTCGTCGCGTGGACGGCCGATGATCTGCATGCCCATCGGCAGGCCGCGCGCATCGAAGCCCACGGGCAGGCTGATGACCGGGCAGCCCGACAGCGTGCCGGGCGTGACCACCTCCATCCAGCGGTGGTAGCTGCTCATGGCACGACCCGCGATCTCGCGCGGCCAATGCTCCTCGATCGCGAAGGGAAAGACCTGCGCGGTCGGCAGCGCGAGGAAGTCGTGCCGCTCGAACAGGCCCAGCAGGCAGTCGTACCAGGCGGTGCGGTCGAGCGCGGCGCGGTAGAGGTCGTCGGCCGAGAGCTTGCGGTACTGCTCGATCTCCCATTGCAGTTCGGGCTTCTGCAGCGCGCGCGAGGCCGGCACGTCGTAGTGCGCGCCATGCTTGCCGCCGATGATGAACTGGCGCAGCACGGTGAAGGCGTGCCAGACGCGCTCCCAGTCGAAGTCGGTGCGCACCGGCTCGACCCGCAGGCCCGCATCGCCGAAGCGCGCGAGCGCCGATTCGCACAGCGCGAGGATGCCGGGCTCGAACGGCAGATGGCCACCGAGGTCGCCGAGCCAGCCGATGCGCGCACCGGCGAAATCGCGCTCGAGGCGGTCGTGCCAGTCGGGCACCGCGCCGTCGAGCGACAGCGGCGCGCGCGCGTCGTAGCCCGACTGCACCGACAGCAGCAGCGCGAGGTCGTCGGCGCTGCGGCCCATCGGGCCCTCGGTGGTCAGCTGCCCGGCGAAGGCATCGCCGCGCGGCCAGAACGGCACCCGCCCCTGCGAGGGCCGCAGCCCCAGCACGTTGTTGAAGGCCGCCGGGTTGCGCAGCGAGCCACCCATGTCGGCGCCGTCGGCCACCGGCAGCATGCGCAGCGCGAGCGCCACCGCGGTGCCGCCGCTGGAGCCGCCGGCACTGAAGCGCGGGTCCCAGGCATTGCCGGTGGCGCCGAACACCGGGTTGTAGGTGTGCGAGCCCAGGCCGAACTCGGGCACGTTGGTCTTGCCGATGAAGATGGCGCCGGCCGCGCGCATGCGCTCGACCATGATCGCGTCGGCCGCCGGCAGGTGGTCGGCGAACAGCGGCGAACCGAAGGTGGAGCGCATGCCGCGCACCGGCGCCGTGTCCTTGATCGCCTGCGGCAGGCCGTGCAGCGCACCCAGCGCGTCGCCGCGCGCCACCGCCGCATCGGCCGCGTCGGCCTCGGCGAGCACCTGTTCGCGCTCGACGCGCGAGACGATCGCGTTGAAGCGCGGGTTGAGCGCATCGACCTGCTGCAGGAAGGCGCTCACCACCTCGCGCGACGACAGCGCGCGGCGCCGGATCAGCGCGGCCAGCTCGCGCGCGGGCAGCCGGCAGAGCTCGGGCACCAGCACGGCGTCGTTCATCGCGTCTTCTCGCCCGCAGCCAATGCCTCCCGCACCGCGTCGGCGATGCCCTGCGCCGTGAGGCCGTGGCGCTCGAACAGCCAGGGCATCGACGCGCCCTGCGCGAAACGGTCGCGCACGCCCAGGCGCACCAGCCGCGTGCCGGCACCGGCCTCGGCCAGCACCTCGGCCACGGCCGAGCCCAGGCCGCCGACGATGGAGTGGTTCTCCACCGTCACGATCAGGCGCCGGCGCGCGAGTTGCCGCTGGATGAAGGCATCGTCGAAAGGCTTGAGCGTGTGCGCGTTGGCCACGGCGACCGCGATGCCCTGCGCGCGCAGCGCGCGCGCCGCCGCCTTCGCGGGCTCGACCATCAGGCCGCTCGCGACGATCAGCGCCTCGCCATCGCCGTCGTCCAGCGGCTGGATGCGCCCGAGCTCGAGCGGCTCCCAGGGCGTGCCCTCGGGCAGCGCCGCGGACGCACGCAGCAGCCGCAGGTACACCGGCCCCTCGTGGTCGGCCGCGGCACGCACCGCGGCCGGCACCTGCGCCGGGCCCGAAGGCTCGATCACCGTCATGTTCGGCAGCGCGCGCATCAGCGCGATGTCGTCGATCGCCTGGTGGCTCACGCCGAGGATGGTCGACAGGCCCGGCAGGAAGCCGACGATCTTGACGTCGGTGCGCGGATAGGCGACCTGCATCGCGATCTGGTCGAAGGGCCGGCGCGTGGCGAACACGCAGAAGGTGTGGACCCAGGCCTGCAGCCCGCTGCGCGCGAGGCCGCCGGCCACGCCCACCATGTTGGCCTCGGCGATGCCGGGGTTCAGGAAGCGCTCGGGGAAGGTGTCGCGGAAGATGTCGGTCTCGGTCGACGAAGTGAGGTCGGCCGACAGCGCGACGATGTTCTGGCGTTCGCGCGCGAGCGCCAGCAGCGTCTCGCCGTAGTAGCGCGGCACCGAAGATGCACCCGCCGACTGCGCGGCCGACATCGCGGTGTGGGCACCGCCCTGCGTGAAGTCCTCGACCTCGAGCGCGCGCGCCGGCGCCTTGATGTTCGCGTTCATGCCATCTCT
This sequence comes from Variovorax sp. GW821-FHT09B05, assembly GCF_059418265.1. Lineage (NCBI taxonomy): Bacteria > Pseudomonadati > Pseudomonadota > Betaproteobacteria > Burkholderiales > Comamonadaceae > Variovorax > Variovorax sp. GW821-FHT09B05. The sequence goes on from NZ_JBWKPN010000004.1 coordinate 37,116, forward strand.
CCCAGTTCGCGCAGCGCCGCGTCGGCCACCTCGGCCGGCAGCTTCGCGTTGTGGCTGATCACGCCCTCGAGCAGGCTCACGCCCTTGCCGGGCACCGTGGTGGCGACGATCATGGTCGGCCGCACGGTCTGCCCGCGCGCGGCCGCGAAGGCCGCGAGCAGCGCCTCGAGGTCGTGGCCGTCGAGCTCGATCACCTGCCAGTTGAAGGCGCGGAACTTGTCGGCGATGGGCGAGAGGCGCAGCACGCTGTCGGTGTGGCCCTCGACCTGCATCCAGTTGAGGTCGAGCACCACGCAGAGGTTGTGCAGGCCCTCGGAGCCCGCGAGCATCGCGGCCTCCCAGACCTGGCCCTCCTCGAGCTCGCCGTCGCCGAGCACCACGTTCACGCGGTAGTCGATGCCGCGAATGCGCGAGGCCAGCGCCATGCCGGCGGCCACCGACATGCCCTGGCCCAGCGAGCCGAAGGTGCCTTCGACCACGGGGCCGAGCCGCTCGGAGACGTTGATCTCGAGCGCCGAGCCGTCCTTCACGTAGTCGTCGAGCGAGGCCGAGGGGATCATGCCGCGCAGCGCGAGCGCCGCATGGAACAGCGCGGAGTTGTGCGCGGTCGAAAGGATGCAGCGGTCGCGCTCCTCCCAGCGTGCGTCGGCGGGATCGATGCGCGCTTCGTGGAAGTAGAGGCTCGCGAAGATCTCGGCCGCGCCCAAGCCCTGCTGCACATAGCCCTGGCCATGGCGGCGCACGAGCTCGATGACCTGGCGGCGCAAGGTGTGCGCCACGCGCCGGAGTTCCGGCACGGGCAGCGCGAGGCGGTCGCGGCGTTGCCAGTCGGGAGGGAATGCCGTGGGATGCAGGGCGCTGCCGGGGTCCGTCATGTCGGGCTTTTCTTTCTGCTGGAAGGGGGTGGCTGGTTGCGCAGCGCGAGCAGTTCCTCGGCGCGCGCGGGATTGGCGTCGATTTCCTTCAGCACGCGCACGAAGTCGCGGCCGCCTTCGATCAGGTCGTCCTCGATGGCCTTGCGCACCATCGCGGTGTCGCGCAGCTGCAGCCCGCGCAGCACGTTCACGTGCTGGTGCTCGGCGTCGTAGGTCGGATGGCCGTGCGGGTAGAGGAAGTTCAGCATCGGACCGACCTGCACCCAGATGCGGTCCAGCAGCTCGGTGAGCTGCGGCATGCCCGAGTGGCGGTAGATGCCGAAGTGGAAGTCGAAGTTATGCTGCAGCGCGGCGCGGTAGTCCTTGGTCTTCTCCGCGCGCACCAGCAGGCGATGGCTTTCGGTGAGCTGCTTGATGGTGGCGTTGTCGAGCAGGGGCACGGCACGCTCGGCCGCCAGCGGCTCGAGCGCGAAGCGGATGTCTCGCAGCTCGAGGTACTCGGCCAGCGTGAGCTGGCGCACGCGGATGAAGTAGCCCTCCTTCATCTCGAGCGCGCGGTCGCGCACGAGCTGGATCAGGGCTTCGCGCACCGGCGTCTCGCTGGTGCCCATGGTCTTGGCCAGGTCGCGGATCTTCAGGCGCTGGCCCGGCTGGAAAGTGGCCGACATCAACTGCTCGCGCAGATGCTCGTAGATCTGGCTCGCGAGGTTGGTGCGTTCGACCACGTTGATGACGGGGGTTGCCATGGCTTCTCTCTCCTTGAGTGCGGGTGCGTGAATCGCGCGGCTATTGTGGCGTCGGCGTTTCAGGGACTCGCACGGGAGCGGCTCAGCGGTGGCCGAAGCGTTGGGCGACGGCGGCGAAGGCCGCGTCGGTGGCCTGCAGGGCCCGATCGATGTCTTGCACGGTGTGTGCCAGCGACAGGAACATGTTGTGCTTGGGATGCAGGTAGACGCCGCGGCGCAGCGCCTCGACCGTGAACACTGCCCCCTTGTCGAAGCCCGGGTCTTCGTCGAACAGGATCAGCGGCAGCGCAGCCGGACCCGTCTGGCGCACCGGCACGCCATGGCTCGCGGACTGCGCGGCGATGCCGTCGCGAAAGCGCTGCCCCATGGCCTGCACATGACCGACCACGTCCTGCGCGTCGGCCACTTCGATCGTCGCCAGGCCCGCGGCCATCGCCACGCCGCCCGACCAGAACGAGCCCGTGGTGTAGATGCGCGTGGCCGCCTCGCGCAGCGCGTCGACACCGGTCACGGCAGCAAGCGCATAGCCGTTGGCGATCGACTTGCTCCAGGCGCTGAGGTCGGGCCGCACGCCCACCGTCTCCCAGCTTCCGCCCGCATGCACGCGGAAGCCCGCGCGCACCTCGTCGAGGATCAGCGCGGCACCGGCCTGGTCGCAGAGTTCGCGGGCACGGCGCGCGAACTCCGGCGTGGGCAGCTCCTGGTCGATGCCCAGGTCGTGCTTGAAGGCCGCGCAGACGATGGCGGCCAAGTCCGAACCCGCCTGAGCCGCCGCCGCCTCGAGGCTCGCGATGTCGTTGTAGGTGTAGTGGATCAGGTGCGCGCGGTCCTCGGGCGTGATGCCCTGGGGGATCGGCGTGCACCAGGGATCGGCACCGTGATAGGCCTTGGTCGCGACCAGCACCTTGCGCTTGCCCGTGGCCGCGCGCGCCACCATCAGGCAGACGGTGGTGGCATCGGTGCCGTTCTTCTGGAACAGCACCCAGTCGGCATGGGCGCTGCGCGCGACGAAGCGTTCGGCCAGCTCGACGAAGCGCGCCGAGGGGCCGTCGAGGCAATCGCCCAGGGCTTGCTGCTTGCGCGCGGCTTCATCGACCACCGGATGGTGATGGCCCAGCAGGTTCGGGCCCCAGCTGCACATGAAGTCGATGTATTCGTTGCCGTCGACGTCCCAGACACGGCAGCCCTGGCCGCGCTCGAAGAACTGCGGATAGCCCGCGGGCAGGCCCGCGGCATTCAGGTGCCCCGTCATGCCGCCGGGCACGACCTTGGCGGCGCGTTGCCGGAGCTGGAGATCGTGACGGTTCGACAAAGGGGAAGAGGCGGCGGAAGACACGGACGGCATGCGGGATCCTTGGCTGCTTTTTTCGAAGTTTGACACATGATATATCATGTTTGATGTAGTGCAAACCCGATGGATCGTGTTCCCGGCGCCTCCGGCGCGCGGGGTTTCGCCCATGAAAAAGCCCTCGGTCCTTCGCAGGATCGAGGGCTACCCGGCATGGGCGGGCACGGGGCGGATCGACCGCATCGGCACGCGCTGCTTCTATGATGCGGGCGCCCTCCCCTTCCCGCCCGCGCCATGCAACGCTTCACCATTTCCCTCGACGACGAACTCGCGGCCCAGTTCGATGCCTTCATTGCCGCCAAGGGCTACGTCAACCGTTCGGAGGCCGTGCGCGACCTGATCCGCTCGCGCCTGGGCAGCGCCTCGCTCGACAAGCCCGCGGCGAAGCGCTCGAACTGGTGTGTGGCCAACGTCAGCTATGTCTACGACCACCACGAGCAGACCGTGACCACGCGGGTGCTCGACCTGCAGCACGACCACCACGACCTGGTGATCACCAGCCTGCACACCCACCTCGACCACGACCACTGCCTCGAGACCGTGGTGCTGCGCGGTCCCACCGCCGCGGTGCGCGCCTGCGCCGAGCAGCTGGTGGCGCTGCGCGGGGTGCGCCATGGCAACGTGCACCTCGTGCCGCTCGACGCGGGCGAGTCCCATGCCCATGGCAACGCCAGGCCGCACCGCCATCTGAAGCCGCTGAACTGAGCGCCGCGCCGGCCGGGTGCGCCGATTGGCGTATGGTTTCGCGCCCTGTCGTATGAATAATTCACAGTTGTTCATACACAAGAAGAGGGACCCATGCGCATCCTCCTGCGGCGCTCCCCGTGCCTGTTCGCCACGGCGATGCTTGCCGGCGTTCCGGCCTGGGCCCAGCCCGTCCACCTGCCCCCGATCGAAGTCAGCGGCCCGCGCGATGCGGCCATCGGCACCGCCGACAGCGCGAGCGAGGGCGCGGTGGAGAAAGCCTCGTTCCAGGCCCGCCCCAAGCTGCGCCCCGGCGACATCGTCGAGGCGGTGCCCGGCGTGGTCGCCACTCAGCATTCGGGCGACGGCAAGGCCAACCAGTACTTCCTGCGCGGCTTCAACCTCGACCACGGCACCGACTTCGCGGTCACCGTCGACGGCATGCCCGTCAACATGCCCTCGCACGGCCATGGCCAGGGCTTCGCGGACCTCAACTTCCTGATCCCCGACCTGGTCTCGGGCGTGCGCTATCGCAAGGGGCCCTACTTCGCCGATGGCGGCGACTTCGCGCTCGCGGGCACGGCTTCGCTCGACTACGTGAGCGCGCTCGATGCGCCCTTTGCCGAAGTCACGCTGGGCGCGAACAACTTCCGCCGGCTGCTCGCAGCGGGTTCGCGCACCGTGCAGGACCAGACCTGGCTCGGTGCCATCGAGCTCGAGGGCAACAACGGGCCCTGGGACACGCCCGAACGCCTGCGCAAGGCCAACGCCGTGCTGCGCTACTCGCAGGGCTCGCCGGTGCGCGGCTTCAGCCTCACGGCCATGGCCTACCAGAGCCGCTGGAACTCCACCGACCAGATCCCCGAGCGGCTGGTCGACAGTGGTGAGCTCTCTCGCTTCGGCTCGCTCAACACCACCGACGGCGGCAGGACGCGGCGCCTCAGCCTGTCGGGCAAGTGGTTCGACAACAGCCCCGAGGGGCAGACGCAACTGAGCGGCTATGTCATCGACTACCGCTTCGATCTGTTCTCCGACTTCACCTACTTCCTCAACAACCCCGAGCAGGGCGACCAGTTCGAGCAGACCGACCGTCGCCGGGTCTTTGGGCTGCAGGGCACGCACAGCCGGCCGAATCAGATCGGGGGACTGGATGGCGTGCTGAGCTTCGGCGGCAGTTGGCGCGGTGACCGCATCGGCGAGGTCGGGCTGTACAACACCGTGGCCCGCGAACGGATCTCGACGGTCCGCAACGACAAGGTTCAGCAGGACCTGTTCTCCATGCACGCCCAGCAGCTCGTGAACTTCAGCGAGCGCTGGCGCGGCTACGTCGGACTGCGCGGCGACCTGCTGCGCTACGACGTGCAAGGGCGCGAACCGCTCTATGGCCCGGTCAACAGCGGACGCGGCCACGATTCGCTGGTCAGCCCGAAGGCCGGCCTGGCCTTCACCGTGACGCCGGCCCATGAGCTCTACCTCAACGTGGGCACGGGCTTCCACAGCAACGACGTGCGCGGCGCGACGATCAACGTCGATCCGACGAACGGCCTGCCCGCGGACCGCGTGCCCGCGCTCGTGAAGGGACGCGGCGCCGAGATCGGCTGGCGCTTCCAGCCCAGCGAGGACTTCAGCCTCACCACGGCGCTGTGGCAGTTGCGGCTCGACTCGGAGCTGGTCTATGTCGGCGATGCCGGCACCACCGAGCCCGGCCGCGCCAGCAGCCGCCGCGGCATCGAGGCCACGCTGCGCTGGAAGCTCGGTTCGCGCTGGCGCTTCGAGGCCGATGCGGCGATCTCGCGCGCGCGCTTCCGGGGCCTCGCACCTGAAGGCGAAGGCAACTACATCGACAACGCGGTGGAGCGCGTGTTCGCGGCCGGCGTCATCTACACCGAGGGTCCGCTGACGGCCTCGCTTCGCCTGCGCTACATGGGCCCGCGCGCGCTCGACACGCTGAACACGGTGCGCTCGCGCGCCACCACACTGCTGAACTTCGGCGCGCGCTATGCAGTGAACAAGCAACTCACCTTGGGCCTGGACGTGTTCAACCTCGCGGGCCGCAAGGGCAACGACATCGAGTACTTCTACGCCTCGTGCAGCGCGGGCGAAGTAGCGCGCGGTGCCTGTGGCGACGGCATCGACGGGCGCCATATCCATCCGATGGAGCCGCGCAGCGCGCGGGTCAGCGCGCGCTGGACTTTCTAGCTACCGAAAACCCGGGATGGCCGCCCGCGCCGGCTGAGCAACAATCACCGCTTCCGCGGTTGATCTCCTCAGGCGAATGCGCGCTCCCTCCCTCTCGGTCCGGCTCCTGCTGGTCGCCTCGGCGGCCCTGCTGCCCCTCGCCGTCGTCTGCGGCTTCGCGCTCAACGGGCTGCTGCAGGCCCAGCGCGCGCAGACCCAGACCTCCACCATGGGCGTGGCGCGCGCGCTCGCCACCTCGGTCGACAGCGAGCTGCGGCTCACGATCTCGGCGCTGCAGGCGCTGGCGCTGGCCGAGCCGCTGGGTGCCAACGAGGACAGCGGCCTGATCGACGCGCTGGTGCTCGCCAAGTCGCTGCGCGCCACGCATCCCGAATGGCGCGGCGTGCTGCTGATCGCGCCCTCGGGCAAGGTGGTCTTCAGCAGCGAGGGCTCGGTCGCCGGACCCGACGGCGAGGTGGTCGAGGCCGCCAGCCTGGCCGAGGTGATCCGCACGCGCCAGCCCGGCATCGGCGCGCTGACGCCGGGACCGCGCGGCAACCTGGCCTTCGCGGTGCGGGTGCCGGTGATACGCGACGACACGGTGCGCTACGTACTCACCGCCATCGTGCGGCCCGAGGCGATCGGCGCCGTGCTGGCGCGCCAGCGCGTGCCCGAAGGCTGGACGGTCTCGGTCTTCGATGCGGCGCTGACGCGCGTGGCGCGCTCGCGCGAGGACGAGCGCTTTCGCGGCCGCGCGCCCAGCGACAGCCTGCGCGCGCTGCTGCAGACGATGAAGGACCGGCGCGAATACGTGGGCACCACGCGCAACGTCGACGGCACCGAGGTGCAGACGGCGGTGGCGCGCATCGACGTCACGCCCTGGATCGTCGCGCTCGGCGCCCCCACCGCGGTGGCCGACGACGCGCTGCGCCGCACCCTGGTCGCCTATGGCGGCGGCCTGCTGGTGTCACTGCTGCTCGGCGCGCTCGTGGCCTGGTGGATGTCGCGCTCGATCACGCGGCCGATGGCGCGCCTGCGCCGCAGCGCCGACGCGCTCGGACACCGCCTGCCAGTCTCGCCCCATGCCTCGGGCATCGCCGAGATCGACGCCGTGGCACAGGCGCTGGCCGATGCCGCCACGCAGCGCACCGAGCACGAGGCCGAGCGCGACAGCCTGCTGAACGCCGAGCGCGAGGCGCGCACCGTGGCGCAGGCGGCGCAGACCCAGCTCGAGCGGCTGGTGAGCGCGAGCGCGGTGCTGTCGCGCTCGCTGGAGGAGGAGTCGACCCTGCAGGCGATCGCCGGCATCATCGTGCCGCACGTGGCCGACCTCTGCCGCATCGACCTGCTCGACGAGCACGACGTGCTCGAGCGCAAGCTCACCCACCATGCCGACCCCGCGCGCAGCGCCGAGATCGCGAAGTTCGTGGACAACAGCGCGGCCCCGACCACAGGCCCGGGCTCGTTCCCCTGGGCCATCGCCAGCGGCCAGACCTTCATCGGCAACCTCGACCGTCCCGGCGATTTCGAGCTGCTCGACCCGCAGCTGCGCGGCTTCGTCCAGATGCTGGGCATCACGGCCGGCTGCGTGGTGCCGCTGGTGGCGCGCGGCCGCACCATCGGCGCGATGGCGATCCTGCAGGACCGCTCGAAGCGGCGCTTCTCGCCGGCCGACGGTGCCCTGATCGGCGAGCTCGCGCAGCGCGCCGCGCTGGCCCTGGACAACGTGCGCCTGCTCGCGCGCGCCCGCAAGGCGCAGACCCAAGCCGAGGTGGCGAGCCAGGCCAAGGACGAGTTCCTCGCCATGCTGGGCCACGAGCTGCGCAACCCGCTGGCGCCGATCTCGCTCGCGCTCACGCTGATCGAACGCAAGGACGAGAAGGCCTTTCCGCGCGAGCGCCAGATCATCGAGCGGCAGGTGCGCCACCTGTCGCGACTCGTCGACGACCTGCTCGACATCTCGCGCATCGTGTCGGGAAAGATCGTGCTGCGGCCCGAACCGGTCGACCTGCGCGACGTGGCCGCCAAGGCGATCGAACTCACGCAGCCCGCGCTGCAGCCGCGCGCGCGCATGCCGCGGCTGAGCCTGCCCGACCAGCCGGTGCCGGTGCTCGGCGATCCGCTGCGGCTGGTGCAGATCGTCTGCAACCTGCTGAACAACGCCGCCAAGTTCACCCAGCCCACCGACGGCATCGCGCTGGACCTGCGCATGGTCGGCGGCCAGGCCGAGCTGTCGGTCAGCGACGAGGGCATCGGCATCGCGCCCGAGCTGCTGCCGCATGTGTTCGAGCGCTTCGTGCAGGGCGCGCAGCAGCTGCAGCGCGCCGCCGGCGGCCTGGGCCTGGGCCTGGCCATCGCGCAGAGCCTCGCGAAGTTGCATGGCGGGCTGATCGAGGCGCAGAGCGCCGGCGCGGGACAGGGCAGCCGCTTCATCGTGCGCCTACCGCTGGCCGGCGCCGCGGCCACCGAACCCGAGGCGCCCGCCGATGCCGCCGCCATCGGCGCGCCCACGCTGCGCCTGCTGCTGGTCGACGACAACCTCGATGCGCTCGATGTGCTGGCCGAGTGGTTCGCGCTCGAAGGGCACGAGGTGCGCAAGGCCGGCAGCGCCGAGGAGGCGCTGCAGCTGCTCGAGGCCGGGCCCGTGGACGCGGGCATCTTCGACATTGGCCTGCCCGGCATGAGCGGGCATGAACTCGCGCGGCGCGTGCGCGAGCGAGAGCGCGAATCGGGCACGCGCCGGATGGCGCTGATCGCGCTGACCGGCTATGGCCAGGAATCGGACCGGCGCCAGGCGCTCGAGGCCGGTTTCGACGCCCATTTCTCGAAGCCGGCCGACCTCGGCAAGCTGCGCGAGGCGCTGCGCCAGCTCACGGACGACGCGCCGGCCATCGCCTGAGCGGCGGCGCTTTCAGTCGAGCCTTTGTTGCTGCGGCAGCGAGGTGATGAAGAAGCGGATCGGCACCTCGTGCCACACCACGGTGCCGTCGTCGGGCGTGGGCTTGAACTGCCACTTCCACACCGTCTCGACCGCCGAGCGGTCCAGGCGCGGATAGCCGCTGGACTTCTGCACCTCGATCGCGGCCGGCTTGCCCGCCGGCGTGGTGCGCACGCGCAGCATCACCATGCCCTGCTCGCCATTCGTGCGCGACTCGGCGGGATATGGCGCATTGGGGTTGGGCGGGTTGGGTTTCCATTCGCCGGGGTCCGCGGGCGGGTTTGCAGCGCAGGCGGCCAGCAGCGAAAGGACGGTGCCCGTAAGCAGCATTCGCGCGGGGAAGGGACGGATGTTCATAGGCCGTTGTCGTGATGGTGGTCGCACGAGCCAGCGAGCCTCATCGGGGCCTGCGGCAGGGCTGCGCATTTTGCATCGCTAGCTCGCCGCCGCATCGGCGACCGGCGCGTGCCGTCGGCCTCCTCCATCCGGAGGAGAGATGCTCAGCTATTGACTTCCCCCATTGTTGAGTCGTGCCAGCCAATGTATCTTGTTGTTTCACTGAATCGAAGCCGACGCATCCGACGACGCAATCCCCAGGGCAGGCAGTGAGTACAGCTCCACCGGAAAACACACAAGGCGAAATGCATTTCTTCAACGGACTCCCCCGCCTCCCGGTCGTATTGATCCTGGCGATCTGGAGCGTGGCCGCTCTCTGCGCCGCCTATTTGCCTTCGGAAGTCGCACGCGACATCGATTCGATCAATCCGATGCCTTCCCTGTGGAAAGCGCTCTCGGGATGGAAGGGGTTCCTCAAGTCCGACTTCCCGGAGATTTCCTCCCTCTATTACTCGATCGTCTGGTTCAGCTACCCCTTGTTCTTCTACATCCTCTGGCGTTGGCTGGAAGCGTGCATGAAAAAAGGAATCGATGGCCTGCTCGTGAAGCCGGACCTGAAGCTCTCGGACAAGGCCCTGATCGTCTTCGCCATCCCGGTGTTCGCGCTTCTCACCTATGGCATCGCCATCGGAAATCAGGGTCAGGGGCTCAGATATCTTGAATTGGGCAGTTCCAGGTTCGACCTGGCGCTGTTCGGAATCATCGCTCCCGCCGCGGCGGCGATTTGCTCGGTGATCGTTGTGTTCGGCCTATCGAGGCTCTTCGGCTTCGGGAGCACGAAATGAACCACGCCATGAGCGACAAGGAGTTCGACGCACTCGGCAAGATCAATGCGGACTTCACCAGGCATTCGCTGCAGTCCTGGCTGTTCTTCGCACTGCTGTTCTTCGTCTTCCTCTTTCTTCGCGAGCTGCTGGCCGGCGACAACCACCTCGTGATCGAAGCCATCCCTCCGCTGAAGAAGATCCACCTTCTACAGACGGATTCCTCGCGACTTGCCGCGGAGTATTTTTCGATCGGAGTCCTCTTCGTGCCGCTGGTCGCCATTTTTCTCGGCGTGAATCAGAAGATGCATCTGCGGCTGAAGTCCGGCCTCTCGCGCCAGCCGTCACAGCTCAAGGGCCTGTTCACGATCTACTTCCTGGCGCTTCCATTCTTCCTGATCCTGCTGTCGTTCTATTACTGGCTGCCGATCGATCTGGCGAATCCGAGACTGTTCGGCCAGCAACTGATCCACCTGATGATCCAGTCCCGAATCGCCCTGTGCCTGCTGGGAAGCTTTTCGCTGATGGTGCTGGCCTACGTGCTGCTGGCCACTGGAAGCATCCTCCTGTTTCCTTTTCGTTCCTTGATCGCTCGGCTGTCTGGCGCGCTGCGCTGAACGCGACGACGGCGCCCCTCATCCCGGATACAGGCGCGCACTCAAGCTCGCACTCGCCTTCTGCAGCGCCGGCAGGAAGGCCTCGCGAAACTCCGCCAGCGTCATGCGCTCGGTGCGCACAGCGATGCTCATCGCCGCCACCACCTGCTGCGCGCGATCACGCACCGGCACGGCCATGGAGCGCACGCCGAGCTCGAGCTCGCCGTCGTTGCTGGCGTAGCCCTCGCGCCGGCAGCGCGCGACGATGGCCAGCACCTCGGCCGCGTCGGTGACGGTGCGCGGCGAGAGCCGCGGGCGCGGCATGGCGCGGATGCGGCGCTCGGCCTCCTCGGGCGGCAGGCTCGCGAGCAGCACGCGGCCCAGCGCCGCGCAGTAGGCCGGCAGGCGCGAGCCGATGCCCAGGCCGGTGCTGAGGCTGCGCCGCGCGGTGGAGCGCGCGATGATGATCGCGTCGTCGTCCTGCAGCAGCGCGAGCGAAGCTGACTCGCGCGTGCGCTCCGACAGCGCGTCGAGCAGCGGCTGCGCCACCGAAGGCTCGGGCCGCGACGCCAGATAGGCATGCGCCACCAGCAGCGCCTTCGGCAGCAGCCAGAAGCGCTTGCCGTCGCTGTCGAGGTACCCGAGCGCGCGCAGGGTCAGCAGCGAGCGCCGCGCCGAGGCCGGCGTGCTCATCGTGAGCCGCGCGACCTCCGACACGTTGAGCCGGCTGTGCTGGCGGCCGAAGCAGGTCAGCACGGCCAGCCCCTTCTCGAGCGAGGCGACGAAGTTCTTGTCGGGGACGGCCTCGTCCTCGCCCGGGGCGGTGGTTTCGTTTTTGCGCATAGCGCAAATCTAGCTTGTCCGGCCACCGGCTCGCAAGGACACTGAAAACCCCTCGATGCACGAACAAGACGGAGACACACGATGTTCCACAGACTCGCCGCGCGCACGCTCGGCCTGGCGGCCCTGGCCGCGCTGATGCTGCCCGCGCTGCCGCTCGCCGCGCAGGCGCAGACCACCAACGAGAAGGTCGCGCGCATGATCGTGCCCTTCCCCGCCGGCGGCACCGCCGACATCCTGCCGCGCGTGGTGGCCGACAAGCTGCGCGACCAGTTCCCCGGTGGCCTGGTGATCGAGAACCGCACGGGCGCCGGCGGCAACATCGGCGCCGACGTGGTCTACCGCGCCGAGCCCGACGGCAAGACCCTGCTGGCCTCGCCGCCCGCGCCGATCGCGATCAACCAGCACCTCTACAAGAAGCTGGGCTTCGACCCCACGCGCTGGGTGCCGGTGACGGTGCTCGCGACGGTGCCCAACGTGCTGGTGGTGAACCCGAAGCTGCCGGTGCACAACGTGGCCGAGTTCATCGCCTACCTCAAGGCCAACCCCGGCAAGGTGAGCTTCGCCTCGCAGGGCAACGGCACCACCTCGCACCTCACGGCCAGCCTGTTCATGCAGCTCACGGGCACCGAGATGACGCACGTGCCGTACAAGGGCACGGCACCCGCGCTGGTGGACCTGATCGGCGGCCAGGTCGACGTGTTCTTCGACAACATCTCCTCCTCGTTGCAGTTCGCTCGCACCGGCAAGGTCCGCATCCTCGCGGTGGCCGACGAGCACCGCAGTCCCGCGCTGCCCGAGGCGCCGACCTTCGCCGAGCAGAAGCTGCCCGCGATGAATGCCGTGACCTGGTTCGCGGTGGTCGCGCCGCCGGGCACGCCGGCACCGATCGTGGCCTCGACGCAGAAGGCCATCGCCACCGCGCTCGCGCTGCCCGACGTGAAGCAGAAGTTCGCCGAGCAGGGCGCCGAGCCGCGCGGCTGGGACAGTGCCCGCACCGGCCAGTTCATCCAGGCCGAGTCCGCCAAGTGGCACAAGGTCATCCAGAGCGCCAACGTCACCCTCGAGTAAGCCCGCCATGTCCATCGCTTCATCCACCGCGCCCGCGCAACCGATCCACTGGTCGGGGCCCGGCCTCACGCGCATCCCCTTCGGCGTCTACAGCGACGCGCAACTGGCCGCCGACGAGCAGGCACGCATCTTCCGGGGCCAGACCTGGAACTACCTGTGCCTCGAGGCCGAGCTGCCCGAGGGCGGCAGCTACCGCACCACCTTCGCGGGCGAGACACCGGTGGTGGTGGTGCGCGATGACGACGACGAGATCTACGCCTTCGAGAACCGCTGCGCGCACCGCGGCGCGCTGATCGCGCTCGAGAAGTCGGGCCGCAGCGAGAACTTCCAGTGCGTCTACCACGCCTGGAGCTACAACCGCCAGGGCGACCTGACGGGCGTGGCCTTCGAGAAGGGCGTGAAGGGCCAGGGCGGCATGCCCGCGAGCTTCTGCAAGGAGGCGCACGGGCCGCGCAAGCTGCGCATCGCGCGCTTCTGCGGGCTGGTGTTCGGCAGCTTCTCGGAGGACGTGCCCTCGATCGAGGAGTACCTCGGCGACGAGATCTGCGCGCGCATCGAGCGCGTGCTGCACAAGCCGGTGGAGGTGATCGGCCGCTTCACGCAGGCGCTGCCCAACAACTGGAAGCTCTACGTCGAGAACGTGAAGGACAGCTACCACGCGAGCCTGCTGCACCTGTTCTTCACCACCTTCGAGCTCAACCGGCTGTCGCAGAAGGGCGGCGTGATCGTCGACGAGAGCGGCGGCCACCACGTGAGCTACTCGATGATCGACGCGGCCGCGGAAAAGGATGCCTCGTACAAGGAGCAGGCGCTGCGCTCCGACAACGACCGCTACCGCCTGAAGGACCCGAGCGTGCTCGCGGGCTTCAAGGAGTACGACGACGGCGTGACCTTGCAGATCCTCTCGGTGTTCCCGGGCTTCGTGTTGCAGCAGATCCAGAACTGCCTCGCGGTGCGCCAGGTGCTGCCCAAGGGCAGCGCGCGCACCGAGCTCAACTGGACCTACATCGGCTATGTCGACGACACGCCCGCGCAGCGCCGCGTGCGGCTCAAGCAGTCGAACCTGGTCGGGCCCGCGGGCTTCATCTCGATGGAGGACGGCGCGGTCGGCGGCTTCGTGCAGCGCGGCATCGCGGGCGCGGCCGACCACGAGGCCATCGTCGAGATGGGCGGCGACGGTGCCGTCTCGAGCGAGGGCCGCGCGACCGAGGCCTCGGTGCGCGGCTTCTGGAAGGCCTATCGGCAGCACATGGGCGCTTGAGCACCCGACGAGGAAAGAACACCCATGATCGACCTGCTGGCGCTGTGCGCCTTCAACGCGGCCTATGCCGATGCCATCGACAGCGATGCGCTCGAGCGCTGGCCCGACTTCTTCGCCGAGGACTGCCACTACCGCATCACCCACGTCGAGAACGAGCGCGAGGGACTGCCCGCGGGCATCGTCTACGCCGACTCGCGCGCGATGCTCGAGGACCGTATCGCCGCGCTGCGCGAGGCCAACATCTACGAGCGCCAGCGCTACCGCCACCTGCTGGGCATGCCGCTGCTGCTCGAGGCCGAAGCCGACACGGCGCGCGCGCGCACGCCCTTCATGGTGGCGCGCATCATGGCCACGGGACAGACCGAGATGTTCGCCACCGGCAGCTACGAAGATCGCTTCGTGCGGCGCGAGGGCCGCCTGTTGCTGCAGTCGCGCGTGGCCGTGTGCGACAGCACGGTGACCGATACCCTGCTCGCGCTGCCGCTGTGAACGCCGAGTCTTCTCTTCGAACGCCACGCCGGCTCGCGCTCACGGCGGGCGATCCCAACGGCATCGGGCCCGAGATCGCGCTGAAGGCATTGGCCGCGCTGCCGCGCGAAGACCGTGGGCACATCGTTCTGTACGGACCGGCCAACGTGTTCGAACGCACGGCGGCCCAGCTCGGCCTCGATGCGCTGCTGCGCGACGCCAGGCTGGTCGCGACCGACGACTTCGAGGGTCGCCCCGGACAGATCGACGCCGCAGCAGGCGCCTCCGCGGTCGCGTCGGCCACGGCCGCGCTGCAGGCCTGCCGGCGCGGCGAGGTCGATGCGGTGGTCGCCTGCCCGCACCACGAGACCGCGATCCATCGCGCGGGCATCGCCTTCAGCGGCTATCCCTCGCTGGTGGCGCGCGTCTGCGACATGGCCGGGGACCGCGTGTTCCTGATGCTCGTGGGCGGCGGGCTGCGCATCGTGCATGCAACGCTGCACGAGAGCGTGCGCACCGCGCTCGAGCGCATGACGCCCGCACTGGTGGCCGAGGCCATCCGCGCCGGCGCGCGGGCCTGCGCAACGCTCGGCGTGACGCAGCCTTCGATCGGCGTGTTCGGCATCAACCCGCATGCGTCCGAGGGCGGGCTGTTCGGGCCCGAGGATGCGGCGATCGTCGCCCCGGCGGTCGAGGCCGCGCGTGCCGAGGGCCTGCGCGTGGACGGCCCCGCGGGCGCCGACATGCTGCTCGCCGATCGCGCGCACGACCTCTACGTCGCGATGTTCCACGACCAGGGCCACATCCCCGTCAAGCTGCTGGCGCCGCGCGCCGCGAGCGCCCTGAGCATCGGCGCCGATGCGCTGCTGTCGAGCGTGGGCCATGGCAGCGCGATGGACATCGCGGGCCGCGGCATCGCGAGCCCCGAGGCCGTGCTGCGCACCATCGCGCTGTTGTCGGGTCTGCCGGCCGCTTCCGGCGAGGTCGTGCCATGAGCCACCGCATCGCCATCGCCGACAGCGACCTGGCCTTCGACGCCGACGAGGGCGAGACCGTGCTCGACGCCGCCTTGCGCGCCGGCATCGAGCTGCCCCATTCCTGCCGCAAGGGCGTGTGCGGCAACTGCGCGGGCACGGTCGCGCATGGCGAGGTCGCACCCGCGGGCCGCGGCGCGATGGTCAACGAGACCTGCGGGCCGGGCCAGGTGCTGTTCTGCATGTGCACGGCCGCGAGTCCGGCGCTCGAGATCCGGCCGGTCTCCTGGCGGCGCGTCGATCCCGCGGCGCGCAAGCGCTTCGCGGCCAAGGTGTTTCGCCACCAGCTCGCGGCGCCCGACGTCTCGCTGCTGCAGCTTCGACTGCCCGCGGGCCAGCGCGCGCGCTTCCAGGCCGGCCAGTACCTGCAGCTGAAGCTCGACGACGGCAGCACGCGCTGCTACTCGATGGCGAATCCGCCGCACGAGAGCGACACGCTGACGCTGCATGTGCGCCACGTGCCCGGCGGCGCCTTCAGTGCGCGCGTGCCGCAGCTCGCGAGCGGCGATGTGCTCGAGGTGGAGCTGCCGTTCGGCGCCTTCTCGCTGGCCGGTGGCAGCGAGGACACCGGCCCGTTGGTCTTCGTGGTCGGCGGCACGGGCTTCGCGCCGGTCAAGTCCATCCTCGACGACCTGATGAAACGCCGCGTCGACCGGCCGATCACGCTGCTCTGGGGTGCGCGCCGGGCGCAGGACATCTATCTGCCCGCCGCGATCGCGCGCTGGCAGCGGCAGTGGCCGTCGCTGCGTTTCATCGCGGCGTTGAGCGACGAGGACGCCACGGCGGATGACAGCCTGCGCGCCGAGCAGGTCCGCGGCCGGGCCGACGAGGCGCTGGTGCAGGCCTGCCCCGACCTGCGCGGGCACGCGTTGTACTGCTGCGGTTCGCCCGCGATGGTGGCGGCGGTGCGCGAGGCCGCCCTCGCGCGCTGCGGCCTCGATGCCGCCGACTTCCACTCCGATGTGTTCGTGGAGGGCCCGGCGGCCTAGGAGGCCGCGCTCAGCCGTGGCGCTGGTTGATCAGCGTGATCAGCGCATGCGGCTGCAGCGGCTTGCCCAGGTGCACGTCGAAGCCGGCCTCGGTCGCCTTGCCATGGTCCTGCGGCCGGGTGAAGGCCGTGTGCGCGATCGCGAAGACCCGTGGCTTGCCGCGCTCCACCTGGAGCAGCCGCAGTTCGCGGATCAGGTCGTAGCCATCGCGGCCCGGCAGGCCGATGTCGCTCACCAGCACGTCGGGCCACTTCTGGTCGAGCAGTTGCAGCGCCACGTCCACGTCGGGCGCGATGCGCACCAGCGCGCCCGCGTCGGACAGCACCACGGCCAGGATCTCGCTGGCGTCCGCGTTGTCCTCTACCACCAGCACCTCGAGCCCCGCGAGCAGGTGGTCCGACGGCGAATCGGCGGACGACTGCCGCGCATCGAGCAGGATGATCCCGCCGTCGCCATCGGGCACCACGCCGAGCGACACGCGCAAGGTGGCGCCCTTGCCCTCGCCCTCGCTGTGCGCCGAGACCTGCCCGCCATGCAGCTCGGCGAGGTTCTTCACGATCGACAGCCCGAGGCCGAGGCCGCCGTGGAAGCGGTTGTCGGGCGAGTCGCTCTGCGAGAAGCGGTCGAACAGGTGCGGCACGAAATCGCTCGCGATGCCGCGGCCGAAATCCTGCACCGACAGCAGGAGCCGGTCGCCGCTGCGCACCAGGTCGACCACGATGCGGCCGCCTTCGTTCGAGAACTTGATCGCGTTCGACAGCAGGTTCCACACGATCTGCTGGAAGCGCGTGCCGTCGAGCCAGGCGGCCTGCTCGGCGCCTTCCTGGTTGAAGTGGATGAGCAGCTTCTTCGCGGCCACGGCTGCGTTCGAGGCCTCGATCGAGGCGCTCACCAGCGCGGCCGGGTCCACCCATTCGCGGTGCAGCCGCAGCTTGCCCGAGCTGATGCGCGAGACGTCGAGGATGTCGGAGATCAGCCGCGCCTGCGCCTTCACGCTGCGGTCGATGGCGTTGAGGCCCTTCTCCATCTGCTCGGGCGCGCGGTTGCCCACCTTCAGCAGATGCACCCAGCCGCCGATGGCGTTGAGCGGGTTGCGCAGCTCGTGCGAGAGCACGGCCACGAAGTCGTCCTTGGTGCGGCTCAGGCGCTCGGCCGAGGCGCGCGCCGCCTGTTCGCGCTCGAGCACCTCGCGCCGGCGCGTCTCGAGTTCGAAGCGCTCGGACACGTCGAGCGCGATGCCCACGCGCAGGCCCGGCTCGATGGCCGTGGACATGGTCCATTCGAGGCGGGTCCAGCGGCCGTCCTGGCGCAGCAGCGGGAACTCGCCGGTCCAGGTCGCCAGGGGCCGCAGCGGATCGTCGTTCTCGACGGTGTGGTCGTGCACGAAGGCGGTCCAGTCGGGCGGCGCGAAGGCGCTGACCGCCTGGCCGATCAGCGTCTCGCGCGGCCGGCCCAGCATGCCGACCATCGCGGGATTGACGTCGGCGAAACGCCCCAGGGCGTCGACCAGCGCGATGCCCAGCGGCGCCTGGTCGTAGATGGCGCGAAAGCGCGCCTCGCTCGCGCGCTGCTTTTCCTCGGCCAGCCGCGCGCGGATCAGCGCCTGCAAGGTGGCGATCAGCACCGGCGGTTCGACCGGGTGCACCAGGTAGGCATCGGCGCCCGCATTGAGGCCGGCCACCTTGTGCTCGTTGCGCACGAAGGTCGCCGACAGGTGCACCACCGGCAGGGTCGAGGTCTCGGGCCGCTGGCGCAGTTGCTGGCAGACCTCGAAACCGCTGAAGTCAGGCAGGTGCACGTCGAGCACCACGGCCGAGATGTTCTTCGGCGCCAGCCGCACGGCCTCGCCGCCGGTGCCCGCCTCCTGGGTATGGAAGCCGGCCGCGCGCACCACGCGCGCGGTGGCGTAGCGGGTGGTGGGGTTGTCGTCGACCACCAGCACCGTGTGCTGCGAACGGTCGATGGTGATGTTGATGACGGGGTCGATGTTCATGCCTGCCCCGCGTGTTGTTCGTTCCCGGGGCCGCCCTGTCCGTTCCAGCCCCAACCGTCCTCGCCGCCCTGCGCCTCGGTGCCGGGCTGGCGCCGCAGCTGCACCGGCAGCGTGACCGAGAAGGTCGAGCCCTTGCCGAGCGCGCTCTCGAGCTCGACGTGGCCGCCGAGCAGCGTGGCGAGCTGCTTGCTCAGCGACAGCCCGAGGCCGGTGCCGCGCAGCCGCTTCTGCACCGGCGAATCGACCTGCGAGTAGTCGTCGAAGACGGCCGCATGGTGCTCGGGCGCGATGCCGATGCCGGTGTCGGCCACCGAGAAGCGCACGCGGTCCTCGCCCACGCGCATCGCGGTCACGCGCACCTCGCCCTCGGGCGTGAACTTGAGCGCGTTCGAGATGAAGTTGCGCAGGATCTGCGACAGCTTGCGGTCGTCGGTGTAGAGCTTGGGCAGCCCCTCGGGCTCCTCGAAGATCAGCGCGGTGGCCGGGTTGCGCAGCACCGGGCGAAACATGCCGCGCAGCGCCGAGAACAGGTCGACCATCTCGAACCAGGCCGGCGAGATCTCCACGCGGCCGGCCTCGATCTTGGCCAGGTCGAGCAGGTCGTCGACCATCTCGGCGAGTTCCGAGGCCATGGTCTCGACGAAGCCGACCTGCTTCTCCTGCTCGGCCGTGAGCGGGCCGTCCATGCGGTCGCTGAGGATGCGCGTGATGCTGCGGATCGCGCTGATCGGCGTGCGGAATTCGTGGCTCATGTAGGCCAGGAAGCGGCTCTTGAGCTCGGTGGCCTTCTTGAGCTGCTCGGCCTGCGCATCGAGCTCGGCATAGAGCGCCACCACGCCGCGGTTGGTCTCCTCGAGTTCGGCGCGCAGGTCCGCGCCCTCCTGCCGGCTCTCGGCCAGCTGGCGCGCCAGTGTCAGGGGGTCGGTGTCCTGCGCGGTCCCGGGTTCGCTGCTGCTCATCGCTATTCCTTTCGCCGCAGAACCACGACCGTCGCATCGTCGCGGTGACGCGTATGGTCGCGCAAAAGCACGGCGGCCACCAGTGTGGGATCCTTTTGCAGCAGCCCTCGGACGCGGTCGGCATGCCAGCGCGTCTCGATGCCGTCGCTGTGCAGCACCACCAGCGCATGCGGCGGCAACTCCAGCGTGGCGGTTTCGGGCTTGCGGATCTGCATGCCGGCGGTGCCGTGCTGGGTCACGATGGACTTGTCGAAGGTGCCCGAGAGCACACGCCCGACGATGTTGCCGGCGCCGGACCAGGCGATGCGCCCGCTTTCCGTGTCGAGGCTCAGCACGCACACGGCCGCGCCGCGCGTGGTCTGCAGCCGCTGGTGGATCTGCTGCAGCGTGTCGCGCAGGTCGCGCCGCGGCGTCTCGGCGAAAACCTCGGCCGCGGCCTGCCCCGCCTTGGCCGCCTCGGGCCCATGGCCCAATCCGTCGGCGAGCAGCACGCAGAACGCGTCGCCCTCGTCCGAGACCGTGGCGGCCCAGGCATCGCCGCTGACGGATTCGAACGGCGCCGGCAGGCACAGCGCGCCGATATGCAGCCGCTGCGCACCCGGTGCCTCGCCCGCGCCGCGGCCGCGCGCCTCGCGCACGCGCGCCACGCAGACCGTGCCTTCGGGCACGGAGGAATGGATGTCGAACTCGTCGGCCAACCGCCGCACCGCGCCGAGGCCGGTGCCGGGCGTGCTGCCCGAGGAGTGGCCGTCCTGCATCGACAGCGCGAGGTTCTCGATGCCCGGTCCCTGGTCGATCGAGACGATCTCGAGCTCGTGCATCTGCGGCCGCGCGGCGATCAGCAGCCGGCCCTTGTTCGCATGCCGCAGCAGGTTGGTGCCGAGCTCGGTGACCACCAGGGCGACCCGCCCCGCGTCGACTTCGTTCCAGGCCATCTCGGCCACGGCCTGTGCCGCATGCCGCCGCGCCTCGCCGATGCGGCTGGCATCGTCGATCGGAAACGCCTTGTGGGTCCAGCCCGCGATCACTTCCACTTGGTGATGCTCACGCGCGTGCCGGCGCCGGGCGCCGATTGGATCTCGAAGTCGTTCACCAGCCGCTTGCTGCCGGGCAGCCCCAGGCCCATGCCGGTGCCGCTGGTCCAGCCATCGGTCAGCGCCAGCGCGATGTCCTCGATGCCGCGGCCCTCGTCCTCGAAGTGCAGCAGCAGGCCGCGCCGGCCGTTGCGCTCGACGAACTCCCAGCGCATGCGCCCGCCACCGCCGTGGATCAGCGCGTTGCGCGACAGCTCGCTGGCGGCCGTGATCATCTTGGTCTGGTCGACCAGCGACAGCTTGAGCTCCTGGCACAGCGCGCGCACCATCTGCCGGCTGGCCACGATGTTCTGCTCGGACAGCAGCGGCAACGTGCCCGTGGGGTCAGCGGCCAAGAGCGTTCTCCAGGCGCGTGCGGCGCAGCATCTCCATGCCGCGCTCGACGTTGAGCGCCGTCTTCACGCCATCGAGCGACAGCCCGAGTTCGACCAGCGTGATCGCCACCGCCGGCTGCATGCCGACCACCACCGTGGTGGCCGACAGGATGCGGGCGATGCCCGAGATGCTGGTCAGCATGCGGCCGACGAAGGAGTCGACGATCTCGAGCGCGGAGATGTCGATCATCACGCCCGAGGCGCCGGTCTTGGCGATCTGGCCGGCCAGGTCGTCCTGCAGCTGCAGCGCGGTCTGGTCCTGCATGTCGACCTGGATGGTCACCAGCAGGATGTCGCCCATGCGCAGGATGGGAATGCGGTCCATGGCGACTCCGCTCAGGCCGTGCGCTCGACGCGCCAACCCGCCTGCTTGAGCGCCAGCGAGAGCGCGTCGGCCAGCGTGGCCTTGGTCTGCACGCCCTGCAGGTCGATGCCCAGGTGCACGATGGTCTGGGCGATCTGCGGCCGGATGCCGCTGATGATGCAGTCGGCGCCCATCAGGCGGATCGCGGTCACGGTCTTGAGCAGATGCTGGGCCACCAGGGTGTCGACCGTGGGCACGCCCGTGATGTCGATGATCGCGATGCCGGAGCCGGTCTCGACGATGCGCTGCAGCAGCGCCTCCATCACCATCTGCGTGCGGCCGCTGTCGAGCACGCCGATCATGGGCACGGCCAGCACGCCCTCCCACAGCTTCACGACCGGGGTCGAGAGTTCGAGCAGCTCCTCCTGCTGGCGGCGGATGATGTCCTCGCGCGCCTGCTGGAAGGTGGTGACCGTGTGCTGCGCCAGCTTGTCGACCGCGGCCGACAGCGCCCACAGCGCCGAGGCCATGCCGGCGGAATCCTTCGCCAGCCGGCGCTGCAGCGCAGCGAACAGCGGCTTCTTGAGCGCCAGCACGAACAGGCTGGTGTCGCCGGCCGATTCGCCCTTGGCCGCGCGCGTGCGCGAAAGGTTGGCCAGCGTGTCGCGCAGCGGCGTCCATTCGGCCGCCTCGAAGCGCTCGGCATCGCCGCCCGCGGCCAGCACGCCGTCGAGCTGGCGCAGCAACTCGGCGCCCTCGGCCCTGGCCGCGCGGCGCGCGCCCGGCTCGTTCACCCCGGCTTCGTTCAGCCAGCCCTCGATGACGTCGTTCTCTTCCTCGCGCAGCGTCGCGCGCAGCGCTTCATGGTCGTTCTTCATGGATTCCTCTCGGTATTCGTACGGTTCCCGGGCCCACCACCGATCGCCGCGTGCATCGATCATGCACGCGGTGACTCCCGTCCCTCTTTGAGTATTTGGTTTCGCATTCGGGATCGTATCCCCCGGCCCAGCGCGCGAGAGACGCGGCGTCGGTCAAGCGATGCCGCGTCTTGGCGTAGGCCGTGTCCCACGCTCGGGATCGGCGGACCGGAACTTCGACTGGGCCCGGATTCGCGGCGGCGCGCAATGTCTTTTGACATAGCGGCGGATTTCTTGTTGCCTGGATGTGGGATGCAGGCCGCGCTGCGTATCCATTCGTACGCCGACGTACTGCTTGCGCCTACATGCGCGGCGCGCCGGCGCGGGACAATCGCGCCATGGTGGAGATCAGCAACATGGACATGGATGCACTGGCCGCAGAGGCCGCGGAATGGCGCCGTCGCGCCCTGCGCGGCGACGCGCGGGCACGCGGCATGGCGCATGAGCTGGAGCGCACGCTGCGCCGGCGCCTGCCCTCGATGCCGGTGGCGGGCCTGGAGCTCGACACCCGGCCGCTCGAACTCCGCAAGCCGCCACCGCGCTGGTGGAAGCTCTGGTAGGCAGGGCTTTCGCCCCGCCCTCCATCGGGTTCCTTCAGTTCTTTCCCAGGGCCGCGACCACCGCGTCGCCCATTTCCTCGGTGCCCACGCGCGTGCTGCCGGCCTGGTAGATGTCGCCGGTGCGCAGGCCGTCGGCCAGCACGCGGCGCACCGCCTGCTCCACGCGATCGGCGTTCGCCGCCTGGCCGAACGAGAAACGCAACATCATCGCCATCGACAGGATCGCGGCCAGCGGGTTCGCGAGGTTGCGACCGGCGATGTCGGGCGCGGTGCCGTGCACCGGCTCGTACAGGCCGAAGCTGCCGGCCGCCATCGAGGCCGAGGGCAGCATGCCGATCGAGCCCGTGAGCATCGCGGCCGCGTCGGACAGGATGTCGCCGAAGATGTTGCCGGTGACGATCACGTCGAACTGCTTGGGCGCGCGCATCAGCTGCATCGCCGCGGCATCGACGAACAGGTGCGTGAGCTCCACGTCGGGATACTCGGCGCCCACGCGCGTGACCACCTCGCGCCACAGCTGCATCACCTCGAGCACGTTGGCCTTGTCGACCGAGCACAGCCGGCCCTTGCGCGCGCGCGCCGTGCGGAAGGCCACGTGCGCGATGCGCTCGACCTCGGGCTCGGAGTAGCGCATGGTGTTGAAGGCCTCGCGCTCGCCCGCCGCATTGACGCCGCTGCCGCGCGGCTCGCCGAAATAGACGTCGCCCGTGAGCTCGCGCAGGATCAGGATGTCGAGCCCCTCGACCACCTCGGGCTTGAGCGTGGAGGCGCCGATCAGCTCGGGGAACAGGAAGGCCGGCCTGAAGTTCGCGAACAGGCCCAGCTCCTTGCGCAGGCGCAGCAGGCTCGCGCCGGGCCGCATCATGAACGGAATGGCTTCGTCGCCGGGCATGCCGGCCGAGCCGAACAGGATGGCGTCGGCCTTGCGCGCGATCTCGCTGGTGGCCGCGGGCAGCGGGTCGCCCGCGCTATCGATGCCGGCCTGGCCGATCGCGGCATGCGCGAGTTCCAGCGGCTGGGCCGTGCCCACCACGGCCTTCAGCACCTTCAATGCCTGGGCGGTCACCTCGGGGCCAATGCCGTCGCCCGGCATCACTGCGATCTTCATGTCTGGGAACCTTTTCTAGCTGGTCAGAGGGAGGAATGGGACAGCGCGGCATCGGCGGCGCGGCGCCGCTCGAAGTCCTCGATGCGTGCGCGCTGGGTCAGCGTGTAGTCGATCTCGTCGAGGCCCTCGAGCAGGCAGTGCCGCGCGAAGGGATCGATGGCGAAGGACTCGACCTCGCCGCCGGGCCGCGTGACGGTCTGCGCGCGCAGGTCCACGCGCAGGCGCGCGCCGGGCGCTGCGGCGAGTTCGGCCAGCATCGACTGCACCGTGTCCTCGGGCAGGCGCACGGGCAAGAGGCCGTTCTTGAGCGCGTTCGAGAAGAAGATGTCGCCGAAGCTCGGCGCGATCACGGTGCGAAAGCCGCCGTCGTGCAGCGCCCACACCGCGTGCTCGCGCGAGGAGCCGCAGCCGAAGTTACGGCCCGCCACGAGGATGCGCGCCTGCGCGTACACGGGATCGTTGAGCACGAAGTCGCTTCGCCGCGCGCCCGCGGCATCGTGGCGCACGTCGTGGAACAGGTAGTCGCCGAAGTCGTCCGAGCGCGGCTTCTGCAGGTAGAGCGCGGGCACGATCTGGTCGGTGTCGACATTGATGCGCGCGAGCGGCGCGGCGACCGCGTCGAGGGAGATGAAGGCTTCCATGGGTTCGGGGCGTGGGTTCGTGGCGGCGGCGCTTCAGCGCGCAGGCGGGATGGCGCGCACGTCGGTCAACCGGCCGGTGATGGCGGCGGCCGCGGCCATCGCCGGGCTCATCAGGTGGGTGCGCGAACCCGGCCCCTGGCGGCCGACGAAGTTGCGGTTCGAGGTCGAGGCGCAGCGCTGGCCCGCGGCCACCTGGTCGCCATTGGTGCCCAGGCACATCGAGCAACCGGCATGGCGCCATTGCAGGCCGGCATCGCGGAACACCGCATCGAGACCCTCGGCCTCGGCCTGCTGCTTCACGAGCCCCGAGCCGGGCACGACCCAGGCTTCCACGCCCGCGGCCACGCGCCGGCCGCGCACCACCTCGGCGGCGCTGCGCATGTCCTCGATGCGGCCGTTGGTGCACGAGCCGATGAAGACGCGGTCGACCGCGAGATCGGTCAGCGCCTGGCCCGGTGCCAGGCCCATGTAGTCCAAGGTGCGTCGCATCGCCTCGCGGCGCTCGGCATTCGGCGCCTGCGCGGGATCGGGCACGCGGCCGGTGATCGGCAGTGCGTCCTCGGGGCTGTTGCCCCAGGTGACCATGGGGGCGATGTCGGCGGCCGAAAGCCGTACTTCGCTGTCGAAGGCCGCGCCCTCGTCGCTCGGCAGCCGGCGCCAGGTGGCCAAGGCCGCGTCCCAGGCCGCGCCGCGCGGCGCCTCGGGCCGGCCGGCCAGCCATTCGAAGGTGGTGTCGTCGGGCGCGACCATGCCCGCGCGCGCGCCGGCCTCGATCGACATGTTGCACACCGTCATGCGGCCCGCCATCGAGAGCGCGCGGATCGCCTCGCCCGCGTACTCGATCACGTGGCCGGTGCCGCCGGCGGCGCCGATGCGCGCGATCACGGCCAGGATGATGTCCTTGGCCGACACGCCCGCGCCGAGCCGGCCGTCGATGGTCACGCGCAGCGTTCGCGGCTTGCGCTGCCACAGCGTCTGCGTGGCCAGCACGTGCGCCACTTCCGAGGCGCCGATGCCGAAGGCCAGCGCGCCGAGCGCGCCGTGCGTGGCCGTGTGGCTGTCGCCGCAGACGATCACGCTGCCCGGCAGGCTCAGGCCCTGCTCGGGGCCGACCACGTGCACGATGCCCTGGCGGATGTCGTCGAGGCCGAAGAAGCGGATGCCCGCGGCCGCGCTGTCGTCGTGCAGCGCCTGCGCCATCGCGCGCTTCTCGGCATCGGCGATGTCGGCCAGCACGCGCGAGCCGGTGGGCACGTAGTGGTCGGGCGTGGCGAAGGCGCGCTCGGGCCGGCGCACCGGCAGCTGCCGCTGGCGCAGCATTTCGAAGGCCGGCGCGGAGCCGTCCTGCACCAGGTGGCGGTCGACGTACAGCAGGCTCTGGCCGTCGTCGCGCTGCATCACGACATGCGGCTCCCAGATCTTGTCGAACAGGGTGCGGGGAGCGGGGGAAGCGGACATGGAATCGTCGGGAGCGTGGGAAGAAGGGAAAGGGCCGGCGTTCAATCGAGCTTCACGCCCGAGATGCGCACGATCTCGGCATAGCGCCTGGTCTCGCTGGCCATGAAGCGGCCGTACTCCTCGGGCGTGCCGCCGCCGACCTCGGCGCCGAAGGCCAGCATGCGCTTCTGGAACTCGGGCGACTTGAGCACCGCGTTGGCCTCGGCATTGAGCTTGGCGATGATGGCCTTGGGCGTGCCGGCCGGCGCCGACAAGCCGTACCACGAGGAGGCATAGACGCCGGACAGTCCCACCTCGTCGAAGGTGGGCACGTCGGGCAGCGCGGGATTGCGCTTCTTCGAGGCCACCGCGAGCGCGCGCATCTTGCCGCTGGCGACGAAGGGCAGGCAGGTGGTGGTGTCGAGCATCAGCGAGACATGGCCCGCCGCGAGGTCGGCCTCGGCCGGCGCCGTGCCCTTGTAGGGCACGTGCACGATGTCGATCTTGGCCGCGCTGGCGAACTGCACCGCCGCCAGGTGCTGCGAGGAGCCGATGCCGCCCGAGGCGTAGTTGAGCTTGCCGGGGTTGGCGCGCGCGGCGTCGATCACGTCCTTGGCGGTCTTGAACGGCGAGTCGCCGGGCACCACGAGGATGTTCGGCACCGCCGACACGTAGATCACCGGCTCGAAGTCCTTGACCGGATCGAAACCGAGCTTGCTGTAGAGACTGGCATTGACCGCGTTCGGGCTGATCGAGGACATCAGCAGGTTGTAGCCATCGGGCTTCTGCCGCGCCGCGAGCTCGGTGCCGATGTTGCCGCCGGCGCCCGCGCGGTTGTCGATCACGAAGGGATGGCCGAGCCGGTGGCCCAGCATGTCGGACACGATGCGTGCCGTGGTGTCGACGCCGCCGCCCGCGGGCCAGGGCACCATGAGCTTGATCGGCTGGCTGGGGTAGTTGGCGGCCGCGTCCTGGGCTGGCGCCAGCGCGGGGCCGAAGCCCGCGAACAGCACCGCGGCCATCGTGCAGGCATGCAGTTTCTTCATCATTGCGCGTCTCCTGTCTTGTAGTGGCCGAATCCTAGGCCTGCAGAGGAAGGCGCGGCAATCACAATTAACGCATGCAGGCATGAGCTAAAGTCAGACCCCATGACACGCCGCCTGCCGCCGCTCAATGCCTTGCGCGCCTTCGAGGCCGCCGCGCGCTGCGGCAACTTCACGCGCGCCGCGCACGAGCTCTGCGTGACCCAGGGCGCGGTGAGCCGCCACATCGCCACGCTCGAGGCCTGGCTCGAGGTGCAGCTGTTCGAGCGCGGCCGCCATGGCATCCGGCTCACGCCCGCGGGTCAGAGCTACCACGCGAGCATGCGGGTGGCCTTCGACCAGATCGAGCTCGGCACGCGGCAGCTGCAGCAGAGCCCCGACGAGTGGCTGCTGCGCATCAAGCTCCCGCCCACCTTCGCGATCCGCTGGCTGATTCCGCGGCTGGCCCGCTTCCATGCCAAGCATCCGCGCATCGACGTGCAGATCACCACCTCGCACAAGCCGACCGACTTCGAGCGCGACGACGTGGACGTGAGCATCCATTCCGAGCCCAGCCCGCCCGAGGGCCCGGGCTACCGGCTGCTGTTCCGCGAGACGCTGCTGCCGGTGTGCGCGCCGGCGCTGCTGCAACGCGATCCGCCGCTCGCGCAGCCGGCCGACCTCGCGCAGCACGCGCTGCTGAGCTCGCTGAACCGGTCGCAGGACTGGCCGGCCTGGCTCGAGGCCGCGGGGCTGAGCGGTCTCGACATCCATCGCGGCCTCAAGTTCGAGAACGCCGCCATGGCCTATCAGGCCGCGGCCGAAGGGCTGGGCGTGATGATGGGCCTGCTGGCCTTCGTGCGCGACGACCTCGCGAGCGGCCGGCTGGTGGCGCCGCTCGCGCTGCGGCTGCCGACCGAGGGCGGCTACTTCATGGCCTGGCGCGCCGACCGGCCGGTGCCGCAGCGGGTGCGCGACTTCGAGCACTGGATGGCCGAGGAAGTGGCGGCTGCCGAAGGCTGAACCCGGGGTTTCGACGGGGCCGCGGGCTTTCCCCGATGCGCCGCAGCGGCCATGCGGCCAAAAATGACTACGTATTCATGAATACGTACCCAAAGACGACTCCACCATGACACTGCACATCCAGAAACTCCCTTCGGTGCTGGGCGCCGAGGTGACCGGCATCAGCCTGCGCACCCTGACCGACCCCGACACGCTCGCGCAGCTGCGCGCCGGCATGGACGAGCACGCGGTGCTGGTCTTTCGCGACCAGCCGCTCGAGAACGAGGAGCAGCTCGCCTTCGCCGAGCGCTTCGACGGCACGCTGCACAGCAAGACCTCGGTCGCCGTGCTCGCCAAGAACCGCTTTGGCAACGAGGCCCTGACCGACATCTCCAACGTCGGCGCCGACGGCCAGATCCTGCCGGCCGACCACCGGCTGCGCATGAGCACCATCAGCAACCGGCTGTGGCACACCGACGCCTCGTTCGAGAACCCGCCCGGCCGCTACTCGATGCTGTCGGCGCGCGTGGTGCCGCCCGTGCGGGCCGACACCGAGTTCGCCGACATGCGCGCCGCCTACGACGCGCTCGACGACGCGACCAAGGCCGCCATCGAAGGACTGCAGGTCTTCCATTCGATCGCCTACTCGCGCCAGATCATGGGCTTCGAGTTCTCCGAGGAAGAGAAGCAGCGGCTCAAGGGCGCGGTGCATCCGCTGGCGCGCACCCTGCCGCGCACCGGGCGGCGCTCGCTCTACCTCGCCTCGCATGCCTCGCACATCGTCGACATGGCCGTGCCCGAGGGCCGGCTGATCCTGCGCGACCTCAGCGAGCACGCGACGCAGCCGCAGTTCATCTACCGCCACGAATGGCGGGTGCACGACTTCGTGATCTGGGACAACCGCACCACCATGCACCGCGCGCGGCCCTTCGACGACAAGAAGTACCGGCGCGAGCTGCGGCGCACCACGACGCTGGACCTGCCGCTGCCCGCGGCCTCGACCGCGACGGTGGCCGCATGAAGGCCCGTTCCCTGTTGCGTGCCGCGGGCCTGTGCGTGGCCTCGCTCGTGGTGTCGGCCGCCGCGCTGGCCCAGGCCTGGCCATCGAAGCAGCCCGTGCGCTTCGTGGTGCCCTACCCGCCCGGCGGCGCGTCGGACGTGACCGCGCGCCTGCTCAGCGTGAAGCTCACCGAGGCGCTGGGCCAGGCCTTCGTGGTCGAGAACCGGCCCGGTGCCAACGGCCTGATCGCGCTCGAGTACGTGGCCAAGGCGGCACCCGACGGCTACACGCTGCTGATGGCCAACCTCGGGCCCAACGCGATCAATCCGGCCGTCTACCGCAAGCTGCCCTACGACGCGATCAAGGACTTCACGCCGATCACGCTGACCTCGGTGGTGCCGCTGGTGGTGCTGGTGCAGCCCACGATGCCGGTCAACTCGATGAAGGAGCTGATCGCCTATGCCAAGGCGCACCCCGACAAGCTGACCTATGCCTCGGCCGGCAACGGATCGGCCAACCATCTCGCGGGCGAGATGATGAAGTCGATGGCGAGCTTCAAGATGGTCCACGTGCCCTACAAGGGCGATGCGCCCGGCCTGCAGGACACCATCGCGGGCAATGTGAGCGTGATCTTCCCGACCGTGATCGGCGGCATGTCGCAGATCAAGAGCGGGCTGCTCAAGCCGATCGCGGTCACCGGTGCCAAGCGCTCCTCGGCGCTGGCCTCCGTGCCCACGGTGGCCGAAGGCGGCATCCCGAACTTCGAGGCCAACTCCTGGGGCGGCGTGATGGGGCCGGCCAACCTGCCGCCCGAGATCGTCGCGCGGCTCAACACCGAGATCGTGAAGATCCTCAAGCAGCCCGAGACGGCCGCCAAGCTCACGTCGATGGGCGCCGACATCGTCGGCTCGACGCCCGAGGAGTTCGCGAGCTACCTGAAGAACGAAGTCGCGAAGTGGGGCAAGGTGGCCCACGAGAACAACATCACCCTCGACTGAGCCGCGAGGCGTTGATCAGCCGGCCGTGCCCCGCACGATGAACGCGTGCGGGAGCACCACGCGTGCCGGCTCCATCTGCTGGTTGTCGAGCCGCGCGCACAGCCGCGCGACGGCGGCCTCCACCATCGCCTCGCGCGACTGCGAGACCGTCGTGAGCGCGATGCTGTCCCAGGCAGCCATCGGCACGTCGTCGTGGCCCACGACCCAGACATCGCGCGGCACCGCGAGCCCCTGCGAGCGCACGCCGTCGAGCGCGCCGATCGCCACGATGTCGTTGACGCCGAAGATCGCATCGACGCGGCCCGACTGCAGGATCGCGCGCGCCGCGTCCTGGCCCGCGGCATAGGAGAACTTCGGCACCCGCGCCACCGCGCCCGGGCTCAGCGCGACGCCGCGCCGCGCGAGCTCCTCGACGAAGCCCTGCTCGCGCTCGCGCAAGGTGCTCGGCAGGTCGTGGCCCGAGATCAGGCCGATCCGCATGCGCCCGTGGTCCACGAAGAAGCCCGCGGTCGAGGCACCGCTCGCGCGGTTGTCGCTCGAGAACTGGTCGAAGGCATCGGAGCCCACGGTGCGGTGCAGCAGCACCAGCGGCACCTTCTGCGCGATGCGTTCCAGGAGCGGCAGCGAGGCCTCGGTGGCCGTGGTGGTGATGACGCCGTCCACGCCGCTCTCGACCATCAC
Source organism: Variovorax sp. GW821-FHT09B05 (assembly GCF_059418265.1). Lineage (NCBI taxonomy): Bacteria > Pseudomonadati > Pseudomonadota > Betaproteobacteria > Burkholderiales > Comamonadaceae > Variovorax > Variovorax sp. GW821-FHT09B05. Next base: position 67,394 of record NZ_JBWKPN010000004.1, read on the forward strand.
GCGCATGGTCGCGTCGCTGAAGTCTTCTTCCTCGTAGACCGAGGCCGAGAGGCCGCGCTTGCGCAGCGCCGCTGAGAGCAGCTGCAGCATCGCCGGATAGAGCGGATTGACCGCGAGGTTGGCGACCACCAGCGCGATGATGCCGGTGCGCTTGGTGCGCATCCAGCGCGCGGCCGCGTTGGGCGCATAGCCCGATTGCGCGATCGCATCGAGCACCGCCTGGCGCGTGGCCGGCTGCACCAGCGGCGAGTTCTGCAACACGCGCGACACCGTCGCCTGCGACACCCCCGCGAGCCGCGCGACGTCCCTGCTGGTGGGCTTGCCGCCGGAACCGATCATGAAGAAGCCGCTGGAGATGCCATGCGGCGATTCTAGGATGGCGTGCCAAAGCGCCGCCCCTCGAAGCCGGGCCCCGCAACGGCCTCAGAGATCGAGCGTCAACACCTCGCCGAGCGCGCGTGAACAGCACGGCAGGAACTGGTCGTGCAGCGCCTGTTCCTGCGCCGTGAGAAAGGCATCGCGGTGCTCGACCCGGCCCTCGAGCACCGGTGTGAGGCAGCTTCCGCAGACCCCTTGTTCGCAGGACGATGCGATCTCGATGCCTTCGCGCCGCAGCGCCTGCAGCGCCGTCTCGCCGGCCGCGACCGCGATGCGCCTGCCGCTGCGCGCCGCGACCAGCTCGAAGCCGCGATCGCCTCGAGCCGCCGCCACCGGTTGGAAGGACTCGTGGTGCAACCTGCGCTCGTCCCAGCCCGCGGCCTTCGCGGTGCGCAGCACATGGTCCATGAAGCCCTGCGGGCCGCAGACATAGAGCCGCGCGTCGGCGGGCCTGCCGGCCAGCACCCGCGCGGCATCGAAAGCCGCCTCGTCGTCCGCATGCAAGTGCACTGCGTGCGCGAACGGCGAGCGCAGCAGCTCGTCGACGAAGGCCATGGCGCCGCGCGAGCGCGCGCAGTAATGCAGCTCGAACGGCGAGCCGGCCGCGTGCAGTACCGCCGCCATGCTCAGCAGCGGCGTGATGCCGATGCCGCCCGCGACGAGCAGCGACCATGGGCTTTGCGGCTGCAGCGGGAACAGGTTCCTCGGCATCGAGATCCGCAACGCGCTGCCCGCCTGCAGCCGGGCGTGCACTGCTTCGGAGCCGCCGCGCGAGGCGGCGGTCTTCAGCACCGCGATGCGATAGCGCGCGGGCGCCGCGCACGGCGCGCCGAGCAGCGAGTACTGCCGCACGAAGCCGCCGACATGCACGTCGATGTGCGCGCCGGCATCGAAGGCCGGCAGCGGCGTGCCGTCGCGCGCCTCGATCTCGAGCGCGCAGATGTCCGGCGCCACGCTCGCGCGCGCGGCGATGCGCGCCTCGATCGGCCGCGTGTCGGTCATTCGGCTTGCACGGCGTTCGACAGGATGCCCACGCCGTCCACCTCGATCTCCACCACGTCGCCCGCGCGCAGGTACAGCGGCGGCTGGCGCTTGAAGCCCACGCCGCCGGGCGTGCCGGTCACGATCACGTCGCCCGGCTCGAGCGCGGTGAAGGTCGAGATGTAGGCGATCAGGGTGGGCATCGGGAAGATCAGCTGCGCGGTCGTCGCCTGCTGCACCACCTCGCCGTTGAGCCGCGTGGCCAGACCCAGTTCCTGGCCATCGGCGATCTCGCCGCGCGTGACCATCCAGGGCCCGAAGCCGCCCGTGGCGGGAAAGTTCTTGCCCGGCGTCCACTGCGTGGTGTGGGCCTGCCAGTCGCGCACCGAAGCATCGTTGTAGGGCGCATAGCCGGCCACGTGCGCCCAGGCATCCTGCTCGCGGATGCGCCGGCCGCCGCGGCCGATGACGATCGCGATCTCGCCCTCGTAGTCGAGGCAGGTGGATTCGCGCGGCAGCACGATCGGCTGGCCGTGGCCGACCTGGGAGGACGCCACGCGCAGGAACACGGTCGGCTGGCCGGTCTTCTCGCGCCGCGCCTCGACGCGGTGCTCCTCGTAGTTGAGGCCGATGCAGAAGATGCGCGGCGCGTCGGGCACGACCGGCAGCAGCGTCACCTCGCCGAGCGCGACGTCGGGTACGGCGCTCCTGGCCAAGGCCTCGATCGCGGGCAGGTCCAGTTGGGCGAGCGCGCTGCGCAGCGTGGGGCAGCGCCCCTGCGACGCGGCCTGCAGGTCGACGATGCGTTCATCGACGAGCGCGCCCCAGCGCGCCCGTCCCTGGTGGGAATAGCTCAGAAGTTTCATGACGGAAAGCGGCCCCCTGACGAGGGGCGGGTGGAAGAAAAACGGAAGAAGGGCCGCGCTCAGTCGGCCGTGACGCCGGCCGACTTCACGATGCGCCCCCACTTGTCGTACTCGGCCAGGAAGTAGCTCCTGAACTGCTCGGGCGTGCCGCCGCGCACGCTCGCGCCCTGCGAGGCCAGCGTCTCCTGCAGCTCCTTCTCGCCGAGCGCCGCGTTGACCGCGGCCGAGAGCTTGTCGATGACGGGCCGCGGCGTGCCGGCCGGCGCCAGCAGCCCGAACCAGGTGCCGGCCTCGAAGCCCGCGACGCCGGCCTGCTGCATGGTCGGCACCTGCGGGAACTGCGGCGAGCGCTCGGTGGAAGTGATCGCGAGCGCGCGCAGCTTGCCGGCCTTGACCAGCGGCGCCGAGGTGCTGAAGACGTCGAACATCAGGTCGATCTGCCCCGCCACCAGGTCGACCAGCGCGGGCCCGCTGCCCTTGTAGGGCACGTGCACCATGTCCACGCCGGTCAGCGTCTTGAAGTACTCCCCGGCCAGGTGCGCGGCACTGCCGTTGCCGAAGGATCCGTACGACAGCTTGCCGGGGTTCGCCTTGGCCTGCGCGATCAACTCGGCCACGCTGTCGGCCTTGAGGCCCGGCTTCACGGCCAGCAGCAACGGTTGCGTGGCCACCAGCGCGATCGGCTCGAAGGACTTGACCGGGTCGTAGCTCAGCTTCGCATAGGTGTGCGGCGTCACCGTGAGCGGACCCGCGGCGCTGAACAGCAGCGTGTAGCCATCGGCCGATGCCTTGGCCACGAAGTCCTGGCCCAGGGTGCCGCCGGCGCCCGCGCGGTTCTCGACCACCACGGCCTGCCCGAGCCGTTCGGACAGGGACTTGGCCATGAGCCGCCCCGTCTGGTCGGTCGAGCCGCCGACCGCGTAGGGAATGATCAGCTTGATGGGTTTGGACGGGTAGGTGCTCGCATGGACGGTGGCGGCACCGACCAGCGCACAGGCCGCGAGCGCCAGCGCGGCGGGCCAGCGGAACTTCTTCATCGGGTTCATCGTGTCTTGTCTCCAGGATTTCTTGTCGGTAACGGGGAAGCGGAAAAAAACTAGCGCGCGCTGGTGGCCTCCTCGGCGCTCGGTGCGCCCGGCGCCGCCGCGATGCGGCCGACGGTGTCGCCGAAGCGCTCGAGCATCACCTGCTCGAAGGACACGCCCTCGGAAGCGAACCAGCTTCCCGAGCGCAGACGGTAGGCCGCGTGCCGCAGCGGCGCCTCGGGCTCGATGCCGCGCGCCAGTGCCTTCGCGCCCGTGAGCACGGTGCGGCGAAAACGCACCACGGCGGCATCGGAGGCCGACAGATGTTCCTGCGTCCGATCCGCGATGCGGCCCTGGCTGTCCTGGATCATCGCGTCCTGCTCGGCCACGCCGCGCACGCCGGTGAAGCTGATGTGCTTCTGGTGGACGCGGTCGATCAGGTATTCGTTGGAGCGGTTGCGGATCGGGATGAAGTCCGCATCCACCTCCGCGATCACGCCATGGCCTTCCTTGAACTTCGCGACCTCCTCCTCGCCGAGCGGGCGATCCGGGTTCCACGCATAGGTGTAGATCCAGCAGTTCTCGTCGTCGATCGGCACCCAGGTGTAGCCGAAGTGGGTCTCGCCGGGCAGCGTGGAGGGCGTGGTGCTGTGCGAGGGCAGCGCGAACTGCGCGCTGCGCCAGTAGCGCACGCCATCGTCGGCGCGCCGCGCGCCGCCCACGACGAAGCCGACCTCGTGCTCGAGGATCGAGAACAGCGGCAGCGGGTCCTCGCGGATCCAGCGCAGGCGCTTCTCGTCGGCCGGCGCATCGGGGTTCGCGTTCGAGGGCACGCCCGGCGCCGGCATGTGCAGGAACGAGAAGTGCGAGGTGTCGAGCGCGCCCTCGATCGATTGCGCCCAATTGCATTCCTGCAGCTTCTTGGTGACGTAGCGGTGCGACTCCGGCAACGCCGCGAACTCGAGCTGCGGCAGCTCGGGCAATTCGCGCTCCCAGGGATCGGGTCCCATGTAGGCCCAGACCACGCCGCCGTGCTCGCGTGTCGGGTAGGCCTTGAGCCGCAGCGTCTGGTGGTAGCTCGCGCCGGGCGGCACGTTGGGCAGCTCCACCGGGCGCCCCTGCAGGTCGAACTGCCAGCCATGGAACACGCAGCGGATCGCGCAGTTCTCGTTGCGCCCGAAGTACAGGTCCGCACCGCGGTGCGGGCAGCGCGCGTCGACCAGTCCGACCACGCCCTCGCTGTTGCGGAAGGCCACCAGCCTCTCGCCCATGATGTTCACGCGCATCGGCGCGCCGTCGCGCTCCGGCAGCTCGCGCGACAGCGCCACGGGCTGCCAGAAGCGGCGGAAGAACTGGCCCATCGGTGTCTGGGCCCCGGTGCGGGTGAGCATGTCGTTGTCGGCGGCGCTGAGCATCGCGGTCGTCTCCTCGTGGGTGGTGTTGTTCAGTGCGCGGCCGCTGCCGTGCGCGGATCGCGGATGCCGTGATCGGCGGCCCATTGCAGCGTGTCGAGCGTGTGGCCCGAAGGCGCGTACTCGCAGCCGATCCATCCCTCCCACCCCATCTGCTCGATCAGTTCGAACAGGTAGGGGAAACGGATCTCGCCGGTGCCCGGTTCGTTGCGGCCCGGCACACTGCCGACCTGGATGTGCCCGACGTGAGGCCATGCGGCCTTCAGGCGTTCGGCGATGGCACCTTGCTCGGTCTGGATGTGGAAGGTGTCGAAGCACAGCTTCACGTTGTCGCGGCCCAGCGCCTCGACCACCGCCACGCCCTCCTCGATGCGGTGATAGAGGAAGTCGGGAAAGCGCGCGCGGCAGCAGGGCTCGAGGATCAGCGTGAGCCCGCTGGCGCGGGCCTGGTCGGCGGCCCAGGCGATGTTCTCCTTGAGCAGGTCCATGCAGCGGGCGCGGTCCATGTCCGGCCCGATGTTGCCGGGCATCACGTGGATCATCGGACCGCCAACCTGCGCCGAGTAGTCGATCGCGGTGTGGATGCTCTGCCGGAACCGCGCCTCGAGTCCCGGCAGCGCCGCGTAGCCGCGCTCGCCGGCGTCCCAGTCGAAGGGCGAGAGGATCTGCACCAGCGCAAGCCCGTTGGCCTCGAGCCGGGCCGCGATCTCGCGCGCCGGATGCTCGTAGGGAAAAGCCACCTCCACGCCGCGGAAGCCGGCCCGGGCGGCCGCCTCGTAACGCTCGAGCATCGGGTATTCGGTGAACAGCCACCGCAGGTTGGGATCGAATCGCAGCATCGTGGAATCGCTTCGTGTTGGTCTCGGATGAAGGGCATCGTAGGTAGCGGGTATTGCTAAGACAAGCTAGACTTTTTTAGGCCCTGTTGAGCTTGTCTTATGAATATCGGAAACGTGTCCCTGCGCCAGTTGCGCGCCTTCGTCGCCATCGCCGATGCCGGCAGCTTTGCCGCGGCGGCGCGCCGGCTCCATCTCACGCCTTCGGCGCTGAGCCTCTTGATCCGCGATCTCGAACGCAATGTGGGGGTGCGCCTGTTCGACCGCACGACGCGGTCGACCGCCCTCGCGCTGGCGGGCAGCGAGTTCTATCCGCTCGCGCGGCAGGTGCTCGACGATCTCTCGCGCGCGCTCGAGAGCACGCAGGACCTCGAGCAGAAGAAGCGCGGCACGGTGCGCATCGCCTGCACGCCGCTCTATGCGGCGACGACGCTGCCTGAAATGATCCATCGCTACCGCCGCCGGTATCCGGCGATCGCGGTCTACGTGCTCGATTCGCTGAACCAGCAGGCCACCGCGCGGGTCGTGAGCGGCGAGGCCGACCTCTGCATCGCGCCGCAGCGCCCGACGCCGCCCGAATTGCTGCAGCAAAGCCTGATGCGCGATCGCATCCGGCTGGTGTGCCCGGGCGACCATGCGCTGGCCGCGCGCGCCCGCGTGACCTGGGCGCAGGCGCTGCAGCATCCGTTCGTGAGCCTCACGCCCGACTTCACGAACCGGCTGCAGGCCGACCTGTTCAAGCACTCGGATGCGCTGGCGCTGCATCCGGCGCACGAGGTGTCGTTCATCACCACCGCGCTCGGCATGGTGCGCGGCGGCTTCGGCATCACGGCCCAGCCCAGCCGCGTGCTGCCGATGCTCGAATCCTTCGGCCTGGTGTCGCGGCCGCTGACCTCACCGACGGTGGATCGCCACCTGTCGCTGTTCTGCGCGCGGGCCCGCGCACTGTCGCCGGCGGCCGAAAGCTTCAGGGACTTCCTGGTCGGCGAGCTGTCGGATGCACCAGCCGAACTGCGCCCCGGCGCGGGATGAGTCCCGCGCTCAGCGCTCCAGGTAGCCGTAAGCCGACAGGCAGGCCTTCAGCGGCGCGCTCGCGCCCGTGCCGTACTCGAGCCGCTGCGGCGTGGTCGACTGCCGGTTCTTCTCGTCCTGTTCCGCCAGTGTCTTGCCCACGCGGTACTGGCACAGCAGCATCAAGTTCTCGGGCACCGACACGCCCGCGGTGTTGGTGAAGGACTTGGGCCGGTCCGAGTGGTAGGTCTCGCTCGGTGCCGCGGCCTTCGGCGCATCCTTGGAGGGGCCGGACTTCGGCCACAGGCTGCAGCCCGACAGCGCCACGACGATGGCCACGAGGCCGCAAAACTTTGGATGCACTTCGATCTCCTGAGGGGTTGCGAGACGCAACGGCTTGCGCTCCCGCCGGCCGCGATGGGGCCGGCGGAATATAGCGGACGCACGGGTCGCGCGCTCGATCGCCCCTTCAGTCCGACACTCAATCCGACAGCGCCCGCATCCGCGCGTACAGGTCGGCCTTGCCCTCGAAGCCGATGCCCGGCAGCGGCGGCAGCGTGACATGGCCGTTCTCCACCTTCACGCCGTCGGGGAAGCCGCCGAAGGGCTGGAACAGGTCGGGGTAGGACTCGTTGCCGCCGAGCCCCAGCCCGGCCGCGATGTTGAGCGACATCTGGTGGCCGCCATGCGGGATGCAGCGGCTCGCGGACCAGCCGTGCTGCTTGAGCATGTCGAGCGTGCGCAGGTACTCGACCAGGCCGTAGCTGAGCGCGCAGTCGAACTGCAGCCAGTCGCGGTCGGGCCGCATGCCGCCATGACGGATTAGGTTGCGCGCGTCCTGCATCGAGAACAGGTTCTCGCCCGTGGCCATCGGGTTGGCGTAGTAGTTGCGCAGCGTGGCCTGCAGTTCGAAGTCGAGCGGATCGCCGGCTTCCTCGTACCAGAACAGGTCGTACTGCGACAGCGCCTTGGCATAGGCGATCGCCGTGTCGAGGTCGAAGCGGCCGTTCGCGTCCACGCACAGCTTCTGGCCGTCCTGCAGCACGCCGAGGATCGAGTCGATGCGGCGCAGGTCCTCGTCGAGCGAATCGCCGCCGATCTTCTTCTTGACCACCGTGTAGCCGCGGTCGATGTAGCTGCGCATCTCGTCCTTGAGCTTGCCGTGGTCCTGGCCCGGGTAGTAGTAGCCGCCGGCCGCGTAGACGAAGACCTTCGGGTTCGGCGTGCCGTTGCCGTAGCGCTCGGCCAGCAGCTGGAACAGCGGCTTGCCCTCGATCTTCGCCACCGCGTCCCACACCGCCATGTCGATGGTGCCGATGGCGACCGAGCGCTCGCCATGGCCACCGGGCTTCTCGTTCTTGAACATCGTGTCCCACACCTTGTGCGGATCGAGGTTGCGGCCGCTCGCGTCGAGCAGCGTGTCGGGCTGCGCTTCGAGAATGCGCGGAATGAAGCGCTCGCGCATCAGCGTGCCCTGGCCGTAGCGGCCGTTGGAGTTGAAGCCGTAGCCGACCACCGGCTTGCCGTCGCGGACCACGTCGGTGATCACCGCCACGAGGCTCAGGGTCATCTTGCTAAAGTCGATGTACGCATTGCGGATGGGCGAACTGATCGGGATGGTCTGTTCGCGGATCTCGACGATCTTCACGGGAGGTCTCCAGGAGCTGAGGAAGACCCGATGGTGGCCGCGCCGCGCCGATCCGGCCAATGCCCTTTTTCTAGACTTCGATGCCTTGAAAGCACCGCCATGAATTTCCTCTGGCTCGACGACTTCCTGGTGCTGGCCGAAACGGGCAACTTCTCGCGCGCGGCCGAGGAGCGCCACCTGACCCAGCCGGCCTTCAGCCGCCGCGTGCGCGCGCTCGAGGAATGGCTGGGCACCGAGCTGTTCGACCGCAGCGGCCAGCCCGCCACGCTCACGCCCGCGGGCGAATGGTTCGGCACGGTCGCGCGCGAGCTGCGTGCGCGCGTCGACCGCATTCCCGCCGATGCGCGCGCCGTGAACGAAGCCGATGCCGCGACCCTGCGGCTCGCCGCCACGCATGCGCTCTCGTTCACCTTCCTGCCGCGCTGGCTGCGCACGCTCGAATCGCGCGTGGCGCTGGGCCCGGTGCAGCTCATGTCGGACCTGCTGCCACGCTGCGAGCTGCTGCTGTCGCAGGGCAAGGTGCAGTTCGTGCTGAGCCATGCGCATCCCGAGGCCGCGAACTCGCTCGATAACTCGGGAGCGCTGTCGACGCTGGTCGGCGCCGATGCGCTGGTGCCGGTCAGCGCGCCCGGTGCCAGGGGCCGCGCGCGGCATGTGCTAGGCAAGAGCGCCACCGCGCCCGTGCCGCTGCTTGCCTACAGCCAGGAATCGGGACTGGGACGGATCGCGCAGGCCGTGCTGGGCCGCCGGCTCGATGCGCTGGCACCGAAGGTGGTGTTCACCGCGCACCTGGCCTCGGTGCTGCGGACCATGGCGCTCGATGGGCGGGGGATTGCGTGGCTGCCGAGGACCTTGGTCGACGAGGACATCGCGGCGGGGACGCTGGTGCCGGCCGGTGGCGAGGAATGGGTCGTGCCGCTGCAGGTGCGGCTGTACCGCGGACGCGCGCCGATGGGTACGGCGGTCGAGGCGTTCTGGAAGGCGGCGCATCCGCGTTGAGACGCGTCCGCTCATCATGCCCGACGAGCATCGTTTGCCAGAGCCACAGCTTCATAGAAACAGATCGAGATCCACACCATGGGCCACCAGACTCTCGTATACGGCGCAATCGAAGTGTTTCATTCGCGACCGAGCAAACCGGACGCAGACGCCCTCAACGAGGCCGCACTCCTGGCACTCCCCGAGCAGGATGAGTGGCCATTCCTCGTTCGTTCGATGTTCAGCATGACCTCGAGCGTGGATGTCAGCGTGGCCTATACCTTCCGTGTCATTCACTTCGGTGCATCGTTCAAGGCGATCGAACTGGAATGGGAGGCATGGCTCGTCAAGTTCGAGCGGCTGCTTGCAAGCCTCGATGGCATCACGGCGGTCGTGCATCTGGAAACCGAATTGGTGGGCAATCACCGCTACACATGGCAGCGAAAGATGGACACGATCGACCGCTGGCCGCCGGCGTGGAATTTCGGCGGCGGCACGCGCTCGTTCTGAGCATTTCTTGCAGGCAGCAGCAGGAATCGGCCCAGAAGCGTGCGCAGGCCCTGGATGTCAAACTCCGGCTACCCCTGAATCTCCAACCCCCAGCAAGGAGACCCGCATGAGAAAGCTCAAGATCATGGAACACGTATCGCTAGACGGCGTGATCCAGTCCTCCAGCGAGGACGGCTTCCCGCATGGCGACTGGACCGCGCCCTACCGCACGCCCGAGGGCCGCGACGAAGTGCTCGCCGCGCACGGCGAACGCTTCGACCTGCTGCTGGGCCGTCGCACCTACGACCTGTGGTCGGACTACTGGCCCAAGGCGCTGGGCGGGCCGATGGCGGACGGCCTGAATGCGGCGACCAAGTACGTCGTGACCCATCGCCCCGACAGCCTGGCCTGGGGTCCGTTCGAAGGCCTCGGGCCGGACATCGCCGAGAGCGTTGGCCGCCTCAAGTCGAGCGCCGGCCCGGACCTCGTGCTCTGGGGCAGCTCCACGCTGACATCGGCGCTGCTCGAGCACGGGCTGGTCGACGAGATGATGCTGATCGTCTATCCGGTGCTGCTGGGCACCGGCAAGCGCCTTTTCGCGCAGGGGTTGCCGGCGCGGGCCTTCGAACTCGTCGGCAGCAAGACGACGCCGTCGGGGTTGCTGCTCGGCAGCTACAGGTTCGCCGGGCCCCTGAAGGCCTGACGACGAAAGGGCGCGGTCACGCGCTCAAACCACACCCTGCGCCAGCATCGCATCCGCCACCTTGACGAAGCCCGCCACGTTCGCGCCATCGACATAGCTCACGCGGCCGTCCTCGCGGCGCCCGTGGGCCAGGCAGGCCTCGTGGATGCTGCGCATGATCTGCAGCAGGCGCGCGTCGACCTCCTCGCGCGGCCATGATAGGCGCGCGGCGTTCTGGCTCATCTCCAGGCCCGAGGTGGCGACGCCGCCGGCATTGCTGGCCTTGCCCGGCGCATAGAGAACGTCGGCCGCCTCGAACACCTTGACCGCCTCGATGGTGGACGGCATGTTCGCGCCCTCGGCCACGCAGACCACGCCGTTCTTCACCAGCGTCTTCGCGTCCTCGACGTCGAGTTCGTTCTGGGTCGCGCTGGGCAACGCCACGTCCACCGGCACATGCCACGGCGTGGCACCGGCGACGAACTTCGCGCCGACGCGCTCGGCGTAGTCGCTCACGCGGCCGTAGTGGTGGTTCTTCACGTCCATCAGCACCGCGAGCTTCTCGGCAGTGAAGCCCGACTCGTCGACCACGGTGCCACTGGAGTCGGACACCGTGATCACCTTGGCCCCGAGCGCCATGGCCTTCTCGATCGTGTACTGGGCGACGTTGCCCGCGCCCGAGACCGACACGCGCAGCCCCTCGAAGCTGCGCCCGCGCGTCTGCAGCATCTCCTGCGCGAAATAGACGTTGCCGTAGCCCGTGGCCTCGGGCCGGATCAGCGAGCCGCCGAACGAGAGGCCCTTGCCGGTGAACACACAGTCGGCGCGGTTGGTGAGCTTCTTGACCATGCCGGTGAGGTAGCCCACCTCGCGGCCGCCCACGCCGATGTCGCCCGCGGGCACGTCGGTGTAGGCGCCCACATGGCGGAACAGCTCGGTGGCGAAGGCCTGGCAGAAGCGCATGACCTCGCCCTGGCTGCGCCCCTTGGGATCGAAGTCGGAACCACCCTTGCCGCCGCCCATCGGCAGCGTGGTCAGCGCGTTCTTGAAGGTCTGCTCGAAGGCCAGGAACTTCAGGATCGACAGGTTCACGGACGGATGGAAGCGCAGGCCGCCCTTGTACGGGCCGATGGCCAGGCTGTGCTGGATGCGGTAGCCGCGGTTGACCTGCACGTCGCCGTGGTCGTCGGTCCAGCAGACACGGAAGGTGATCACGCGCTCGGGTTCCACCAGCCGCTCCAGCAGGGCCTGCGTCTGGTAGCGCGGATGCTGTGCGATGAAGGGCCACAGGCTCTGGATGACCTCCGTCACGGCCTGCAGGTATTCGGGCTGCCCGGGATTGCGCTGGGCCACGTGGGCCAGGAAGTCTTGGGCGCTGGCGTGCTTCATTCCTCTATCTCCAAAAAGGTGCGTTCTGACCAAAATAGTGCATTCTCATGCACAAACAGTTCAAGGTTATGCACCAAAGTAATGAGAATTGTAGGGATAAGGTTCGAATTCGCACCAACTTGGATTGAAAACGAATTCGCCGCCAGCGGATGGACATCCGCTGGCGGCGAAGCTGGGGAGGTGAGCCGCACCCCGCGGCCCGCTGGTTCGGCCCCTCAGGGCTTCACATACGACTTCGTGCTGTACAGCGCCCCATCGGGCTTGCGCAGCAGCGGCAGCCCCGTCCCCACGTCCTTGGCCTGACGGTCGATGTAGGTCTGGAACACGTCCGCGTCGAGCACGCCGATGTCGAGGCGGCGCGCGGCGGGCACGGCGGCCAGGGTCTTGTAGCCGTCGCCGCCGGTGGCATTGAAGCTCAGCACGAAGAGCTTGTAGGTCTTGGTCAGGTCCAGCGGGCCCCAGGTGTTGGCCGCGGCATTGCGCACCTCGATGTTGGTGACGCGGCTGCCCTCGGCCTTGGTCGCGTCCACGTCGAAGCGCAGGTTGCCGGTGTAGGGGTACGGGCCGGTCGAGCCGCCGGGACCGTAGACCGCCTGCATGCCGTCCTCGAGCATGCGCTTGACCTCCTGGCCGGTGATGTCGAGACGGAACAGCATGTTGCCGAAGGGCAGCACCTCGATCACGTTCGCGGCGGTCACGCGGCCGTTGAGCGGCACGCGCACGCCACCGCCGCTCTGCAGCGAGATGTCGGCACCGCCGTACTCGGCATTGGCCACGTCGACATAGGCCTGGGCCACGAGCTGCTGGATGTCGCCGCCGCGCAGGCTGACCTCGCCCAGCGCATTGCAGGCCACGCTCGAGCGGCTGTAGTCGACCGTTCCCACGCCGCCGGGCACGCGGCGCGAGCACAGCTCGGTCGGCACCAGGGCCACCTCGCTCTTCGTGAACGCGTCCACCTTGTCCTTGAAGGGCTTGAGCACGGCGGCCGCCGCCACGCTGGGCGTGGTCACGCGCAGGAAGCCGCTGGCCGCGACATCGGCCAGGATCGCCGTCTTCTGATCGGGCGTGGCGGCCGGCGCGCCGGAGGCACTGCCGACCCTGAACTCGTCGCCGATCAGCACATGCGGCGTGCCGACGCAGTTCGTCACGTTGCCCTGCGCGTCGAAGGACACCTTGAGCTCGCCCACCACCTGGCTGTATTCCCAGGCCTGCACCAGGCAGACGGGCTTGCCGTCCTTGTCGGTCGCGCGCGTGGGATAGGCCCCCGCGGGCGAGCCCACGCCATAGGCCGTCAGCCCGGCCGGCCCGACCAGCGTGTGCGAGTCGCCGCCGACCACCACGTCCACGCCGCTGAGCTTGGCGATCACGGTCTTGTCGTACTCGTAGCCGATGTGGCTCATCACGATGATCTTGTTCACGCCGCGCGCCTTCAGTGCATCGATCTCGCGCTGGGCCGCGACGGCCTCGTCCTCGAAGGTGGTGTCGGGGTCGGGGCTCGACGAGGCCTTGGTCTTGGCCGCGATCGTCAGGCCCACGAGGCCGATCGACTGGCCGCCGCGCTGCACGACGATGGACTTGTTGACGTAGCCCGGCGCGCGCGAGGGGTGGAGCGCGGAGCTCGCGCCGAAGTCGACGTTGGCGCTCAGCACCGGCGTCTTGCACGCGCCCTTGTGCAGGAAGTCGATGAACTTCTTCAGCCCGCTGTCGCCCTTGTCGAACTCGTGGTTGCCGAGCGTGAAGGCATCGAAGCAGACGGTGTTCATCAGCGCGGCGTCGGCCTCGCCGTCGGCGCCCGCGCGGTTGAAATAGAGCGTGCCGGTCTGCGCATCGCCCGCGTGCAGCTTGAGCACGTGGGTCGATTTCGCGGCCAGCGCCTCGATCGCGGCCGTGACGCGCGGGAAGCCGCCCGCATCGACCTGCACCGGGCCGCTCGCACCGCCGCTGGCGCTGCGCAGCTGCAAGGTCTTGGTCTTGCTGTCGAGGTTCGAGTGGTGGTCGTTGATGTGCAGGATCGTCAGATCCATCGGCTGGGCCGTGGGCGTGCCGGGGGTATCGCCACCGCCACCCGATGCGGGCGGCGGAATGAAGGCCACCGACGAACCACCACCGCCGCCGCAGGCAGCGAGCAACATCGCGGCCGCCAATGCGGACGCGCTCAGAATGCGTTTCAAGACTGATCCCCTCTTGTGAAAAACGGGATCGTGTGAAGCTCGGATGAAGCGGGGATGACATCCTTGCGGCGCACGGGCCATGCATGCGCGGCCCGCGCCATCGATGCGAGGATGCGCGGTGGTGCCGACTCAGGCCACGCGCGCCAGGCTCGCGCCGACCGCGTGATCGATCACGCTCTTCCAGCCCCCGTCGCCCTGCCGCCGCGCGATCTCGGCCGAGCTGCCCTGCGCGATCACGTCGCCGTCCGCCGCGCGAAGGGTCCAGTCCGCGCGCAGCAGCGCGAGCTCGCCGCTGACCACGCAGAAGTTGTTGACCGAGGTCATGGTGCCGCCGAGCGCGAGCAGCGCCCGCAGCGAAGCCTCGATGGCCGCGAGGCCATGGTCGGTCGCGGCGGTCTGCGCGTTGTGATGCGCGGCGTCCTGCTCGTAGAGCGACAGCAGGCCCGCCAGGTCGCGTGCGTTGTAGAGCGCGGCGAAGCGCGGGTTGAGTTCGGCGGGATGGGTGACGGCAGGCATGTCGATGCTCCTCGATGACGGGCATCATTCGAGCATTGCCCGGCGAGACTTACCAAATGGAAACCGCACCCGTCGTCGAACCGATCCACGGCGCCCACGCCCCGACGCCACCGCAGCCGCGCCTGCCCGCCGAATGCCCGGTCGAGCACTGGCTCGCGCTGCTGGGCCATCGCTGGAGCGCGCTGATCCTCTGGCACCTGGCCGCGGCGCCGCTGCGGCATGGCGAGCTCGCGCGCCGGCTGCCGGGCGTGTCCGCCAAGGTGCTCGGCGAGCGGCTCGCCGAACTCGCGGCGGCGCGGCTGGTGCAGCGGCATGACGACAAGGCGGGCGGTGCGCATGCGCTGTACGGCCTCAGCGAGGCGGGGCAGCGCCTCAAGCGCGTGCTCGACCAGCTCGAGGCCTGGTCGGCCTCGCTGGACAGCACGCAGTCGCCCAGGCTCGACCGATTGCTGCTGGAGCGCTGAAGCCTAGATCCGCCCGCCGTCCGTCAGCACCGTGCGCCCCGTCACCCAGCGCGCATCGTTCGACGCGAGGAACGCCACCACGTCGGCGATGTCCTCGGGCTCGGCCAGCCGGCCCAGCGGCGTGAGCGCGGTCTCCTCGCGCAGGTGATCGGCCGGGATGCCCGAGGTCATGTCGGTGCGCGTGATCGCGGGCGCCACCGCGTTGACGCGGATGTTGCGCGCGCCGAGCTCCATCGCGAAGCCCTTGGTCAGCACCTCGACCGCGCCCTTGGCCGCGGAGTACAGCGCGGTGCCGCCGCCGGGGATGTGGACCAGGTCGGTCGACACGTTGACGATGGCGCCGCCCGCCTTCGGGATGTGCGGCAGCACGGCCTGCGTCAGCACGATGGTGCTCCAGGCATGGGTGTCCATCTGCTCGACGAACATCGCGCGCGTGAGCTCGCCCACCGGCGCCGCGACGAAGGTGCCGGCCGCATGCACGAGGATGTCGATGTGGCCGTAGGCCTCGGCGATGGCGGCCACGGCGGCGTTCGCCGCGGCCTCGTCGGTGACGTCGGCCTGGAACGCGGATGCGCGGCCGCCCTCGGCCACGATGCCGCGCACCACGGCCTCGGCCGCGGCGGCATTGCGCCGGTGCAGCAGCGCGACGGTGATGCCGTCGCGCGCGAGGCGGCGCGCCACGGCGGCGCCGATGCCGCGCGAGCCGCCGGAGACGACGGCGATCTTCTGGTTCTGTGTGTTCATGGGAAGCTTCTTTCTCTGCGAACAGGGATGACAAGGAAGCTTCGAAGGTAGGGCCGCGCGGCGCGTTGCACGAGCCGTGCGAGCGCAACGGGGCGTTGCCGCCGTTGCAACGCCAGCGGCGGCAAACGCCCTCGTCAACCGGCGCCGGGTGGCTCGAGTTCGCGGTACTTGGTCTCGAGCAGGGCCAGCACCGCGCGCACCGCGGAGCTCATGCCCTTGCGGCTCGGATACAGCACGTAGGCCTGCGTGGCCAGCGAGGGCCAGGCCGGCAGCACGCGGCGCAGCCGGCCGTCGGCCAGCGCATCGCGGCAGGCCTCGATCGGCAGCTGCACCAGGCCCGCGCCGCGCAATGCGGCCTCGCGCAGGGCCTGGTAGTTGTCGCTGATCAAGAGCGGCTGCGGATGGTGCAGCAGCGTCCGGCCGTCGCCATCGACCAGCGCCCAGGGCCGCACGCTGTCGGGCCCGCCGCCCTGGCCCAGCGCGGGAAAGCGATGCAGGTCGGCCGGCTCGGTGGGTTCGCCATGCGCCGCCAGCAGCGAGGGCGCGCCCACGAGTTCCATGCGCCCCACGCCGATCGGCCGCGCGACGATGTCGGCCGAAGCCAGCGGCTGGCTCGCATAGCGGATCGCGAGGTCGATGCGCTCGCCCAGCAGGTCGACGAAGCGGTTCGACAGGTCGAGCGTGATGCGCACCTTCGGATGCCGCAGGCTGAACTCGCCGAGCCAGCCGCCGAGCAGCAGCTCACCCGACACCGGCGAGGCGCTGATGCGCACCGGCCCCGCGGGTTCGCCCAGCGTCTCGTCGACGGTGGCGCGCACCGCCTGTGCCTCGTCGGCCATGCTGCGCGCGTGGCGGTAGACGCGCTCGCCCACGTCGGTGACCTGGAAGCGATGCGCCGAGCGCTGGATCAGCCGCACGCCGAGCTGCTTCTCGAGCGCGCCCACGCGCCGGCTCAGGCGCGACTTGGGCGTGCCGGTCTCGCGCTCGGCCGCCGAGAAGCCGCCCGCCTCGACCACGCGGGCGAACAGGAGTAGGTCGTTGAGGTCTTCCACCATGCTGTCGATGCCTTTCTTGCGTTTCCCTCGAGCGTGGCTCGCCGCCGCGTTCCACGGCTGCAACGCGGCGTGCCAGCGCCGGTATCGCGGCCGCCGCCACGAATGCGTAGCCTGCGCGGTTTGACGATCCGCCCGCCGATGCCGACCTCCATTCTCACCACCCCGACACCGGCCCCGGCCGATGCCGCCACGCGCGGCGCCACCCTGGCCGCGGCCTGCCTCTCGATGGCCGCGATCGCGATGTCGATCACGGCCGCGGGCGTGGCGCTGGTGCCGATCGGCGCGGCCTTCGGCATCGGCTTCGGCGCGCTGCAATGGGTGCTCAACCTGTTCGTGCTGAGCTTCGCCGCCTTCCTGCTGCCGGCCGGCGCGCTGGCCGATCGCATCGGCCAGCGCCGCAGCTTCATCGCGGGCGGCGCGATCTTCAGCGCCTTCACGCTGATGGCCATGCTGGCCACGCGCACCGAATGGCTGCTGGTCGCGCGCTTCCTGCAGGGCGCCGGCGGCGCGCTGCTCGCGGCCAGCGGTCCGGCCGCGCTCACGGCCGTGTTCCATGGCGAGGCCGAACGCAAGCGCGCCTTCGGCTGGCTCGGCAGCTGCGGCGGCGTCGGACTCACGCTGGGTGCGCTGCTGTCGGGCGCCGCGGCTGCGCAGGGCGGCTGGCGCGCGGCGCTCGCGATCCATCTGCCGCTGGTGCTGGCCGCGCTTGCGCTGGCGCTGTGGAATTTCCGCGGCCATGCGGGCCGGCCGGCGGGCGCACGCTTCGATCTCGTGGGAGCCGTGCTGGGCTTCACGACCATCGCGGCCGCGATGGCCTTAGGCATCCTCGGCGCCGAGCGTGGCTGGGGCGCGAGCGCCGTGCTCGCCAGCCTGGCGCTCGCGCTGGTCGCGGGATCGCTGTTCGCGCACTCGCAGCGCCGGCATCCGGCGCCGCTGCTGCCGCCCGCGCTGCTGCGCAACCGCGGCTTCGTGTTCGCCTGCCTGCTGACCTTGCTGTTCACCACGGTGTGGGTCGCGATGTTCATCTACGTGCCGCTGCAGCAGCAGGCCGCGCGCGGCCACGACGCGGACCGCGCGGGGCGCACCCTGCTCGCGCTGCTGATGCCCGCGATGGTGATGCCGGCCCTCGCCTCGCGCCTGGCCGTGCGCATCGGCACGCGGGCCGTGCTGGTCGGCGGCTGCCTCGCGATGGCGGCCGGCCTGGGCCTGTTGTATCTGGCGTGGACCGATCTCTCGCGTCCCGCGGCGCTCGAGTGGCTGGCGCTCGCGATCTGCGGCAGCGGCGCCGGCTGTCTCTACGGCCTGCTCGACTACCTCGCGATGGCCAGCCTGCCGAACGCGCTGGCCGGCACCGGATCCGCCGCCTTCAACGTGCTGCGGCTGCTCGGCGATGCGCTCGGCGCCATCGTGCCGGGCGCGGTGCTGGTGCAGGCCCTGGCGCCGCGGCTCGCGGCGGCCATCGGCGAGCCGGTGCCGCGCGAGGTGCTCAATGCCGTGGCGGCCGGGCAGTTCGGCGCGCTGGCCTCGGGCGGCGCGGCAGCGGTCGAGGCGTTCCGCGATGCGATCGCCGCCGTGCCCGCGGTGTTGGCCGTGTTGGTGTTGCTCGGCGCCGTGCTGGCCTGGTGGCGCGCCGAACGACCTTGAAGGCGGCGGCCCCTCAATCCATCGAGCCCTACACTGCCGGCCGATGGCTCCCGTCCCTTCCCATCTCGCCATGCCTGAGCGCCTGACCTCGTACTTCTGGCGCGGCGATGCCTTGCGCAGCCGCAGCGTGAGCCCGGTCGTGCTCGCGTCGAGGCTGGAGATTCCCGAGCCACCGGCGCGGCTGGTGGCCGACTGGCGGCGCGACGCGAGCACCCAACTGATGCTCGAGCCCGGCGACGTCGAGCCCCTGTCGCTGGCACGCGCGAGAACGCGCTGGCCCGCGTACGGCCAATGCGTGCAGGCGGTGGCCGACTGGGCGCGCACGCAGGGGCTGCCCGGCCTGCCGGGCGATGCCGACGTGGCACTGATGGCCTGCCGTGGCGCGCGCTACCACCACGACGGCGCGCAGTACGGCGGCGCGGCCTTCTGCAATTTCTTCCTCGGCGAGGACCTCGGCCTCGACGTGCACTTTCCCTCGGCCGGCGTGCGCCTTCCGCTCGCGCGCGGCACGGTCATGCTGTTCGACACCTGCCAGCCGCATGCCGTCATCCGGCGCGATGGCAAGGGATTCGATGCGGCGGACTTCGGCGCGGAGCGCGACACCCTGCAGGTGTTCCTGACCTGGGAGCTGCCGCTCGAGGACGAGGCGCTGGTCCGCGCGATGGGGATCTGCTTCGACGTCGATCCCTCGACCGCATCGCGGCTGACGGAAGAGCAGGTGCTGGTGAACGGCGAAGCGGCGACGCCGGACCCCACGTCCGGCCGCTGGATCCGCACCGCCTGAACGCGCCGTCCGAGCGCCCCGGCTCGCGCCCGCGAGCAATGACTTTTGATCATTTCTCGCATGAGTTAATTGTGATTGAGCCGCCACGGCCCCTCACGTATCTTCAGCGCTCGAATCATTGAGAGACAAGCCCTTTTCGAGCCGCATGGCATCGACAGCGGCAAGAAGGAACGCATGAGGATTCTGGCCGAGAGTCTGCAATTTCCTGAAGGACCGGTGGCGCTGGGCGACGGCTCGGTGCTGCTGGTCGAGATGCGCGCGGGCCTCGTCGTGCGGATCTCGCCCGATGGCGAGCGCCACGTGGTCGCCGACTGCGGCGGTGGTCCGAACGGCGCGGCGATCGGGCCCGACGGCGCGCTCTATGTCTGCGACAACGGCGGCAGCGCCTATGTGCCGGGCCGCTTCACCTCGACCGGGCCCGCGGCCGACTACGAGGGCGGCAGCATCCGCCGCTTCGACCTGCGCACGGGCGAGCACACGCTGCTCTACACGCACTGCGACGGCCATCGGCTGTCGTCGCCCAACGACCTCGTGTTCGATGCGCACGGCGGCTTCTACTTCACCGACTTCGGCAAGAAGCATGCGCGGCTGCGCGACTACGGCGGCGTCTACTACGCGCTGCCCGACGGCTCGCGCATCGTCGAGGTGGCCTATCCGCTGCTGTCGGCGAACGGCATCGGCCTCTCGCCCGACGCGCGCGTGCTCTACGTGGCCGAGACCGAGACGGCGCGGCTGTGGGCCTTCGACATCGTCGAGCCCGGCGTGGTGCGCAAGCATCCCTTTCCCTCGCCGCATGGCGGGCGCATCGTCTGCGGACTGCCGGGCTTCCAGCGCTTCGACAGCCTCGCGCTCGAGGCCGGCGGCAACATCTGCGTCGCCACGCTGATCACCGGCGCGGTCTCGGTCATCGCGCCCGACGGTGCGCTGCTGCGGCAGGTGGTCTTCCCCGACAGCTACGTCACCAACCTCTGCTTCGGCGGGCCGGCCATGCAGACCGCCTACGTCACGCTGTCGGGCACCGGGCAGCTCGCCTCGCTGCCCTGGCCCGAGCCGGGCCTGCGGCTGCATTTCAACGCGTAGCCCCGAGGCACGCGCACTAGAACACCCCTGGAGACACCCATGATCCGCCGCGAATTCATCGCCACCCTGGCCGGCGCCTGCGCCGCTGCAGCCCTGCCGCCGGCGCGCGCCGCGGCGCCCTATCCGAGCCGGCAGGTGCGCGTGGTCGTCCCATTCACCGCGGGCGGCGGCACCGACGTGGTGGCGCGCGCGATCGCGATGGGGCTGTCGGAGTCGATGGGCCAGTCCTTCTTCGTCGACAACAAGCCCGGTGCCAGCACCTTGATCGGTTCGGAGCTGGTGGCCAAGGCGGCGCCCGACGGCTACACGCTGCTGGTCGCGAGCGTGCCGCATGCCACCAACCCGTGGATGATGAAGAGCATGCCCTTCGACACCGCGAAGGCCTTCGCGCCGATCGGCCTCGCGGTGCAGTCGCCGTTCATCATGGTGGCCTCGTCCACCTCGTCGATCCAGTCCTTCGACGATGCGCTCGCGGCGGCGCGCTCCAAGCGCCTGTCCTTCGCCTCCACCGGCAGCGGCACGGCCGACCACCTCTCGATGGAACTGCTGGCGCTGCAGTCGGGCGTGACGATGACGCACGTGCCCTACAAGGGCACTGGCCCCGCGCTGGCCGACCTGATGGGCGGCCACGTCGACCTGATGTTCGCGAACGTGGTCGCGGCGGCACCGCTCGTGAAGTCGGGCAAGCTGCGCGCGCTGGCCGCGTCGACCGCGCGGCGCTCGCCCTCGCTGCCCGAGGTGCGCACCGTCGCCGAGGCCACGGGCAAGCCCTTCGACGTCAGCGCCTGGACCGGTGTGCTCGCGCCCGCGGGCACCGACGCGGCCATCGTGGAACGCCTGAGCGCCGAGGTGCGCAAGGCCCTGCAGACCCGCGCCACGCGCGAGGCGCTGACGGTGAACGGCGCCGAGCCGGTGGGCAGCACGCCGGCGGAATTCCAGGCCTTCATCGTGCGCGAGATGAAGACCTGGGGCGAGATCATCGCCAAGGCCGGCATCACGCCGAGCTGAGCCGGAGAGCCGCATGCCCTACGTCATCCTCGCGCTCGACCAGCCCGACGCGCAGGCGCTGCGCGAGACGCTCAAGCCGGCGCACCTCGACTACCTGAGCGAGCGGCAGCAGCGCATGCTGGCCGGCGGCGCGGTGCTCGACGAGGACGGCCGCGCGATCGGCGCGCTGATCATCGTGGACGCCGACGACCGCGCGGACGCGGAACGCTTCATCGGCGACGATCCCTTCGCGCAGGGCGGCCTGTTCGCCTCGGTGCGCGTCATGCCCTGGCGGCAGGCCTTCTTCGACCGGCGCCGCACGAAGTGAGATTCGAGAACGCGCGGCGCCTCAGCCGCCCGCCGGCCGCGCCCTGCGCTCGAACATCGGCACCGTCACGCCCTTGGCCTCGCTGCCGTCGGCCTTCCACACGAGCGTGTCGGCCGGGAACTCGTCCTTGCGCGTCATCGCATCGACCTTGGACGCGACCAGCGCCACGGCCTCCTTGACCTCGGGATTCCACGCGAAGACGCCCGCGCGGCCATACCAGACCACCGGCGTGGCGGCGTCGAGGCGGCGGTCGGGGCACATGGTGATGCGGCGCTGCGCGAGCACACGCAAGGCACCGACGCCCACGGCGCGGATGCCGGGCCGCGTGCGCTCGGCGGAGTGGCCCGGACACACGAGCGCCGCCTGCTCGATCGCGTTGTCATAGACCTGGGCATCGCTCTGTGCGTGGGCCTGGACGGCGACGAGGGCGCCGAGCAGGGCGAGGCCGGAAACCGGCCATGAGAGACGGTGTTGCATGCGTATCTTCCTCCTGGTTCATTCATCGGTCGACGAACAGATCGCCGGATGCATTCTTGCAAACACCGCGCGGGCCGCCTGTAGGCCGACGACGCACCGGCCGCGGCGCTGGCGATAATGGCCGCCCCATGATCGTCCGCCCCCGTCCCCACTGGCTGCGCATGCTGTTCGTCTGGCACGGCTCGGTGCTGTCGTCGATCGTGCCGCAACTGCTGTGGACCACCGGCTTCGCGATCCTCGTGACCGTGCTGCATGGCCGGCTGTTCCAGTGGAAGGTGCCGCTGAACTTCGTGCCCTTCTCGCTGATCGGCCTCACGCTCGCGATCTTCCTGGGCTTTCGCAACGGCACGAGCTACGCGCGCTACTGGGAGGCGCGCACGCTCTGGGGCACGTTGCTCAACGAGACGCGCACGCTGGTGCGCCAGTTGATCACGCTGCTGCCTTCGCGCGAAGGCATCGCGCTGCCGGTCGCCCGGCTCATCGCCTTCGCGCATGCGCTGCGGCATCAGCTGCGCGGCACCGATGCCTCGGCCGACCTCGCGCGCCTGCTGCCGGAAGAGGACTGCGCACGCCTGCGAACGGTGCGCTTCAAGCCCGCCGTGCTGCTGCTGATGGTCGGCGAATGGCTGCAGGCGCAGCGCCTGCAGGGCCGGCTCGCGCCCGAGCTCGCGCAGGCCATCGAGCTGCCGCTGGGCCGGCTCACCGAGGCACTGGGCGGCTGCGAGCGCATCGCGGGCACGCCGATCCCGTTCACCTACGCGGTCATCATCCACCGCACCATCTACCTCTATTGCGTGCTCCTACCCTTCGGGCTGGTCGATGCGATCGGCGCGATGACGCCGGTGGTGGTGGCCTTCATCGCCTACACCTTCTTCGCGCTCGAAGCGCTCGGCGCGGAGATCGAGGAGCCCTTCGGCGTGGAGCCCAACGACCTCGCGCTCGATGCGATGTCGCACACCATCGAGGCAAGCGTGCGCGAGATGATGGGCGAGACGCTGCCGGAGCCAAGCGCGAAGGGTCAGGGGTACGTGCAGACCTAGGCGACGGGCCCTTCGCTCAATCGAGACGGATGTTCTTGTCGCGGATCAGCTGGCGCCAGCGCACCGACTCGCGCCGGACCTCCGCCGCCATCTGCTCGGGCGTCGAGACGACGGGCTCGGCATAGGCGAGCCGCAGTTTCTCGATCAGCGCGGGATCGCGGCTCGCCCGGGTGATCTCCTCGTTCAGGCGAACGACGATCTCGCGCGGCGTCTTCGCGGGCGCCCAGAAGCCCTGGAAGCTCGCGACGTCGGCACCGGGCACGAGCTCGGCAATGTTCGGCACCTCGGGCGTCGCGGGGTTTCGCTGGCCGTAGCCCCAGACCGCGAGCGCCCGCACGCGGCCCTCTTTCATGAAGGGAATGGCATTCGCAGCCGGCTCCCAGACCAGCGGAACGGTGCCGGCCGCCACGTCGGTGAGCGCGCCGCCCTTGTAGGGCACGTGGAGCATCTCGACCTTCTCCTGCGCGAGCACCAGCTCCATGACCAGGTGCGGAAAGCCACCGAGCCCGTACGAGGCATAGCTGTACCTGCCGGGCGCCGCGCGCGCCAGCGCCATCGCTTCCTGCAGCGTCCTGGCCGGGAAGTCCTTGGCGGTCACTAGGTACAGGCCGTTGCGCACCGTCTGCGCGACGGGCGCGAAGTCCTTGTCGACATCGAAGGGCAGCCGGGCGAAGGCGTGTGGGTTGCTCACGAAGGAGTTCGAGACCGCGTAGAGCAGCGTGTAGCCGTCGGCCGGCGCCTTGGCCACCGTGTCCTGCGCGATGTTGCCGGTGGCGCCGGGCTTGTTGTCCGCCACCACCGGCTGCCCGAGCGCCTTCGACAGCTTCTCGCCGTACATGCGCGCGATCACGTCCGCGGCCAGGCCGGCGGGCAGGCCGATGACGATGCGGATGGGCCGTGTCGGCCAGTTCGCCTGGGCGGTGGCCGCGACGCTCGCCAGCGCGAGCACGCCCACGATCAGCAGCCGCCGAACGGAAAGGGAATGGCTCATGTCTGTCTCCTGGGCTCTGGTGGCCGCTCAATAGCTCGGGCTGAACGTCGCGGGTTTCAGGAGCTTCGACTCCTGCGTCTCGATGAAGCGGAAGATCTTCGGCGCGTACGCCTGCCACTGCGGATCAGCCGACAGGGCGGCGCGGCGCCGGTCGCGGTCCGCGAGGTCGTCGTAGGCCCACAGGTGGACGATCTCGTTGAGCGGTCCGAACTCGGTGTGGAAGTAGCCGACCATGCGGCCCAGGTGCTGGCGCTGCAGCGCCAGCCCACCCTCGTGCTCGTAGGTGTGGAGGTAGTCGCGCACGGTGCCCGCGCGCACGCGGTAGGTGCGTTGTTCGACGATCATCGGTGGTCCTTTTCTCGGGGCGTGCGTGTCCCCGCGGCGCCGGCGCGAGGCCTGGCATCGCTGCAGGACGACGCGGGTCGCGTCAGTGCGGCGCGGGGAAGTTGGTGTCGTGCTTCTCGCTGATCAGCGCGACCTTCTCGCCCAAAAAGCCGGGGCCCGCCAGCGCGGAGATTTCCCTGAAGTAGCGGTCCTGCCCGCCCGGCATGCTCCAGTCGAGCATGCGCGCCGTGGTGGTTCCGACGTTCCGGAAGCG
Source organism: Variovorax sp. GW821-FHT09B05 (assembly GCF_059418265.1). Classification (NCBI taxonomy): domain Bacteria; kingdom Pseudomonadati; phylum Pseudomonadota; class Betaproteobacteria; order Burkholderiales; family Comamonadaceae; genus Variovorax; species Variovorax sp. GW821-FHT09B05. The sequence goes on from NZ_JBWKPN010000004.1 coordinate 91,968, forward strand.
ATGAACGACGCCACGCGGCAGATAGACGATGGTGCCGGCGCCGACCGTGCGCGTGATGTCGCCGGCGGTCACTTCGTAGCGGCCTTCGACGATGAAGAAGCACTCTTCCTGCGTGAAGTGCAGATGGTCGGGCGGGCCCTCGCCAGGCCGGTGGCAGGCCATGATCACCGAGAGCCTGCCGCCCGTCTGTTCGCTGCCGAGCAGCACCTGCATGTCGAGGCCGAAGGGACGGATCGCCTCGGCCTCCTCGGGCGTGACGATGACCGCGCCGGTCTTCGAGGGTTCGTTCTGCATGTCATGTCTCCTGGGGAAATGAAGAGGGCTGGCCGTTCGACACGAAGGTCTCCATGGGATGCACGGGCACGCCCCGCACCAGCGGCACGCAGTCCGGCGGGAATTCCTGCCGGAAGCGGAAGCCTTCGGCCAGGGCCTGTTCGATGTAGGGCTCCAGCCGCGTCATCGCGCCGGTCTCGTAGTCGTGCAGCACGCTGAGGGTCCAGTCCTGTTCGCGTGCCTGCGCGAGCGCCGTCCGCGGCCAGCCTTCGGGGTCGTCCCAGTCGCGCGGGATCGAGTTCCAGAGCACGCAGGTGAATCGCCCCTCGCGCAGGAACGCGAGCGCCTCGCGGCTCAGCAGATGGGGACCGAGGACGCCACCGCCACCGAAGGGCCGGAACAGCCTGTCGGGATGCGACAGCTCGCCGATCAGGTCCTGCGTGCGGCCGATCTCCTGCCGCGGCGCGAAGGGATCCGACGACGCGCCAAGCGGGACATCGTGCGTGTAGGTGTGGTTGCCGATCCAGTGGCCTTCCTCCCTCGCCCGGCAGGCGAGTGCGCGGCCTTCCTTCGAGCCCAGGTTCTGGCCGAGCACGAAGAAGGTCGCGCGGATGCCGTGGCGCTCAAGCACGTCCAGCACGTGGGGCGTCACGGCCGAGGCCGGGCCGTTGTCGAACGTGAGCGTGATCGAGCGGCTCATCGGCCGGGCGCGCATGCGCGGTGTGGGTTCAATCTCTTGTCTCCTTCGGTGTCGCGGGGAAGCTGGCGCAATGATCGGCATCGAGGTCGCTACGCACAATATGGAAACGAAAGAAGATACTTTTTCCAGATTCGATGCAATGATCGGCCATGCCCGACTTCCTGAACCAGGCCAGCGTGCTGTCGCTGCGCTGCTTCGTGGCGGTGGTGAACGCCAACAGCTTCACGACCGCTGCGCGCCAATTGCGCATGGCGCCCTCCTCGGTCACCAAGCACCTGCAACTGCTAGAGCGCGCAACCGGCGCCGCGCTGGTTCACCGCACCACGCGACGCATCAGCGTCACCGATGCGGGCGAGGCCTTCTACGCGCGCTGCGTGGACATCCTCGAGCAGCTCGAGGGCGCCGTGGCCGGCATCGCGGGCGAGCAGGCGGCCGGCGGCCACCTGCGCGTGACGGCACCGCCCTCCTTCGCCTCCGCGGTCGTCGCGCCGGCGCTGCCTAAATTCCTCGAGAGCCATCCCGGTGCCACCGTGGACCTCGTGGTCAACAGCAACGTACCCGATCTCGTGCGCGAGCGGGTCGATCTCGCGCTGTTCATCGGCGAGGAGCTACCGACCAAGCAGGCACAGCTGGTGCTGGCCCAGAGCCCGCAGGTCCTGTGCGCATCGCCCCACTACCTGAAGTCGCACGGCACGCCGCGCTCGGTCGACGATCTCGCGCGGCATCGCTGCCTGTGCCCGCGCTTCTCGGAGGTCGCCGAAACCTGGCACCTGGAGGTCAAGGGCCAGTGGCAATCGATCCGGCCGCAGGCCGTGCTGTTATCGGACAACGGCGATGCGCTGCGCAGCGCCTGCGTGGCGGGCGCGGGCATCGGCAACTTCTACCGCTTCCATGTGGCCGAGCACCTGGCGCGCGGCACGCTCGTGGAGGTGCTGCCCAGGAACCCGCTGCGCGCCAAGACGATCTACGCGGTGCTGCCCCACCGCAGCATGATCCGGCCCCTGGTGCGCAGCTTCACGGCCTTCGTGCGCGAGGCCGTCGAGCAGGCCTTGCAGGACACGCAGCCGCCGCGCAGGAAGGCTCGCGCGGCAGCCGCGCGATGAAGCCGCCCCTTCAGACCAACGCCCCGATCCTCTGCGCATCCCCCGGCGTCGTCGGGTTGTAGACCACCAGGCTGAGGTCCGGCCGCCCATCGACCGCGAACGACGAGTACTCGAAGGCCAGTGGCCCGAGCACCGGATGGCGGATGTGCTTGACCGCCTCGCCGTGCACGCCGACCACGTCGTTGTCGCGCCACATCGCGTCGAACTCGGGGCTCAGCCGGCAGAGCTCCTCGACCAGCGGCTGCACCAGCGCCGCGGCGCCGGCGCGGGTGGCGTCGGCGCGGAAGGCTCCGAGCGCGAAGCGCGCCACGCTCTGCCAGTCGTACTGCGCGGCACGTGCGCGCGGGTCGAGGAAGATGAAGCGCAGGATGTTGCGCTGCCCGGGCGGCAGCAGGCCGTAGTCCACGAGCATCACGCTCGAGGCGCGGTTCCATGCCACCACGTCCCAGGTCGCGGTGCGCATCAGCGCGGGACAGGGATGCAGCGCATCGAGCACGCGCTGCAGCCGCGGCGTGACGCCCTCGGGCTGGCGATAGCGCACCTCGGGCGGCCGGCCCAGGCCCAGCAGGTAGAGGTGCTCGCGCTCGATCTCGGTGAGCACCAGCGCCTGGGCGATGCGCTCGAGCACCTCGGCCGAGGGCGCGCCGCCGCGGCCCTGTTCGAGCCAGGTGTACCAGGTGGCGCTGATGTGGGCGCGCTGCGCGACCTCCTCGCGGCGCAGGCCGGGCGTGCGACGACGGTCCGGCGAATAGCCGAAGACCGTTGGATCGAGCCGGGCGCGGCGATCCTTCAGGTAGTTGCCCAGGGCATTGCCGTCCGCCGGATTGCCGTTTGCCATTGCGCTCATGCTGTTAGCCGCCATACCACGATAACGTCACTACTTTACCGGGATGGGTCGCGGTCCGAGACTGGCCTCCAACCCAACCTGGAGATCTTTCCCATGCGAGTGTTCGTCACCGGCGCGACCGGTTTCATCGGCCTGCCCGTCGTCAAGGAACTGGTGGCGGCCGGCCACCGGGTGATCGGCCTGAGCCGTTCACAGGAGAAGGCGGCCGCCTTGCAGGCCGCCGGCGCCGAGGTGCTGCACGGCACCCTGGAGGACGCCGGCAGCCTGCGCGCCGGCGTGGAGCGCGCTGACGGCGTGATCCACCTGGCCTTCAACCACGACTTCTCGCGCTTCGTTCAGAACTGCGAGGACGACCGCCGGGTCATCGATGCGCTGGCCGCCGCGCTCGCGGGTTCCGATCGCCCGCTGGTCGTCACTTCCGGCACCGGCATCGCCAACACGGTGGCGGGCCAGCCGGCGAAGGAAGACCATCCGACCGTGGGCGCCGACACGCATCCGCGCGCGGCCTCGGAGGAAGCGGCCCATGCCGCCGGCAAGGCGCATGGCGTGAACGTGTCGATCGTGCGGCTGCCGCAGGTGCACGACACGGCGCGCCAGGGCCTGATCAGCCCGTTGATCGAGATGTACCGCGACAAGGGCGCCTGCGCCTATGTCGGCGACGGCCTCAACCGCTGGCCCGCGGCGCATGTGCTCGACGTGGCGCGGCTCTTCAGGCTCGCTCTCGAGAAGGCAGCGCCGGGCGCGAAGTACCACGCGGTGGCCGAGGAAGGCGTGGCGATGCGCGAGATCGCCGAGGCGCTCGGGCGACGGCTGCAACTGCCGGTTCGCTCCCTCGCGCCCGAGGAAGCACCGGGCTTCTTCGGCTGGCTCGCGATGTTCGCGGGGCTGGACCTGCCCGCGTCGAGCGCGTGGACGCGCGAGACCCTGGGATGGCAGCCGACGGGGCCGGCGTTGATCGCCGACCTGGAGCGGCTGCGGACGGCCTGAACGATCAGGCCTCGCGCAAGCCCTGCAGCGTCTGCAGCAGCACCACGCGCGTCTGCCCCAGCACCGTGCCCTTCCACTCGTCGTTGTCGCAGTAGAAGGCATCGCGCAGCTGCTGGCGAATCTCTCGCCGCTGCGACTCGGGCGCGTCCGGATGGCGGCGCAGCCAGGTGTCGGCACTGAGCCGCAACAGCATGTCGTCGATGGGAATGGTGCCGAACTCTAGGCCCATGGGCGCGATGCGCGCCCGTGGGCATTCGTCGTAGGCGGCGGAAACCACAGGCCCCGACACATGCGCGGACACGGAGTCCTCGCCAAACAGCGCGAAGACGTCGGCACCCCACCAGGCGCGCGCGAGCGCGAGGTCCTCGGGCGCGTTGCGGCCCGGGTAGACCTTCTCGCCGTGGCCGTAGGGGCCGAGGCCCGTGTGCACGTCGATCCAGCCGATGTGGGTGGCCGAGGCCGCGTACTTGCGCAGGATCGCGCGGATGGTCCTGTTGCTCCACGAGGGCGCGGTGCCGCCGTAGAACAGGCCGTCGGGCGAGACGTACTGGCCCTTGGTGACGGCGGCGCGAAAGGCGCGCATGCCGTGCTGGTCGATGTAGGCAGCCACGGCCGCCTCGTCGGCCGGCGTCGGCGGCCAGCTCGCGGGCAGCACCAGCGGTTCGACGTCGGTGTACTCGGCGTTCACCGGCAGCGGCGCGCCGAAGTCGATGTGGTTGCGGTTGAGGTCGATGTTGTCCTCGTTGGTGCGGTGCAGGTGCGAGAAGCCGTGCGGGTTGACGGCATGCACCAGCAGCAGCGCGACGCCGGCCTGCTCAAGCCGCGCGAGCAGGTCGTCGTCGTGCAGGGTCGCGACCTGCGTGCCAGAGCCGCAGAAGCCTTCGGGGCCGTGCGTGCCCGAGGTCACGAGCAGCAGCTTCTTCGCGTCGACGGCGCCGAGCAGTGCGACGTCGGTCGCGAGTTCCTCGCCGAGGGCGCCGCGGTGGGCCTCGTTGACGAAGGATTCGATCGACGCGCCGCGAGCGCGCGCGGCCTCGAGGAACTTGGCGCGGGCCTCGACATAGGTGCCCGAGAAATGCCGCGTGGCGGCGCTGCTGTGATTGGATGTGGTCATGAAAAACTTCGAAGAGGCGAGCGTTTCAGGCGTGCGCACCCGCCGCGTCGATGTCGCGGCCCGTATGGTCGCGCAGCCAGATCAGCCCCAGCAAGGAGACCGCGGTCATCGCGACCAGGTACCACGCCGGCGCGAGCTTGCTGCCGGTGGCGTTGAGCAGCCAGGTGCTGATGAAGGGCGCGAAGCCGCCGAACAGCGCCACGCCCACGCTGTAGACCAGCGACATGCCGCTGGCACGCACGGCCTTCGGGAACATCTCGGGCAGCATCGTGATGCTCGGCGCGGTCTGGCCCACGAGGCCCAGGCTCAGCACGCCGAGCACGGTGAACAACACCGCCGGTGTGGGCGAGGCGTTGAGCCAGAGGAAGCCCGGGTAGATCAGCAGTACGAGGAAGACGCGGCTCCACAGGATCAGCGGCTTGCGCCCCACGCGGTCCGACAGCGCACCGACCAGCGGCGACACCACGAACAGGATCAGGCCCGTGATCGCCGCGCCGAACAGCGCCACCGAAGGCGCGAGCCCCAGCTCGCGCACCGCGTAGGTCGGCATGTAGAAAGTGATCACGTAGGCGGCCGTGGTGCCGCCCACCATGGTGAGGATGGCCGCGAGCACCGTGCCGCCATGCTGCGTGCAGACGATCCGCAGGCTGCTCTCGCGCGGCTTCGCGCTCGCATCGGGCGCGATCTCGAGCGACTCGTGAAGGTGGCGGCGGATGTACATGCCCACCGGCGCGATCAGCATGCCGATGAAGAAGGGGACGCGCCAGCCCCAGCTTTCCATGGACTGCGGCGACAGCGTGAAGGTCAGCGTGCCCACCACCACCGCGCCGAGCATCACGCCCAGGCCCTGGCTCGCGAACTGCCAGCTCGCCATGTAGCCGCGGTTGCGCGGCGTGGCGTGCTCCACCAGCAGCGTGGTGGAAGCACCGACCTCGCCGCCGGCCGAGAAGCCCTGGATCAGCCGCGCCAGCACGATCAGCACCGGCGCCGCGACGCCGATGCTCGCGTAGGTGGGCGTGAAGGCGATCACCGCGCAGCCGAGCGCCATCAGGAAGATGGTCAAGGTCATGGCCTTCTTGCGCCCCGCGCGGTCGGCATAGGCGCCAATCACGATGCCGCCCAGCGGCCGCATGATGAAGCCGACGCCGAAGGTCGCGACCGTGAGCAGCAGCTGGCCGTAGCCGCTGAAGGTGGGAAAGAACAGCTTGCCGATCACCAGCGCGAGAAAGCCGTAGACGGTGAAGTCGAAGATCTCGAGGCCGTTGCCAATGGTGGTGGCGACGATGGTCTGGCGCCGGCTGATGGCGGTGTGCGCGGGGGTTGTGCTCATGGGCGTCGAGGGAGGGAAGGAATGTCAGTCGGTGCCGGTGGCGGCGATCACGGCCACCTCGACCAGCAGCGCGGGCAGCGCGAGCCGCGCACCCACGGTCGCGCGCGCCGGTGCGCATCCTGGCGGCAGCCAGTCGGTCCACGCGCGGTTCATCTCGGCGAAGCCGTCGGTGTCGGCGAGCCAGATGGTGGCGCTCAGCAGCCTCGACTTGTTCGAGCCCGCCTGAGCCAGCAGCGCGTCGATGCGCCGCAGGATGCGCGCCATCTGTTCGCCCACGGTCGCCGCGGGCTGCACCAGGTCCACCTGGCCGGAGAGATAGACGATGCCGCCATGCACCACGGCCTGGCTCATGCGTTCGTCGGTGTGCAGTCGTTCGATAGTCATGCCGTCTCCTTTTGCGGCGTCACGGGCGCGGCCCCGCGCACCATGTGGGCGCCGATCGACGCCACGCTGCCGGCGCCCATCAGGCACTGGCAGACCTCGAATTCCTCCTTGAGCAGGGCCAGCGCCCTCGCAACGGCCGGCTCGCCGCCCGAGGCGACCGCGTAGAGCGTGGGCCGCCCGATCTGCACGGCCGTGGCGCCGAGCGCGAGCGCGCGCGCGATGTCACTGCCGGTGCGCACGCCGCTGTCCAGCAGCAGCGGCAGGCGGCCGCCGGTCTCGCTCGCGAACTCGGGCAGGATCTCGATCGGCGCGACGGCACCGTCGAGCTGCCGCCCGCCGTGGTTGCTGATCACGATGGCATCGACGCCGAGCTGCTGCGCGCGGCGGCCCTGCGCGGGATCGAGCAGGCCCTTGACGATCAGCTTGCCGGGCCAGCGTTCGCGCACCCAGGCGATGTCGTCCCAGCCCAGCGAGGGATCGAGCTGGGCCTGCATGGTCTGCGCGATGGTGTGGGTGGCCTGCAGGCCGAGCTCGCCGGCCATCAGCTCGAGCCGTGGCGCGCCGGCGCGCAGCGAGCGCCAGGCCCAGCCGGGCCGCGCGAGCACGCTCGCGAGCTTGCGCGGGGTCCAGCGCAGCGGCAGGCTGAAGCCGTTGCGCTCGTCGCGCAGCCGCCGGCCCGCGACGGGGTTGTCCACGGTCACCTCGAGCGCCGCGAAGTCGAGGTCGCGCGCCCGGTCGATCAGGCGCGCGCTCATCGCGCGGTCGCGGAACACGTAGAGCTGGAACCAGGCGTTGCCCTGCGCCGCCTCGGCCACGGCTTCCATGGTCGCGGTGGCGGCCGTGCTCATCACGAACGGAATGCCGAAGGCGCGCGCGGCCCGCGCCAGGCAGCGATCGGCGCTGGGCCAGGCCGCGCCCGCCAGCCCGGTGGGCCCGATGATCAACGGCAGGGTCCACGCGCGGCCGAACAGCTGCATCGCGGTGCTGCGCTGCGAGACGTCGACCGGCGCGGAGCCGAGCAGCCGGACGCGGTCGAAGGCGCTGCGGTTGCCGCGCACGCTCGACTCGGAGCCCGCGCCGCCATCGATGTAGTCGAACACCATGCGCGGCAACGCGCGCCGGGCCAGTTCGCGGAAGTCGTCGATGCAGTGCGCTTGCAGGTAGTGGGTCATGGTCGAACGAAAATATTAAGCCGTCCAGCCGGCATATTTAATGGCGCTTTGGCCTTCGGCGCGCAGGCCGCGGCATGTTTCATGCGCCGTGCCGGCGGCGCGCGAAAGCCCGATGCGCGCAGGGTTCATCCGAGCAGCAGCGCGTCATCGGCCACCGCCTCGCCGCGCGTGCGCTCGAACAGTTGCAGCAGGTCGGGCACGTCCATGCCGGCGCGCTGCGATCCGCTCACGTCGAGCACGACGCGGCCCTCGTGCAGCATCAGCGTGCGCGAGCCATGGCTCAGGGCCTGTCGCATGCTGTGCGTGACCATCATCGCGGTGAGCTGCTGCTCCTCCACGATCCGCTGCGTGAGCGCGAGCACGAAGGCCGCGGTCTTCGGATCGAGCGCGGCCGTGTGCTCGTCGAGCAGCAGGATGCGCGAGGGCTTGAGCGAAGCCATCAGCAGGCTCACGGCCTGCCGCTGGCCGCCCGACAGCAATCCCATGCGGTCGTCGAGCCGCTGCTCGAGCCCCAGGTCGAGGCTGCGCAGCCGGTCGCGGAACAGCTCGCGCAGTTCGCCCCGCAGCGCCGCGCGCAGCCCGCGCCGCTCGCCGCGCCGCCAGGCCAGCGCGAGGTTCTCCTCGATGGTCAGCGCCTCGCAGGTGCCGGCCATCGGGTCCTGGAACACGCGCGCCACGAGCGCGCTGCGCTGCCAGGCGCTCAGGCGCGTGACCTCCACCTCGTCGATGAAGATGCGGCCGCTGTCGACCAGCAGGTCGCCGCTGAGCGCATTGAGCAAGGTCGACTTGCCGGCGCCGTTCGAGCCGATCACGGTGACGAACTCGCCGCGCGGAATCGTCAGGTCAAGCCCGCGCAGCGCGCGGTTCTCCATCGGCGTGCCCGCGTGGAAGGTCACGCGCAGGTCCAGTGCCTTCAGCATGCGCCGGCCTCCTTCTTCTTCGATGCGCCGAGGGCGCCGCGCCGCCGCGCCAGGAAACGCTTCGAGGCCGGCATCACGAGCGCGAGCGTCACCAGCACGGCCGTGACGAGGTTGAGGTCCTGCGCCTTCAGGCCGATGAAGTCGCTGTTGAGCGCCAGCGCCACCAGCATGCGATAGAGCACCGCGCCGACGACGCAGCCGAGCGTGGCCCAGGCGATGCTGCGCATGGGCAGCAGGGTCTCGCCGATGATCACGGCCGCCAGCCCGATCACGATGGTGCCGATGCCCATCGACACGTCGGCTCCGCCCTGCGATTGCGCGAACAGCGCGCCCGCCAGCGCCACGATGCCGTTGGACAGCGCGAGCGCGAACAGCGACAGCCGGTCGGTCGACACGCCCAGCGCGCGCGCCATCCGCGCGTTGCCGCCGGTGGCGCGCATGGCCAGGCCGGCCTCCGATCCGAAGTAGCGGTCGAGCGCGAACTTGACCGCCAGCGTGATGGCCAGCAGCACCAGCGCGGTGGTCCACGGCCCGGGCAGCGCCTCGAGCGGCGGCGTGTTGAACACCGTCGACGCGCCCAGCAAGGGCTCGTTGGGCTTGCCCATCACACGCAGGTTGATCGAATAGAGCGCGATCATCACGAGGATGCCCGCGAGCAGCTGCATGATCTTGAGCTTGACGTGCAGCCAGCCGGTCGTGAGGCCCGCGAGCGCGCCCGCGGCGAAGGCGGCCACCGTCGCGGCCAGCGGGTGCCAGCCGCCCACCAGCAGGGTCGCGGCCACCGCGCCGCCGAGCGGGAAGCTGCCGTCGACGGTCAGGTCGGGAAAGTTCACGACCCGAAACGAGATGAAGACGCCGAGCGCGACCAGCGCGAAGATCAGGCCCACCTCGAGCGAGCCCTGGAAAGCGATGAGGGACATCGATGCTCCGGCCCGCGCTCAGTCGATCACGCGGGTCGCGGACTTGAGCAGCGCATCGGACAGCGCCAGCCCCTGCCGCCGCGCCGCGGCCTGGTTCACGAACAGCTCCAGCGTCGGGCTCACCTGCGAGGCGATGCTGCCGGGCGCCTCGCCCTTGAGCACGCGCACCACCAGCTTGCCCGACTGGCGGCCGAGGTCGTGGTAGTTGGTGCCGATGCCCAGCGCCGCGCCGCGCGCCGCGAGCGAGGGGTCGGCCGCGATCAGCGGCACCCGGCCCTGGTCCGCCACCTTGGCCAGGGCCTCGAAGGCCGAGGTCACGTTGTTGTCGGTCGGCGCGTAGATCGCATCGACCTTGCCCACCAGGCTCTGGGCCGCGCTCGCCACGTCCACGGTGCGCGGCGCGGCACCCTCGATCACGCTCAGGCCGGCCGGCTGCGCGAGCTTCTTCAGCTGCGCGATCGCGGCGACGGAGTTGGCCTCGCCGGGGTTGTAGACCACGCCGATGCGCTTGGCAGTCGGCAACGCCTGGCGCAGCAGGGCCAGGTGCTTGTCGAGCAGCGGCAGGTCGGACACGCCCGTGACGTTGCCGCCCGTGGCCTCCCACGACTTGACCAGCTTCGCGGCGACCGGATCGGTCACGGCGCTGAACACGATCGGGATCTCGCGCGTCGCCGCGACCACGGTCTGCGCCGAGGGCGTGGACATCGCGACGATCACGTCGGGCCGGTCGCCGACGAACTTGCGCGCGATCTGGGCCGCGGTCGCGGTGTTGCCCTGCGCGCTCTGGTAGTCCAGCCGCAGGTTCTTGCCGACCACGTAGCCGGCCGCGGCGAGTTCCTCGACGATGCCCTGGCGCGCCGCATCGAGCGCGGGGTGGTCGACGATGGCCGTGACACTGACGCGCGCATCGGCGGCGTGCGCCGGCAGCGCGGCGAAAGGAGCGAGGACGAGCGCGAGCAGCGCCACCCGGAAGGGGCGTTTCATCATGGGGAGATCTCCAGGGGTTGAGGGGGTCGACGAACGCACAAGGTGTGAAGAAACCGTAGCGAGCGCCCCGAGGTCGCGCCGAGGACCGGAGCCGTACTCTGTACGGTGAGGACCGCAGGTGCGAAATCGGGGCGCGCAGTAGGTTTATTCACGCCTTGTCAGGGGAACCCGGTGACCTTGCCGGGATTCAGGATGCCGAGCGGATCGAGCGCGGCGCGCAGCGCCTGCATGACGCGAAAGCCACCGTCGGCCTCCTCGCGCAGGAACTCGACCTTGCCGTGGCCGATGCCGTGCTCGCCGGTGCAGGTGCCGCCGACCGCGAGCGCGCGCCGGATCATCCGCGCATAGGCGGCCTTCACGCGCGCTATCTCGGCGGCGTCCGACGGGTCCACCATGAAGCACAGGTGGAAGTTGCCGTCGCCGACATGGCCGCAGATCGGCGCGATCAGCCCTTCGGCCTGCACGTCCTGCTGCGCGGCCTCGATCTGGTCGGCCAGCTCGGAGATCGGCACGCAGACGTCGGTGGGCAGGCCTTCGGCGCCGGGGCGCAGGCCCTTGTTGGCCCACCAGATGTCGTGCCGCGCCTGCCACAGCCGGCTGCGGTCCTCGGGCCGGTGCGCCCACGCGAAGTCCTGGCCGCCATGCGAGGCCGCGATCTCGCGCACCACCTTCACCTGGTGCGCGACCTCGGGCTCGCTGCCGTGGAATTCGAAGAACAGCGTGGGTGCGACCGCCATGCCGAGCCGCGAGTAGCGGTTCACGGCCTCCACCTGCAGCGCGTCGAGCAGTTCGACGCGGCCGAGCTGCACGCCGCCCTGCAGCGTCTCGATCACGGTGTCGACCGCGGCGCGCAACGTGCCGAAGGCACAGGTGGCGGCCGCCACGTGCTCGGGCAGCGGATGCAGGCGCACGGTCGCCGCCGTCACGATGCCGAGCGTGCCCTCGGCGCCGACGAACAGGCGCGTGAGGTCGTAGCCGGCCGCGGACTTGCGCGCGCGCGTGCCGGTGCGGATCAGTTCGCCGTCGGGCAGCACCACCTCGAGCGCCATCACGTTCTCGCGCATGGTGCCGTAGCGCATGGCGTTGGTGCCCGAGGCGCGCGTGGACACCATGCCGCCGATCGATGCGTCCGCGCCCGGATCGACCGGAAATTGCAGGCCGGTGCCGTGCAGGTGCGCGTTGAGGCTCTTGCGCGTCACGCCGGCCTCGACGGTCGCGTCCATGTCGGCCGCGCGGACCTCACGGATGCGGTCCAGCCCGCGCGTGTCCAGGCTGATGCCGCCGCGCAGCGCCGCGATGTGGCCCTCGCAGGAGGTGCCGGTGCCGAAGGCGACGAGCGGCACGCGCCGCGCGGCGCAGGTGGCGACGATGCGCTGCACCTCGGCCACGTTCTGCGGAAACGCGACCGCGTCGGGCGGCATCACCGGATGGAAGGTGGTGTCGCGGCCGTGCTGGTCGCGCACGGCCGGCGCCGTGGACAGCCGCTCGCCGAGCCAGCCGCGCAGGTCGTCGATGCAGGCCAGGGTCGCATCGTTCATGCGGCCACCGCCTTCTGCTCGATGCGGCCGAACAGCTCGCGTCCGTCGTCGGTGTGGAACGACAGGCCCACGGTGTCGCCCGGCACCAGGTACGGCGCCAGCGCATCGGGCCCCTGCCCCGCGAGCTGCTGCAGCGTGCGCTGCTCGACGATGCAGGCCACGCCGCGCGATGCATCGCGGTTGGAGACCGTGCCGGCGCCGACGATGCTGCCCGCGCCGAGTCCGCGCGTGCGGGTGGCATAGCGCAGGATGTCGACGAAGCTGAAGTCCTGGTCATCGCCGGTGCGCAGCTCGCCGCGCACCTGGCCGTTGACCTCGACGCGCAGGCGGCCGAAGGCGCGGCCCTCGCGCCAGTCGGCGCCCAGCTCGTCGGGCGTGACGGCGAAGGGGCCGAAGGCGCTCGCGGGCTTGCCGTGGAAGAAGCCGAAGCCCTTGGCCAGTTCGCCCGGGATCAGCGCGCGCAGCGAAACGTCGTTGACCAGCACCAGCAGCCGGACCTGGGTCAGCGCCTGCTCGGGCGTGGGCGCGGGACCCAGGTCGCCGGTGATCACGGCCAGCTCGCCCTCGAGGTCGGCGCCCCAGGCCGGGTCGGCGGGGATGTCCTCGCACCAGGCGAGGTTGCGGTCCGACAGGCCCTGGTAGATGACGGGCTCGGTGCGCGCCGACGGCGGCATCTCGGCGCCGCGCGCGCGGCGCACGCGCTCCATGTGCGACAGGTAGCCGCTGGCATCGACCCACTGGTAGGCACGTGGCAGCGGCGCCAGCAGCGCCGCGAGTTCGAGCGGCTGGCCCGCCGCGGGCTCGGCGTCGAGCCGGGCTGCGGCCGCGCGCAGCAGCGGCGCCGCATGCTCCCAGTCGTCGAGCGCGGCCTGCAAGGTGGGCGCGGCCTCGGGCACCGCGAGGCAGCGCCGCGCATCGGCCGACACCACCACGAGCTGGCCGTCGCGCCGGCCGTTGTTCAGCGTCGCGAGCCTCATGCGGTCACCTGTTCGGTCCTGCCTTCGGGCGCATCGAGGTAGCCGCGCCAGGAGTCGGCATGCTCCGCGCGCTCGAAGGCCGCCATGCCCGGGCCGATGTCGAGCGGATCGCGCGCGTCGATGTTGATGGCGACCTCGTGCAGCTCGGTGCGCGGTGCCGACAGGCTGTTGCGATAGGCCGCGGGATGCGGCCCGTGCGGGAAGCCGGCGGGATGGAAGGTCATCGCGCCCGGCCCCATGCCGTCGCGGCTGAAGAAGCGGCCCGCGTGCAGGAACAGCAGCTCGTCGTAGTCGTCGTTCGAATGGAAGAACGGCACCTTGAGCGCCCCCGGGTCGGTCTCGGCCGGCCGCGGGCAGAAGGTGCAGACCGCCACGCGCTGCGTGAGGAAGGTGGTGTGGGCCGAGGGCGGCAGGTGGTAGCGCGCGCTGAGCACGGGTCGGATGTCGCGCCAGTTGAGACGCACCGGCGCGAGCGTGCCCTTCCAGCCCAGCGCGTCGAGCGGGTCGTGCGGATAGGTCAGCGTGGACACGCGGTGCCGCGCCTGGATGCGCACGGCCCATTCGCGCCGCGCGGCGTGCTGCTGCGCGACGAAGGCCTCGTCGAGCTGCGGCACGTCGAGCACGCCGGCATCGAACAGCGCATGCTCGCCGAGCAGCCCGCGCTCGGGCAGGCAGAAGCTGTCGCCCGTGGCTTCGAGCAGCAGCAGGAAGGACGGCGCCGCGGGCTCGTAGCGCCAGGCGGTGCCGCGCGGCAGCAGCAGGTAGTCGCCGTCGCGCAGGCGCAGGTGGCCGTAGTCGCAGTAGAGATCACCGCCGCCCTCGTGGACGAACAGCAGCTCGTCGCCGTCGGCGTTGCGCGCCAGGTGGCGCATGGGCGCGGAGGGCTTCCAGCAGCGCAGCCGCATGTGGGCATTGCCCGCGACCAGCGGCGCATCGAGCGGGCAGTCGAGGCCCTGCGCGGCGGCCGGCAGCTGGTTGAGGTCGTAGGCGCGCGGGCGGTGCGGACCGTCCCAGCGCAGCCAGGCCGTGGGCGCATGGCGGTGGTACATGTGCGTGGCCTGGCCGCCGAAGCCCTCGCGGCCGATCTCGCGCTCGTAGGTGCCGGGCGGGATGTCCGCGTGGGCCTGGCGCGAGGCGATGCCGGCGCGCACGGGAAGGACGATGGGTTTGTTCATGGACGGTTCACGGGCACTTGCGCAGTTCGGCCTGCAGGAATTCGGGCGTGTGGGGCGGGGTCATCTGGACCAGCGGCGTGAGCTCGACGGTGGCGAACAGGCCCGCGCGGTTGTAGGGCTCGGCGTCGATGAAGCGCCGCGCCTCGGCGCGCGAGGCGACCGACAGCGCGACCACCATGCCGGTCGGCTCGCGCGCATCGGCGTCGAGCAGCGCCGCGCCGAACACGGTGCGGGGCAGCCAGGCCAGCATGTGGCGGATGTGGTCGGCGCGCAGCGGCAGGCGGTCCTGCGCGCCGCCGGGGCGATAGAGGCAACGGACGAGCCAGGCCATGGTCTCAGTGCGCGTCCGCGCCGGCCTGCTCGCGCTTGATGGCCTCGAACAGCGCCTTGGCGTTGCCCTCGCCGAACGAGGTGTCGCCCTTGCGCTGGATGGCCTCGAAGAAGATCGGCCCGATCATCTTGCGCGTGAAGATCTGCAGCAGGAAGCGCGCACGCGCATCGGGGTTCTCGCCGGTGGCGGCGCCGTCGAGCAGCATGCCCAGCGACTTCATGCGCGCCACGTCCTCGCCATGGCCCGGCAGCCGCGTGTCGAGCGCGTCGTAGTAGGCCGCGGGCGTGGGCAGGAACTCCACGCCGGCACCGCGCAGTCGCTCCACGCTGGTGTAGAGGTCGTCGCTGAACAGCGCGATGTGCTGGATGCCCTCGCCGTTGTACTCGTCGATGAACTCCTGGATCTGCGAGCTGCGGCCCATGGGCGACACCACGGTCACGCAGGCGGTGCTCGCGGGATCGCGCACCGCGATCGTGTCGAAGCCGTTGCTGGCGTCACCGGCGACGAACTTGAACACCTCCTCGAAGCCGAAGATGTTCTTGTAGAAGTCCACCCACTGGGGCATGTTGCCCGGATGCACGCAGTGCGTGACGTGGTCGACGCGCACGAAGGGCGCGAAGGCCGCGCCGGTGTCGGGCACGGCGGCCGGATCGAATTCGAACTGCGCGTGCAGCGCCGCGAGCGCCGCGTCGTCGACCAGGTAGAGCGCGCTGCCGCCGATGCCCTGCAGCGCGCAGTCCGGCAGCAGCGAGGTCGCCGCCGCGTCGAGCGGTTGCGCGCCGCGCTCGCGCGCCAGCGCCATCGCACGCGCGCTGTCGGGCACGCGAAAGGCCATGCCGGCGCACGAGGGGCCATGGTGGGCGGCGAATCGCATCGCATGCCCATCGTGGCGCGTGCCGACGATGAACTCGACACCCGCCTGCCGCATCAGCAGCGCATGCCCCGCGCGGTGCCGCGCGACGGTGCGAAAGCCCATGCGCTCGAGCACGGCGGCCAGCGCCTGCGGGTCGGGACTTGCGAACTCCATGAACGCGGTGCCGAGCACCTCTGCACGTTCCTTCTGGGTCATTGAATTCTCCTGGCTTCAGCTGTCGATGGAAAAACCGGTGGACTGCACGATCGGCGCCCATTTGGCGAGGTCGGCGCGCACCATGGCGTCGAGTTCGCGCGGCGTCACCGCGCTCGGCAGGAAGGCGCGCGCGGCATAGGCCTCCTGCAGTTCCTTCGTGGCCACGGCGTCGCGGATCTGCGCGGCCAGTGCGTTCGCGACGGCGAGCGGCGTCTTGGCGGGCGCCCAGACGGCGAAGTACTCCTGGATGTCGAAGTCGCGAAAGCCGGCCTCGCGCATGGTGGGCGCCTCGGGCAGGTAGGGCGAGCGCGCGGAGCCGGTGGTGGCCAGCACGCGGATGCGCCCTTCCTTCGCGAACGGCAGCGGCTCGCTCAGCACGTTGACCGAGGCCGCGATCTGGCCGCCCACCACGTCCTGGATGGCGGGCGCGCCGCCCTTGTAGGGCACGTGCGTGAGGTTCATGCCGGCGGCCTTGCCGATCACCACGCCCGCGAAATGGGCCATCGTGCCCTCGCCCGGCGAGCCGAAGCTGGCCTTCGAGGGATTGGCGTTGCACCACTGCGCGAACTGCTGCACGGTGCGCACCTCGGGCGGCACCGCCGGCCCCACGCTCAGGCCGAACTGGAAGGTGCACACGGTCGACACCGGCGCGAAGTCCTTGAGCGGGTCGTACGACAGCCGCTTGTAGACGTGCGGATAGATCACCATCACCGAGGCGGGCGCCAGCACCAGCGCGCTGCCGTCGGCCTCCGCCGCCTTCACGTGGTCCATCGCGAGGCGTCCGCCCGCGCCCACGCGGTTCTCGACCAGCACCACCGGCGCGTAGCTGCCCTTGATGCGTTCGGCCAGCAGCCGCGCGATGGAATCGCCCGAGCCGCCCGCGGGAAAGCCCATCACGATGCGCGCCGTCTTCGACAGCGTGGGCGGGGTTTCGGCGGCGGCCGCCAGGGGGAAGACCGGTATCAGCGCACCCGCTGTGGCGCAGGCCGAACCGGCAAGGATGTCGCGGCGTCGAATCATGGCTTGTCTCCTGTTTTTAGGGGGTGCGCCGGATTCTAGGCCTATTCATTTCATTGTGAAACTGTTTCTTTTGGAAATTGATTTCTTGCTTCTGCCCGTGGGTTCGCCGGCAAGCGGGCGCGCGCGTGCCTCCGCGAGGCGCGGATCGATCGCAAGGGGAGAGGCGTGGTGCCGGCCGCGCGGGATTCAGATGGCCGCGGCGGCCGGCAGTGCGTCGGCCGGCGCGAGCTCGCGCCAGTCGCGCGTGTCGTCCAGCGTGGCATTGGCGCGCGCGACCAGCACCTGCATCGCCGCCTGCACGGTCTTGAGCTCCTGCGGCGTGAGCGCGCTGGTCAGCTCCTGCTCGATGGCGCGCGCCAGCGGCATCACGCGCTCGTAGGCGTCGGCGCCGGTCTTGGTGAGGCGCAGCACGACCTTGCGGCGGTCCTTGGCATCCACGCGGCGCGAGACCAGCTTCTTGGTCACGAGCAGGTTCAGCGCGCGCGTAATGCTGACCTTGTCCATGGCCGTGCTCTCCGACAGCTCGGTCGCCGACATCGGCGAGAACGCGACCAGGTTGGCGAGCACGCGCCACTCGACCACGCCGATGCCGAGTTCCTCCGAGTACATGCGCGCCAGCATGCCGCTCACGCGGTTCGTGATGACCGAGCACTGGTAGGGCAGCCAGTCGTTCAGGCGCAGGATGCCGTCGGGTTGAACGCTGGCGGCATCGCGGGGCATGGGGGAGGCACTCTCTTTGGACGGCATGGCCGGGGACTTTAGCGCAGGCACGCCGCGCGGCCTCAGTCCGATGCCGAGACCCCGCGCGATGCCTCGCGCCGCAATTCCTGCAGGAAGCCTTCGCGCGGCTCGGGCAGGTAGCCCGTGAAGAGCGTGCGCCGCACCTCGGCGAAGAGCCCGGCGCGCGCATAGGGCTCGCCGGCCAGGAAGTCGTCGGCCTGCGCGGGGTCGTCGGTGGCCAGCAGCAGGTACATGCCGACCAGCTCGCCGTCGGCCAGCGACGGGCCGCCGTGCAGCACGCGCGCCTGGTTCGCGATCATGTAGTCGAGGTGGACCGCGCGGATCGGCAGGCGGTCCCGCGCGCCGCCGGGGCGATAGCGGCAATCGAGAGCGATGGGCATGGCGGGCGCTCCTGGCTCAGGCGGTCTTCAGCGCGGGCGGCTGCATCGCGGGCGGCGGTGCATCGTGCGCCGCCAGCAGCACGGGCAGGTTGCGTCGGTACTCGGCGATGCCGCGCGCCTTCACGTGCCCGTAGCCGCGGATCTTCTCGGGCAGTGCCGCGACCGCCACCGCGCTGCCGATGCGCTCGTTCGTCAGCCCGTCGAGCAGGCGCCCGACGAGCCCTTCGTACTCCACCACCAGCGCGCGCTCCTCGCGCCGCTCGGCCAGCCAGCCGAAGGGATCGAGCGGCGTGCCGCGCAGGCCGCGCAGCGCCGCGAGCGTGCGGAACACCGGCAGCATCCAGGCGCCGAAGCTGCGCTTCTGCACCTTCCCATCGGCACCGCGCTTCTCGAAGATCGGCGGCGCCAGGTGGAATTGCAGCTTGAAGTCGCCCTCGAACTGGCTGCGCAGGTTCTGCAGGAACTCGGGCCGCGCATGCAGCCGCGCGACCTCGTACTCGTCCTTGTAGGCCATCAGCTTGAACAGCGAACGCGCCACCGCCTCCGCCAGCCGCGGCCGCCGCGCGCCGGGCGCGACGGCGCGCTCGGCGGCCTCCACGCGGCGCACGGTGTCGAGGTAGCGGCGCGCATAGCGCGCGTCCTGGTAGTCGGTGAGGAAGCGCACGCGCTCGTCGAGCAGCTTCTCGAAGGTCTGCGGCAGGTTCAGCGTGACGACGCTGCCACGGTCGCCCATCAGCGTCTGGCGCCATTGCGGATCGGCGGCCGTGAGCCGGCCGGCCGCGAAGGCGCGCTTGTTGGCGGCCACGGCCACGCCGTTGAGCTCGATCGCGCGCATCAGCGCCGCCAGGCTCACCGGCACGCCGCCCTGCTGCCAGGCATGGCCGAGCATCAGCATGTTGGCGCCGATGGCGTCGCCCAGCAGCGCCTTGGCGGTGGCGTGCGCATCGATGCGCTCGACTTGCGCGGCACCCGCGGCGGCCTCGATCTTGGCGAGCAGCGCGTCCTCGCGGTACGGCAGGTCGGGCTGGCGCGTGAACTCGGCCAGGGTCTGCAGGTGGGTGTTGACCACCACGCGCGTGCGGCCCTCGCCGATCACGCCCAGCACGTCGGGCAGCACGCCCACCACCAGGTCGGCGGCGATCAGGGTGCGCGCGGTGCCCGGCAGCAGGCGCACCGCATGCAGCGTATCGGGCGTGTCGGCCAGGCGCACGTGGCTCACGACCGAGCCGCCCTTCTGCGCGAGCGCGGTGAAGTCGAGCACCGAGATGCCCTTGCCCTCGAGGTGCGCGGCCATCGCGATCAGCGCGCCGAGCGTGATGACGCCGGTGCCGCCGACGCCCGCGATCATCAGGTCGAAGGGCTGCGCGAGCGAAGGCAGCGCGGGCAGCGGCAGCGCGGCCGCGAGCGCCTCGGGGTCCTGCGCGGGCGCGGCCGCCGTGCCCTTGCGCAGGCTGCCGCCGAGCACGCTCACGAAGCTGGGGCAGAAGCCCTCGGCGCACGAGAAGTCCTTGTTGCAGCTCGACTGGTCGATCTGGCGCTTGCGGCCGAACGAGGTCTCGAGCGGCGCGACCGACAGGCAGTTCGACTGCGTGCCGCAGTCGCCGCAGCCTTCGCAGACCTCGGGGTTGATGAGCACGCGCCGCGCCGGATCGGGATAGCTCTTGCGCTTGCGACGGCGGCGCTTCTCGGCCGCGCAGGTCTGGTCGTAGACCAGCACCGTGACGCCCGCGATCTCGCGCAGCTCGCGCTGCACCATGTCGAGCTCGCGCCGGTGCCGCACCTGCACGCCCGCGGCCAGTGTCACGCCGTGGTAGCGCTGCGGTTCGTCGGTCACCACCACCACCTTGCGGGCACCTTCGCTCGCGACCTGGGTGCAGATCTGCGGCACGCTGGTCTGGCCGTCGACGGGCTGGCCGCCGGTCATCGCCACCGCGTCGTTGAACAGGATCTTGTAGGTGATGTTGGCGCCGCCCGCCACCGCCTGCCGGATCGCGAGGTAGCCTGAATGGAAGTAGGTGCCCTCGCCCATGTTCTGGAACACGTGCGGCACGCGCGTGAAGGCGCCGCGCCCGAGCCAGTCGGTGCCCTCGCCGCCCATCTGCGTGAGGCCGCCCGTGCCGCGGTCCATCCAGCTCGCCATGTAGTGGCAGCCCACGCCGGCCTGCGCCTGGCTGCCCTCGGGCACCTTGGTCGAGCTGTTGTGCGGACAGCCCGAGCAGAAGTACGGCAGCCGCCGCATGCCGTCGGCCTCGTTCGACAGCGCCGCGCGCGCGGCGAAGCGCGCGCTGTCGATGCGCGCGGCCAATGGATGGTCGACGGCGCGCAGCCAGCTCAGCAGCGCGGCGGCGATGCTCGCGGGCGAGAGCTGGCCGGTCCAGGCCAGCAGCGGATGGCCCTCGAGGTCCTGCTTGCCGCAGACCGTGGGCCGGCGCGCGCGGTTGAACACCCGGTCCTTGAGCTGCTGCTCGACCACCGAGGCCTTCTCCTCGATCACCAGAACATGCGACAGCCCTTCGCAGAAACGGTCGGCGCCCTCGGCATCGAGCGGGAACACCAGGCCCGGCTTGTAGAGCCGCAGGCCGAGCGCCGGCAGGTCGTCGACGCCGAGGCCGCAGCGCTGCAGCACCTCCATCAGGTCGTGGAAGGACTTGCCCACCGCCACGATGCCGGCCGTGGCGCCGGGCGCCGGCACCACCAGGCGATCGAGTGGGTTGCCGCGCGCGAAGGCACTGAAGGCCTCGAGCTTGGCAGCCAGCCGCAGCTCGACGGCCGGCGTGAGGAAATCGCTGGTGCGGTATTCGAGCGCGGAGGTGTCCGGCAACTCGGACGCGTCGGGCAATGCGAGCGCCGCGCCCGAGGAGGCCTCGACCGAGCGCGCGCTCTCGACCGTCTCCGAGATCGCCTTGAACGCGACCCAGGTGCTGGCATGGCGCGAGGCGGCCCAGCCCCAGAGGCCGAAGGCCTCGTACTCGTCGACCGAGGCCGGATGCACGATCGGGATGCCCCAGCCCATCAGCGACAGGTCGCTGGCATTGGGAATCGACGAGGACGTGGCCGCATGGTCGTCGCCCACCACCATCAGCACGCCGCCGCGGCGCGAGGTGCCGGCCGCATTGCCGTGGCGGATCGCATCGCCCGCGCGGTCCACGCCCGGCCCCTTGCCGTACCACATGGCGAACACGCCATCGACCTCGCGCTCGGGGTCCAGGCCGACCTGCTGCGTGCCCATCACCGTGGTGGCAGCCAGGTCCTCGTTGATGGCCGGCAGGAAGCGGATGCCGTGCTCGGCCAGGTCCGCCTTGGCGCGCCACAGCTCGGTATCGACGCCCGCGAGCGGCGAGCCGCGGTAGCCGCTCACATAGCCGGCGGTGTTCCAGCCGCGGGCCTTGTCCTCCTGCTGCTGGCGGAACAGCAGGCGCACCAGCGCCTGCGTGCCGGTGAGGAACACGCGGCCTGCGCGCGCGGTGCGGTTGTCTTCGAGCCGGTAGCCTGTCTCCAGCGCGGGCGCTGCTTCTTCTGTCTGCATGGTGTGGATCCGTCCATCGGGGGGAAGATCAAATATTAATCCGTCTGGACAGCATATATAATTGCGATCCATGCGGCGTTGGTGACAACCCGGCATGTTTCATTCCGGAGAACGCCGCCATGGGAAAGACCGATTCGACGCCGCTGTCCGATGCACCCACGCGCCGCATCCTCGACCTGCTCCAGGCCGACGGCCGCATGACGGTGCAGGCACTGGCCGACGAGGTGGGCCTGTCCTCGGCGCCCTGCTGGCGCCGGCTGCGCGAACTCGAGGACAGCGGCATCATCCGCCGCTTCGTCGCGCTGGTCGACCGCAACAAGGTCGGGCTGCACGGCTGCATGTTCACGCAGATCAGCCTCGAGCGGCATTCGGAAACGGTGGTGGCGGCCTTCGAGCGCGCGGTGCAGGCCACGCCCGAGATCCTCGAATGCTGGGTCACCACCGGCGACGGCGACTACATCCTCAAGATCGTGGTGCCCGACGCGCTGGCCTTCGACCGCTTCCTGCACCGCTTCATGCTGAAGCTCGAGGGCATCCGGCAGATCAAGACCTCGGTGGCGCTGCGCGAGGTGAAGAACGACACCCGGCTCGACCTGACGCGGGTGCCGCTCTAGGGAACGGTTCAGGCGCTGCGCCGCAGCACCTTCCCCGGATTCATGACCCCGCGCGGATCGAGCGCCTGCTTGATCGCCGCCATCACGCGCATCGAGGCGCCGCGCTCGAGCTCGAGGAAGTCGAGCTTGCCGTAGCCGATGCCGTGCTCGCCGGTGCAGGTGCCGCCCATCGCGATGGCGCGGCGCATCAGCCGCGCGTTGAGCGTCTCGGCGCGCGCCATCTCGTCGGCATCGGCGGAATCGACCACCACGCACAGGTGGAAGTTGCCGTCGCCCACGTGGCCGCACATGGGCGCGGTGAGCCCGAGCTCCTCGACGTCGGCGCGGGCCGCCAGCACCGCTTCGCTCAGGCGCGAGATCGGCACGCAGGCATCGGTGGGCATGCCCTGGCAGCCGGGGCGCAGCGCGAGCGCGGCCCACCACACGTCGTGGCGCGCCTGCCAGAGCCGGCTGCGCTCCTCGGGCGTGTCGGCCCAGGCGAAGCCCACGCCGCCGTGCTCGGCCGCGAGCTCCTCGGCCACGCGCACCTGCTGCGCCACGCTCTCGGGCGCGCCGTGGAACTCGAGGAACAAGGTGGGCATGACCGGCAGCCCGAGCTTCGCATAGCGGTTGCAGGCCTCGACCTGCTGCGCGTCGAGGAACTCGATGCGGCCCACCGGCACGCCGGTCTGCATGATCGCGGTGACCGCGTCGATGGCCGCGCGCAGGTCGGGGAAGCCGCAGCGCGCGGCCGCGATCCGTTCGGGCAGCGGATGCAGCCTGAGGCCCACCTCGGTGACGATGCCCAGCGTGCCCTCGGCGCCGGTGAACAGGTGCGTGAGGTCGTAGCCCGCGGCCGACTTGCGCGCGCGCCCGCCGGTGCGCACCACCTCGCCGTCGGGCAGCACCACCTCGAGCGACATCACGCTCTCGCTCATGGTGCCGTAGCGCACGGCGTTGGTGCCCGAGGCGCGCGTCGACACCATGCCGCCGATGGATGCATCGGCGCCGGGGTCGATCGGGAAATGCAGGCCGCTGCCGTGCAGCGCCGCGTTGAGCTGCTTGCGCGTCACGCCGGCCTGCACGCGGCAGTCGAAGTCGGCCTCGTGGATCTCGAGCACGGCATTCATGCGCGAGAGGTCGATGCAGATGCCGCCATGCAGCGCCGCGACGCCGCCTTCGCACGAGGTGCCGGTGCCGAACGGGATCATCGGCACCGAGGCCGCGTGGCACAGCCGCGCGACCGCGGCCACCTCCTCTGTCGACTCCGCGAACACCACCGCATCGGGCGCATGCAGCGGATGGAAGGACACGTCCTTGCCGTGCTGGTCGCGCACCGCCTGGCCGGTCGCGCAGCGCTCGCCGAAGCGTTCGCGCAGCTGGTGGATCACGGCGGCGACGGGGCGCTCGCGCGACGCGAGGGAATCTTCGTTCATCGGGGGTCTCCTTCTTCAGGCCGCCAGCTTCTCGGGCGGCATCGATTCGATAGCGGCCGGGGGCGCCGCGGCCCGCCCCAGGTAGCTGTCGGCGACCCGCGCGTCGCGCGCGACCTCGGCGGCCGGCCCCTGCAGGCTCACGCGGCCCATCTCGAGCACGTAGGCATGGTCGGCCACCTCGAAGGCGGCACGCGCGTTCTGCTCGACCAGCAGGATCGCCACGCCCTGCGCCTGCAGCCGCCGCACGGTGGCGAAGATGTCGCGCACCACCAGCGGCGCGAGTCCCAGGCTCGGCTCGTCGAGCAGCAGGATGCGCGGACGCGACATCAGCGCGCGGCCCAGCGCGAGCATCTGCCGCTCGCCGCCCGAGAGCGTGTGCGCGAGCTGCGCATGCCGCTCGCCCAGGCGCGGGAACAGCGCATACACGCGCTCCATCTCGGCGGCGATCGCGCGCCGGCCCGCGCGGCGCCAGCAGAAGGCGCCGAGCTCGAGGTTGTCGGCCACGCTCATGGTGCCGAACAGGTCGCGCTGCTCGGGCACCAGCGAAAGGCCCATGGCCACGCGGCGCTCGGGCGAGACGAAGCGCAGGTCGGTGCCGTCGAGCCGCACCTCGCCGCTCATCGGCAGCCGACCCATGAGCGCGGCCAGCAGCGTGGACTTGCCGGCGCCGTTGGGGCCGACCACGGTGACGATGCCCGAGGGCGGCACCGACACGTCGACCTCGTGCAGCGCCGGAATGCGGCCATGGAACGCGCACAGGGCGCGGGCTTCCAGCGTCATGCCGCGCTCCCCAGGTAGGCCTGCTGCACGCGCGGGTCGTCGCGCACCGCCTGCGCCTCGCCCTCGGCGATCTTCTGGCCGAACTGCATCACGACCAGGCGGTCGGCGATGTCCATGATGAATTCCATGTCGTGGTCCACGATGAGCACGGTCACGCCCTCGCCGCGCAGCTGCTTGAGCAGCGCGGCCAGGGTCTTCTTCTCCTGGTGCCGCAGGCCCGCCGCGGGCTCGTCGAGCAGCAGCAGCTGCGGGCGGGCGCACAGGGCGCGCGCGATCTCCAGGATGCGCTGCTTGCCCAGCGGCAGGCTGGCCGCGGGCGCGTCCGCCAGATCCTCGAGGCCGCAGCGCCGCAGCTGCGCCAGCGCCATGGCCTCGATCGCGGCCTCCTCGCGGCGATCGAGCCGCAGCATGGCGCGCAGCCAGCCGTCGCGCCCGAGCAGGTGGCAGCCGAGCGCCGCGTTGTCGCGCACGCTCATGTCGGCCACCAGCTTCACGTGCTGGAAGGTGCGCGCCACGCCGCGCGCGGCCACGTGGCGCGCGCCGAGCGCGTCGATGCGCTGGCCGCGCAGCAGGATCGCGCCGGCGCTGGCGGGCAGCAGGCCGGTGATCAGGTTGAACAGCGTGCTCTTGCCGGCGCCGTTGGGCCCGAGCAGCGCGACGATCTCGCCGCCGCGCACCTCGAAGGAGACGCGATTGACCGCGACCAGCCCGCCGAAGCGCTTCTCGGCCCCGTCGACGCGCAGCAGCACCTCGCCCGGCGCGGCGGCTGCGTGCTGCGCGGGCGCGCGCAGCTCGACCGGAGCGCCGCGCGGCACGGGCTGCCGTGGCACGGCGGCCGTGAAGCGCGTCCAGCGCGCGAGCAGCGGCCACAGCCCCGCGTTGGCGCGCGCGAGGATCAGCAGCATCAGCACGCCGAACACCGCCATCTCGAAGTTGCCCGAGCGGCCGAGCAGTGCCGGCAGCACGTCCTGCAGCACCTGCTTGAGCACCACCACCACGCCGGCGCCCGCGAGCGCGCCCCACAGCGCGCCCACGCCGCCCATCACCGCCATGAACAGGTACTCGATGCTCATCTGCAGCCCGAAGGGCGTGGGATTGAGGAAGCGCTGCATGTAGACGTAGAGCCAGCCCGCCATGCCGGCCAGGCCCGCGGCGGTGCAGAACACGGCGACCTTGAGCCGGAACGCATGCGCGCCGAAGGCCTCGGGCAGGTCGGCGCCGGCGCGCAGCGCGCGCACCGCGCGGCCGAGCCGCGAATCGAGCAGGTTGCGCACCAGCCAGAAGGCCAGCGCGAAGCCCAGCGCGATCAGGCAGAACATCGAGCGCTCGGACGCGAAGTCGAAGCCGAACAGGTTCAGCGCGGGAATGCCCGCGAGGCCGTTGAAGCCGCCCAGCGGCTCGATGATGCCCAGCCCGTAGTAGACGACCACGCCCCAGGCCAGCGTGGCCAGCGACAGGTAGTGGCCGCCCATCGAGAGCGTGAGCGCGCCGATGCCCGCGGCCGACAGCGTGGCGAGCGCGACGCCGGCCAGCAGCGTGGCCCAGCCCGGCACGCCGTGCGCCACCGCGAGGTAGCCGGCCGCGTAGGCGCCGATGCCGACGAAGGCCGCCTGCCCGAAGGAGATCAGGCCCGCGAAGCCGGTCATCAGCGTGAGCCCGAGCGCCACCGTGGCGTAGAGCAGCACGAAGCTCGCGAGCGTGACGTAGTAGCTCGAGGCGAACAGCGCCACGCCGGCCGCGGCCGCCACGGCAACGGCCGCGAGCACCCAGGAACGAGGCGTCATGAAGCCTCCTGCGAATGCGGGTCGGCCAGCGAACGCCACAGCAGCAGCGGCACGATCAATGCGAACACGATGATCTCCTTGGCGGCGCTCGCGCCGTAGGACGAGAAGGCCTCGAGCAGGCCCACCACGAGCGAGCCCGCGGCGGCGAGGACGTAGCCCGAGAGCCCGCCGACGATCGCGCCGACGAAGCCCTTGAGCGCGAGCAGGAAGCCCGAGTCGTAGTAGATGGTGGTGAAGGGCCCGATCAGCACGCCCGAGACCGCGCCGATGAAGGCGGCGATGGTCAGCGCCAGTTCGCCCGAATGGTCGGGCGAGATGCCGACCAGCCGCGCGCCGTCGCGGCACACGGCGGTGGCGCGCAGCGCCTTGCCGCTCAGCGTGTGGCCGAAGAAGGCGAAGAACACGGCCACGAGCACGGCGCTCGCCGCCACCACTGCCAGCGTCTGCGGCGCCACCGGCAGTCCCGCGAGCAGGCCGGCCGGCAGTTCGAAGCCCGGCAGCCGCGAGCCCTCGGGTCCGAACACGTACAGGCCCAGCGCCACCAGCACGAAGTGCAGCGCGATCGCCGCCACCAGCAGCACCAGCGGCGAGGCATTGCCCATCGGCCGGAACACGGTGCGGTAGATCAGCGGCCCCATCGCCGTGACCAGCGCCACCGCCGCGGCCGTCTGCATCCAGGCCGGCGAGCGCGCATCGACGCCGAACCAGGCGAAGGCGCAGGCCGCCAGCGGCAGCGCGCCGAGCAGCGCGAGCCGGCCGCCGAGCCCCGCGAGGTTGCGCTGCCGCAGGCGCTCTGCCGTTTCCATGCCGCAGGCCAGCAGGGCCACCGCCGCCACCGGCACCGCCAGCCCGGGCGCGTGGCCCTGCTGGAAGGCCGCGATGGTCAGCACGCTGGCGCTGACGAATTCGCCCTGCGGGACGAACACGATGCGCGTGACGGTGAAGACCATCACGAGCGCCAGCGCCAGCAGCACGTAGACCGCGCCGCTCGCGAGGCCGTCCTGCACCAGCAGGCCGAAGATCTGCATGTCCATGATCAGTGGTGTCCGCCGCGCGTCAGGGGATGTACTTCCAGCTGCCCTTCTCGATGCGCACCATCACCCGGCTGCGCTGGTCCAGGCCGATGTGGTCCTTGGGCCCGAGGCTGTAGACGCCGTTGGTGGCATGCAGGTCCTGCGTGGACTCGATCGCGTCGCGCAGCGCCTTGCGGAATTCGGGCGTGCCGGGCTTGGCGCCCTTGAGCGCGCGCGGCGCGGCGTCCTGCAGGATCAGCGCCGCATCCCAGAGGTAGGCGGCGAAGGTGGAGCGCTGGCCCGCGTTGGGCAGCGCCTCATACTTGCGGATGAATTCGAGCGAGGGCTTCTTGGCCGGATGGCTGTCGGGCAGTTGCTCGGCCACCAGCACCGGGCCGGCCGGCACGAAGGTGCCTTCGAGCTTGGCGCCGCCCACGCGCAGGAAGTCGTTGTTCGCCACGCCATGGGTCTGGTAGACCTTGCCGCGGTAGCCGCGGTCGAACAGCGTGGCCTGCGGCAGCACCGCGGGCGTGCCCGAGGCCGCGATGAACACCGCGTCGGGCTGCGAGGCCAGCAGCTTGAGCACCTGCCCGGTGACCGAGGCGTCGGTGCGCGTGTAGCGCTCGTTGGCCACCACCTCGATCTTGCGCAGCTCGGCGAGCTTGCCGAACTCGCGCCACCAGCCTTCGCCGTAGGCGTCGTTGAAGCCGATGAAGGCCACGCGCTTCACGCCGTTGTCGGCCATGTGCTTGATGATCGCGGTCGCCATGTGGGTGTCGCTCTGCGGCGTCTTGAAGGCCCAGCGCTTGCGGTCGTCCACCGGCTCGACGATGGCGCCCGAGCCCGCGAGGCTGATCATCGGCGTGCCGCTCTCCACCAGGATGTCGAGCACGGCCAGCGAGTTGGGCGTGAGGCTCGGCCCGATCAGCAGGTCGATCGCCGATTCGGAGATCAGCTTGCGCACGTTCTTGACCGTGGTCGAGGTGTCGGACGCGTCGTCGAGCAGGATGTAGTTGACCTTCTCGCCGCCCGCGGTGGCGGGCAGCACCGACACCGTGCGCTGCTGGGTCACGCCCACCGAGGCCGCGGGCCCGGTGGCCGAGACCACCACGCCCACGTTGATGTCGGCCCGCGCGCCCGAGAGCGCCGCGAAGCACAGTGCCGCGCCGAAGGCGGCGGCCCGGAAGCGGGCCTTTGCAATCTCGATCATCGTTGTCTCCTTTTATGTGTCTGTCGTACCGGGAAAAAAATCGAAAAGCCCGCTAGGTCTGCGCCACCGGCGTGAAGCTGTCGGCGGAGATCGCCGTGCTCTCCATGCCCAGCGCGATGCAGGTGTCGGAACAGGCCGCGACGAAGCCCGGCGAACCGCCGATCACCGCGCGGGCGCCGGCCAGCGAGTCGTGGTTCTCGCGCAGCCACGAGGGCGCGTACTGCTGCTTCGTGCAGAAGCGGCTGCGCGCCTCGGTCACCAGCAGCGCATAGCGGAAGTTCGGATGCGCGCGGGCCAGCCCCGCGAGGCGGTCCATCAGCATCAGCTCGGCGTCGTCGCGCACCGAGAACAGCAGCGTCATCGGGCTGGTGTCGCCATGCGCGAGCGCGTCCTCCATGATCGAGAGCACGGGCGCCAGGCCGGTGCCGCCCGCGAGACCGAGCACGGGGCCCTCGCCCTCGGGCAGCCGGCAGGTGCCGTAGGGACCGGTCACGCCGACGGTGTCGCCGGGCTGCAGCAGGTCGTGGATGTGGCCGCTGGCGGCGCCGCCCGGATGGCGCGCCACCAGCAGCTCGATCAGGCCCGCGCTCGAGGGCACGGTCGCGAGGCTGTAGCGCCGGTGCGGAGACAGGCCCGGCAGCGCGAGCTCGACGTAGGCACCGGCCTGCGCCTCGAAGCGCGCCGGTTCGCTCGCCTGCAGCACCAGCCGCCGCACGCGCGGCGTCAGCGGGGTGTTGCACAGCACGCGCGCCTCGAAGCTCTGCACGGCCGAGCCCTCGCCGCCCGGAATCGGCTGCACGGTGCGCAGGTGCACCTCGGCACTGAGCGGCCGCGCCTGGCACATCAGGCAGAAGCCCTCGGCGACCTCCTGGTCGGAGATCGCGAGGCCCAGCGACCAGCCGTTGTCGACCGTGCCCTGCGTGACGCGCGCCTTGCACATGCCGCAGGAGGCACCGCGGCACTGGTGCGGCAGCACCACGCCCTGCGACAGCGCGGCGTCCAGGATGATCTCTCCCTCGGGCACGCCGAAGCGCAGGGCCTCGTTGACGAGGATCGTTCGGCTCATGTTCATCGATGTCATGCGGCCTAGAAGATCGGGATCACCTTCTCGGGATCGAACACCACCTCCTTGCCCTCGATGCCGACTTCGGGCAGCGCGGGGAATTCGATGCCGTAGGGATCGAGGTTGGCCTTCATGCGCAGCACGGCCGTCTTCCAGTTGGCCTTGCGCTCGTCGAGCGTGAGGATGCCCAGGCCGGCGCTGCGCGCGACCTCGTCGATCTGGCGCTGCGCGGGGATGAAGGTGGGCGGCAGCTTCCAGAACTGCTCGGGCGGCTCGTGCAGGATGCCCGAGAGGAACACGAAGCCCGCGCGCAGCTGGATGCTGATCATCTGCTTGTCGTCCTCGGTGAGCACGGGCAGCAGCTTCTGCAGCACCGCCAGGCAGATGCCCAGGTGGCGGCCCTCGTCCTGGCCGATGCGCTTGAAGGCTTCCTTGAACACCGGGATGGTGGTGCGCTGGTACATGCCGTGGAACAGCGTGCTCGAGGCCACCTCGCCGAACAGGAAGGAGGTGAACAGGATCGCGAGCGGGTACTTGTCGACGCCGTTCTTGAAGCCGGTCCAGTAGCGCGAGCCGTTGTAGTAGAGCCACTCGATGTTGTTGCGCGCGAGATGCCCGAGCGGCGTCTCGGGCACGTAGCCGAGCGGGCCGCCGGGCGTGAGGCGCTTGATGGCGCGGCCACAGACTTCCTCGTGGTTCATCTCGTCGCGCACGACCGAGAAGAAGCACTTGCGCACCGGGTCCTCTTCCTTGCTCTCGTAGGTGTGGATCATGGCGCGCGCGAACACCGACGGCCCCGAGCCGTCGAACACCGCGAGCAGCGAGAACCAGTAGGCCATGGCGTAGCGCTGGTCGAGGCTGTAGTCCTCCACGCGCAAGGTGTCCCAGGCCAGCGTGTGCGGCGACCAGCCCGGATCGCGCGCGGCGTCGTAGATGTCGTAGAGCTTGGGCGTCTCCACGTGCCACTCGAGCGGAAAGATGTTGGGCCCGTCGATGCCGGGCGCGGCCTCGATCTCGGCGAGCAGGGTCTGTGGATCGGGCATGGCGAGCACCTGCTCGGGCGGCGAGGTCAGCGCGCGCGCGAGCGCGGCGGTGTCCTGGGCGTTGTCCTGGTGGGTGGGGGACGGGTTCATCGGGAATCTCTCCTTGTCATGTGTTCGGATGGGAGGGGTGGTGGACCATTGATTCGCCTTCCAGACGGCATATCAATTGGCAAAGGAAAAACGCGCGTGCGGAATCGCGCCCGCGCGGGTGGCTTCGGCGAGCTCGTCTTCGTCGAGTCCGGCGGCGCGCAGCACCTCGAGGCTGTGCGCGCCGAAGGCCGGCGCCGCGGTGCGGTAGCTGGCCGGCGTGCGCGACAGCGACACGGCCGAGGCCACGCCCATCTGGCCGCCGGCCTCGACGAAGCGCTCGCGGTGCAGCGCATGCGGATGCGCGCGCACCCCGCCGACGTCGAGCACCGGGCCGCAGGGCACGCCCGCGCGCATCAGCTCTTGCGCGATGGCCTCGCCGTCGCGCGTGGCCAGCAGCGCTTCGAGCTCGGCCTTGAGCGCCGCCGCGTTCGCGAGCCGCTCGCTGTTGTGCGCGAAGCGCGGATCGTCGGCCAGCTCGGCGCGGCCCAGCAGCGCGACCAGGCGGCGGAACTGGCCGTCGTTGCCCACGGCGATGAATACGCCGACGCTGCGCGTGGCGAAGGCGTCGTAGGGACAGATGTTGGGATGCGCGTTGCCGCTGCGCCCCGCGACGCGGCCCGACAGGAAGTGGTTGGGCAGGTGCGGATGCATCAGCGAGACGCCGGTGTCGAACAGCGTGGCCTCGACCGACTGGCCCCGGCCCGACAGCTCGCGCTCGCGCAGCGCCATCAGGATGCCGATGACCGCGTGCAGCCCGGTCGCGATGTCGATCACCGGGATGCCCATGCGCAGCGGCGCGCCGCCGCGTTCGCCGTTGACCGACATCAGCCCGGTCATCGCCTGCGCGACCGCGTCGTAGCCCGGCAGGCCGCCCAGCGGGCCGTCGGCACCGAAGCCGCTGACGCGGCAGTGCACCAGGCGCGGGAAGCGTTCGCGCAGGAAGTCCTCGTAGCCGATGCCCCAGCGCTCGAGCGTGCCGGGCTTGAAGTTCTCGACCAGCACGTCGGCGTCCGCCAGCAGGCGCAGCAGCAGCGCGCGGCCCTCGGGCAGCGAGAGGTCGAGCGCGACGCCCTGCTTGTTGCGGTTGACGCCGAGGAAGTACGACGCCGCACCGTCGAGGAAGGGCGGGCCCCAGTCGCGCGTCTCGTCGCCCTGCGGCGGCTCGACCTTGATCACCTGCGCGCCATGGTCGGCCAGCATCTGGGTGCAGAAGGGACCGCCGAGCACGCGCGAGAGGTCGATCACGCGCAGGCCGGCCAGCGCGCCTGGCGTGGTTTGCGTGGCGTGCGTCATGCCGGGCTGGCCTCCGTGGCGCTGCGCCGCAGCACGCGCGTGGCCTTGGCCTCGTAGCGCGGCAGCGCGCCCTCGTCGTGGCAGCGCACTTCGCACGTGAGGCCCAGCCGGGCCTTGAGCCGCGCGCGCACCTCGCGCGCCAGGTCGTCTCCCGTGCAGGCCGTGCCGGGCACGCGCTCCACGGCTACTTCCATGTGATCGAGCACGCTGCGCTCGCTGTCGATGTAGATCTGCCAGGCATCCTTGGCCAGGCCCTCGACGCCGGCGATCACGTCCTCGATCTGCGAGGGATAGACCAGCACGCCGCGCACCTTGAGCATGTCGTCCGAGCGGCCGATGATGCGGCCGATGCGCGCATAGGCATGGCGGCCGCAGGCGCAGCGGTAGGGCTGGGCCGAGCGGCGCACCAGGTCGCGGGTGCGCCAGCGCAGCACGGGCGAGGCCTCCTTGTCGAGCGTGGTGAAGACGATCTCGCCGACCTCGCCCGGCGCCACCGGGCGCAGGGTCTGCGGGTCGAGGATCTCGCTGAGCACGCTGTCGTCGTTGACCAGGTGCATCTCGTCGTCGCCGTGCGAATGCGGGCAGGAAACGCCGAGCACCGGACCGCCGGCCTCGGTGGTGCCGTAGATGTTGTGCGCCAGGAAGCCCTCGGGCATCAGCGCCTCCATCTCGCTGCGGAAGGTGGCCGACACCGACTGGCCGCCGAACAGCCCCACGCGCAGCGCCCAGTCGCGGCGCGGATCGATGCCGGCCTTGCGCGCCTGCTGGATCAGCGTCATCAGCCACAGCGGCGACATGGTCGTGACCGTGTGGCGGTGGTCGCGCAGCCATTGCACCATCAGCTCGCCGCGGCCCGGGCCGACGGGGAAGTTGACCGCGCCATAAGCCTTGAGCGCCTCGTCCATCGAGCTGCCGCCGATCCACAGGCCATAGCCGTAGCCCTGGTAGACGCGATCGCCCGCGCGCACGCCCACCGTGCGGTAGATGCGCGCGAGCTGGCGCACCAGCGTGTCTTCCCAGTCCTTTTGCGTGAAACCGAACAGCACCGGCAGGCCCGTGGTGCCCGAGGTCGCGCAGAAGCGCACCACCTGCTCGAGCGGCACCGTGAGCAGCGGGTACGGATAGAGCGCGCGCAGGTGGCTCTTCTCGAGCAGCGGCAGCGCCTGCAGCGCGGCGCGGTCCTTCAGGTCGAGCGGCGAGGCGCCGGCCGCCGCGAAATGCGCCCGCCACTGCGGCGACTCCGCGAGCCGGCGGCCGAGCGCGGCGAGCTTGGCGTCCTGGCGCGCCTGCAGTTCGTCGAGCGACAGGAAATCGTCGGCGGCATCGGCTGCGGCCTGCGCATTGCGGGATTCGGTCATGGGGCGTCTCCTTTGTTCTCGGGGCGGTCGCGCTTCAGGCGGCGAGGTAGCGGCGCGTCTGCAGCACGCGAAAGCGCGGCAGCACGAAGGCGGTGTCGCACAGCGCGGCGTTGCCGGCGGCGTTGTGGCCGCTCACATGCAGGTCGCTGAAGGCGGCGGACTGGTTCACCAGCACCGGGCCGGTCATGTCGAGCGTGAGGTGCACGCCGGCATCGGCGGCCGCGTTCTTCGCGCGGCGCACGAAGGCCTCGTCGCACGAGTACACCGACCAGGTGATCGCGCCGCGCGAGCGCGTGACCTCGTGGGCATGCCGCAGCGCCGCGTCGGCGTCCTCGGTCACGATCAGCAGGCTGATCGGACCGAAGTGCTCGCGCGCGATGGTGTCCAGGGCTTTGGGCGGCACGGCATACAGGGCCGGCGTGCGCAGCACCGCATCGGGCAGCTCGGGATGCGCGAGCCGGCGCGAGGCGAACACCGGCTCGCCGAGCGATGCCGCCTCGACGGCGCGTGCCTCGGTGGCATCGCTCTGGATCGCGCCCAGCAGTTCGATGGCCCGCACCGGATCGGCGACCAGCTTCGCCACCGCCGCGGCGAGGTCGGCCTTGAAATCCTCGACCGTCTTCGCCGTGCCGTCCTGCAGCCGGATGCCGGCGCGCGGCAGGTAGATGCTCTGCGGCGTGGTGCACATCTGGGCGCTGTAGAGGCTCAGCGTGAGCGCGAGGTTGCGCACCAGGCCGGGGTAGTCGCAGGTGCTCTCGATCAGCACCGCGTTGACGCCCGCCTTCTCGGTGAAGACATGGGCCTGGCGCGCGTGGCTTTCGAGCCAGTCGCCGAACTCGGGGCCGCCCGTGAAGTCGATCAGCTTCACGCGCGCATCGAGCGCGAGTGCCTTGGTCTTGGGCGCGGCGCGCGTGTCGACCAGCAGCTGCACCACGTCGGCGTCGAGCCCCAGGCCCGCGAGCACCGTGCGCGCCGTGTCGACGCACAGCGCGAGCGGCAGCACGGCCGTGGGATGCGGCTTCACGACCACGGGGTTGCCCGTGACCAGGCTCGCGAACAGGCCGGGGTAGGAGTTCCAGGTCGGGAAGGTGGCGCAGCCGATCACGGCCGCGATGCCGCGCGGCAGGATCTCGAAAGTCTTCTCCACGCGCAGCGGCCGGCGCGCATCGGGCTTCTCCCAGAGCACGCGCGCCGGATAGGCGCCCATCTCGCGCACGGCGATGGCCACGGCCTCGAGCGCGCGGTCCAGCGCATGCGCGGTGCCGGCCTGGAAGGCCATCGCGAACGGCTGGCCGCAGGCATGCATGCAGGCGAAGGCCATCTCGAAGGCGCGCTGCTGCAGCGCCTCGAGGATCTCGAGCGCCACCGCGGCGCGCTCGGCCGGGTCGAGCGCGGCCCAGGCCGGTGCGGCGGCCTCGGCGCGCGCGAGCACGGCATCGACCGGCTCGTCGGCATAGGCGGTGTCGAAGGGCACGCCGAAGGCGCTGCGCTCCTCGCCTCGGATCGCGCCGTCGCGCTGCGTCCAGGCCGCGCGCACGGCAGCCTCGCCGGCTGCGCGCGAACCGTCGGCGTAGACGGGATGCGTCGGGTCCTCGGGATAGGCGCTGTGATAGCCGCGGCGGGCCACGGCGGCGATCGCATCGGCCAGGCGGCCGGCGTGTTTCAGTTGCAGGTCTTGGAGGGTCATGGTGGGTTCAGAGCGTGGCGGCGGTGCCGAAGATCGCGGTGCATTGGCTCGACATGTAGCCGCCCGGCGCATGAGCCAGCGCGAGCTCGGCGCCGGCCACCTGGCGCGCGCCGGCGTCGCCGCGCAGCTGCACCACCGACTCGATCGCGGTGTAGATGCCGAACATGCCGGGGTGGCCGAGCGAGAGCCCGCCGCCGCTGGTGTTCATCGGGAAATCGCCGCCCGGCGAGGCGCGGCCGCCATCGAGGAAGGCGCCGCCCTCGCCCTTGGCGCAGAAGCCCGTGTCCTCGGCGAAGACGATCGGCATGATCGTGAAGGCGTCGTAGAACTGCACCACGTCGATGTCCTTCGGGCCCACGCCGGCCTGCGCATAGGCGGTGGCCGACGACACGCTGGCCGCGGTGCGCACCAGGTCCGGCATCTGCGCGATGCTGCGGTGCGTGGCGGCCTCGCCCACACCGAGCAGGTAGACCGGCTTGCGCCGCAGTTGCGCGGCGCGCTCGGCCGAGACCACGACCAGCGCGCCGCCGCCATCGGTCACGAGGCAGCAGTCGCGCACGGTGAAGGGATGCGCCACCGGCCGCGCCGCGATCACGTCCTCGATGCTCAGCGGCCCGGGATCGGGTGCCTCGGTGTCGAGCCGCGCCCAGTCGCGCGCGCTGACCGCCACCTGCGCGAGCTGTTCGCGCGTGGTGCCGAACTCGTGCATGTGGCGCTGCGCGACCATCGCATAGGCCGCGAGCGGGCCCGGGTAGCCGTAGGGCACTTCGTAGGGGTTGGGTTCGGAGTGCGTCGCGAACTGCCCGCCCGCCGATTTCTGCGTGCTGCCGTAAGCGATCAACGCTACCGAGCACAGGCCGGCCGCGATCGCGGCGCGCGCATGGTTGAGGTGCGCGAGGAAGGCGCCGCCGCCGACCTGGGTCGAATCGGTATAGCGCGGGCGCAGGCCCAGGTATTCGCACAGGCTCAGCGTCGGCATGAACAGCTGCAGGCCGGCCGCGAACACGCCGTCGACATCGGCCAGCGAGAGGCCCGCGTCGTCGAGCGCGCGCACCGAGGCCAGTGCCATCGCGTCGAGCGGCGAAGACAGGGCCGGCATCGTCGCGAAGCCGGTGCTGCCGATGCCGGCGATCGCGGCCGCGCCGCGCAGATTGGTTGCGGTCATGCGAGCGCTCCGAACACCACGCGGTGCGCGTCGTTCCAGGGCTCGATGCGCGCGGCCACGCGCAGGCCGATGCGCAGCGCGCCGGGCGCCGCATCGACCACGGTGGCCATCATGCGAAAGCCTTCGTCGAGATCGACCAGCGCGATGTTGAAGGCACCGTCGCGCCGCTGCACTTCGGTGCAGGCATGGACCGTGCCCTCGCCGCGGCTGGTGCGCCATTCGAGTTCACTGGGCCGACCGCCTGGACCCACGGCCTGCGGCGGAAAGACCGCGCGGCCCGCGCCATGGTCGAACTGGTAGGCCAGCCGGCCTTCGGCGAGCGCGGCGAGGAACCGGGCGCGCGGCGAACGCGCGGTGTCGGGAGCGTGGGGAGCTTGGGTCATGTCCATCGCCTAGCGTCCGATGAAGCGCGGCTTGCGCTTCTGCTGGAAGGCGCCGATGCCCTCGATGCCATCGGGCCCGGCCAGCGCCTCGGCCTGCGCGATCGCCTCGAGCTCGAGCGTCTCCTCGAAGGACCGCGCGCGCGACAGGATGCGCTTCGATGCGGCGAAGGCGGCGGTCGGGCCGCTCGCGATCTCGCGCCCCATCTGCAGCGCGATCTCGTCGAGCGCCTCGGCCGCCACGCTGCGGTTGACGAGCCCCATGGCCGCGGCTTCGCGCCCCGAGAACAGGCGACCCAGGAAGATCAGCTCGGCCGCGCGGTGCGGCCCGACGCGTTCGCGCAGGTGATGGTGGCCGCCCGAGTCGAGCACCGCGCCGATGTTGCGGAACGGGCTGCCGAGCAGCGCATCGTCGGCAACGAGCGCGATGTCGCAGGCCAGCGCCAGCCCGAAGCCGAAGCCCAGCGCGGGGCCCTGCACCGCGGCGATCGTCGGCACCGGACAGTCGCGCATGGCGGCCAGCACCGGGTTGATCCGCTCGCGCAGGATCGCGAGCGTGTCGTCGGTGCCCGGGTGCGTGTCCTTGAGGTCGCGGCCGGCGCAGAAGGCGTGGCGCGTGCCGCGCACCAGCACCGCGCGCGCACCGGCCGACACGGCCTCGCCGAGTGCATCGGCGATCGCCGTCATCTCGTCGAGGCGCAGGCTGTTCTTCGCGGCGGGCCGGTCGATCGCGATGACCGCGAGCGACGACTCCAGCGTCAGGCGCACCGCTTCGGTGGAGGTGGCGCCGTTCATCGCGCGGCTCCCTCGAAGGCCATCAGGATGCGCAGCTCGCTGGCCATCAGCAGCAGCCCGTTCTGGTTGTGGACGTTCCACTGCAGCCGCAGCACGCCGTCGGTGCCGGGGCGCTTCACGGTCTTCTCGAGCACGGCGGCCTCCAGATGGATGGTGTCGCCGATGAAGGCCGGCGCGGTGAAACGCAGCGCGTCGCTGCCGTAGTTCGCCACGATCGCCGGCGCCGCGGGCGGGATGCCGAGCCCGGCCGCATAGGCCAGCAGCATCAGGCCGGGTGCGATGCGCTGGCCGAAGCGCGTGCGCGCGGCATGGTGCGCGTCTGTGTGCAGCACGTACCAGTCGCCGGTCAGCGCGCACCACTGGAGGATGTCGGCTTCCGTGAGGGTGCGGCCGCGCGAGCGGAAGCGCGCGCCCTCCTCGATCCGGTCGAAGTGCTGCTCTAGGAATCCGCAGGTGCTGGTGATGTCGGTCATCGCGTCTTTATTTAACCTTCCAGACGGAATATAAATGAAGACGAAGACCTAGCGGCAGCTAGGGCTTACCCGAAGCTGCGGGAAAAGGCGCGATCGAAAGGGGTGTGGTCGTCAGCCGCCGCGCGCCAGCGAGGCGGCGGCGTCGACGCGTGCGAGCCATCGCAGGAAGGCCTCGGCGACGGCCGCGGGCTGTTCCAGCGTTGACATGTGGCCGCACTGCGGCACCACGACGAGCTCGACATCGCCGGGCAGCAGGCCCGCCATCTCCTCGCTCAGTGCCGGCGGCGTGATCTGGTCCTCGCGGCCGCACAGGACCAGGGCCGGCGCCGTCAACGCAGGCAGCAGCTCGCGCGCATCGCGGCGCTGCATCGCGGCCTTCTGCTGCCGCGTGAAACCCTCGCCGCCGACCTGCCTCGCCATGTCGGCGAGCAGCTCGAGCAGCGTGCGGTCCTGCGCATGCGACGGATGGATCACGCGGGGCGTGAAGCTCTCGACCACCTGGGCGAAGCTCGCGCCGCCCGAGCTCAGCGCCGCCACCATCCGCTGCCGGTTCTGCGTGGCCTCCTCGGAATCGGCGCGCGCACCGGTGTCGAGCAAGGCGAGGCCCGCGATCCTGGCGCCGGCCTGCCGGCACACCTCGAGCGCGACGTAGCCGCCCAGCGAGAAACCCGCCAGCGCGAAGCTTCCGTCGGGCATCGCGGCCAACGCCGTGGCGGCCAGGGCCTCGACGGTGTCGGCCCCGTCGGTCGGCGACACGACGACATCGCGCCCGACGGGCAGCGCCCGCCGCACGGGATCCCAGACGCGCGCGTCGTTCATGAGGCCGGGAAGCAGCAGCAGCGGTACGGTGTTCATCATGGCGAGTCCTCGGTTGGTGGCGTGTCGATGGGCTTGTTATAACTATGAAGTCAAGTTCCTAGAATGGTGGCGCTCATTGGGAAATTTAAGAACTCATAGGCGAATAACCGATTTTTTTACCCCCCGTTTGTACCCCCGCTTTCCTCTTGCTCGCTCTGTTGGCCAGAACTACTGCGGACGTGTGCGCAATGGCACGGTGGACACGTTCTGGGCTGCAGCTCAGGCTTCGCGTAAGTTGACGTTTGTGTTGCACAAAGTACACCGCGAGTTGAGCCCGTCCTTGAGTGGCGGCGAGACCGGATGAATCGCCACAGGCCCGAGGCCTCGCTGCTGGCGTTGCCCTTTGAGATGGAAGAGCGCGAGCTCTTACCAGGTTCCGCGGGTCGGATGGATGCATCCCCAATTCGATCGTCGGACTGACGTGTCGACACCCGCAGTGATGCCAGATCTTTTCCTTGCACATCAGGACCAAGCCATGCAACGAATGACTCTCGCCGCGCTCGCCGCGGCAGCTACTTTCCTTCTCGCCGCCTGCGCGCCCATGGGCGATGGCAAGCCCGGCCTCGGCGCCCAGCAGGAAGCCAACCGCCAGGCCGTACTGGCCTTCTACGAGAAGGGCCTGAACCAGAAGGACGTCGAGGCCGCGCTCCAGTACGTGGGCAACCGCTACGTGCAGCACAACCCGACCGCGGCCGACGGGCCCGAGGGCTTCCGCAAGTTCATCGCCTTCCTGCGCGAGAAATTCCCGAACTCGAAAAGCGAGATCAAGCGCAGCTTCGCCGAGGGCGACTACGCTCGCCTGTAGCCAAGCCATTCCTGCGAATGGCACCGGTTCAGGCCCCGATCAGGGCGGGAAGCTATCGCCGAGCACGATGCCTTCGCGCCGCAGATCGGCGCCGCCCGTGAGCACCGGCTGGCCACCGACGTTGGTGCGGATGATGGTGCTGATGCCGCTGGACTGGGCGCCGAAGTTCACCGTGTGGCCCAGCGCGCGCAGGCCGGCGATCAGCGGATCGTTGTTGCCCGAGTTCGAGGTGTCGATGGCGGGGTGTTCGCCGCCCACGTTGGTGGTCACGCTATTGGTGGCGCCGAAGTCGACCAGCGAGGTCGCCTGCTGCGCATCGAGGCCCCGGTCGAGCGCGCCGACCAGCGTCTTCACCACGTACTGGATGATCGTGCCGCCGCCCGGCGAGCCGGCGCCCATCACGAACTCGCCCATGCTGCCGTCGGCGTTCTTCTTGAACACCAGGGTCGGCGCCATCGAGCTGCGCGGACGCTTGCCGGGCGTGACGCGGTTGGCGACCTTGATGGTCGGATCCACGGCGTCGTTCGGGTTGGCCGCGAAGTCGGTCAGCTCGTTGTTCAGCAGAAAGCCCTGGGTCATGTGGAACGAGCTTATCGAGCCTTCCACCGTGGTCGTCATCGCTACGACGTTGCCCTCTGTGTCGACCACGGTGAAATGGGTGGTACCGTGCTCCTCGGTCTTGTCAATGCCCAGCGGCACGCTGCCGAGGGCGACGGTGCAATGGTTCTATGCGGCGATGCAGCAGTCGATGCCGGACGGAGACCCGTTCCTGTAGCCTGCCTGGGACCCATCCGACGTGATCGAAGTGTCGGATCTTCGCAAAGTGCAGCTGACCTCAACGACGCATGTCCGGACCAAGCCGATCAACTCCACACTGCGATGAAGCAACCACTGCAAGTGGTCGACGGGTTAGGCGTCAGACTTTCAACCGAACCAGTCGACCTCAGTCGCCAGAGACACCATGTCGATGCCGGGGCCTCGTATCGCATCGCCGGTTGCAGAGGCCCTTGCGTTTTCTTGGGATGCTGCATAGGTAAGGGTCGCGCAGGACCGGACACGCAAAACCATCAACCTTCGATCGATCACCGTGCCGCAACGCCAGGGAACGTCTTCACAACGTGAGTTGTAGAGGGATTGATCGGATCAATGCGCAATGCGACCTCAACGCGGGCGTGAAGCAGCCAAGCCGATCGCATCGGCGGCCTCGCGCGGCGGCTTGCGATCCGCTCGGCACGCCATCCAGACGCACTCACCCCTCCACCGCCAGCAGTCGTCGCCGCGCCATCCACAGATTGCCCAGCGCGAACAGCGTGATGATCTGCCCCGTGTTCTTGCGCAGTCCCCGATAGCGCACCTTGGTGAACCCGAACTGGCGCTTGAGCACACGGAACGGGTGTTCGACCTGGGCCCGGATGCTGGCCTTCATCTTCTCCACCCGCTCGGCCACGGAGTCCGCCTCGATGAACGTGTTGAGCTTCCTGCGCAGCCCC
The DNA here is from genome assembly GCF_059418265.1 of Variovorax sp. GW821-FHT09B05. NCBI lineage: Bacteria > Pseudomonadati > Pseudomonadota > Betaproteobacteria > Burkholderiales > Comamonadaceae > Variovorax > Variovorax sp. GW821-FHT09B05. The sequence continues at coordinate 132,778 of NZ_JBWKPN010000004.1, forward strand.
GGGCGCATCGCCACGTGCCACGTGGTCCCGGCCGCCTCGGGCCGCTTGTGCACGCCCTGGTAGCCGGCGTCACCGAAGGCGGCATGCTCCTGTCCGTGCAGCAGCGTACCAGCCATGTTCAGGTCGTTGACGCTGGCCGGCGTCGTGGCCACCGTCTGCACCAGCCCTGAGGCGATGTCCACGCCAATGTGGGCCTTCATCCCGAAGTACCAGTTGTCGCCTTTCTTGGCCTGCCTCATCTCGGGATCGCGGTTGCCGCCAGCGTTCTTGGTCGAACTCGGCGCGGAGATCAACGTGGCGTCCACCGCCGCGCCCGATCTCAGCATGAGGCATCGGTGCTGCAGCAGGTCGTTGACTACGGGCAGCATGTCCACCGTCAGGTCGTGTTTCTCCAGCAGATGGCGAAACCTCAGGATCGTCGCCTCATCGGGGATGCGGCTCGTGCCGCTGCTCAGGCCCGCGAACGCCAGGTACAGCGGCAGGTCGTGAAGCACCCCTACCATCGCCGGGTCGCTCAATTCGAACCACCGCTGCATGTAATGGATGCGCAGCATCGTCTCGATGCCAAACGGCGGCCGGCCCGTCTTGCTCTTGGGCCCGTGCGGCTCGCTGATCTCCACCAGCACCTTCCACGGCACCACGCGCTTCATCTCTTCCAGGAATTCGCACTTGCGCGTCCTCTTGGTCGACAGGTTCAGGCCCAATTCAAGCTGTTTCATGCTTGCGGTCCTCGCGGGCATCGTTCGATCAAGCTACGCGGATCGGCACGGATTTTTGCAGACCATCCCTAGCGATACCACAGCGACGGAAGCCCTATCGCCAACCGTCACTGCTCAATCACCGACCGAAAGGGAGCCAAGGTGGCGAGTAGGCGTTGACGTTGTTGGCCTGCGTTAAACACCGATTTCCGCGACGCCGTCAGTCTCGACACAAGCCATACTTGTGCGTGGACGCATGCTCTAACTCGCTCTAGGCAGTTGAAAGGAAATTATGTTGAAAATTGGATCTATTGTGTGGGGTACACGAGACGTCGCCCGATCTATCAAATTTTGGTGCGCAGCGCTCGATTACGTGCCTCTGCGTGAGCCATCCCCGGACTGGGCTATTCTTGTTTCTCGATCTGGAGAAGGACAACAGCTCGCAATCACTAAAGTGACGTCGGACCCGCGGACGCATCAACGCCACCATCTCGATCTGTACGCAGATGATCAACATGCGGAATCAGAACGTTTGCTCGCCCTCGGCGCCAGCCCGGTACAATGGCGCTATCCAGACAATGCGGATTACCTGGTCTTAGCAGATCCGGACGGCAACAAGTTTTGCGTAATCCAGAAATGACTGCCTCTGAGCGATGGCAGTCAGAAGCAACACGCAGCTCCCGGTGTACGAGATTTTTTGGCTGATCTGCGGCGTCCCATCCGAAAATGACGCGGCGTCCGCTCTCACCATCCAAGAGAAAAAGCAAGTGCTGCCACCTGCCCGCCCATAAGGGGCCCCAAAATCGGAATCCATGCATAGGTCCAATCTGAGTCTCTTTTCGGACCCATTGGCAGCAACGCATGCATCACGCGTGGTCCAAAGTCTCTCGCCGGGCTAAGCGCAGCGCCCGTCGTCCCGCCCAGGGAAATAACAATTGAAAGCACCAAAAGCGCAGCTGGCAAGGCATTGATTGAGCCTAGACCCACATCTCCAGCAGCCATATTTAGTATGGCGTAGACGAGGACGAAGGAGCTGAGCAACTCGGATGAGAGATTCTTCGAAAGAGAACGGATGGCGGGGGCAGTGCAGAACGCAGAGAGCTTTTCCTCCTTCGCACTAGTCAGTGTCAAATGGTCACGATAGAAGGCCCAGACGAGGGCTCCTCCAACTGCTCCGCCCAACATCTGCGCCCTCACATAGCCACCTACGTCGGCCCAAGGAAACTTTCCGGCTGATGCCAGTGCGAGAGTCACTGCTGGATTTAGGTGCGCACCGCTAGCAGGCGCAGCAACAAGTACTGCGACAAACATCGCCATCGCCCATCCGAGGGCAACAAACCCAAAGCTTGTTCCCACTCCTTTGGTTTTTCGTAGCACCGCGTTCGCGGAAACCCCGTTTCCAAGCAGAACAAAGATCAAGGTTCCCACGAATTCCGCGTGCGTCGCAGCCATACAAGTTGTTTCTTATTTCATTTTTGCAATGAGGATTCAAATCTTCTCGAGGTAGATCCTTCAATGTCCAAGGATCTTCTCAAGGAAGTTTCGGCTTCGCTCGCTCTGCGGGCGATTGAAGAATTCGTGCGGACTGTTCTGCTCGACGATCTGTCCCTGGTCCATGAAGATCACGCGATCAGCCACCGCCTTGGCGAATGCCATCTCGTGCGTCACGCAAACCATGGTGATGCCCTGTCCGGCGAGTTCGATCATGACGTCCAGCACCTCCTTGATCATCTCGGGATCGAGCGCAGAGGTCGGCTCGTCGAAGAGCATGATCTTGGGCGTCAGGCAAAGCGCGCGGGCGATGGCGACGCGCTGCTGCTGTCCGCCGGACAGCTGCAGCGGGTACTTGCGGGCCTGCTCGGCAATGCGCACGCGCTCGAGTTGCTGCATCGCTCTTTCCTCGGCCTCTTTCCGGGGCAGCCTGCCGACCCAGATCGGCGAGAGCGTCAGGTTTTCCAGCACCGTGAGGTGGGGAAACAGGTTGAACTGCTGGAACACCATGCCGACCTTCCTGCGGACCTCGTCGATGGCCTTGACGTCGTCGGTCAACTCCATGTCGTCCACCACGAGGCGGCCTTGCTGGTGCTCCTCCAACCGATTGATGCAACGGATCAAGGTGGATTTCCCCGACCCGGAGGGCCCGCACAGCACGATGCGCTCGCCGCGGTCCACCTGCAGGTCGATGTCGCGCAGCACGTGGTAGTCGGTGCCGTACCACTTGTTGACTTTCTGGAAACTGATGATGGTGTCGTTCATTGTTCTTGCTCGCTCGTTCTCTGATCGTTCCGGGTTCGCTCAACGTCGCCTGCTCTTGCCGATCTGCCGCTCCACCCAGCGGCTGTACCGCGACATCGAGAAGCAGAAGAGGAAATACACCAGAGCAATGAAGAGATAGCCCTGCAGCTTGAACGGGTGCCAGTCGGCATCGCCGTTGATGGCGAGATCGAGTGCACCAGTCAGGTCGTACAGGCCGACGATGCTCACCAGCGAGGTGTCCTTGAAGATGGAAATGAAGGTGTTCATGATGCTGGGCACCACCGTGGCCAGCGCCTGCGGCAGCACGACCTTGCGCTGGGTCTGCCAGTAGGACAGTCCGAGCGTGGCCGCGGCTTCCGCCTGCCCCTTGGGGATCGACTGCAGCCCGGCGCGCACCACCTCGGCAAGGTAGGCGGCGGAAAACAGCGTCATGCCCGCCACCACCCGTACCAGCACATCGATCGTCATGCCCTGCGGCATGAACAACGGGAACATGAACGAGGCCATGAACAGCACCGAGATCAACGGAACGCCTCGGATCAACTCGACATAGACGGTGCAAAGGCTCCGGATCACGGGCAGCTGGGAGCGCCGGCCCAGCGCGACCGCCAGCGCGATCGGAAACGCGAACATGACCGACAGCGTCGACAACAGGACGGTCAGCGGCAATCCACCCCAGCGATCGGTCTCGACGCGCGCCAGCCCCGGCAGCCCGCCGTGCATCAGCGTGAAGAAGATCGCCAGCGACAGCATCCAGAGCACGCCGAGCCAGGGCCGCCAGAACGCGCGGACGCAACTTGCGGCCAGCATAAGCAGCAAGCACAGCGTGGCCGCCAACGGGCGCCACTGCTCGTCGAATGGATAACGCCCGAAAACGATGAAGCGGTGCTTTTCGGCCACGACGCCCCAGCACGCGCCCATTTCCTGGTGGGCACGGCAGGCGGCGACATCGGGTTCCCACACGGCGCCGAGGAGCGCCCAGTCGACGACACGCGCCAGGGCAAGGACCAGCACGGCACCCAGCACGATGGATGCGGCCGCGGTGCGCCAGTCGGCGAACAGGTTGGCGTGCAACCGGACCCACGGCCCGTCGACGTACGAAGGCGCCGGGCGTGCGGCGATCGGCTCGAAGGGAGCCGGGTGGCTCATGGAGTCGGCCATCTCAACGCTCCTTGATCGCCGCGCGGGCGTTGTATCGACCCATCACCACCGAGGTGATCAACGAGAGCGCCAGATAGACCGACATGAGGATGGCGATACATTCCACCGCCCTCCCCGTCTGGTTCATGGCGGTGTTGGCGATGGAGACGATGTCGGGATATCCGATGGCCACCGCCAGCGACGAGTTCTTGGTCAGATTCAGGTACTGGCTGGTCAGCGGCGGAACGATCACCCGCAAGGCCTGGGGCAGGACCACTAGCCGGATGCCCAGCGCGTGGCCCAACCCCAGAGCGGCAGCCGCCTCGCCCTGCCCCGAGGGCACCGAGGCGATACCCCCGCGAACCACCTCGGCGATGAAAGCAGCGGTATAGATCGAGAGCCCCAACACGATGGCCAGGAACTCGGGCGTGAGCGCACCGCCGTTCTCCACCGAGAACTCGCCCTTCGACGGTACGTCCAACGCGGCCGGCGCCCCGCCCAATAGCCAACCCGACAGCGCGGCCGCCAGCCACAACGCGATGGAGATCCGCCATGTCCCGAGCGCGATGCCCGTGGTCTCGAACCGTCGCCGGGCCCGGCGGCGAAACGCGATCACCAATACCCCACCCACGCCCACCCCGGCAAGGGTCCAGGCGTGGCCCGCTTGCCATTGCAGCTTAGGAAAATTCAATCCACCCTTGCTGAGAAAAAAGGGGCCGGCCTGCCATGCGTCCCGGATGGGCGGCAGCAACTGCGTCAATACGAGATACCACATGAGCAGTTGCAGCAGCACCGGTATGTTGCGAAAGCACTCCACATATGCCGCGCACAGCCCCCGCACCAAGGCATTGCGGGAAAAGCGCCCCACCCCGAGCAAGGTACCAAGGACGGTAGCGGCCACGATGCCCGCGAGCGCGACACGCACCGTGTTGAGCAGGCCAGCGCAGAAGGCACTCCAGTACGAAGCGGCCGGATCGAATGGCAGAAGGCTCTCGCCAATGCTGAAACCAGCCGGCTGCCACAGGAAGTCGAAGCCGCTCTGGATGCCGCGGGCCTGCATGTTGTGCAAGGTGTTCGAGATCAGAGCCCACACCGTCACCGCGATGCCGGCGACGGCGAGGACCTGGCAGGCCACGCCGCGAACGGCCCGGCTGCGCGGCGACCACCGTCCGCGCCTCGAAGGCAGGGCGGCAGAGGACATCGGGACTGGCACGGCAGATTCAGCGCAATGGGTAGGCATACATCAGTCCGCCCTTGTTCCATGGGTTGTTGAATCCGCGCGCCAGTTCCAGCGGCGATCGCGAGCCCACGTTGCGATCGAAGATTTCGCCGTAGTTGCCGGTGCTCCTGATGACACGGACCATCCAATCCTTGTCGAGACCCAGCAGCTTCCCGGTGTCGTCGCCAGCGCCCAGAATGCGTTTGACCGCGGGGTCTTCGCTGCCGGCCTTGAGCTTCTCGACATCGGCCTGCGTGATGCCGTACTCCTCGGCTTCGTTCAGCCCATGGATGACCCATTTCACGATGGCTGCCCACTCGTCGTCGCCGCGCCGCACCAGCGGCCCCAGGGGTTCCTTCGAAATCAGCTCGGGAAGGAGCACGTGTTCCTCGGGCTTCGGCGCGACCTTCGCGCGCACCGCCGCCAGGCCCGAGGCGTCGGTGGTGAAGGCGATGCAACGGCCCGAGAAATAGGATGCGGTCGCGGCCTCTTCCTTCTCGAAGACCACCGGCCTGATGCCCAGGTTGTTGGCCCTGGAATAGTCGGTGAGGTTCTTCTCCGTCGTCGTGCCCGACTGCACGCAGACCGTCTGCCCCTTGAGTTGCCTGGCGTTCTTGATGCCGCTCGCCCTGGGGACCAGAAATCCCTGTCCGTCGTAATAGGTCACCGCGGTGTCGCGCAGGCCCAGCGACGCATCGCGTGTCAGCGTGAACGAGGTGTTGCGCGACAGCACGTCGATCTCGCCCGACTGCAATGCCGTGAAGCGCTGCTGCGCTGTCAGCGGAACGAATTTCACCTTTTCGGCGTCCCCAAGCGTCGCGGCGGCCACCGCGCGACAAATGTCGACGTCGAGGCCGCGCCATCGCCCGGCTGAATCGGCGGCGGCGAACCCTGGCCTGCCGGTGTGCACGCCACACGCCAGCTGTCCGCGTGCGCGAATGCTGTCGAGGGTCTTGCCTGCCATAGCGGGTGCGCTGGCGATCCAGCCGGCAAGCACGAGCGGCAAGGCTGCCGCGAAACGGATGATTCTGTTCATTCGATTGTCTCCTGTGGATGGGTCGGTAACTACGCCTGCGAGAGCGCTCTCGCGGCCGGACCGCGCGCCCGACCGAACCGGGCGGCGCTACATGGGCGGGGTACCGTGGAACCGACTCAGCCCAGCGCCTGGGCCACGTCTTCGAGCAGGTCCTCGGTGTTCTCGATGCCGCAGGCGAGACGGATCAGGCCGCCGATGATTCCCTGCTGTTCGAGCGCTTCCTGGGACAGCTGCTTGCCGAACAGCGCCGCGGGCTGCACGACTGTGGAAGTCACGCCGCCCAGGCTGCTCGCGAAAGTGACCAGCCGCAGCTTCTTAATGAAGCGCTCGGCTGCCTCGAAGCCACCCTTGAGCTCGAAGGTCAGGAGCCCGCCATAGCCGGACATTTGCTTGCGGGCAAGCGCATGCTGCGGATGCGTCGAGAGCCCCGGGTAGTAGATCCTGGCGATCGCGGGGTGCTTTTCGAGAAACTCCGCGACGGCCTGGCCGTTCGCGTTGTGCTGCCGCATGCGCAACTCCAGGGTACGGATGCCGCGCAGCGCAAGCCACGAATTGAAAGGTGCGCCGATGGCGCCCGTCGTCAGGCTCAGGTCCCAGATGCGCTCTATCAACTCGCGCCTCCCGACCAGGGCGCCGGCCAGCAGGTCATGGTGGCCGCCGATGTACTTGGTCACGCTGTGCATCACGACGTCGACGCCGAACTCCGTGGGGCGCTGGTTCAGCGGGGTCGCGAAGGTGTTGTCGCAGAGCGTGACGATGCCACGGGCCTTGGCCAGCTCGCACACCGCCCGCATGTCGGTGATGTGCATCATCGGATTGACCGGCGATTCCAGGATGATCAGCCTGGTGTTGGGTCGGATCGACGCCGCGAAAGCCTCGACGGAGCGCTGGTCCACCTGGGTGGTCTCCACACCGAAGGACGGCAGGAGCGTCTGCAGGATGTTGGTGATGCCTATGTAGTGGTTTACCTGCCCGATCACGTGGTCGCCGGCCTTCACCAGCGCCAGCACGGCGGTGGAGAGCGCACCCATGCCCGAGGCGGTGATCAGGCCGCTTTCCGCGCCCTCGAGTTGCGCGATCACCTTCGCCAGCCTCGCGGAAGTGGGATTGCCCCGCCGCGTGTAGTAGCGATCGCCCAGTGGCGTAGCGATCTCCTGCAGATGATCGATGTCGCGCGCGAAGAAGTTGACCGACTGATGCAGGGGCGGCGAGACGCTGGTGTCGTCGGACAGGTCGCTGTCGGCCGTGAGCAGGCGTGTGGTCAGGCCGGGTTGGGAGGGAGAGAGGTTCATGGAAAACTCCTTGTTCGAAAAAGAAAGAGAGAAAAGGAAAAGGAAGCAGAAAGAAGTGCGCGCCGGTGCGCCGCGGTGTCAATTCCGCGCGGGGCGACGATGGAAGCTGGCGACCTTGATCTCGGTCATGTCGAGCGCCGCGGATCGCACGCCCTCGCGGCCCAGCCCCGAGCCCTTGATGCCGCCGAAGGGCATCGCGTCGATCCGGTAGTCGCTGCTGTCGTTGACCATCACGGCGCCGGCCTCGAGCAGATCGATCGCGTTGAGCGCCGTATCCATGTCGCGCGTGAAGATCGCGGCCTGCAGCCCGAAGTCGGGGGTATTGGCGCGCCGGATCGCCTCGTCGAAACCGTCGAAGGCCGCGAGCACCGTCACGGGACCGAAGATCTCTTCGGTCGCGAGCGGGTGATGGTCCGGAAGCCGATCGACCAGCGTCGGCGCGATGAAGCTGCCTTCGCGCGTTGCACCGGTCAGGACCACCGCCCCCGCAGCCCTCGCCGAATCCAGCACACCGGCCACGCGCGAGGCCGCCGCCGGGTCGATCAGGCAGCCCATGTCCGTGGTCTCATCGAGCTTCGCGCCAACGCGCAGCGCCCGCGTTCGATCGACCAGGGCATCGCGGAACCGTGCGTGCAGCGACCTCTGCACGTAGATGCGCTGCACGTGCAGGCAATTCTGGCCCGCGGCCCAGAAGGCGCCCGACGCGCAGGCCTCGACCGCAGCGTCCAGGTCCGCGTCGGACATGACGATCGTCGGGCAATTGCTGCCCAGTTCGAGGCTCAGTTTCTTGAACCCCGCAGCGGCGATGATTCTTTCGCCCGCCACCCGGCCGCCCGTGAACGACACCATGCGAACCTGCGAGGCGGAGATCAGCGTCGGGCCGATCTCCTCCCCCGTGCCGGTCAGCACCTGGAGCACGCCTTCGGGCAAGCCCGCTTTCATCAGGGTGCGCGCCAGCATCAGCGCCGACAGCGGCGTACGCTCGTGCGGCTTCAGGATCACCGTGTTGCCCGCCGCGATCGCGGGCCCGATCTTGTGAGCCACCAGATTGAGAGGATCGTTGAACGGCGTGATCGCGAGGACCACGCCCACGGGTTCGCGCACCGTGTAGCCGCTGCGATGCTCGCTGCCCGGGCGTTGATCGAAGGCGATCGTGCTCCCCAGCAGGCGGCTCGCCTCTTCGGCGGACAGTCTCAGGGTTGCCACGCAGCGCCCGACCTCCAGCCGGGCCTCGCGGATGGTTTTCACGCCTTCCAGCGCAATCGTGCGTGCGAAGCGTTCGGCATCGGCCTCCACCAGGACCGCGGCCCGCTGCAGCAGCGCCGCGCGTCGATGGACGGGGAGCGCTCGGGCCATCGAACGCGCGGCGAATGCCGACTCGACCGCCCGCTGCGCGTCTCGCCCGGAGGCGCGCGGGACGGTCGCGGCGATTGCGCCATCCTCGGGGTTTCTTACCTCCATGATCCGCGAGCCGGCCTCCCAGCAGCCGGCCAACAGCATGGGGTGATGGACCGCCTCCGCGGACCTGTGCACTGTCGATTCCATCTGCGCTTCACCCTCGCGTCTTGCGATGGGCCTTGCCGGCCTGCGTTGCCGACAGCCACGCAATGACCTGCTGCGCGCTCTGGTCGGGGGGAAAGACGGGGTAGAACACCTGGACGATCTCACTGTCGCGGCAGACCAGCGTCACGCGCTTGAGCACCTGCGTTCCTGCCACGCGCGCCTCCAGCACCGGCAGCGACAAGGCCGCCTTGAATTCGAGCTGCTCGTCGCTCAGCAGCTCATAGGGCAAATGGATGCGCAGCGTCTCGCCACGCAGATAGTCGGGGCTTTGCGTGGCCAGGCCGAACACCTTCGCACCGAATGCCGCTAGGTCTTCCTGATGATCGCGAAAGGAACAGCTTTGCGGCGTGCAGCCGCGCGCACCAGGGATCGAATCCCAGTCGTCGGGCAACAGCGAATCGTCCTCGCCCGACATCGGATAGATGTAGATGACGACCAGCCCAGCGAGCGAGGACATGTCGACGCCACGGCCGGAAGAACTGACGAGCTCCACGGGGGGCAGTTTTCGCCCGAGCAGATGGGCACAGGCGCCATCGTCGACGGGTACGGGGAGATCCTTGGGGAGTTCGGGTGCTTTCAGCATCGCTAATTTCTCTTTCGAGGATTGATCAGGCATGCGTTCGAGCGTAATCTTCTGTCCTAGTACGAGCAAAAAATTGTTCTAGATACGCTCATGATCAAGTCCCAATACAAATCGATCGTCGACGACCTGGTCACGCAGATTCGCGAGGGGCATCTGCCACCGGGCACGCAGTTGCCCACGGTGCGGGCGTTGATGAAGCAGCATGGGGTGGCGCTGGCCACCGCATCGAAGGTCTATGCGGAGCTGCGCTCCATCGGCCTGGTCATCGGCGAGACGGGCAGAGGGACCTTCGTGCGCGATACGTCGCTGCCGCGCGGGCTGGGCCTCGAGCAGCAACCGTTGCCCAGCGGCGCGGTGGATCTCACGTTCAACTACCCGACCTTGCCGGGGCAGGCGGAAATGCTGCGCGAGGGCTTGCGCTCCCTGGCCTTGTCGGGCGACCTCGACGCGCTGCTGCACTCGCCGCCGCAGGGCGGCCGTCCGCACGAGCGCCACACCGTTGCCAGGCACCTGCGCAACCGCGGGATCCGCGTGCCGGCGGAGCAGGTGCTCATCGTCAACGGCGCGCAGCAGGGTCTTGCCATCACGGTGATGAGCTTGCTCGAACCAGGCAACGTCATCGCCGTCGACTCCTTGACGTATCCCGGAATGAAGCGGCTGGCCCAAGCGTTCAAGCTCGACATGGAGCCGCTCGCGCCCTCATCGCGAGGTCTCGATCTGGACGCGCTGTCGAAACTCTGCAAACGCCGACGCGTGCGTGCCCTGTACACCATGCCCACCATCCACAACCCGCTCGGCTACGTGATGGCAAAGGAAGATCGGATCGCGCTCGCCGGGCTGGCCGAGAAGCACGACTTCCTGATCATCGAGGACGGAGCCTATGCGTTCCTCGCGGAGCCTGCGCCCAAACCGGTCTTCGTGCACGCCCCGCACCGGACCATCTACGTATGCGGGCTGTCGAAGAGCGTCGCATCCGGATTGAGATTCGGGTTCGTGGCGGCACCGGCACACATGATTGCACTGCTCGAGCGCGGAATCCGGGTGTCGACCTGGAACACACCGTCGGTGATGGTGGCGCTGGGATGCAGCTGGATCGAATCCGGCACGGTCGACGCGCTCGAGGAAAGAAAGAGAGAGGACGCGCGCGCCCGGCAGCGGCTCGCGCGCCGGATCCTGCGCGACTGCGACATCACGTCGCACACCACGTCCTACTACCTGTGGCTCGAGTTGCCGGAGGGACAACGCGCAGACCTCGTCGCCGCCGCGCTCGAACGGGAAGGTGTACTCGTGACCACGGCCGAGCCGTTCGCGGCGACGATGAATGCGCCGAATGCCTTGCGCCTGACGATCGGATCGATATCGATGGACGCACTCGAGACGGCCTTGCGGAAGGTCCGCCATGCCGTCGATGTCGCGCACTGATGAGCAACGCATGCTCGGCCCGATCGTCCATGGGCATGCAGGAGCACCGCGACGCCGACGCCTTCATAGGGCGTGCGTCTGCAAGCATAGGCGTCCGGTATTGGACGCGCATGCCACGCCACTCCTAAGATGGATATACCGCAACCCTGGAGCGGCACCCGCTCCTTTTCTGGAGTTCCCGTGTTGAACGTTCTGTCCCCCGCAAACATTGCCGCGTCGCTTTCGGAGCTCTGGTCGCCACGAGTCATCGGCGAAGTCGATGATGCCTTCATCAAGGTGGCGAAACTTCAGGGCTCGTTGACCTGGCACAGCCACGATGAGGAAGACGAGCTCTTTCTTGTGCTCAAGGGACGCCTGCGCATCGAGCTCGAAGGCGGCTCGGTCGAACTGGGCGAAGGCGAGATGTTCATCGTCCCGAAAGGCGTTCGACACAACCCGGTCGCCGAGGACGAGTGCCAGGTCATGCTGATCGAGCGCAAGTCGACGCTGCATACCGGCAATGTCAGGGTCGAGAAAACTCGCTCGCTGGCTGAGCAACTTCGCCCCTTGGGAACGGTTTCGGCCGCGCAATGAATCGGCGTTGCTTGCCCGGCAGCCCCTGGCGCGATGCGCCGATGAAGAGGGGAACCGAAGCGCGCAGGAGCGCAGAAAGATCGCCGTGACCCCTTCCGTCCAACTCGTCTGGCCCTCGCATGCATGTCTGCCGGGGTACGTGGCCGCCCTCGAGCGCGGCTGGTCACCCAACAATCTCAGGCCGCAGGCGGGCAGCGAGGAGCTCGCGCAGATCCAGACCGATCCCGCGCGCTTTCTCGCCAGCCTCGTCGACCGCGAAGCCAAGGGCCCGCCCGTCACGCTGCCCAGAGGCGCGCAGGTGCCGCGGTTGCCCAGCTACCGGCGCTGGATCTGGGACGGCGAATTCTGCGGCAGCATTCAGCTGCGCTGGCAGCCCGGCACCGACAGCCTGCCCGCGTACTGCCTGGGCCACATCGGCTATGGGGTGGTGCCATGGAAAGCCGGCCGGGGCCATGCCAAGGCGGCATTGCGGCTGATCCTGCCCGAGGCGCGCACGGTGGGACTGGGCCGCGTGGAGCTCACAGCCAGCCCCGACAACCTGGCATCGCAGCACGTGATTCGCGCCAATGGCGGCGTGCTGGTCGAGGAGTTCGTCTCCCTGCCCGAACTGGGCGGGCGGCCCGAACTGAGATTCCGGATCGCGCTCTGAATGCATCTCCCCGGTGGTCCGATGTCCCTCTTTGTTTTCATTCATTTTGAATCTCGAGAGGCCGGCAGTGAATGCCTTCACCCGCGAGGCGCTTCTCACTTCAGGGCGAATCCATCGTCAGCTTGCCGGCCACGCACCAGCAAGGACGTTCGTGCACAAGACGGTGCCGCAGATGATTCGAAAGATCGTCGCGAGCCTTTCACATCCGGCGTACGTCCGACCGGGCTTGTGATCTGTTCGCATGGAACGACGCGACGATCCAGATGTTCTGCGACTTCAGTGCCCTGCCGAAAGCCGAGCAGAACATCCCTCTTTTCGTCTTTGCCGATGCGCGGGCGCATGCCCTCTTTGGCGACGGTTAGCCGACCGTCGCAGGCGCCATACTGGCGCAGTTTCGTGCCGTGCACGATCTCTAGGCCGACGATCCGGCCTTTGTCGAGCTGAACTATTGGCTGCGCAAATCAACTCCAAAGCTCGGCGCGTGGTGGCCAGACCGCGACATTCGCGCGCCGATGCCCGGACGCTCGAGGTTGCACCATCCGCCGCGGGGCTTGGTGCGCTTCGACCACGCCAGCTTCCACGCGAACTACAACCCGACGCTGAAACTAGGCATCTACACGCCAGCTTGTTAACTGAACCTCGCCGTCTACAGACGGCACTCGCTGCATGGGAAGCTTTCGTCGTAATGTTCAGCATGTGTGTGAGATGAATGGCTGAACAGATGAAATCCGAGGGCGAGCCGCTGGCCATAGGTCATCGCGCAGCGGGGATGACCGCAGCGCGGATGCGGCAAACAAAGAGATGACACCGGCCGCCTCGTTATTGAAATGGTAGCTTGTCTTATCGACAAAGCGCATCTGCTTCGAGAAGCAAAGCATCGATCACCCGATCGACGGCTCCCGCAAACTCGCCGCTCGTCGCCAACGTGCGATGCGTTCGCTCGAGCAGTTCTTGAAACGCGGGGTCTGCCAACGCACCATCTCCGAACAAATCAAGCAATCCGGCTTCGAGGAATGCCCGGAATGCGCGGTGCCTGCGCCAAGGATCCTCCCGTGTGATCCCTCGGATCTGCGCCGCGACATAGACCGCCACATCGGGCCGCCCCTGCTTGGCCGCAAGGAGGCCATCAGGCGGGGGGTTTCCAAGGTCGAGCGCCTTGTTCTGACGCAACAGCACCTGGGTGCGGAGTGACTGAAGAAAAAGATCGGCTTTGGAAATGGAACTCATACATATGTCGGCACCCAGCAACGCCAATGGCACACAGTGGGCTATTGTCGGTATGAAGACAGCAGGAAATGCGAAACGTCAACCTGCGTCGGGGTCTCCACTTGGCCATCCTTTGCCCCAATAGGCATTTTCAGCGCATGCGGCAGATCGCGGCCTTCCATGTGCCGAAGGCGCTGCAGCACACCTCGCATATCTCGATTCATCGGCTCGTTGCTTGTATTCAGCGCGATGCCTCTTTCAATGAACTGGTAGGCATCCTCATTGCGTCCTGATTGCAGCGCCTGCAACCCAAGGACGAACTGTTGCCAAGGCTCGTTGCCCTCCTGCAGCAAAGCCTCCCATGTCGCTTCAGCAACCGCGGCGCGCCCACCCGTCAACTGGAGCAGCCCTAGCTGAAAGCGCGCCGCCGCATGGTTGGACGCACGCGACAGACACCGGACATAGGCGGACTCAGCCTCGTCCAGCAACCCGACCTCCGCGAAGTTCGCTCCCATGAGGAAATGGGGAATCGACGACTCCGGTTGCAATGCAGCCGCCTCGCGCAGAAGGGCGTTGGCTTCGTCAAACTGCTTCGCGTGCATCGCCGCGAGTGCCCTGTCGATCGCAAGCTGATAGTTGATTGTCATAGGACCGTCATTACTCATTTCCAGGACTGGGCTTCATGAGGAGACCGACCGCCACGTTCACCCACGCCACAAGCGCATGGCGAAGGTGATGCACCTTCGGGAAGCTTCCCAGACGGCAGAATCGCCGAAAACCATCGTCAGCGATCGCCCGAGGTCCGCCATCGTTGGTTATCCCGCGTTTCCCGTCGAAGTTTAGGGTGCTGTCAGCGAAATCTTCGCAGCAAAAGAAAAGCACCGTACTCACCTAAACATCCGCCCACAGACGCGGACAACCCCACCAAGCGAGCGACGAACGGGGTCTGACGGCCATCTGCCCTTTGAACAGGGTCTTCGTCTCTCTTGGCAGCATTTCCAACGGGAAGACAAGCATGGTGGCAATCGTCAGCGGTAACGGCCTGGGTCTCAACCTGAGCTCCCTGAGGGCGCTGGGCGCGCTCGGCCAATTCGGAACCGGCGCGCAAGGCCGAAACGGTGAAAGCGCTTTCGTCAACATCTCCAACGGGAACCTCATCCTTCGAGATCTGGATGGTCTCCTGATGGGTGTCGGCGCAAGCGTCGCGTCCCTGCGTACCTACAACAGCCAGGGAACGGCCAATTTCACGAACAACGACGGATGGCAAAACGGCCAGTACAAGTCTGTCGTCAACGTCGGGGGCACGCTCCAGCGGACGGACAGCGACGGTTCGATCGCCAGCTATGCGTGGGACGCGGCCAGCCAGTCCTATAGGGAGACGTTCAGCGCCGGAGCGGTTCAAAGCACCATCAAGGCCAACACGGATGGGAGTTTCACGTGGACCGACGGCGCCACCGGCGCGACCGAGCGCTATGCGGGGACAGGAACAGGCTTGATTCAATCGGCGACGGACGCCGACGGCAACACGCTGACCTTCCAGTACACGGGCAGCCATCTCACCAAGGTCACGGACGCGGATGGAGAAGCCGTCAGCTACACGTACTCGGGCAACAACCTCGTCGGTCTGAGCACGACCCTTCAATCGGGGCAGACGCTCAGCGAAGTGACCTATGCCTACGATGCGCAGAATCGACTGACCTCGGTCAGTGTCAAGCTTGCCCCGGCAGGCACGCTTCCGACGGGCAGCGAGACCCTGACGAACTACGTCACGACCTACACCTACGACGGAACCAGCACGCGCATTGCCAGCGTAACGCAAAGCGACGGCACGAGCATGGCGTTCACCTATGTGCAGGTGGGCGGCGCCTACCGGATCGCCTCCGTCGTCGACGGCCTCGGGAAGGCGACCAGCTTCAGCTACAACACGACCACGAACACCACGACCGTTACTGACGCGTTGGGAGCTTCATCCCAGTACACCTACGATGCGAAGGGAGAGCTGACGCTGATCCGCAATGGCGTCACGGCAGGAAACAGCACCGGCCTCTCGCAAGTAGGCTACACGTACAACGCGCTGGGCGAAGTGGCTTCTCTGACCGATGCCTCGGGCCACAGCATCCAGTTTCAATACGACGCCCACGGCAACCTGACGAGCCGCGTGGACCCTCTCGGTGATACCGAAGTTTTCACATACAACGCGGCCAATCAGGTCGCCACCCACACGGTCTATGCGGCAGCCGCCAAGACAGGGGTGGCGGCCAGCGCGCCCGAGACAACGCGCTATGTTTACGCAAGCGCGAATCCGACCCTGCTGCGCTTCAGCATCAGCCCGGAGGGAAAGGTCACCGAGTATCGGTACGGCCCCACCGGCCTTCGCACCAGCAGCATCAGCTACGCCGCCGGCCACTACGACACCGGCGCATTGGGACTCACGGCCACGCCGACCGAAGCGCAGATGCTGACCTGGTCCGGCAGTCAGGACCTGACGCAGACGCTGCGTACCGACTTCGCGTATGACTTTCGTGGCCAGTTGCAAACCAGCACGACCTTCGCGAGCATCGCCTCTACCGGCCTGGGGGTGGCGGCAGGCGCCCTGGTCACGCACTACGTTTACGACCAAAGAGGCAACCTGATCCAGCGCATCGACCCGAATGCGGCGAGCGCCACCAACTACCTCTACGACGGTCTCAATCGCCTCGTTTCCGTGACCGGTCCGTCCCTCGACGGAACAACGCCGAACGTCACGCTGACGAGTTACGACGATGCCAACGGCAAAGTCACACTCAAGTTGGCCAACGGACTGTCCACCATCTCGACCTACGACCACGCCGGACGTCTGGTCAGCATCGTGCAGAGCAATGGATCGACGGTGCTTGGAACGACATCGAACTTCTACGACAGCGACGGCCATCTGCTGATGACCCAGGATCCGACCGGCGTGCGCCACTGGCTCATGTACGACGCATCCGGCCGAAAAATCGCGGATATCGATTCGCTGGGCGAGTTGTCCGAGTACGCCTACAACCAGAACAATCAGATTTTCTGCACCACCGCCTACGCGGGCAAGGTCGACACCAGCCGCCTCCTGGATGCGCACGGAGCTCCTCTCACTTTTTGGGGCTCCGGGCTGACGCTGGACAACATCCGGCCTGCCGTCTCGGCGCAGGATCAGAAGGCGTGGACGATCTTCGACAGCGCCGGCCGACTGGTACTACAGATCGATGCGCAAGGCTACGCGACGCAGACCACCTATGACGGTGCTTCGCGTATCGCTTCCGTCACCAAGCTGGCAAACCCGATCGATACCAGATATCTCGGCGACGGTACCAACGCCTTGATCGAACAGGTGCCCGTGCATCCTCCCACGCAGGTTGTTCTGAGCACGGACACGACCTCCATCGCACTCGGCGACGCGACGACGCTGGTCGCAAAAGTCCAGGGCCATGCACCCGGCGGCATGGTGAGTTTTTTCGACGGCACGACATTGCTCGGCAGCGCGGTCGTCGTGAATGGCGTGGCAACCCTGGTCACCAACGCCTTGAAGGTTGGCACCAATGCGTTGCAGGCCATCTACGTGGGCGATGCGAACAACGCCGGGAGCACATCGGAGATCTTCACCAAGATCGTGGCGACGACGCCGACCAGCCTCAGCCTGAGCACCTCCAGCAGCGCGGCGGACTATGGCATCCCGATCACGCTCTCCGCCACCGTCTCATCCGCATCCACGCCTGCGGGATTGACTGGAAAGGTTACGTTCTACAACGGAGATGTGGAGCTCGGCACCGCCGACGTCGTCAACGGCGTCGCGACCCTGGTCTACAGCGGGTTGCCTGTGGGAACCGCCAATCTCGTCGCGGTGTACTCCGGCGACCTGAGCTACATCAGCTCGAAACAGCAAAAGTCGATCGAAGTCAAGGCGATACCGACCACCACCACCCTGTACACAAGCGGTGAGAGCAACGCTCCGATCCTGACCGCCACGGTGAGATCGCAACGTGGAGACACCTTCCCCACCGGAACGGTCACTTTCTACAAGGGCAACGCGATCATCGGCACCGCTCAACTCGTGAATGGCCAAGCGACGCTGCAGCTTAACGCGCCGCTGGAGGTCTCCCAGTACAAGGCCGTCTATCAGGGCGACCCGACTCACGCCTCGAGCCAGCCTCCCGACCAACCCATCCCTGCCGCAGTGACCTTGGCGGTGACGTCGTCAGGGGGGAACTTCACGCTGACCGCCCAGGCCACGGGCGCGAATCCGACGGGGGAAGTGGCCTTCTTCAGCGGCACGACCTACCTGGGCAAAGCCAGCCTGGTCAACGGACGCGCGACGCTGCAGGTCAGCAGCCTGCCAGGCGGCAACGTCGCAAGTGCGAGCTATGGTGGCGATGGGTTCAACCTCGGCGGCATCGTCTCCATACCTGTCACTGGAACCCCTCCCAGCGGGAATCTTCCGTCTGTCGTCCAGGGCAGCGTTGAGTTTTTTGCCGAGGGTCAGCCGCCCACGGTAGGCTGGCCGATCCAGACATTTGCCTTCGTCGAGCCGTCTACCGGTGTCTACAGCGTCTTCGAAGGACAGACGCTGATCTTCAGCTTCAGAAATCCCCAGGGCGGAGAGATCTATCTCCCCCCGATGTCGGCCGGTGCGCATGATCTGACCGTCATCTATGCCGGCGACACCCAGGGACCAGAGACCTATGCGGCGGTGGGATCCGCACACATCGTCGTGGGTCCCACGAAGACAACCACGCAGATCGAGGCCTCGCCCTCGTCGACACAACCAGGCGTCCCGGTCACGCTCAAGGCAACCGTCGCGGCCGATGCTCCGGCCATCAATGGCCAAGGCATTGCCTACGCGGGCCCCGCATTGGCTGGCGTAGTGACCTTCTACTGCAACGGCACGGCTATCGGGACCGCAACCGTCGTCAACGGCGTGGCCACGCTCACCACCAGCGCCCTGCCTCAAGGCACAGCCAACATCACGGCCAGCTACGCGGGCAATTCGAACGCCACCGCGTCCACCAGCACGGCAACCCAGGTCGTGGTCTCCTCCACAGGCGGCACCGGACATGCGGCGAACACCAACGCATCCAGCGCCGCGGCAACGCAGACACCGAGCTCCGTCACGCTGACGAGCTCCGCGACCAGCGCGACGCGCAACGACTCCGTCACGCTCACGGCACACGTCAGCGGTTCGAGCCCGGGTGGCGAGGTCGCCTTCTTTGCCGGCGCCACCTTCCTGGGCAAAGGGCTGCTGGTCAACGGAACAGCAACGCTCGTCGTATCCGGATTGCCGCTCGGCACCGACATCATCAGCGCAGGCTATGCAGGAGACGCCAACAATCTCGGCAGCATCTCCGCCAGCGGACCCACGATCCATGTCGCGGGAGGATCGGGCAATGGAACGATTCCGCCCATCAACACAGGCTTCGTCGACTTCAACGTCCAAGGCCCATCCCCCACGGGAGGCTGGCCCATCACGGTTTTTGCCTTCCAGGCCGACACCAGCTACCCCAACACCGGGACCTACAGTATTTTTGACGGTCAGACGCTGCTTCTGACCACCACCAATCTGGACGGTGGAAAGAACATCCTTCTGCCGACCTTGTCGGTCGGAGCTCACGACCTCACGGTGATCTATTCCGGCGACACGCATGGCGGCGCGGCATCCGGAGCCATGCATCTTGTGGTCGCACCGAGCACGACGCAGACCCAGGTCATTGCGTCGACATCGAATGCGGTCCAGGGCGCGCCTGTCACGCTGACCGCAACGATCCAAGCCTACTCGGACTGGTACTCGGACGAAGACGTCATCTATTCAGGCGTCCCGCCCAGCGGGACGGTCACCTTCCTGAACCATGGTGTCCCCATCGGAACAGGAACCATCGTCAACGGCGTCGCCACGCTCACGACAAGCTCTCTGCCCCTGGGAGCGGCGAGCATCACCGTCAGCTACGCGGGCAATGCCGCGACCGCGGCGAGCACCAGTTCGCCGCTTTCGGTGACCGTGCAGGCGTCGAGCCAAGCAGCACCGACGCACACGACGCTCGCGGCGTCCAGTACGACCGCGGGCGTGGGCCAGCCGGTGACGTTGACCGCTTCGGTGACTTCGGATTCAGGGTCGGGTGTGATCGGCGGCGGGACCGTGAGCTTCTACAACGGCAGCACGCTGCTGGGAACGGCCAACGTCGTCAACGGAAAAGCCGTTCTGACGGTCAGCAACCTGCCCTTGGGTTCCGACCCATTGAGCGCCTCCTACAGCGGCGACACCAGCAACGCAGGTAGCGTCGGCAACCTGCTTGAAACGATCGTGCAGGCAACGCCGACTTTTGCCGTCAGTGCCTCTGCAACGACGGCGACCTCCAGCACCACCGTCACCCTGACGGCGCGCCTGACAGGCGCCTCGCCCACGGGCGAAGTGGTCTTTTTCAGCGGAACGACCCTGCTGGGCAAGGCCACTCTCGTCAACGGCGTCGCAGTCCTGTCGGTTTCCGGACTGCCCGCAGGCGCCAACGCCATCAGGGTCAGCTACGCCGGCGACGCGAACAACTTCGGCAATGTCTCCTCGAGCGGCCCATCCATCCAGGTCACAGGCTCGGGCGGCGGAACGCTGCCGGTCGTCGGCACCGGCGTCCTTTCGCTCGACGCCCACAACATGTCATCCGGCTGGCCGTTCTCCATGCTCGTGGAACGGATGGACGGCAACTCCTCCCCGCCGACCGGCACGTACAGCGTCTTCGACGGACAAACGCTGATCTTCAGCTTCACCGACCCGCACGCGGACGGCAGGCTCATCCCGGCGCTCTCGGCCGGCGGGCATGACCTCACGGTCGTCTATTCGGGCGACACGCACAACGGCGCGGCCAAAGTCAGTCTCCACGTTGACGTCACCAAGACCGAAACGCAAACCAGCATCTCCGCTTCTCCGGACCTGGCTCAGGTCGGCAGCCCGGTGACCCTGACGGCCACCGTCGATCCGTACTCGGACTGGGCCATCGATCAACCCGGGGTGAGCTACTCCGGCGCACCGCCTACCGGGACGGTCACGTTCTACAACCACGGTGTCGCCATCGGTACGGCCACCGTCGTCAACGGCATCGCCACGCTCACAACCACCGCACTGCCCCTGGGATCGGCTCTGATTTCCGCGAGCTATGGCGGCGGTGCCGGTGCCCTGGCGTCAGGAAGCACCGAGTCGCAGGCGGTCACGATTCAGCAGAATCCCGTACAGCACGACACGAAGGCCACGCTGTCGTCCTCGAGTGCACAGGTCGCATACGGCGCACCGGTGACCCTGACCGCGACGGTCTGGAACATCGAGGGGCCGCCCACGCCGACAGGCACTGTCTTCTTTTACAACGGGACCGTCCTCATCGGCTCGGCGACCCTGGTCAACGGTGTTGCAAAGCTGACCGTGAGCAACCTGCCCGTTGGCGTGAACACCTTGAATGCAGTCTATGCCGGGGACGGCAACAACCCCAGCGTCACAACGGCCTCGCTTTCTCAGACGGTGGTGACAGCACCCACAACGCTGGCGCTGACCTCTGCGTCTTCCGTCGGCAAGAACGGCCCTTTGTCCGTACGGGTCACGGGGCACGCGCCAGGCGGAGAGGTCAGCTTCTTCGACGGCAACATCCTGTTGGGCACCGCCATCGTCGACGCAAGCGGACTCGCCACGCTGTCGGACATCAACCTTCCTGTGGGCACGCACACCTTCTATGCGACCTACTCAGGAGACGATCGCAACAGCACGAGCCTGCTGCAATTCAGCCAGACCGTCACAACGGCCGGCAATATCCTCATCAAGGTCGGCATCGACGCCGGCACCGACCGCACGGCAACGCAGCTGTACGGTCACGACGGCGAGCTGCGCGCGAGCATAGACGGCGAAGGCTATTTGACCGAGTACCGCTACAACGACGCCGGCGAGCTCGTCGAGACAGTGCGCTATGCCAACGTGGTGCCGAACTTCACCGATCCACAAGGCTTCCTTGCCACCGTTGCGGCGGCGCACGCCAGTGGCAGCTTGAGCGGCCTGGTGCCGACGACCAATGCACATGACATCCACAGCTACGACTTCTACAACGCGCGGGGCCAGCATGTCGGCCAGATCGATGGCGAAGGATTCCTGAGCGAATTTGTCTACGACAACAACGGCAACACGTCGCAAATCATCCGCTACGCCACACCTGCAGTTTCGGTGGCTGGCGCTCATTCGCTGACCCAGGTTCGACCAGCTTCGTCGTCCAAGGATCAAGTGACGCTGCAAGTCTGGAGCGCGGCGAACCAACTGACCTCACAGACAACGCCCGACGGGACAGTAACCCAGTTCGCCTACGACAGCGTCGGCCATCTCCTGCGAAGCACCTCTGCGCTTGGCACCGCCGATCAGCGTACGCTCACCCAGCGCTACGACGTTCAAGGACATCTCGTCGGCGAGCTGAGCGGCCGAGGCAGCGCGCTGCTCACCGGGAACCAGACACAGGCCCAGATCGACGCGATCTGGGCGCAGTACGGCATCACGCACACCTACGACGCCGCAGGCCGGCGCACCAGCACCACCGATGCTGACGGGAACCGCACCCTGTTCTTCTACGACGCGGCGGGCCGCCTGACCGATACCGTGAATGCCCTCGGTGAAGTCACCGAGCGTCAGTACAGCGCCCTGGGCCAACTGATTGATCAGGTCAGCTACGGCAGCCGCATTGCCTTGGCAGGACTGGTCGGAACGAAGGCCGGCGGCCTTGTCAATTCGACTTTCACCGCCGCTCTCGACGCCGTGCGCAACAGCACGCTCGACTCGCACACCAAGTACACCTACAACAGCACTGGTACGTTGGCAACGCTCACGGATGCACTCGGCGTCACCACGTCCTACAGCTATGACGCCTTCCGAGAAGCCATAGATAGTCGGCGCAATGGAAGCGCGGGCTATGTCCTGGAAAACCAGACCATCTTCGACAGGCGTGGCTTGGCCGTACAAAACAAGGTCGACACCAGAGGCACCGTCACCGTGCTCGGAACGACTTCCTACGACGCCTTCGGCCGGAAGATCTCCGAAACGAATCCCAACCACGACACGACAACCTATGACTACGACCGCCTGGGTCGTCTGATCGTCACCGTTGATCCGACAAGCGCCCGACGCACGGCAAGCTACGACGCATTCAATCGCGTGCTGACGCAGACCGATGCAATGGGTGCCGTCACGAACTACCG
Source organism: Variovorax sp. GW821-FHT09B05 (assembly GCF_059418265.1). Classification (NCBI taxonomy): domain Bacteria; kingdom Pseudomonadati; phylum Pseudomonadota; class Betaproteobacteria; order Burkholderiales; family Comamonadaceae; genus Variovorax; species Variovorax sp. GW821-FHT09B05. Next base: position 155,631 of record NZ_JBWKPN010000004.1, read on the forward strand.
CTACGACACCGCCACCAACACGGTCGTCATGACAACACCCGAGAACGTCGTTGTCACGACGATCAACAATCGTGAGGGTCAAGTTCACAGCGTCACCGATGGCAACGGCAAGACGACCACCTACACCTACGACGCCGATGGTCATCTGACTGGCGTTCAGACGCCTCTGACGGGAAGCTCCAACCAATACGACAACGCGGGGCTTCTGAGTGTTTCCGTGGACGCCAATGGCAAGCAGACCCGCTACAGCTACGACGCCGCTGGCCGAGTGCTGACCCGCATCGTTGACCCTGGCGGATTGAACCTGAAGACGACCTACGCCTACGACGCACGCGGAAACCAGATCAGCGTCACCGATCCTCAAGGCAGCATCACCAGTTATGCCTATGACCTGAAGAACCGGGTGCTCAGTCAGGTGATAGACCCGGCGGGCCTGAACCTGCGCACGACCTATTCCTACGACGCAGCGGGAGAGGTCCTGAGCGTGACAAGTCCCGCAGGCACCGTCACTGCCTACAGCTATGACAACCTCGGCAGGCGAACCTCGATGCGGGTGGATCCCGCCGGCCTCAACCTGACCACCACCTATGCGTACGATGCTGCAGGCAACCTGCGCTCGCAGACAGATCCGGCCGGCAATCAGACCCGATTTGCCTACATCGACGGCCGCCTGGTCTACACAGTGGATGCCGAAGGCGGCGTACAGAAGATCGAATACGACACCGAAGGCCGCATTTCAAAGACGACCTCCTTCGTCACACCGATCGACGTCGACTCCTCCCATGGCGGCTGGTTCGATGCGGCGTCGCTGGATGCCGCGGTCCAGTCCGAGCCGACGCAGGACGCCGCTCTATATCGCGTCTATGACCGCGACGGTCGACTCGTGGATACCGTCGACGGTCGAGGCGCCGTTCAGCGCTATGTCTACGACGGCGCGGGAAACCTGATTGAAAGTACCACGTTCGCCAACCTGATCGACCTCTCGCACATCTACGACGGTCCTCAGGCCTGGACACCGGGAACAGTCCCCGACATCGCGTCCGACCCCGCCCATGACGCGCATGTGCGTACCGTCTTCGACGAGCTGAATCGCCCCATCTACACGATCGATGGCACCGGTGCCGTCATGGCGATCCGTTATGATGCGAATGGCAATGTTCTCGAGCGCATCGGCTATGCAAGCGCCGTTCCGACCAGCACGGCGGCGACCAAGGTGGCACTTGACGCCGCCGTCGCCCGCGTGGCCCAGCCACTGAGGGACTCGCACGCCCGCGCCCTCTACGACGCAGCCAATCGCCTGACCTGGAGCGCAGACGGTTCCGGGGCAGTCACCCACAACGAGTACGACGGCGATGGTCGTCTGGTGCGGCAGACGCACTATGCGACCCAGATCGCGGCCACGCTTTCGCCGAGCAGCGTGCCCGGCAACGCCGCCGACCGCACCGACCTCTTCGCGTACGACAGCGCCGGACGCCTGACCCTCACCGTCGACGCGCTGGGAGACGTCACGCGCAACACCTACGACGCCAACGGCAACGTGGTTCGCCACACGAGCTACGCCAATCGCATTGCTGCGCCGGCCTCCAGCGGCAACGTTCCATCTCTGGACAGCCTCACGACGCTTGTCTCGCAAAACTCGGCGGATCGCGTCGAATACTTTGCGTACGATGCAGCCGATCGCAGGGTGTTCACCGTTGACTCGCTCGGCGACACCACGCAGAGTGTCTACAACGCCAACGGCAACGAGATCGCCCGAATCGCGTTCGCCCATCCGATATCCACAGGCGCGATCCCGACGCTCGCCAAGCCGAGCGATATCCAGTCGCTTCTCCACCCCGACACAGCGGCCGACCGCACCATGCTCGCGGCCTTCGACAGGGCCGGCCGGCAGATCTACGCGGTGGATGCGCTCGGCTATGTCACGCAAACCCGTTACGACGGCGTCGGCCGCATCAGTTCCACCACGCTGTTCACCCGCCCGTCGGTCGATCTGGTCGCAGGAGCCGGTGCCAACGCCATCGCGAATGCCATCCTGCCCCACGCCTCAACGGATCAGACGCACAGCTTCGCCTATGACGCGGCGGGGGAACTGGTGGCTTCGACCGACGCCCTGGGAGCCAAGGAGACCTATTCCTACGACGGAGTAGGAAACAAGGTCGCTTTCTTCAACAAGAAGGTGACCGGCTGGCTGTACGAGTACGACGCGGCGGGCCACATGACCGCGGAACACGCGGCCAGCCCCGTCGACTACGACTCGTCGTCCGTTGTCACCCGCATGACCTACGATGCCCTCGGCCGCCTGACCAGCCGGACCGAAGCCGCGGGCACGGCGCTGGCGCGCACGACCTCCTACGCCTATGACACGCTAGGGCACCAGGTCCAGACCACCTGCCCCCAGGTAGCGGTCTACAACCCCGCAGCCGATACAGTCAACACCGACAACAGCGCGAGCGGGGCGAACGGCGCGCGCTCCGAAATCCTGAGAACTCCGGTCTCCTCGGTTGTGTACAACGCCTTCGGCGAGGCCATCGTCAATGTCGATGTCGCTGGAAACATCAGTACCAAGGCCTATGACCAGCTCGGCCGGGTCCAGTATGAGATCGACGCACTCGGCTATGTGACAGGCTATCAGCGCGACACCCTGGGCAATGTGGTGGCGCTGACACGCTACGCGCAGCCCACGACGCTCAACAGCGCGGTGACCCCGGCCGGGGCAAACGCCCCGAGCGTCGACCAGGTGAGCCACGCGCTTGTCCCCAACGCATCGGACCGAACCATCGCGACCGCGTACGACCGCCTGGGACGTGCCATCCAGGTCACTCAACCTGCGACCTGGGTGAACAACGGCAATGGCCAGGGCTATCAGGCATCGGAGGTCACGACCACGACCTACGATGCGTTCGGCCAGGTCGTCCGCACATCGAAGCTGGCGGACCAGCCCTCCGGCACGTGGGCCAACACGACCTACTACTACGACAAGAGAGGACAGCAGATCGCGTCGATCGACGCGCTAGGCTATCTCACGACGCAAAGCTTCGACGCTGCGGGAAACATCACCGCAGCAACCCAGCATGCAAAGGTCGCTGGCAATGTGACGCTGACCGGCTATACCTCTCCGGCGTACAGCATCGACGATCGCACGATCCTCTACGGATACGACAAGGAGAACCGGAAGATCGTGCAAACCCAGCTCCAGGCCATTTTCAGCACAGGCCCGAGCACCAATCCAAACACGACCGGCATCACGACCAGCTATGCCTACGACGCGCTGGGCAACAATATCCGCACGACCGACGAGTTGGGCAACAGCACGTTCACGTACTACGACGCGCTTGGCCACATCAAGGCCGTTGCCGGTCCTGCGAGAAAAGATGCAGTTACCGGGCAGACCCTGATTCCGCTGACGGTGTTCAAGCGCGATCAGTTGGGCAACGTGGTCGAGAAGATCGAATACGCCGCGGGTGCCACCACCGCGACCGAAACTGGCTACACCGGCATCGGGGTCGAGGGCCCCGGCGACCAGGGGGCCCATGACCGGGTCACACACACGCACTACGATCGCGATGGCAATGCCATCGAGATAGACGATGCCATGGGTCATGCGCAGTACATGTCCTACGACATTGCCGGCCGGGTCGTCAAGACGTGGCAGGACGTCGGCGGTGGAGACATGGACAACCAGTCTCACGTGCTGTACACGATCTTCCAGTACGACGCGCTCGGCAGGCAAACCGCCGTGATCACGCCTGCGTCCACCAGCGTGACCAGCGGTGGCGGCATCGTTGTGCAGGGACAGTCACAGAGCGGTTCCGTCACCATCGGCATGGTCTGGAACGCCTTCGGCGAGATCGTTCAACGGGGAACCTATTCGACGGGTTCGACGGCCCAGTACCAGGAACACTTCGAGTACGACAACTCAGGCGCGATCTGGCGCACGAATTCCGACGACGGCACCGTCAAGATCTCGCTGCATGACCTGCAGGGCCAACAGACCGCGCTGCTGACGAGCGCCGGCACCACAGATCTCGGCACGGTTGCAAGCGCCCAGGCGGCCGACCTCCTGGGCAACAGCGGCGTTCAGCGCACTGACAACCATCTGGACCTGCTGGGGCGCGTACTGACGCAGACGATGGCACTGCGCAAGGACAGCACGGATGCAGTGGCATACCGGCCGGTCATCTACAGAACTTACGATCGCTGGAACAACGTGCTCACCGAGAGTGACATACGCAACGCGTCGTATGTGACGCAGTACACCTACAACCAGAACAATCAACTCATCAAACAGGTCCAGCCGACGGCCGATGGCGTGACAGGCTCGGGGCCGGTCACGCAGATCTTCTATGACGCGCTCGGCAGGCAGGTCGCCGTCCTCGATGCCAACGGCCACGTCAATGGCCAGACCTGGGACGCGAACGGACAACTGGCCACCGAAGTGCATGCCGACGGCGGTGTCGTCACGCACAGCTACGACGCATTCGGCAACCGAGTGGAGCTCGTCGATGCCATGGGTAACAAGACCTACTATGGCTATGACCTGCTAGGCCGCAACACGTCCGTGACCCACCTCGGCATGGACATCTACCATGGCAACAATGTGGCAGGAGCAACCGGCGGAAAGGCCGACCTGGTCTCGTACAGCCAATACGACGCGGCGGGCCGAAAGATTGCGGAGATCGACGGCAATGGTGCAAAGACCTCGTACCGGTACGACTTGCGCGGCAACGTGATCGCCACGCAGGACGCCGACGGCTTTATCACTCGCACCACCTTCGATGCCCAGGGCCACAAGACTGCGTCGCAGGATGCCAACGGCTCCCTCGCCACCTGGAGTTATGACGCCTTCGGCGAGCTCACTGGCCATACCGATATCGGTGGTGCGACCTACTCCTTTCAGTACAACGCGGCACGCGAACTCATTGCGCAATCCAACACTCGCGGCCAGAGCCAGAGCTACATCTACGATGGAGCGGGGCAGCTCATCGAGATCGACGATGCCGGTATCAATCAGCAGACCTACTACGCCTACAACCAGGCCGGTAAGCACGTGCTGGAGAAAACTGTTCAGAACGGCGTCATCTACCAGAACCAGACCCTGGGCTATGACGGACTGGGACGATTGAGAAACGTCAGTGCGGCGGACGGCGTGACCATCTCCATCCAGTACGACAACGTGGGCAACAAGCTCTTCCAAAGCACGGCCAGCGGCGGACAGACGCAAAACCTGTACTACGCCTACGACAGCATGAACCGCCAGATCATGGCGGACGGCGCACACAACAACAACGCGCAGGATCTAAGCAACATCACCAGTACGCAGGGGCACCTGCTGTCGTACGACAAGAACGGCAACCGGAAGTCCGACAAGTCCTGGGGAACCGAGGTCGTGCCCCAGTATGTGCAGAACTACGACGCGTCAGGTCACCCAGGCGAAGTCCAGCTCACATATGCGACCAAGTCGGCGATCCAGACGCAGTGGTACGACTACGACAGCATGAATCGCCTCAGCAGGGTGGCGACAGGCGCCTATCAGCAGGTCCAAACGGGCGTCCAACCCGGCACGAACGCGCCGATCTATTCCGTCGTCGAACTGGGCGAGGACAGTGCGATCACGCTCGACGTGCGTCTCTACGACGGTGCCAGCCGGGTGGTGCAGTCCGGTCCCTCCGGCCTGCTGCCTGCTGCATACGTCGCGGCCCTTTCCCAGGGCAATCCCGACGTGCCAGGCACTACGAGCACCACGACGACCTACGATGCAGCCGGTCGTGTCATCTCGCAGATTGTTCTGAACAACGCCGATTTCAGCCTCACGACGCTGACCTACTACCAGCAGTTCGCCCCTTCGCAGACGCCTGGACCGTTCGATCAGCCGGCCATTCCGGGGGCAAGCGGCTATGACGCCGCGGGCAACCTCCTTGGGTATCGCGTGGTGCGTGCAGCAGGTGGCAGTTTCATCATCGAAACGCATGCCCTGCAGCAGGAGAAAAGAGACGGCTACGACGAACATGCGGAAGCCGTACAGGCCTACAACGTCACCTCCCACAATGTTACTGCCGGCACCACGACCCTGACCTATGACGTCAACGGCTTCTTGACCGGCACGGTCGAAGTTGTCACCCCTCCTCTGCTCACCAGCACAAGGACGCTGCACAACGATGCGCAGGGCAACGCCTTGGTGAACGAACAGACAGGGGCACAGGCCGTGCGCCAGCTTGTGGTCAATGGCGAGGTTTTGGCGGTCTATGGTGCGTCGATCAACGGCGGCAAAGGCGATTTCGACTTGGCCTATCAGCCGGTCACCAACTCCTATCCGGCAGCCGCCACTGGGTCCTATCCGGTTCAGGCGGGCGACACACTGAAGAACATTGCGCTGTCGGCTTACGGTGACAGCTCGCTGTGGTACCTGATTGCGGATGCCAACGGCATTAGCGGCGACGCCGACCTGCGCGTCGGGCAGATCCTCAACATCCCCACGAAGGTGGGCGGGGTGCACAACAACGCCGGCACTTATGCTCCCTACGATCCTGGTCGGATCGTGGGTTCGACCACGCCTCAGTTGCCAACGCCGGCCGGCGGTTCGCCGGGCCACCATGGCTGTGGTGGTGTTGGTCAGATCATCATGGCGGTCGTGGCCGTGGTGGTCACGATCTACACGGCGGGCGCGACATCAGAACTGTTGGCCGTCGAAGGAGCCTCAACTACAACCACATTCGGTGCTGGTCTGAGTGCGCTCGGTGGCGGCAGTCTCACCGCAAGCGCCGTCGGCGGCGCAGTCGGCTCCATCGCAAGCCAGGCCGTTGGAATCGCGATTGGCGCGCAGGACAGCTTCAGTTGGAGCCAAGTCGCCATCGGAGCGATCGGTGCCGGCGTCTCGAGCGGTTTAGCCGGTGTGGCATCCGGAACAGGCCTGTTGTCGGGAAGCGAATTTCTACCGACCGTGGCGCGAGGGGCCATTTCGAATGTGGCAACGCAGGGTGCTTCTATCGCGCTGGGTGTGCAGAGTCATTTCAGCTGGAAGGAGGTTGCCGCATCAGCCGTCGGAGCGGGGGTTGGCGCGGCGGCCAATCAGACGCTCGGCACTCAATTCCTGCCCGATGGTCAAGCAGGCCCGCCCGCACCGGGGGTTTTCAGCGATCTTGGATTTTTCGGCGAGTCACTTGTTCGAGGGACCGTGGCCGGAATCGCCGAGAGATTGACAACGGCAGTCGTGCGAGGAGGTCGGATTGATGTCGAAGGCATCGTGACTGATGCATTTGGTAATGAGCTTGGCAGTAGTTTAGCGGAGCTCACCCAGAGCAGCGGTGACCCAGATACCGACCAACTTAGTTCAGTGCAGCCGATCCCATTTTTTCCAATGGACAGTGACGGTCAGGGTCTTGGCATTGGAACAGCCGCAGTCTCGAATGCAGCAGTCAGTGTCGATGCCAGTATGCGCTCGGATGGAACAGTGCCAATTTATGACTTTGGAGCCCCTGCTGAGCTTGCCGGCGGTTTTGGTTTCAATAACGATGCGGCGGCGGGGGCAGTTAAATGGATGACACCTACTGGCCAAGGCCCAACCATCCAGCCGTCCAACGTTGTCGAAAATCGAATTGATAGCGGCGAAGATCGCAATGGCGGCTATATTCGCCTTTTTACTTTGAACTCGGGGCTTCAGCCAGCCCAACTGGATGCCCTTGCCAGCGGAGCAGGACCGTTGAATCCCTATTCCGCGTACGTGGAATTTGGCGCCGGAACTCCTACCCCCACGCAACTTCTCGCCATGGCAAACGGTGCAGGCCCTAGAACTGAGTCAGCGGCAGAAGATTACCTCACGGAAAATTTCGGTCATCCCAATGTGGCCGAATTGGCCGATAGCGCACAACATTTGGCGTATAGCAGCACTCAGACACGCGATCAGTTGCTGGGTGCGCTCGCCCAACTCAATTCAGCTAGAGGATATGCCACCCCCGATGAGCAGCGTTCAATTATAAGTGCTCAAATTGCTTTAAGCGAAGCAGGATCGTCTCGCGGTACGTTGCAGCCTAGCGATATCATGAACAACCCGGGCATGAGCGACGTGGGAATAGCATCTATGCTATACAGCGGCGGCGGAGTATCTGAGCCGCGCCTTTCAGCACCCAAGTTCTCTCTACCCGCCACCGAGTCCGAATTTGTTGCGTTCACCAGAACCTACCCCCCTGGATCTCACCCGGTTGGTGATGTAGATTTCATTGGACCACTCACGGAGTTGGACAAAAAAGTCTTATTCGGATCGGGCAAGCCTGGAACGAACGAATTTATCGGCGGGCACTCTCCCGATGTGTTGAATAACCCGTTATATCAAATGAACCCCAATATTGCCGTTAATGCCGACGGCACTATTTCTGTAACAGACTTTAAAGGCACCATTCTCAGAAAAGACGGCTCAATCGGATTTTCAAAAGCAAAGTCGCCTAACATTCATACAATCGCACCTCGTTCGTGGAGCAACTCCGATCTAATAAACGCTGGAAACGCAGCATCTGAGGCACCAGGAATGGTGCTACGCGAAGCCAATGGCATCACAACTACCATTCACACATACACCCTAAAAGGTGTACAGTGGCAAGTAATTAAAGACAATGGAATCGTTACATCTTCTTTTCCAACCGGAATGAAGCCAATACAGCCGCCGAGGAAATAGCATGAGTCATATTAATAATGAGTTCAACGAACTACTGGGCGAAATGGAATCAGGATGGCAAGAGATAAGTGTAAATTGGGCGGCGGAAAAGCTACGCGAATTTTCCGCATTAGATTGGACTTTGCTTGAAAATGTTTTACTAGCAAAGCCAGCTTTTTGGCAAGAGCGCTGCGCCGAAGCGGCCGGACTGCTAGATGATCCGCGATCGAAACAACTGTTAATAAGACTACTTTACTCAGATTTTATGCAGGTTGCTTCAGTCGCTGCATCAGAGCTTGACAATCTTTCAGTAAAAATGCCTGCGCAAACAAAAGAAAGGCTTATTGAAATTTACAACTACCTTGAGTCTCAGAGAAGTCCCAGAAAAGATGATTTGCTAAGATTACTAGAGCGGCTTCCTAGCCCAGCCTGAATGTTCATCAAAGAATTGCGGAAAGGCATGTTTCTTAAATATGAGCACAGTGCGGGCATCCCTTTGCTCCTGTGGATGCAGTCGTTGGGCTGACGGTTGATCTCCAGTTCTTGAAGAAGGGGCTTTGTGAAAGACAGGCTAGCTGTCCCTTTCTTTTTAGCCCTAGCGCCGCAGGCCGTTAGCGCGTGCTGGAAACGGCTACCATCTGCGCGCTATCGAGCTTTGAAGCGGCACTACGCGAAAGTCTTTGCGCCACTTCCCGCTGCACCGACTGCGCAAGTTTCCTCGCTGATTGCGTACCTTGATGTGGATCCACTACCTAGTCTGGATGACTACCCGCCCGATTCTTAAATCGGTGAGCGCCGGCCTACGGGCGGGTCGACTGACCGGAGAGGCCCTCAGCCACTTCCTGAAGCCGGAGTCGATCCAATCTGCAGTCCGTGGAGAATCACTAAGTCTAAGTGGGATGACTGTTCGCTTACGAACTGCATTTGTGGCTGCAACTCGAGCGCGCCAGGGTGCCCGACGGCGCGGCGGCGGCCAAGGCCTTGAGCTACAGCCTAGATGCCTGGACTGCGCTGACGCACAACCTGGTCGGCGGCGACTTGCCGGTGGACAATAACCACTTAGAAAATCGAATCCGCTCATGGACAATGGGACGCCGCGCCTGGCTGTTCGTAGGCAGCGAACTGGCTGACCAGCACGCCGCCATCGTGATGTGCCTGACGCAGTCGGCTCGCCTGTGCAGCCACAATCCGCATGCCTATCTCAAGGACGTCCTGGAGCGCCTGCCCACGCACCTGAACAGCCGCATTGACGAGCGCTTGCCTCATCGCCGGACGTCCGCGACCGCATACGTCCACAGGGCCGGACCGTCGTACTAATCGGCTGCTGCTACTGCATTCACCTGTTGTGCAACTGCGAGCACTTCAAGGGAGGTGTAGGCGCCAACTTGGTAACCAAACAACACCTCTTCAAATCGAGCTACTTCGGAGCGCCACCGCGATTGATAGACGGGTGGCTGGCCCGTGTTCTGGAAGTCATGTGAGGCCAGGGCTTCGACATCGTGCGCCCCCGAACCCATGGTTGCCAGCTCTTCGAATGAATACCCCATGAAGCTTCCACCGGGGTAAACGGTTACTAGATGCCCTCCGCTGTTCTTGCCCATCGTCAGGTAGTGGGCAAGGATACGGTCTCTTTTGTAGATGACTTGGAGTGTGATCACGTTTGTGCACTACGCAGTTGCCGAGTTTGCCGCCACAACGATGGCGGCGACGGACAGAGCTAACTTCAAGATGGAGCACTCAGAAGCCGACGGCTCCCATGTCGTCCGCCTCCCACCCATATGGAACGGCCAGCGGCCTACTCTCATCTAGCCGCATGACGGACCCAGATGACCGAAACTTAGATATGCAGCTATCCATGCGGTGCCGTATTCCGCGCAAAAGATCCCGCAGACACTAGATCGACGAAGGACCGTCCTCTTGCATCATGATGCTGACCCAGTGCATCGCTCGCGATGCTCAAGAATTTCCGAGGATCAGCAGCATCGCCACTCAATACCGCTTGGGCGTATCGTGCACTCAGCCCCCTTGGATCTAACTTGAGCGCCCGTCGAATCGATGATTCGGCCTGTCCCGAACTGCCTTGAAGGGCTTCGACGACCGCCATGGCGCCATGGCTTTCTCCAAAATTCCCGTCCAACCCCAACGCCGCTTCGAAGGCAATCCGAGCCCCATCGAGATCTTTCCGGACGATATCGCACCAGCCAAGGCCCAACCAAGTACCGAGATGCAGGGGCATGAATTTCACCGCGCGCCCAAACAGCTCGCGAGCAGCGTCTAGATCCGAGCGCAACAGCTGCGCCATTGCCGATGCAGCCAGCGTTCGTCCATCGTCGGGCCGCTGCGTCAACGCTTCTGACAAGAACCCCCACGCGCCATCGGCATCGTTCTCGCCAAGGAGCGTAGTACCCAAAGCCACAAGCGCTTCATGCTGCTTTCCATTCATGTTCAGCGCATGCGTGGCCCACGCCAAGGTTCGTGGCAGATCGTTGGCATCCAAGGCCAACAGGCCTGCGACGCCAAAAGCCTCCGCTGAAGTCGCGCGCGCTGTGTGCTGCTCGAAGATCTCCAGCGCCTCTTCGATAGCACCGGTTTGATGCAAGCAACGCAACAGGAGCACCAGACTCTGCGGCACGGTTTCAACATGCGTTGCCACTATTGGCCGAACTCTGTCAAGCGCTTCGATGTACCTCGCCGTCGCAAAATGAACATACGCCAGGTTATAGGCAAGAATGGGGTCGCCCTGCCCCTCGTCGATCAGACTCGTCAGCAACAGCTCCGCTTCCTCCCATCGTGCCTTGGCCATCCCGATCAAGGCCATGCGGTGTCGCCATCCGAAATCCTGGGGAAGCCGCGTCAGCACCCAGGTTGTCTGTTGTTCCGCCATGTCGAATGCGCCGAGTGCGAGGGCTAGGTCAAAGATATCGGCGCGAAGACGCAGGTTCTCGGGGTCTGACTCTAGATGGCTCCGCAAACGCTGCAGTCGCGCGTCTGTGGCGGTCGAATCGGCGGGCGGATGAGCATCGGTCATGTGGCAGATCCTGATTCTGGAGGTTGAATGGCCGATGGCATCATCAGCCTGCGCAGGCGCCCTAGCGCCTGCTCATGCAGTTGCGACACGCGCCCCTTGGTAATACCCAATGACTGGGCGACGTCCGTGAAAGGCAGACCCTGAAGATAGTGCAGACGAACAACAGATTGCTCGCGCGGCGTGAGTTCTTGGATCAGGCCTCGAAGACGGTGTTGCTCTTGCTTGAAAACCAGAGATTCGTAGCAACCGTCCGGCAGTGCGCTGTCCTCGGCTTGCAGCATGCCCGTATCGTCAAGCATGAAGCTCAGCATCATGCCGGCGCTGACTTCCGCCATGCCACTCAAGAGCTCGGAGGCGGAAAGGCTCGGCGAATCAAGCTCCCGGCTGCTGCGCAGCGCGGCCAGGCGCTCCGCCGTGAGCTTGCGATGCAGGCTGATTTGCTCCTGCCGCTCGCTCACATGCTCCAGGCCGTTGCGGATTGCGCCCTGCATCCGTGCGTAGGCGTATGTCCTGAACTGCGCCCCGCGTCGGGGATCATATCGGTCCAGTGCCTCGATCAACCCCAGAGTCGCCCACTGCACATACTCCGCGTACTCCGTCTCGTGATGGACATGCAACCTATACAGACCGCCGGCCACTGCTTTTGCATACGGAAGATGCAGCAGGATCAGAGCCTCGCGCGCCTGCGGGTCCTTCGATTCGATGTGCTGTTGCCACAGCAGCGCTTCGGCCTCGTGCTGGTCAACCTTCTTCTGGACGTCGAGATGTTCCGATGCCTTGCCGCGCACCGTGGCGTGCTCGGCTGCCAACGCAGTCAGCTCGGGCGCCCCGTAGGGCGCACGCGACAAGGGATCGCCCGCAGTCATTGCATCGATTCAATGAAACGATCCGACAAGGGCCTTGAGCACCAGGCTCCATCCGTCGATCAGCACGAACATCAGTATCTTGAGCGGCAGGCTGATGGTTGCGGGCGGCATCATCATCATGCCCAGTGCCATCAGGATCGTCGCCACCACCAGGTCAATGAGCAAGAACGGCAAGAAAATGACGAAGCCGATCTGGAAGGCCGCGCGCAATTCCGACAACATGAATGCCGGCACCAGCTGCACATTGCTGATGTCATCCATGGACTGCGGCGCCTTGGCTTTGGACAACTCCACCATCAACGCAAGGTCCTGTTCACGGGTTTGACGTACCATGAATTCCCTCAACGGCACGGTCCCATTTTTGTAGGCAACCTCCATGGATTGCTTGCCCTCCATGAAGGGCTGGAACGCATCCTGATTGATCTTCTGCAGCACTGGCGACATGATGAAGAGGGTCAAGAACAGGGCCAGACCGATCATTGCCGAGTTGGGTGGCGTTTCCTGCATGCCGATCGCATGGCGCAACATCGACAGCACGATGATGGTTCGAAGGAACGACGTCACGCAGACCAATAGCGCCGGCAAGATGGCGAGCACCGTGAGGCCCAGCACGACGCGCAGCGCCTGCGCGGTTTCCGTGGACGGCGTGGGCGTCGCAGCCGCGGCCGCGCGCGCGGCCTGCGACCAGGCGCCTGGCACGAGGCACAGGAAGCCCAACACGCAGATCGCGAGCGACCTGAAGATTCGATGCCCTTTCATGCTTGTCGGGCTGCGCCAGCGCCCACCTCGGCATCGGACGCCGGCAAATCCTGCCTCTGCGGATCGCTCTTTTTCCCGAGCACCATGATGCTGCCGTCCGTGCAGCCCAGCATCCACTCCAGCCCGTCCCAGTGCACCACATGAATGCTGGCGCGAGGTGTGAGCCGCACGGATTCACCGACTCTCAGCGCCTGGACTGTCCTGCGGGGACCGACGAGCCGCCACCAACGGGTGGCGAAACGCGATTGCGTGACGCCGCCGCCATCGATCGCTGCGAGCATGTCGAGGCCTCGACGCTTCCAACCATTGCGCCGCAAGAAAAGCCATGCTGCGCATACGAGAACCAGCATGACGACGACCAGGGCCCCCGGGACACCAACCCCGTCGGCGTGCCACGGTGCGGTGTCGTCCCGCCGCAGCGGCAGGCTCGTGGCGATCCCGGACGGTGAGCGGTCCGCTGGCACAGACTCGTTGCCAGCAAGGGGCGAGCTCGCGGCTTGATGCATCAGCACCCCAACACTACTCCCCGCGGCGAAGCGGCGAATCGATCCAAACAAGGCACTCACGGCACAAGGAGGCTTGGCAACTCGGTGATTCGGACACCGAATTGCTCGCCCACCGCCACCAGCACACCGCGCGCGACCACCTGCCCTTCCAGCAGCACATCCACCGGCTCATCCACCGTCGTATCGAGCCGCAGGACCTGCTGCGCCTTAGCAGCCATGAGCTCACCGACGGTCACCTCGACCGTGCCCACACACACGGTCAGCCTGGCCTTCACGCGATGCAGCGGATTTGACGTGCCGGCACCTGCGGCCAACCCCGGGATTGCGGGCGCAGCTCCAGCCTGCGGCGCGTGCGAAAGCTCGCTGAAGCTCAGGGCTTGTGCGCGCACCCCGGCTGCATCGGTGGGGGCAGAGGACGCGACGGGCATTGGATTCGACGATTGCACGGCAGTCGCCATCGAGGGAGCTCGAACGGAAGGATCGGTCATGGAATACATTGGAGAAGGAAGTGGTCTAGGCGACCCGACTTGGGCCTGTCGGCAGAAGTTCGATGGCGCGCCGTGCGCGTTGACGGCCCAAAAAAGCACCGCAGATCGGCGTCTCGCCCTCCTGGCCGAAGGCCATGCTGGGGTGGACGAGCAGCGGCGCATCGAGGTCATGCGCAGTGCACAGGATGTCGCCCAGGCGCAGCGTGGCGAGGGCGCCGAGCGGAATTTCCATGGGCTTCAGATCCAGCGTCAGAGTGACCGGCGTCCGTTCAAGTGCCTGCAGGACCCCTATCGTTCCGGACACGGCGCTGGAAGTCTTCGGGGCCGATGCGAAGCGTCGTGCCTCGAGCCATGCCGCAACGCAGCCGCCCGGCGCCAGAAGCACCAGTCGCACGCCGCACCAAGGCAACTCGACACACAACGAGCCCTCCCAGCGTTTCAGCAGCTTCGCCGGCAGTGACGTGGCAGCATCGGCCGTGCATGGGGTGTCTCCGTCCGTCTGCGAAGACCTATTCGGCGACGTCGTGGCAAGGGCAATGCCCAGGCTCTCGCACAGGTCCAGCCAGGCCGCGTCCGCCAACTGATCAGCCAGGCGGTCTTCGCCAAGGCCGTGGCGCAAGGTGTCCATCTCACCGAACAGTTCTTTCAGAAGCACGGCACGAGGATCAAGGTTTGGCGGCTTCGGCGTGCTGCGCCGCTCCAAGGCACCGGCAGGAATGCCTTGGGCTCCGGAGTGTTCTGGCAGCAAGGTCCACCACAGCGTCTGGCGTCCCTCCAACCGCAGAGCGTTCCAGCGAGCGGACAGCAATCCAGGGTCACGCGTCACGGCAGTGCTTCCTGCCTCAACCACCGGCAACCGCCGCTGCGCTGGTGGATGTCGTGTCACATACGTCGGCCACTGCGCCGTCCACGCATCGACGACGGCGCCGATGGCGCCCGCGAACTGGTCGCTTTGCGTCTGCGACCAGTGACGCAGAGGGCTGGCGGCCTCACTCGCCGCCAAAGACAAGAAAGCAGAGGGCGGAGGGCCGTGAGGCGGTTCAGCCTGGTCGCGGCCCGGCACGATCGTAGAGGGCGTGTTCACTTGTTCAGCATGCCGAACAGGGCTGTGAGCATGTCGCTGGCCGTCGACACCACCTGCGAGCAGGCCTGGTAACCGCGTTGCATGATGACCAGGTTGCTGAACTCCTGGGACAGACCGACATTCGACATCTCGATGGTGCCGGAATGGATTTGCCCGAACTGGCCCGAGCCGGCAACGCCGATCTGCCAGGTCGCACCGCCCCTGCTGGAAAATTCGTTGCTGCCGACCGCTTCCACGTCGTCCGGCGAGCTGAACTGCGCCAGTGCCAGCTGGCCTTTCTTCGCCGTCTGTCCGTTCGAATAGCTCAGGACCAGCGTGCCCGTGCTGTCAAAGGTTTCTTGGCTCAAGGTGCCGACCCCGAAGCCATCTTGCCCGGCAAAGGTCAAAGTCGAACCTGTACCGGTATCGAAGGAGGTGACACCGCTGGACATGTCGAGCGTCAGCGCCATCGGTGCCTCGCCGGGCGGGGTGTATGTGAAGGCGAGCTTTCCGGTCGCAACGGTGGGCGAGCCGTTCTCGAACTTGAGATTGGCCGTTCCCACGGTGGTCGCGCCATCCTTCAGTGTGGCAGTCCAGCTACCGGGCGTTCCGGAAACCGGTGCGAATTCGAGCGTCAGCTTGTGGGTCGTGCCAGCCTTGTCGATCACGGTAAGGTTTCCGACGGTGGCGGTGGTTGCCGTCGAGGACAGATTGCCGTTGAGCGTGACCTTGGTGGTTGCCTGTGCCGCGCTGGTCTGCAGGCTGGTCAGCGATACGGTATGCAGTTCGCCTCCACCGTCGCTCATCATCACCTGCTCGCCCGTTGCCGTGGACACCAGCGTCCCGCTGTCATCGAACTTGAACTGCCCATCCTTGGTGTAGTGGAGATTGCCGCGGGAGTCTTTCAGGATGAAGAACCCGTTGCCATCGATCGCCAGGTCCAGCGGATTGCCAGTGCTCAGCGGTTGCCCTTGCGAGAAGCTGAGCGTGGTGCCCAGCGTGCTGAGCCCATGGCCGACCTGCCCGAAGGACCCGCTACCGATACCCCCGTTGTTGCCATAGGGCATGTCAGCGAACTGAGTGGTCGCCGCCTTGAAGCCCGGCGTATTGAGGTTTGCCGTGTTGTTGGAGATCGTGAGCAGCCCCTGCTCGAAGCCGCGCAGACCACTCTCCGCAATCATGATGGAATCGATCATTGGAGCCTCGTTACTGGACGGAAGTGATCTGGGCCAGCGTGACCCCGGTGAGCGTGCCCGCGCTGGTCTTGAGCGTCAGTTGCGGCGTGCCGGTCGTCAGGTCGATCGAGGTCACCGCCCCAGAGACGGGTCCGCTCGCGGTGGAAATGTTGATGGTGTGACCGATGAGGCCAATCGATTGCTGCGCCGCCTGGTTGACCACCATCGCCTGGATGTTGGCGTTGACCTGCTGGGTCTGTTCCAACGACGTGAACTGAGCGATCTGAGCCATGAACTCCTGGTTGTCCATGGGCTTCAGGGGGTCTTGGTAGGTCAGCTGCGTCATCAACACCTGCAAGAAATCCTGCAGGCTCAGGTCGGAATTGCTGGTGGGGCCGCTGGCCCCGCTGACTGCGCCGATGGTCATGACACCTCCTGTGAATAGGGTTTGGTAAAAGGGGGACTGGAAGAGAAAACCGGCACTGCGGGACGAAGCGTGGCCACGCGCCGTGCCGCGGCGTCGACAACGTCGTGCGCCCAGACCCGTCGCCCGTTGCACATCAGCGCGATCAGTCGTTCACCGCTCGCGGCGAGCACACGTTGCAGCTGCAGCGCCAATGCATCCAGGGGCAGATGAACACCGGCATCGGTGCCGAGCCAGACCCGAACACCTTGCTCGGACCACTCCGCATGGAGCCGTACGGCGTCGTCTTCGACCGACTGCTGTGCCATGCCAACAGGGCGCTCGGCCGATGGGCTGGAGCGGCCGGCGTCGGGCTCAGAGTCCTCGCCGACGTCCCCCTCGGCCAGCACAGCCGAGCCAAAAAAGGGACTGTCCGCAGAGGCCCATGGTGCTGGCGGGACACCACTGCTCGCGGCCTGCGTTCCGCCGAGCACATCGCCCATCGAATGGGTCGGAACGACCGTTCGCATCAATGCTTGCGCAGCCGCCTGGGCAAACAAAGCGACGGTGCAGGCGCGATCGCGCTGGGGACGCAAGGTGGACGAGGTCGCCAAAGAAGCCTCGTGGGCTTGCTTTGCGGTGGCATCGTTCCCCGCGACGCGCGACCACGCCGGGCTCGAGGAATTTTCACCGAGTTGCCTGACCGCAGGGGCTGGATCGGGAGGCGCGCAGGCAGAGCTCGACGCGGGCCCGACCGCCTCGGGCGCTATTGGTGGCGGGGCACCGAACCATGCGGAGAACCCGCCTTCCTGTGCGCGCTCCAGTGCGCGCTGCCAGTCCAGTTGCCGAGACTGGCCATCGCCACCGTCGCGAGGTTGCGGCAGCGTGAACTGCTCGTGGCCATGCGCCGCGGGCCATTGCATCATCAACGGGAAAAGGATGCCCTGCGTCATGCCGGCGCTCCGAGGTTCGCGGCGGTGTCGTGCATATCGTCGCTCGTGCGACGCGCCAACCAATCCCGGTCTGCCGCGGCAGCCGTAAGCGCGGTATCGGCTCGCACGAATTCAGCGACCGCTTCGTCGCGGTGCGCCTGCACGGCCTCCAGTTTCAGTTGCTGTTCGCGAGAGCGCACCATGAGCTCGTCGCGCTGCATCTGCAGATCGGTCAACCGTTGGCTCGACACGGCGATCTTTTCGCGCTGTTGTCGCAGCCAGTGCAGGCTGCGTGCATGCCGGGTCGGATCACAATGCGCCAACAAGGCCTGCGCCGCATGGCGCCCCTGTTGGTGAAGTTCTTCATGCAGGACCTCCATCTCCTCTTGCGCTTCCGCGATGTGGCGCTGAATCCTTCCGAGGCGTGTGCGAAGTTCGTCAAGCTGCCACTGTCGCAGGCGCAGCAACGGATCGAGCGCGTAGTCGAAGCGTCTGAGGTCGGCACTCATGCCGCGCTCCTGTGCGTGCCTGATGGCGCTTTCGCGGGCGGCACGGTCGACGTCAAGGAGTCGCTGCGCGTACCGGCGGAGACCGCCGAAGGACGCGGCCGTCGTCCAGCGCCGTCTTCCGGCAGCTGGACCGCTTTGCTGCGGATCACCTCGAGCCTTGCGTGCCATTGCTGCAGCTGCTGCATGGCCTCGCTGCGGGAGACACCTCCCGCGAACTGGCGCAACCATGCCTGCAGCTCGGCCTGGCAGGCCAGGGCCGCATCCAGATCCGGGTTGGACCCGGCCTCATACGCCCCAAGTTCGACCATCTGCCGATTGCGCTCGAGCAGCGCCAGCGTGCGGACCGCGGCAAGGATCATCTCTCGCTCCTGCGCCTGCGTGAGGTCTGGCAGCAAGCGACTGGCACTCTTGAGAATGTCGATCGCCGGATACTGGCCCTGGTGCGCCAGGTGCCGGGACAAGACAATGTGTCCGTCCAGGATCGCGCGCAGCGCGTCGGAGACCGGCTCGTTCAGGTCGTCGCCCTCAACGAGGACGGTCAACAACGCAGTGATGGAGCCGCCCGACGGCGCCGTCCCGCAACGCTCGCACAGCTCTGGCAACTCGGCAAACACCGAGGGCGGATAGCCACGTGCGGTGGGCGGCTCGCCAGCCGACAGGCCGATCTCCCTGCGCGCCATGGCAAGACGGGTGATGGAGTCCATCGTGAGCAAGACCTGGCGGCCTTGTTCGCGGAAATACTCCGCGATCGCGAGCGCCGCATAAGCGGCGCGAACCCGTGCGAGCGCCGGCTGATCTGCGGAGGCAACCACGACGACCGAGCGCCGCAAGCCTTCGGGTCCCAGCTGCCTTTCGATGAACTCGCGAACCTCGCGCCCCCGCTCGCCAATGAGGGCAATGACGTTGACATCCGCGGTCACGTGCTGCGCGATCATCCCCAACAACGTGCTCTTGCCGACGCCCGAGCCGGCGAAGATGCCCACGCGCTGCCCCTGTCCAAGCGTGAGCAAGCCATCGATGCTGCGCACGCCGGTTTCCAGCACACGCTCGATGCGCGGTCTGCGCATCGGATTGGAGGGCGCGCTGCGCACGGGGACTGTCGCGGTCGTGGCGGGCCAGGGCCGATCGTCCAGCGGACGGCCCAGGCCATCGATCACGCGTCCGAGCAATGCGTCACCGACTTCGATGTCGGAATGGTTTCCGAGCGCCAAGACGGTGCTGCCGACCGCAATCCCTTGCATGCTGCCGTAAGGCATCAGCGTCACGCGTGCGGGCTGAATGGCGACGACCTCGGCCAGCAACATCGTCGGGCCGGAGTCGCCGAAGGCATCGAGTTCGCTCATCGGCGCTCCGCCCATCAACAGCGTTCGCAGTCCCGCGACCACGGGCACGCCCGGCGGCAGGATCGCGCAGAGTTCTCCCACACGGCTGCGCGGCCCCTGGGCCTCAATGGCCAGCCCGCGCAGGCTGCGCACTACACCCGAGCGCTGGGTCAACTCACACGTGCGGACGCGCTGCAGCAACCCGCGCAATCCATCAGACCCGGTTTGGACTGAACTTGGCGGAGTTGTCATGGGGGCACCGATGCGTGGCCACTGGAGCGCATCTGCCGGCCGGCGAGCAGCACACCGCGCAGCGCAGCGAGTTGCGTCTCGATCCTCGCATCCAGACTCCCTTGCACACCCTGGACGATGCATCCACCGAACTCGACGCGCGCTTCAGGCAACCATCGGACACCGCGCGCCCCCTGTTGCCCCAGCCAGCGCGCGACGGCCGCGTCGGTTTGCAGCACTTCAAGATCATCCGGATGGACATGGATCGACACGACATCGGCTGCAGACCCTTCGGCGCCGGCACCACAGCATTCCTCGATGGCTTGTCGCACCATCGCGCGAAGGTTGGCAGGATCGAGCGCCATGCCACCCACCAAGCGGCAGGTGGCCGCATGCACGATGGCAATCATGTCATCCTCGATCGAATGCAGCTGCTGAACGAGCTGCGTCATCGACTGCGCATGCAGCTTCGCCAGCCATTGGTCCATACGCTCCATGCGTGCCTTCATGTCCTGCAGGCTAGACTGGGCCTGACGCGCGACCTCTTGCTCCCCGGCAACCCGTCCCTCCTCCATCCCCTTTCGGTGGCCTTGGTCGAAACCGGCGCGATAGCCCTGCTGATGCGCATCCTGCGAACCTCTGCGGTAGCCCTCCTCCCTGGCTTGGCGCAAGGCCTCGTGGTTTGTCTGCTCCTCGACGCTGTTCGAGGCACGCTCCGGATCTGCACTTCGCTGCACCGAGCTCGCCGTCGACGACAAATGCTCGGTTGATGCATCGGAGGATGCGGCCGCAGCGCGCGCCTGCACGACCGGTGAGCGCGCTCTTCGCAGTTCACGCGGCTCAGGCCCGAGCACCACACCGTGCAATACGGCCGCCTTTTCATCCTCGGCCGTCGACATTGTCAGACTCGTCATCAGAGGATCTCCCCGGATCGGTTGTGGGGCAGCAGCCGCCGCCACCAGCCGCCTCCTGGCTGTCGCCGGCCCTGCGCCCCTGAGACAAAGGCGATCGGTTGCCGTCGCGACTGCGCATCGGGGCGCGACTCGATCGAGTCCGCTGAACGAGCCACAAAGGTCAACCGGACCTCCAGCAACGCGAGCAGATGCTGATCGAACTTGCGTTTCGGCACCGGTTCATCGACGGGGTCCGCTGCAGCGGCCCGGCGTCGGGCCATGCAAGCCTGGACCTGCTGTCGCTTGACATCTCTCAGTTCGACCAGGAACCGAGCGGCCCAGGGCCAATCACGCTGGGCAAGCAGATCCGCGACAAGCTCTGCTGGCTCGCCGCCCAGCACACGCGCCAATACCTGGGCGTCTGCATCTTCCAGGTTGACTCGGGTCGCACCGGCCACATTCGGCGCAGGGGCAGACAGGGCGTGCTCCAAGAGGTCCCGATCGGCGGGAATGCTCAACTCGGCTAACTCTTCCAGCAAGTCGTGCAATCGCTGCTGTTGCGACGAAGGCAGTTCGCCCAGCAACCAAGCACGATCGCGCTCCTCCAACGCGTTCAACAACAAGGCAGCCTTGTGCGCGCCGTCGCCCTGCGCCGTGGGGTGCATCCATGGCGCCATGAACAGGGCCTGGCTCATCGCGTGCCCTGCACAGGGTGCACCCCGGTGCCGACCACACCCACTGGGGAGTCAACAGGTTGCGTCGTGGACGGCCGCTGCACCGCGGGCTCCTGCATCCAGGCACGCACACGGGAGAGCAATTCTTCACGCTCTCGCTCGCTCAGAGGGGAAGGGTTGTGGGGTGCGACGCCGCGGCGCAGGCTCCAAAGGCCCCAGAACAGCAGACCCAGGACGGCCGCCACGAAGACGGCGACGAACCCGGCATGCGCATCCCCCCACGCCACCGCTGAACGCCACCCGGTCCAGCCAGAAATGTCATCCACGGCATCCCCGTGACGGCTCGACCCGCCCCGCACGAGCGGCTCAGCCCCAGGCGATGCTGCCTCGGCATCGGCGGAGTTGTCCGAGTGACGCCCGGAGGCCACGAAGCCTGCCACGGTCTGCACCACGACGGAGTCGCCCCGCTCGAGGGAAGCACCCACGGCCGCAGCGACCATCCTGCGCAATTGTTCCTGCTGATCGGGCGACAAGGCATCGCGCACCACAACTGCGACCTGGATCCGGCGCACTGAACCGGGTTGGCTGATCACCTGTTCGACGCGATGTCCGACGGCGTACTCCACCTCATGCTGGTTGCTGCCGCCCAGCGGCGCCACGGGATTTCCCGTGCCATTCGATCCGAGCGGCGACCCCATTTCGCGGGACGTGTCCTTCTCCCGCGTGATCACCCCCGTGGGCGCGGCGCCCGGTCTGCTCGGTGAACCGATGAACTCGTCCGTATTGCTCTGGACACGATCCATATTGAGCGTCACGTCCACGCTGGCCATCGCCAGACCCTGCCCCAGGGCACGCTCGAGTACCAGGACGGCCTTGCGGGAAAGATACGTTTCCGTGTCCTTCTTGAGATCGAGCCTTGCGGTGCTGGGAGCCGGCCCTGCGTCGCCGAGAGCGTCCTCGATCGAGCGCGTGAGCGCCACGCCGCTCTGGTCGACGATCGTCACGTCCTGGGCCAGAATGCCAGGAACGGCGGCGGACACCAGACGCTGTAGGCCTTGAACTTGCTCGCCTCGCAAGAGGCGCCCCGATTTCAACGTGAGCGTGACAGAGGCCTTCGGCCTGCTGGTGGCCTGCTTGAAAAGTCCCTGCTCGGGCAGCGCGAGCAATACGCGTGCATCCTGAATTTCGTCGAGCGCCAGGATGGTTCGTGTCAGCTCACCCTGGAGGGCGCGCTGATAGCTGATTTTTTGCGCGAACTCGGTCATCCCCAGATCGCTGTTATTGAACAATTCGAAGCCGACCGCGCCATGCAGCGGTATGTCCTTGCCCATCAACTTGATGCGGGTCCTGTAGACCTCGTCGCGATCGACGAGGATCGACACGCGGTTGCTTGCGGGCGCTTCTCCCTCGCCACTCAAGAGATAGGGAATCTTGAGTCGATCGAGTTCTGCCGTCATTGCTGCGGTGTCCTGAGGCGAGAGCCCGGCGAAAAGCACCTGATAGTCCGTGCGAAGAAGCCATGCCGCCGCCATGACACTCAGCATGACGATTGCCGCCACACCCGCGACCAGCCCACGACGCCCGGCGGCCCCGAAGCGTTGCGCCAGATAGTCCCAGAAACGTCTCATTGCCCTTGCACTCCGTACGCTGTCGACGCTTTGGCGCGCCGTTGCTTACCGCCGCGGTTGGCGTCGCCGCATTGCTGTTGCTGCTGGCTCACTGTCAGACCTGCATCTTCATGACGTCCTGGTAGGCCTCCAGCAAGCGTCCGCGCACTTGCATCAGAAGCTGAAAGGACAAGCGGCTCTCCTCCAGCCGGATCATCACCTGATGGAGGTTCTGAGCGTCACCCATGGCCAGTTGCTGAAGATCGGTCTGCGACACCAGCAGCGCGTTGTTCACATCGGACAACCCCTGACTCACGAGCTGCCCGAATGGCGCTGATGCGCTGCCGACTGCCCCAAGGCTCGGGCCTGGGCTCATGGCAACGGCCGAGTTCGCCCCAGCGCTCGCGGCGACGGCCGTCAGCGCAGCGGTGAAGTCGGCGCTCATGAGTTGCTCCCGATGTCCAGCGCACGCAGTGCCAGCGTCTTGGCCATGTTCATGGCGGCGACATTGGCTTCGTAGGCACGCATCGCACTCATCATGTTGACCATCTCGGTCGCGCTGTCCACGTTCGCATAGGCCACAAAGCCCTTGCTGTTGGCCATGGGATGGCCCGGTTGGTAGACCATCCTGGGTGGCGTCGTGTCGGGTTCAATACTGACCTGAGGCAATCCCGACGCTGCGACCGATGCGCTGGCCACCCCCGCCGCGTTCGTCATCTGATCGGCAAAATCCTGAGGGGCAACCAGCACGCCGGGCACGCTGCGTACAAGTGCGCGCAGCGCCTGATAGCCGCCGGCCTCGGCGCTTTGCACGGTATTGGCGTTGGCGAGGTTCAGCGTGGCTACGTCCACACGCGTGCGCTCGGCCGTCATCCCTGCCGCGCTGATGGCAAAAGCTCTCGAGTAGTCCATTGTTCGATACCTCTGGTGTCTTATTTCTTTCCGTCGTTGACGGCGATCGACAGAATTCCGTAATGCTGCTGGAGTCCCTTGGCCAGGGCCTGGTACTGCACCCCGTTTTGCGCCATGTGCGCGACCTCCATGTCCAACTGCACCCTCGCGCTCAGCCCAGAAGCGCCATCACGCGCCTGTATCTCCAGGCGCGGCGACACGCCTGCCAGGGAAGACATGTCCAGCGCGCCGCGGCCATCCATCGATCTGCGCGCGTCCTCCAGCTGGGCCTCGAAATCGACGCTCAGCGGTGCGTAGTCCGCCACGTTGGCATTGGCGATGTTGGTCGCGATGGCTTGTTGGCGCAGGCTCGCCGCATCCAGCGCGAGGCCCAACACGGTTGTCGTGATCGCTTCCAGACCATCTGTCATGCAATGCTCCTGAATGATTGGGGGTTGTCGGGCTGAAACATGTGGCGCTCTACTGGACAACGAGTTCCGCATGCAGCGCGCCTGCGGCCTTCACGGCTCGCAGGATGGAAATCACGTCGCGGGTGTTGGTCTTGAGCTTGGCCAGCGACTGGACGAGATCGGCCACCGTGCTGTTGTCTGGCCCCAGAAAACCTGGTCCATTCTGTTCATTGACATCGACTGTCGTGTTGGTGAGGAGCGCTGTGCGCACACCGGCGCCGCCACCCCAGAGGCCGTTGGGCTGGGAGGCGGTGTTGGTGCTGGCAATCGATATCTTGAGGTCACCGTGCGAGATCGCGACCTTTGAGATCCGGACATCCCCCCCGGCGACCACCGTGCCGGTGCGTTCGTTGATGACGACGCGTGCGCGCCGATCCGGCTCCACGTTGACGTTCTCAATCCTGGCGATGAAATTCACCAGTTGGTCGCGCTGCCCCTCGGGGACACGTACTTCGATGCCCTCGGCGTCGCGTGCCTGCGCCAGGCCGGCGTCGATCTGCGTGTTGATCGCCATGGCGATGCGGTTGGCGGTCGTATAGTCAGGATCGGTCAGCACGAAGGTCACGGTCTGATTGGCACCCACCATCTGGGCATTGATCCCGACCTCGACCCTGGCACCGTTGGGCACCGAACCCACGGTAGGATGGTTTTTCTGGACGACGTTGCCATTCGCGTCGTAGCGATAGCCGCCCACGGACAACGGGCCTTCCGCCAGGGCATAGACCCGCCCGTTCGCGCCTTTCAGCGGCGCAATCAGGAGACTCCCGCCGACAAGGCTGCGGGCGTCCCCTGCCGAAGCCACCGTCACATCCAAGGTGTCACCCGCGCGCGCGAACGGAGGCATCTCGGCGGAGACCATCACGATGGCAACGTTGCGGCTCTGAATCTGGGAGGCCGGCACGCTCAGGTTGAATTGGGACAGCACATTGGAGAGTGCTTGCCGGGTCGTCGCGCTGGTTGGAGAGTCCCCGGTCCCGGCGAGCCCGGTCACGACCCCATAGCCGGTTAGTGCGTTCTCGCGCCACCCCTGCAGCTTGCCCAGGTCCTTGACACGCACCGTCTCGGTTCTTGCGGAGGTGACCTGCGCAGCTGCCGGTATCGGGCCCGCGGCGAGCATACAGAGCAGCGTCGAGCCGATCCATGCAAGATTGCGCAAGGTGAGCACGTCGAGGCCTCCCATCACAGACCGATCCAGTCGACGACGTGACGCCACCAGGCACGTTTCTGCCGCTCCGACAGGTCACCGTCGCCGATGTAATTGATATGAGCGTCTGCGAGTCGCGTGGACAGCACCACGTTGTCGCTGGAAACGTCCTGCGGACGCACGCGCCCTTCCAGATTCACCTTGTGCTGCTCTTCATTCACCGTCAGTACTTGGTCTCCCGCGATCTTGAGGTCCCCGTTGGGAAGCACCTCGCGCACCGAGACGCTCAGCGTGACCAGCAGCTTGTTGGCGCGCTGCGTGGTCCCGCCGCCATCGAAACTGCCGGCTTGCGCCAGGTCACCGCCACGACGTCTCGCGCTCTGGGTGGAACCGAATCCCAGGCTCAAGCTGTTGCTGCGCTGCGTAGAAGTGTCTGTGGTGGTTGACGCGGAAGATTGTTCGTAGACTTGCACGGTGAGCAAGTCGCCGACACGAAACGCCTTGTGGTCGCCAGCAAGCGCCTTGTAGGAAGACTCGTCATACAGGCTCTCGGCATGCAAGCCGGAGGTGGACAAAGACAACAGGAGTATCAAAGCTGTCGCGGGGTGGTGCGGCCATCGCCGATCCCACCGAACGGGTCTCCAAAACTTCTTCACTGACGCACCTCGACTTGGCCGGGCGCAGTGACGCGCGCCACGACGGTGCCAGATGCTCCGGCCAGCCTGACGCGAACCGCCTGCCCGAGGACACCGTCCTGCATTACTTCAACGCGGCTTTCCAACTCGATCATCCCCTGGAAGGCACGCAGCGTGGCGTAGTCGCCACGTGCGACCATGGGTCGCTTCTCAACGTCCGCCCGTGTGAGCGGGCTGCCTGCGGCGAGAGGGCGACGCAATCGGAGGGCGCCCACGTCTTCCGGGTTCGCGGTGCCTGCCGCAACGTTGGCGGCCGCCTCGCTCTCCTCGGGCATCGATGGCCCGAGGGGCGGGGAGCTGCGGCCCGACCACTCCACGTCCTGCACGGTGAATTGCCCCGCCTTGCGTCGGGCGAGATCGACTGTTTGCCCCGCAGGGAGGCTGTTCACGGCCACGTAGGCCGGCGCAAAGACACTGACCTCCAGGCCAACGGGTACCGTCCGGACGAAGCGGCCGTCCACCCAGAGGTCCACCCACACTGACTGGCGCTTGGCCAACATTGAAGGGTCGGTGCCCTGCGGATCCAGCATCCCCGCTCTTGCCGCATGGCGCCAACCTATCGCAGCGCGAGGCCGCAGCTCGAGCGCCCCGCCCGGCACGTGAAGGTCCCGCGGAATCTCGTTGACATCCACCTGCGCTCGCAGGCCGCTCTTGGCAAGCGTCGCCCGCAACGCGCCTTGTGCTGCGGCTGCGATCTGCTCGCCCGACACATCGACGGTCGCGAGCCGGATCTGACTGCCTGCAGGCCCGCGCCAGGCAATCTGGTCGGCAGCCATCCCGAGGCGGACGCGAATCCAGCGAAGCACCGTATCTCGCTCCAGCGGGACCGCTTCCCCATTTTGAGGCAATCGTCCAAGCGGCAGAGCCATCAAGTGCTGCAAGATTGGCAACGAGCTGCTGGTGATGTTCGCCACGTCTCCCAGCGTGACCTCAGGATGGGTCATCCTCACGCCTTGCCGCAATTCCATCTGCGCCGATGCCGATGCCGATGTGAGAGCCTCAGCGCCAGCCAAGGAAGGCAACGCCCAAAGGAAGCCCGCCAGCAGCAGCCAGCCTGGATATCTCACGCATGCACGGTGCATCGCCATCACTTGCGCAGGTTGTTCA
This sequence comes from Variovorax sp. GW821-FHT09B05, assembly GCF_059418265.1. NCBI lineage: Bacteria > Pseudomonadati > Pseudomonadota > Betaproteobacteria > Burkholderiales > Comamonadaceae > Variovorax > Variovorax sp. GW821-FHT09B05. Next base: position 183,038 of record NZ_JBWKPN010000004.1, read on the forward strand.
CCATGCCAAGCAGTTCATCCGAAGCCTGGACAACTTTGACATTCGCTTCATAGGCGCGTTGCGCGACCATGAGCGCTACCATCTCGTCGACCATCTTGACGTTCGAGCCCTCCAGGGCGCCCTGCTGAAGGGTACCGATTCCCTCCTGCCCCGCGCTGCCAGGCATCGGTTCGCCAGAGCCATCGGAGGAACGATAGAGGTTGTCGCCCTGGGCGAGGAGTGCAGTGGGATTGGCGAAACGGACCAACTGAAGCTGGCCGACATCAACAGGCTTGCTCTGATGGGGAACCGTGACTGTGACAACACCGTCGGCGGCGATGGCGACGCTTGTCGCATCGGTTGGAATGCTGATCCCCGGCTTCAGCGGCGCACCCGATTGCGTCGCGAGCAGTCCGTCGCTGTTGACCTTGAGCGTCCCGCCGCGCGAGAAGGCCGTCGACCCATCGGCCAGCGTGACCTGCATGAAACCATCGCCTTGAATGGCCAAGTCCCATGCGGAGCCTGTCGGCGTCACCGTGCCAAGATCGAACAGCTTGCCCATGGCGGATATGCCAACACCCGCGCCCAGAGAGGGCAACGAGGCCAAAGGACCCATCCCCTGTGCGCCATCGAGGACAGACGACGCTTCGGCGGCATGCATGGCTTCGAGTGACATGAGCTCGTTGAAACTCACGTGCCCTTTCTTGAAGCCCGTCGTATTGACGTTGGCCAGGTTGTTGGCAATCGTGTCGACATTGAGCTGCTGTGCTTGCATACCCGTCGCACCGATATAGAGTGCATCAAACATGAGGTTTCCTTTTGCCGGCCCGCTTCGCCTGGTCCCTGGTGAAATGGCAGACAAGCCCGGGCGTGCGGGCGATCAAGACAAATCCCCCAGCTTGTGGACGGCGGTTCCCACCATTTCGTCATAGCCTTGGGCCATCTTCTGCATCGACTCGAAATGGCGCATCGTCTGAACGAGCTGCACCATCTCCTGCATCGAACTGACATTGGCGTTCTCTACCGCACCTTGCCGCAGGCGAACCTCGCCATCGGAAAGAACGCTCATGCCGGAACCGGGTGCCATCAAACCACCGCCAAGGTGTTGCATATCGCCGCTGCGATCGAACCGAACAATCTTGAGCTGCGCCACCGGTGTTCCGGGCGCGGTGGCGGACGGTCCCGTCGTTGCGTCCGGCTCGGTGATGTTTCCTGCGCCATCAATCACCGGGTGTTGCGTCGTGAGATAGATCTCCCCACCCTTCCCCATCACAGGGTCACCTTGTGCGCTGACCAGTCGACCGCGTGCATCCAGCTGGAAATTGCCTTGGCGCGTATAGGCAGGACCGCTGCTGCTCGCCACTTCAAAGAACCCGTCTCCGGTCAAAGCAACGTCGAGGGGCTCACCGGTCGCCTTGAGGGTGCCGGGTCGCGTGTCGAACATGACGCTCATGGGTGCGGCGCTCAGGACGGCGGCATCCATCCGGACATCCGAGGCGCCGGTTGACACCGCAGCATCGTCGAGCACTTCAACGAAAGGCCGCGCCTCGACGATCTCCCGCTTGTAACCGGGGGTCGATGCATTCGCCAAGTTGAGGGCGACGCGATCCATACGCTGCATGTCCTGATGCATCGCTGCGAGAGTGATCGCTAGAACGTGTTGCATGGAAATTCCGATCTCGATTCGGCTGTCATAGGGCGACGATGGCCCAGGATTTGAGCTCGATGGTCTGGGGAATCTCGGTCATCGCGAGAACCCGCAAGTGCGGCATTGCGCGCTCCGACAGACTTCGAACGTGCCGGCGAAGCTCGGGTGCGCACAGGAGCACGGGCAGCAGATTGCTCTTCATCATTCGCTCCGCCTGCTGAACCAGTCGCCCCATGAGCTGCTCGGCGAGCTTGGGGTCGAGCACGAACGGCCGCGGCGAGCCCTCACCGCTTCTCGCAATTTGCAGACTGTGGAGAAATTCGCTTTCGATCGCGGGATCGAGTGTCATCACCTGCAAGGCGTTGGCCTCGCCTACCAGGGATTGGCAGATCGCATGACCGAGTCGATGTCGCACGAACTCGGTAAGGGTGCTGGCATCCTTGCTCTGCCGTCCCGCGTCTGCAAGCGTCTCAAGGATGGCCTCGACGTGACGGATGGAAACCTTTTCCCGCAGGAGATTTTGCAGAACCTTCTGCACATCGCTGACGGACAGCACCGACGGAATCAGTTCTTCCACCAAACCCGGCTGAACTTGGCGAACCCTCGTCAGCAGTTTCTCCGTCTCGGCGCGGCTCAGCAGGGTTGCGGATTCGCGACGCAAGACTTCGGTCAGATGGGTCATGAACACCGTCGGCCCATCGACCAGGGTGAATTTGGCCGCAACCGCCCCGTCTCGCTGCGATGCATTGATCCACAAGGCAGGCAGTCCGTAGGTAGGATCTCGCGTCACCTCGCCCGGAATGCTTCGCACATCGCCCGCTGGATGGATTGCCAGCACCCGATCCGAATACACCAAGCCTCTGGCGCAGACCACGCCGTCCAGTGCGATCTCGTAGCGGTCAGGTGCCAGCTTCGGCGCCTCCTTGAAGCGCACGGGCGGCAGCACCATTCCAAATTCCTGGGCATGAAGCTTGCGAAAAGCGGCGATGCGCTCGACCAGAATGCTCCCGGGCTGGCTGACGAGGGACGTCCAATGAGACCCAAGGTGGACCTCGATCGGCTCAACGGACAGCAGCGCGTAAGGGTCGTCGTCCAGCGCTGAGGCAGGCTTCGCCGTCACGCCAGCTGAGGCCGCCGACGCCTGCGCCTCCGCGGTCTTCTTTTTCTGGACCTGATACGCGACGCTCGATGCGATCAGCACGCACGCGATGAGTACCAAGGTGGGCAGCACCGGCAACCCAGGCAGCAACAACAGTCCCCCCAGGACAGTCGCGACCATCAACAAAGTCTTGGGAAACGATGTGATCTGCCGCAATACCTCTGCACTCAAATTCGAATCCGAGGCCGAACGAGTGACGATGATGCCGGTGCCTACGGCAATCACGAGCGCGGGCACTTGCGTCACGATGCCGTCGCCGATGGTGAGCAGCGTGTAGGTCTGTAGCGCCTGGCTCCAACCGAGCCCGTGCTGCATCACGCCAATCACCAGACCCCCGATGATGTTGATGAGCATGATGATGATGCCCGCGACTGCATCACCCTTCACGAACTTGCTCGCGCCGTCCATCGCGCCGTAGAACGCCGCCTCCTTTTCCAGGTTCTTGCGTCGCTTCTGCGCCTCGATCTGATCGATGAAGCCCATGTTCAGATCCGCATCGATGCTCATCTGCTGCCCGGGCATGCTGTCCAGAGTGAACCGTGCGGCGACTTCCGACACGCGCTGGGCGCCGCTCGTGACGACGACGTACTGCACGACGATGAGAATCAAAAAGACAATCAGGCCGATGACATAGTTGCCACCGACCACAAAGGAGCCGATGGCGGCGATCACCTTGCCTGCACTGCCGTCGGAGAGGATCAGTCGCGTCGCCGCCACATTCAGCGACAGCCGGAACAGAGTGGCGATGAGCAGAAGCGAAGGAAATGTCGAAAACTCGACAGGTCGCGCCATGTAGAAGGTCAGCAACAGAACCAGAAATGCGAAGCTGAAGTTCGTGAGAATCAGGAAATCGAGAAGGCCCGCCGGAATCGGCGCGAACAGCACGACCAGCACGCCCAGAACCATCGCGACCATTGCGATGTCGCTGTTCTTTCCGAGATACTGCTTCAGCCGATCCATGGCTTACCCTCTGGGCACGAGCTTCTCATCGCGCCATCCTCCCCGACGTGGCGGCGCGCGAAGGAGTGGATGACTGATTCATCGCATCGCGGCGAGCGAACACCCAGACGATGATTCTCGCCACCGCCGCATAGAGGTCTGGCTGCACATGCTGGCCGATTGCCAGGCCACCGTAGAGGGCACGCGCCAAACTTGGACTTTGCACCACGGGAATGCGATGGCGCGCCGCGATCTGACGCATCGCGGCGGCCATGAATCCGCGCCCCTTGGCGATGAGCTGCGGTGCATCCATCTCCCCGTGGACGTAACGCAAAGCCACCGCCACATGGGTCGGATTCGTGATCAGCACGTCGGCGCTACGGGTCTTTCTCAACGCCAAACTGCGCTTGAACATCTCTCGACGCAATTCACGCAGGCGAGCACGGATTCTGGGATCTCCTTCGCGCTGCTTTACCTCGTCCTTCATCTCCCGATTGCTCATGCGCATCTTCCCCGCAAACTCGCGTCGCGTGTAGACGAAGTCGACAATGGCGATCAGCACCAACATCCCCGCGAGCTTGAGCCCGACGGAGGCGAAGTCATCCAGCAGGGTGCGAACGATCCCGTGGGCGGACAGTCCCGCCAGGTGAAAGAACTGCGGCAGCAGGCCCTTGAGTGAAAGATAGACAACCAATCCAAGCAGCAGCAGCTTCAGGACCGCCCTGCCTGCCAGAAACAGCGTCCGAACGGAGAATGTGCGCTTGAAACCGGCCATGGGGTTCAGACGCTCCCAATCGGGCTTGATGGGATGGACTGAAAGGACGGGACCAGTCTGGACGAGATTGCCGACGATGGCCGCAATCAACAGCATGACGAAGAATGGCGCCGCCATCAACAGCGTCTCGTACAACATGCGCTGGACGAGCGAGCCTATGACGCTGGTCGTGACCTCAATCCGGCCCGCCTGCGAGAGAAGCAAGCGGTCCAGCCGGAATTGGCTCTGCCACACCGGCCACCCTTGCCAAGTAAGAAAGATCATCGCGGCCAGGAACACCGTTGCCGCCACCACATCTGGACTTTTGGCAACCTGCCCGCGTTCCCGCGCCTTCTTCAGCTTGTAGGGCGTCGCGGTCTGATTGCGATCGAGATCGGATTGCGCCACTATCGCCCCGCACTGCCAGATGGCTCCAGGGCAGCGTCCCAGGTCGCGTAGATCGACTGGTAAATACGGTCCATGATCGGGCCTACGCCAGAAAACCAAAGCGTCAACGCGAGCAATCCGACCACAATCTTGACGGGCATACCCATCGCGAGCATGTTCATCTGCGGAAGATTTCGAGCGAGCACTCCAAGCGCCAGTTCAACAAGCAGGACGCAGAAAACAGCCGGCGCGACCAAGGAAAATGCCAGTCCCAGCATTCCTCCCACTTGCTTGATCACTGGCAGCAACCCGACCTCAAGAGGCCATGCCGCACCCAACGGAAAGCGATCCAGGCTGTAGGCAATCGCGCGCAACAATGCGTGGTGCCCGTTCACCAGGAAGAAAATCAGAACCGCAGCTTGATTGAATGCCGTGGCGAGAATCGGCGAAGCGGCGTCGGACGCCGGATCGAAGACTTGCGCCAACCCAAAGCCGAGCTGGACATCGAGCAGACCACCCGCCACGGCGACCGCTGCAAAAGCAAGGTGGATAGCGACCGCGAGCAGGGCGCCCAATGCAAGCTCCGTGCTTGCAGACTGGACAAGGACGCCAGGATGATCGGCGAGGAATTGAAAGGAGCGATGAAAGTCACCGTCACCTGCCACATCCAAACCACCGCACAACGCACAGGCCAACCCCAGCACCACTAGAACTCGCACCATCACAGGAACGTTGGCCTGCGAAAACACGGGCGTCATCAGCAGTGCCGCGCCGACGCGCAGCGACAGCAGCAGGGTCGCCACAACCCATGCCATCCATGAGGAAGTTGAGAGGATGTCCATTGCCAGATTGGACTAGAACATCCCTGGAATGGCCGACCACAGCTGGGTCGCGAACTGCATGAGCTGCCGCAACATCCAGGAACCGAACATCAAGAGCGTTACACCGGCAGCCAGAAGTTTCGGGACAAAAGTGAGCGACATTTCTTGCACCTGCGTCACGACCTGCAAGATGCTGATGATGAGACCGACCAGCATCGTCAGGCCCAGCACAGGTCCGCACACCATCAGGCCGACCCAGAACAGATCGCCCATCATGTGCAGTGCGAGATCAGCGTGCACGCACACCTCTATCCTGCAAACGGCTTCGGCACTTCGATTCGGCGCGATCCCTTTCTTCGTGCCAAAGTGATCTGAAGCAAGACGCCCGTTCTCGCACACGAACGCATGCGTCGTCGCCAGAGGATCCAAAGGACAAGACCATGGCGCGCAATTGCGCGCGAAGTAGATGGTCACTATGAGCCCGCGATATTCCTCTTCTCGATCCGAGAATGCACTCGGCCTGGGCAACTGTTTTCATATATCTGGTTGCCAACTTGACATTTACAAACACAAGTACAGGAGGTTAGCGACGAGAAATGTCACGGAAATGACGAAATCAAATCAATATCAAATGCCATCACACAACTGTCTCAGGCAGCAGATGGCGGGTCGGCTGTGTGGTGCAACACCGATCCGTCGACGGAGATATAGGTCCAGGGAAATCGATTTAATCCCTGGCATGAACACACTGACTTCAAGCTGACCACGTTGGCGAATTACCATCCTAGATACGCTGATGTGAATTCATCGGCCTATGAACGACTCTTATCCTGTCATTGCAGCCGGAAGGCTGACTTCCGGCAATGCATTGCCCGGGAAGCAGAGCTCTCTCACGAGGCGAATGGATGCATCGCGGCGCATCGCAAAAACAAGGAGGCGATGGAACCGGCAGCAGCGCGCGGCGCGCACCGGCGATGCTGAAACGGTGGAGCGTCTGCTGAAGAAGGGGCTTCCGCCCAACATGAGCAATCACAACGGCGACACGCTCCTGATGCTTAGCGCGTATCACGGGCACGCCGAAGTTACGGAGGCGTTGTTAAGGGCCGCTGCCGACCCCGATCGATTCAACGACAAGAGCCAGACGCCACTGGCTGGAGCAGCGTTCAAAGGCTTTCAACCCATCGGTGAGCTCCTGCTGGCGCACGGGGCTCAGCCAGGTTTTGCTCCGCCCGGCGGCAAGACACCGATCATGTTCGCCGCGATGTTCAACCGATTCGACATCTTGAAGGTGCTCCTGAAGCACGGCGCCGACATCGATGCTCGGAGCTTGGAAGGCTTTTCGGCACCTGATCTCGCGCGGAGCATGCGGGCACCCGACACGGTGGCCTTTTTGGCAGCGCAGAGGGCGGCCTGAGGTTGATGCGTCAAGCGACGGATCGATCGGTGATTCGGAGGATGTTGGGAGCGGGCTTGGCTGTTATCAGGCCTCGGCTGTCAGCCAGATTTCCCTACGTGGCACCCCACGCGAATGTCTGAGAACCGAGCTGTTCTTCGACATAAGAGACTTCTATGGATAACGATGCGAAGAAATCCCGGTTCGACAGGAAGCTGGTTTCCTTGAAAGAACTCCACGAAGTGAAGTCCTGGACCGAAGCACTTGGCCGCAGCAAAACCCAAATGCGGACGCGCTGAAGGCGGTGGGCAGTTCCGCCGAAGAGGTTCGGGAGTACCTAAAGGGGCGGACCTGACCCACCTTCGGCGAATCTTGGTCCACGCTGCCGAACCCGGGTCCTGGGACCTTCTACTGGGTGCTGATGCAGGAAGGCGGCGACGCGTCGGAGTAGGCCGAGCACTCCTTGACCCCGCACCTGTACAAGCGATGGCGCCAATCCCTAACACGATGCGGGAAGCGCTTCGCCGCTTAGTGGACGCCAGACGGAATCACAATGCGTAGTTCGCGATGTACCTTGCAAGCCGCTTGGCGTTTTCGCTGAGCTCTTCGCCTGACAGCCGCTCGTAGAGCGCGCCCTTGAGTTGATGCATAAGTGCATTTCGTGCCGATTTCTGCAAGCCTAGCGTCCCGAGCCATCGCTGCAAAAATGGGTCCGCGAGCGCTCTGTTCGGGGAAGTCCGCTGGGGTCAGCCTCTCTAGCCCCTCGATTGCGCCGGCAAAAGCGTTGCATCTTCCCACTATCGCATCGACCGTGAGCAAGTCCTCGCCCGTCTGCACATACGCTTGGCCACAGACCTCAGGCAATGTGACCCAGGTGCCCCAACCCCTGTCGGCTAGATAGTCTTTTCGCTTCTCGAGCGCTGGCGCGTCTCCGTCGCTGACAATCAAGCGAGGACGCGACGCCAACTCCAGAATCTTTGTACTGAGGGAAATCTGGCACCGATCGGAAGAGGACGGACATCTACGCACGCCGCTTGCAACTATGAAGCCAAGTTCACAGTCAAGTCACCCGGAGCCGCCCCATGTGGATCGCAGAGTTCTCGCAGCAGGCCGGCGGCACGCGGCCCTATCTCGAGTTCTCGCCACGCGACCTGCGGCTGGTGGCCGCAATCCGCGCGGGCCAGGCCATGGGCATGTCGCTCGCCGAGATCCAGTTGCTGATGAACGAGCGCCGTGCCGGCGGCCGCGGCCGCATGCTGCAGGCCATGGTCGCGCGGCGCGAGAGGCTACGCCAGCAGCAGAAGGAACTCGCCGCGATGCTGCACCTCGTCGACGCGAAGATCGCCTGGCTGCAGGCCGGCGCGCCCGGGGCTCCGCCCGAGCCGCCGAAGATCGGCACGCGTTCGCCCGAAGCAGGCCGCAAGCTCAGGCCTTGAGCAATCCCCTGGCCTGCATGCTCTTCGCGGCCGCCGCGATGGCCTCGCGGGCATCGCGTGGTGTCCAGCCGAGCACCTGACCAGCCTTCTCGTTGGAGGTCTTCTTGGCGTGGCCGAGATCGGGAATGAAGGGGCGAAGCTCGGCATTGAAGAGCGCGACCGCGCGCAGCACGAGATCGGGGATCGTGCGGGTCGGCACGCGTCTGGCCGCTTCGCCGAGCGCCGTCTTGACGATGGCGCCGATCTCCCGCATCGCCAGCGCTTGGCCATTCGAGAGCAGGAAGCGCTCGCCCGCGGCCGCTGGATGGGTCATCGCCAGGATGTGCGCGTCAGCCACGTCGCGCACGTCGACAACCGGGATGAACAGGTTCGGGAAACCCGGCATGTCCCCCTCGAGCATGCGCTGGATCACATGATTGGCCCCGGAGATGTCCTTGCCCATCACCGGTCCCATCACCGCGACGGGAAGCATGGTGGCGAGTTCCAGCCCTCCGCCCTCGGCGGCCATGAAGGACCATGCCGCGCGCTCGGCGAGGGTCTTGCTCTTGCCGTAGGCATCGACGCCGGGGCCGTCGAGAACGGTCCAGTCGTTCTCGGTGAACGTGTGGTCGTCGTGGGGATATCCCCAGCTCACGGAATGAAACGCCGAGGTGAGGACGACGCGCTTGACGCCCGCGTCGCGCGCTGCCCGCAGCACGCGCAGCGTGCCTTCGCGCGCGGGGACGATCAGGTCGTCCTCGTTCGCCACGTGCCCGGGCTGCACCGGCGATGCGACATGCAGAACGAAGTCGACATCGGCCATGGCCTGCGCCCAACCTTCGTCGCGCAGGAGGTCGGCGGCGACGAAGCTCAGCCTGTCGCCGTGCACCATGCCCGCATCCGCGAGCGACGCCCGCACCTCGGCCTCCCTGGCGAGCGATCGAACGGTGGTCCGCACGCGATGATCCTGCGCGAGGAGCTGGAGGATGCAGTGTCCGGCGATGAAGCCGGAGCCACCTGTGACGAGGACGCGTGTGGAGGTCATGAGAGGTTGCTTTCGTGGTTCATGCCTGGTCGGCGGTCTGACGCTCGCGCCAACGGGAAGGGGTGGTCCGCTCCCAGCCGCGAAACGCGCGGGCGAACGAATTGGGCTCGACGAAGCCGAGCAGCATGGCAATGGCCACCGGATCGAGCACCGTGTTGGCGAGCAGCCGTGTCGCCGTGGTGTGCCTCACCGCGGCGAGCTGCTGCTGGAAGCTCGTCTCGCATTCGTCCAGGCGACGCTGGAGCGTGCGACTGCTGAGGTGGAGCCGGCTCGCCACCGCCGCGATGCCGGGTTGCAGGCCTTCGCTCAACTGGCGCGCGATCGCCACGCGGGTCTCGGCCACGAGCGGGGACAGGCCCTCGCCGTGGGCCGCCCTCTGCTCGAGGCCCTCGAGCACTCGTGCGAAGGCCCCGCCGTCCGCCGTGACGAAGGGCACGTCGAGCGCCGTGCGGTCGAACACCATCGCGTCGTGCGTGGCCCCGAAGACGATGGGGCATCCGAAGTGGCGGCGCAACAGCGCCTGATGCTGGGGCCGACGCGCCAGTTCCAGTCGAAGGGGCGCGATCCGTCCGGCGCTGCCATGCCGCGCCAGCTCCCGCAGCGAGGCCATGGTCATGTCGACGAGCAGGCGCGGCACCTCACTCGTCGCCAGCAGCCAGCGATAGCGCACCGTCGTCTGCTCGCCCACGGTCTCGACCTCGACGAGCTCGGGGCAGGTCAGGCGCTTGTAGCGCGAGAGGGCCGCCAGCGCGCGGCGAAAGTCGGGCGCGTGCAGCGCCACGATCGAGGCCACGCCATAGCCCCGGGCGATCCCTTCGGCACCGAAGCGAAGTCCCGCGGACGGATCGTCGAACGCCTCGTCCGCCGCGGCCCAGATGCGGAAGAACTCGCTCGTGCTCCACGCGTTCGATGGCTTCACGCCGGCGCGCTCGCACAGCCGCTCGATGAGGAGGCCGGACTTTGCGAGAACGAGGGGAGACACCGAGAAAGTGTCGTGGCGAGTCATGCGCAAAGAATAGGAGCGCGGGGAGCGCCCGACAAACCCGATCGCGCCAAAAAGGGGGACGCAGGGGATGCGGACCGTTGGCCGACCGCTTGCAGAAAGCTACCGTGCGCGCCGCACCGAAGTCCCGATCGCGATGCCCGCCACGATCAGCCCCGTCGCCAGCAGCAGCGCGCCATCGGGCCTTTCGCCCAGCGCGAGGTCGGCCGCCAGCAGGCCCACCACCGGCACGCCGAGCAGCCCCATCGAGGTCACGGAAGCCGGCAGGTCGCGGTTCACGGTGTTCATCGCCCAGTAGGCCAGCACGGTGCCGATGAGGTTGCTGTAGCCCAGCAGCGCCACCAGCTCCATCGACCACGCGATGCGCGGCACGCCCTCGATGGCCAGCGCCAGCAGCAATTGCGCGATGCTCGCCAGCAGCATCTGCCAGGGCAGCAGCTGGAACGGCGGCGTGGTCCACCGATGGGCGCGCCCGTAGACGATGCAGGCGGCCCAGCAGGCCGCGGCCAGCAGGATCAGGCCGTGGCCGCGCACCACGTCGGCATCGCGCCAGTCGACGGCTGCGGGCTGCAGCAGCACCAGCAGCCCCGTCACGCCGAGTCCCAGGCCGGCGGCGCGGCGCGCGGTGAAGGCCTCGCCGAGGAAGAAGCGGGCCGCGGGCAGCACCCACAGCGGCGTGGTGTAGGCCAGCACCACCGAGCGGCCCGCGCTCAGGTACTGCAGGCCCAGCGCGGCCAGCACCGAGAAGGCCACCATGTGCAGCAGGCCGACGCTCAGGATCACCGGCAGGTCGTGCCGCGTTGGCACGGCCAGCCGGCCCGTAGCCGGCAGCACCACCCACAGCACGATGCACGCCGGCACCATGCGCAGCGTGGTGGCCCAGATCGGCGTGACGTGTTCCAGCACCACCTTGCCGACGCTCCAGTTGACGCCCCAGGCACCGATGACGATCGCGAGAAGAAGGACGGCGGTGCCGCGCGGCGAGGCGTTCGAGGACATGGCTGACGGTGGGCAGGGGATGGAGCGGGAGTCGCTCAAGATAAGCCGCTCCGCGCCCCTTCGCCAGCGATCCTTCTCTACACTGGCCGTGAAATCAATTCACACCATGGACCTCCAGCAACTCCCTCCGCTGACCGCTCTGCGCGCCTTCGCCGCGGCCGCGCAGGCCGGCAGCGTGGTCGGCGCGGCCGACCGGCTCAACGTCACGCACAGCGCGGTGAGCCACCAGCTCCGGCTCATCGAATCGTGGCTGGGCTGCAAGCTGTTCGACCGCCATGCCGCGGGCGTGACGCTCACCGACGCCGGCCGGCGGCTGTTCGCCAGCACCGCGCGGGCGCTCGACGACATCGGCCAGGTCTGCGCCGAGATCCGCGGCCAGCGGCCCGCCACCGCGCTGACGCTGGCCTGCCCCGGCAGCTTCATGCTGCAGTGGCTGATCCCGCGGCTCGACGACTTCGAGGCGCGGCATCCGCAGGTCGTGCTCAATCTGCAGACCGGCAGCGACCTCGGCCGGCTGCGCGCCGGGCACGTCGATGCACTGGTCTACTGCGGCCGCGGGACACATCCGCGCGAGGTGAGCGAGATCCTGCTGGCCGACAACGACATCGGGCCGATCTGCACGCCCGCGCAGGCGAAGACACTGGCCCGGCCACGGGACGTGCTGTCGCATGCGCTGCTGGGCACAGAGTCCTATCCGGCCGGCTGGACGATCTGGGTGCAGGCCAATGGTCTGGACGCCGCGCGACTACGGCCGCGACGTTCCTTCGGCCAGTGGATCTACATGATCCAGGCCACCATCGCCGGTCTCGGCGTGGGCATCGCGCCCTCGGTGCTGGTGCGCGAGGAGCTCGCGCAGGCACGTATCGCGGCCCCGCTGGGCTTCGTGCCCAGCGGCGACCGCATCTCGCTGTGCGTGCTCAGGCGCCGCGCGCAGGAGCCGGCCATCGCCGCGCTGGCCGACTGGCTCGGCACGCTGCACGGCCAGCCGGCGACCGGCTGAACCCGCGGCCGCGCACGCACTACACGATGCCGTGCAGGCACATGTCGCTCGCCTGGTCGGCCAGCGTTTCGAGGCTCAGGCGCCCGGTGGGCTGGTACCAGGTGTAGGTCCAGTTCAGCATGCCGTACATCAGCATCGCGTGCGTGGTCGCGGCCTGGCGGTCCTTGAACTTCTGCGCGTTGATCTCGCGCAGCAGCGCGCACAGGAAGCCCACCAGCTTCTGCTCGTTGGCATTCACCTGGGCGCGCACCTCCTCGGGCAGGTGGTAGACGTCCTCGATCAGCACGGTGTGGCGGTCGCGTTGCTCGTAGTAGTACTTGAGGTGGGCGAGGAAGTAGTTGCGCAGCCGCGCGCGCGGATCGATCGGCGCCGACACCAGGTCCGAGGCGATCGCCACCAGCGCACTCACGTGCTCGCCGAGCATCTCTGCGAGCATCGCTTCCTTCGAGGGGAAGTAGTGGTACATGCGCGACTTCGACGCGTTGCAGGCGGCGCCGATGTCGATGATGTTGGTATTGCGAAAGCCGTTCTTGGCGAAGAGGGACGCGGCCACGTCGAGGATCGTGGCCCGGATGTCGTCGAAGTTCTCGGATTTGGTTCTGGCCATGTCGGCATCGCCCGCAAAAGAAAAATGGTTCGTTCGAAACACCCGCGCCTCGCGCATGTTTCGTCCGCCCGCCCTGTACGCAGCCGGGCGAAACAGCGAAATTTATTCCGTCCGGACGGCCTACTCTAACCGAGGCCTCGCGACCTCGCGGCGGGGCCCCTTCCTGGTCTTCCCGATCCACCCGCCCCACGGAGCCGCGCATGAATCCCGCTGTACGCCACGCCCTCGCCTCCCTCGTCGTCGCCATCGCCACCACCGCGCAGGCGCAGGATGCGCCCGTGCGCATCGGCATCGCCGCGCCGCTGACGGGCGGCATCGCCCATCTCGGCAAGGACATGGAGAACGGCGCGCGGCTCGCCATCGAGGACCTCAATGCGCAGGGCCTCGCGATCGGCGGCCGCCGGCTGCGCTTCGAGGCGGTGGTCGAGGACGACCGGGCCGATCCCGCCAGCGCTACCACCGTGGCGCAGAAGCTGGCCGACCTGCAGGTCAACGGCGTCGTCGGTCACCTCAACTCGGGCACCACCATTCCCGCGGCCCGCGTCTACAACGACGCCGGCATCCCGCAGGTCGCGCCGGCCGCGACCAACCCGCAGTACACGCGCGCCGGCTACCGGTTCGCCGCGCGGCTCATGGCCACCGACGTGCAGCAGGCCGACGGCATCGCCGGCTATGTCGCGCGCACGCTGAAGGCGAAGACCGCCGCCGTGATCGACGACCGCACCGCCTACGGCCAGGGCCTTGCCGACCAGGTGGTGGCCGACCTCGGCAAGGCGCAGGTGAAGGTGCTCAAGCGCGAGTTCGGCACCGACCGCGCGACCGACTTCTCGGCCATCCTCACCACACTGCGCGGCCTCAAGCCCGACGTGATCGTCTACGCGGGCGCCGACGCGCAGGCCGCGCTGGTCAACCGGCAGATGAAGCAGCTGGGCCTGACCGCGACCTTCATCGCGGGCGACGGCGTGTGCACCGGCGAATGGAGCAAGCTCGCGGCCGGCGCCAACGAGGGCGCCTACTGCTCGCAGGCCGGCGCGCCACGCGAGGCCATGGCGGCCTTCGCGGCCTTCAATCAGCGCTACAAGGCGCGCTTCGGCGCCGACGTGATCGTGTTCGCGCCCTATGCCTACGACGCGGTGATGGTGCTGGTGGAAGCGATGAAGAAGGCCGGTTCGACCGATCCCGCGGTGTACGGACCGAAGCTCGCGGGCGTGACGCTCACCGGCCTGATCGGCCCGATCGCGTTCGATGCACGCGGGGACAACCTGCGAGGCACGGTGACGATCTATCAGGTGCGTGGGGGGAAGCTGGTGGTGGCGCCGTAGTGCTCGGCCCTACTTCGTGAAACCCTCGCGCTTGCGAATCTCGTCGAGGTAGTTGTAGATCGAGAAGCGCGACATGTCGAGCGCCGCCGCCGCGCGGCCCACGCTGCCCTTCACGATGAACAGGCCGCGCCGCAGCATCTCCTCGACGGCGTGCACCTTCTCCTCCTTGTTCATGAGCTGCACCGGCTTGCCAAAGGTGCGGATCGCCGAACGGATGATCTCGCCCATCAGCAGGTCCATGTCGGGTGATTCCTCGCGCGACTCGGGCGTGGCCGCGGGCGTAGGCGCGCCCTGGACCGCATGCTCGAGCCAGGCGTGCGCGAGCTTGAACACGGTGAGGTCGGCGTTCATGCACAGCGCCGCGAACGGCGTGCCGTCGGCATCGCGGTAGATCACGGTGGCCGACTTCAGCGGCGTGCCGGTGCCGGTCAGCGTGGGATAGACATTGACCACCGAGTGGCCGCTGCCCGAGAGGTCGGTGGCGGCCGACCAGGCGGCGCCGAAGGCACGGTCGTCCTTCGGGCCGCTGAGGATGGTGCTGCCGACCTTGCGGCCCGACACGTGGCCGTTGGCGATCGCCACCACCGAGGCATCGGGCTGCGTCAGGTCGTGCAGCACCAGTTCGGTGTTCGGCCCGAGCATGCGCCCCATCATCTCCACCACGGGCTTGAGCACCTCGACGATGCGCCGGCGCTCCTCGGCGATGGCCGGCGACACCGTCGCGGCCTTCGAGGGCTTGGCCGCGCGCTGGCGTGCGCGCGGAGCCGGCGGCTGCTGCGCGGTCGAACGGGTGCTGGAGATCTCGGCGGTCTTGCGGGTGGCTGGCATGGACGCGGAAGTCGAAGGAAGGTCGAAGGGGAGTGAAAGCCCTGATCCATGATTTCAACAAATTGTTGAATACTTGATCTGGCGTTGATTTTGGCACATGTCTTGCAGGTCCGGCCGGCCCTGGGGGCCGCCCGAAACGACGCGGCAACTGTAGGGCAAGGTGCGCCCAGAAATTCAACATTTCGTTGATACATCAACAAGGAGTTCATATCATGCCGAGTTCGAACCATCCCGCCGCTACCGCGGCGCCCCTGCCGGCTTCGCCGCCAGTCACCTCCCGCCGCCATTGGCTCAAGTCCCTCGGCGGCGCTTCCGTCGCGGGCGTGCTCGGCAGCCAGCTCGTCGCCTGCGGCGGCGGCTCGGGTTCGTCGGGCGGTTTCCTGCCCTTCGCCTCGGCCGCGCCGCCGCCGGCCCCGCCGGGGGACACGCCCACCTTGCCGGCCAAGGCGCTGTTCCCCGGCGTGGCCGACCGCGTGTACCTCAACGGCGCGGCCGACCACCCCTGGAACCAGTACGCCACCGACGCGCTGAGTTCCTACGCGCAGTCCAAGCTCTCGCTCGCGAGCGGCAGCGCGACTGCCACCGCGAAGTTCGCGGCGCTGATCAATGCCGATGCCGACGAGATCGCCTACGTGCCCAGCACCTCGATGGGCGAGTACCTCGTGACGCGCGCGCTCGGCCTGCCCGAATCGGGCGGCCGCGTGGTCACCGACGCGCTGCACTTCGTGGGCTCGTTCTACATGTACGAGCAGTACCGGCTGCGCGGCCTCGACGTGCTCACGGTGCCGATGGACGCCAACCATCGCATCGCGCTGGCCGACCTCGACAAGGCCATCTCGCCGGGCACCAGGCTGGTGGCGATCTCGCACGTGTCGCTCTACAACGGCTTCACGCACGACCTCAAGGCCGTGTGTGATCTCGCGCATTCGCGCGGCGCGCTGGTCTACGTCGACCTGATCCAGTCGGCCGGTGCGGTCCCGGTGGACGTGAAGGCGGCGGGCGTCGACTTCGCGGGCTGCGGCACCTACAAATGGCTGATGGGCGACTTCGGCTTCGCCTTCCTCTACGTGCGCAAGAGCCTGCTGCCCAAGCTGCAGCGCCCCTGGTACGGCTACCGCCAGACGCGCAACTTCGCGGCGCCGATCCTGCACGTCTATCCGCTCGACCCGCCCGGCAGCGTGCCCTACGAGAGCGTGCAGATCGATTCGGTGTCGGGCTACTTCAGCGGCTCGTTCCCGGCCTCCTCGATCGAGGCGGCCTGCGCGGCATCCATCGACTGGATCCAGAGCGTGGGCGTCGACAAGATCCAGGCCTGGCGCAAGCCGATGACCGACGCGCTGCAGGCCGGCCTGCGCGCCAAGGGCTTCCAGGTGGTGACGCCGCCCGACAGCAGCTCGCCGATCGTGACCTTCGCCTATGCCAATGCCGCGCAGCTCGCGAGCCGGCTCGCGCCCGAAAAGATCGAGATCACCCTGCGCGCCAACCATGCGCGCATCTCGCCGTCCGTCTACAACGACATGAACGACATCGCCAGATTCCTCGCCGCGATCGGAACGCCATGAAACGCCTCACCCTCTTCGGCAGCGCCGCGCTGGCCTGCCTCGTGCTCGCGACCAGCGCCTGCAGCGTCGCGCCGCGCCACCTCAACTCGGGCAAGGTGCTGCCCACCACCCTGCCCTTCTCCGAGGCCGTGCAGGTCGGCCGCACGCTCTACCTGTCGGGCCAGATCGGCAACCTCCCCGGCAGCCTCAAGCTGCCACCGGGCGGCATCGGTCCCGAGTCGAAGCAGGTGATGGAGAACATCAAGACCACGCTCGAAGCGCATGGCCACACCATGGCCGACGTGGTGAAGTGCACCGCCATGCTGGCCGACATGAGCGAGTGGGGGGCCTTCAACGAGGTCTACAAGGGCTACTTCGCCGAAGGCCGGTATCCGGCGCGCAGTGCCTTCGGTGCGACCGCGCTGGCCTTCAATGCGCGTATCGAGGTGGAGTGCATCGCGGCGAAGTGAGTGCACAAAGGCGGGGCCGCGCGGCCCCGCCACTCCAGAGATCAATCCTCGACGAACGCCTCTTCGCGCTTCGCCTTCACCGAAGGCAGCAGCACCACCACCAGCAGCAACAGCGCCGCCGCGAGCAGCCCGGCCGACAGCGGCCGCGTGACGAACACGCTCCAGTCGCCGCGCGACAGCAGCAGCGCGCGCCGCAGGTTCTCTTCCATCATCGGGCCCAGGATGAAGCCCAGCAGCAGCGGCGCGGGCTCGCACTTGAGCTTGAGGAAGAGGTAGCCCACGATGCCGAAGATCGCGACCATCCACACGTCGAAGGTGTTGTTGTTCTCCGAGTACACGCCCACCGCGCAGAACAGCACGATCGAGGGGAACAGCCACTTGTAGGGAATGGTCAGCAGCTTGATCCAGATGCCGATCATCGGCAGGTTCAGCACGATCAGCATCAGGTTGCCGATCCACATCGAGGCGATCAGGCCCCAGAACAGTTCCGGGTTGCTGGTCATCACCTGCGGGCCCGGCTGGATGTTGTGGATCGTCATCGCGCCCACCATCAGCGCCATCACGGCATTGGGCGGAATGCCCAGCGTCAGCAGCGGAATGAAGGAGGTCTGCGCACCGGCGTTGTTGGCCGACTCGGGGCCCGCCACGCCGCGGATGTTGCCCTTGCCGAACGGCACTTCGCCGTTCTTGAGCTTGATCTTCTTCTCGATGGTGTAGGCCGCGAAGGCCGACAGCAGCGCACCGCCGCCGGGCAGGATGCCCAGGGCCGAGCCGAGCGCGGTGCCGCGCAGCACCGCGGGCGTCATGCGGCGGAAGTCTTCCTTGGTGGGCCACAGGCCCTTGACCTTGGCGGTGAAGACCTCGCGCTCATGCTCGGGCACCGCGAGGTTGGCGATGATCTCGCCGTAGCCGAACACGCCCATCGCGATGGCGATGAAACCGATGCCGTCGGTGAGTTCGGGAATGTCGAAGCTGTAGCGCGCCACGCCCGAGTTCACGTCGGTGCCCACCAGGCCCAGCGCGAGGCCGAGCAGGATCATGGTGATGGCCTTGAGCAGCGAGCCCGAGGCCAGCACCACGGCGCCGATCAGGCCCAGGATCATCAGCGAGAAGTATTCGGCCGGGCCGAACTTGAAGGCCAGCTCGGTCAGCGGCGGCGCGAAGGCGGCCAGGATCAGCGTGCCCACGCAACCGGCGAAGAAGGAACCGAGCCCCGCGGCCGCGAGCGCGGGCCCGGCCCGCCCCTTGCGCGCCATCTGGTAGCCGTCGATCACTGTCACCACCGAGGATGACTCCCCTGGCAGGTTCACGAGAATCGCGGTGGTGGAGCCGCCGTACTGCGCGCCGTAGTAGATACCGGCCAGCATGATGAGCGCCGACACCGGTGGCAGCGCATAGGTCGCGGGCAGCAGCATCGCGATGGTCGCGACCGGGCCGATGCCGGGCAGCACGCCGATCAGGGTGCCCAGCAGGCAGCCGACGAAGGCGTAGACCAGGTTCTGCGCCGTGAAGGCGACGCCGAAGCCGATCGAGAGGTTGGTGATCAGGTCCATGGTTCTCTTGTCTTGTCTTTTCGTTCTTCTTGTAGCGAAATCAGCCGGCGATGAAGGTCGGCCAGACCTGGAACTGCAGCTTGAGCGCGACCACGAAGGCCAAGTAGCTGCCGAGCGCGAGCACGGTGGCCAGCAGGGTCACGCCCTTCCAGCCGAAGTTGTCGCCCGCGAGGCTGGCGATGAAGGTCAGTGCATAGATCGCGACGATCAGCCCCATCGACGGCAGGCCGATGCTCGGCAGCCCGCCGAGCAGCACGCCGAAGACCAGGTTGGCGCTGATGATGAACACCAGCGGCTTCCAGGCGATGCGCCCGATCGGCTCGCCGTCGTCGGTCTCCACCGACAGCGCCTTGAGCGTGATCAGCACGCCCATCAGGGCGATGAGGATGCCGACGATCAGCGGGAAGTAGCCCGGGCCCATGCGGGCGCCGGTGCCGACGTTGTAGTTCGTGGCGCCCCATGCGAAGGCCACGCCGAAGGCGCTGAAGAGCACGCCCGAGCAGAAGTCTCTCTGACTCTTGATTCTCACCGTTGATGTCTCCTGGGAATTGCCTGGGACCGCGGCGCGGCCCATGCGGCTGGCACGTGAAAGTGCGAGCCGCCGATCCTAGGAATTCGCGCCCGCGCTGTGCGTGAACACAACATTGCCGTTCGGCAATGTGGCGCGCCTCAGTCGCCGCCGCCGGGCAGGTCGATGCGCGCGCGCAGCCCGGGCGCGGCATCCTCGAACGCGAGCTGCCCGCCGTGCAGCGCGATCACCGCGCGCACGCTGGCCAGGCCCAGGCCATGGCCGGGCGTGCTGCGGTCGAGCCGATGGAAACGCACACCGATGCGCTCGCGTTCGGCCGCCGGGATGCCCGGGCCGTCGTCCTGCACGAAGAGCTGCGCGCGGCCGTTCACGGTCTGTGTGCCGATGCACACCACGGCACCGGCGCCACAGTACTTGAGCGCGTTGTCGACCAGGTTGGCGACCGCGCCCGCGAGCAGGTCGCGGTCGCCGAGCGCCGTGGCCGCCTCGCACGGCATGCGCCGCAACACGATGCCCTGCACCTCGGCCACGGCCTCGTAGAGCTCGGCCACGTCGTCGGCGATCACGTGCAGCGCCACCGGCGCGAACTGCTGGCGCCGCGCGCCCGCCTCCACTTCGGCGATCTGCAGCAGCTTCTCGAACACCACCGCGAGTTCCTCGAGCTCGCGGATCGCGGTCGCCACGGCGCCGCGCTGCGCATCATCGGGCGGCAGGCCCAGCTCCACCGCGCGCAGCCGCACCAGCACGCGCGTGAGCGGCGTGCGCAGGTTGTGAGCGATGGTGTTGGAGACATGGCGCACGCCGTCCATCAGCGACTCGATGCGGTCGAGCATGGCGTTGATGTCCTGCTCGAGCAGTGCGAACTCGTCCTCCTCGCCCGAAGGCGCGACACGCTCCTGCAGCTCGCCGGCCGCGATGCGCGCGGCCGTGCGCCGCACCGCGCCCACGCTGCGCTCGAGCTCCTGCCGGAACACGAAGGTGCCGCCGATCAGCAGCAGCACCGCGACGATGCCGGCCGCGGCGCTGGCGCTCGCCACCAGCGACTCGATCGACTCCTGGTCGCGCAGGTCGTGCCCCACCACCAGCGTGGCGCCGTCGGGCAGCGGCCGCATCACGAGGTAGGCGATGGCGGCCTGGCCGCCGCGCAGCACGCGCCGGTGCACGCCGTCGCCCGCGTCGGGCGCGCTCGAGGGCATCTGGTCGAGGTTGCCCGCGAGCTTGCGGCCCTCGCGGTCCGCCAGCAGGTAGACCTCGTTGTCGGAATGGCGGTCGTCGGCCAGCAGATGCCCGATCTCGCCCGCCACGCCCTCGAGGCCACGCGCCTCGTGGCGCACCACCAGCTGCTGCACGCTGGCCGCCACCTGGCGCACCATGCGCTGCTGCAGCACGCCCACGGTCTGCATGTAGACGATCGCCAGCGAGGCCAGCATGGTGATCGCGACCAGCAGCCCGTAGTAGAAGGCCAGCCGGAAGCCGACCGAGCGCCAGAGCTGGCGCAGCGCCGGGATCATCGGCGCGCGGGCGCGGCGGCCGGCGCGGCTTCGGGCTCGGGCGGCGCCAGCCGGTAGCCCGCGCCGCGCACCGTCTGGATCAGGGTCGGCGCGCCGCCTGCGTCGAGCTTGCCGCGCAGCCGGCTCACCTGCACGTCGATGACGTTGGTCTGCGGATCGAACTGGTAGTCCCACACGGCCTCGAGCAGCATGGTGCGCGTGACCACCTGGCCCGGATGCATCATCAGGTAGGCCAGCAGGCGGAACTCGCGTGGCTGCAGCGCGATGGGGCGGCCCGCGCGCTTCACCTGCCGGCTCGCGAGATCGATGGAGAGGTCGGCCACCTCGAGCGTGCGGATCTCGGGCCCGGTGCGCGAGCGCCGCACCAGCGCCTCGGCGCGCGCGGCCAGCTCCGAGAACGCGAAGGGCTTGGCCAGGTAGTCGTCGCCGCCGGCCTTGAGGCCGCGCACGCGCTCGTCGAGCGCGCTCAGCGCGCTGAGCACCAGCACCGGCGTCTTCTTGCCGAGCGCGCGCAGGGTCGCGAGGATCGACAGGCCGTCGACCTCGTTCGGCAGCATGCGGTCGAGGATCACGAGGTCCCAGGCTTCGCTGGTGGCGCGTGCCAGTGCATCGGTGCCGTCGCGGCTGATCACCGCCACGTGGCCGAGCGCGCGAAAGCCCTCGGCGATGTAGCGGGCGTTGTCGGCGTCGTCCTCGACGATGAGGCAACGCCACAGGGGAGTGGGATGGATCACGCCTGCGATTGTGCCGCCCGCTGCCGCCCGCTGTCGGGGCTACAGGCTCGCGTCGGCGCGCGCGACGCGCACCACGCGGCCCTGCACCCCATCCACCAGCAGGTACAGCCCGCCATCGGGCCCCTGGCGGATGTCGCGGATGCGCTCGCCGAGCTCGGCGAACAGCGGCTCGCGCCGCACCACGCGCGGCGCGGCGTCCTCGCCCGCGAGCTCGATGCGCCACACGGCCTTGCCGGCCAGCGCGCCCACGAGCACGCTGCCCTTCCACTCGGGAAACTGGTCGCCGGTGTAGAGGATCAGGTTGCTCGGCGCGATCGCCGGCAGGCCCCAGTGCACGAGCGGCGGCGCGAGGCCGGCCCTGGCGGTGCCCTCGCCGATCGGCGCGCAGGTGTTGTACTCGCAGCCGAAGCTGACGAGCGGCCAGCCGTAGTTGCGGCCCTTGCGCACCACGTTGATCTCGTCGCCGCCCTGCGGTCCGTGCTCCGCCACCCAGAGCTGGCCCGTGCGCGGATGCACGAAGGCGCCCTGCGGATTGCGATGGCCGAGGCTCCAGATCTCGGGCCGCGCGCCCGCGCGCTGCGCGAAGGGGTTGTCGGCCGGAATGCCGCCATCGGTGCGGATGCGCACCGTCTTGCCCTGGTAGTAGCCCAGCGACTGCGCGCGCATGCGGTCCTCGGGCGCATAGCGGTCGCCGAGCGTGAGGAACAGGTGGCCGTCGCCCGAGACCGCGAGCCGCCCGCCGAGGTTCTCGCCGATCGCGATCTTCGGCGTCTGGCGGAACAGCACCTTGAGCTGCTCGACGCGCGCGCCGTCGTCGCTGAGCCGTGCCCGCGCGACCGCGATGCCGTTGCGCCCGGCGCGGCTGCGGCGGCGATCGACCTCGGTGTAGCTCAGGTAGATGAGCCGGTTGGCCTCGAAGCCCGGATCGATCGTGACGTCGAGCAGCCCGCCATGGCTGCGCCGGTCGACGGCCGGCAGGCCGCGCACCGGTATCGAGACCTTGTCGCCCTGCGCATCCACGATGCGCAACCGGCCCGCGCGCTCGGTCACCAGCAGCCGGCCGTCGGGCATGAACTCCATGCCCCAGGGCAGCTCGAGCCCGGCCGCGTAGGTGCTGGTCTGGAAGGCGGTGGGCGCTGGCCCGCGCGCCGCATCGGCCGCGTGCCCGAACAACAGGCCCGCGCACAGCAGACCGGCCCGCAAGCAGGTCGACAGGGAGGGACGGGGTGCGGTATTCATGTCGAGCGGAACGGCGACCCCGTGACAGGGCCGCCCTCGCTTCGGATCATAGGAACGATAGGGCGCGCGCGAGCGCCGCGAACATTACCGTTTGTCCATGTTCGGCCGCTCGCTACTCGGCCGCGATCAATTTGTTGCACATCTCCACCAGCCGCGCCGCCGCGGGCGAGAGCGAATGGCCGCGGATCGTCACGATGGCGATGGTGCGGCTCAACGCCGGGCCGATGATGCGCACCACCTTGAGCGGCGTGCGCCGCGGCAGCGCCACGCGCGGCAGCAGCGCGATGCCGAGCCCCGCCTCGGCCATCGCGACCAGCGTCGTGACCTGCATGAACTCGTAGTTGCTCTCGTGCGAAAGGCCGTTGGCCTTGAGCGCGTTGTCGACATGGTCGCGAAAGGCGGTCGAGCTCGACAGCTTGAGCAGCGGCAGCTTCGACAGCTCGCGCAGCGAGATGCTCGCGCGACCGTTGTCCTGGTAGCCGCGCGGCAGCATCGCGCAATAGTCGTCGACGAAGATCGGCGCGAACTCGAGCTCGCCCTTCTTGTCCGGCACCGGCCCGATCGCGAAGTCGACCTCGCGCCGTCGCACCGCCTCCAGCAGGTCCTGGTTGGCGAGCTCGCGCACGTGCACGCTGATGCCCGGGTACTTCTTCGCGAAGGCCGTGAGGATCGCCGGCAGCCGCGTGCTCGCGATCGTGGGCACGCAGGCGAAGGACAGGTGGCCCTGCTGCACGTCGGCCGCATGCTGGATGTGCGAGAGCCCGACCTCGAGCTCGGCCAGCGCCTTGCGCGCGCTGATCAGCAATTGCTCGCCCTCCTGCGTCAGCGCCACCTTGCGCGTGGTGCGCTGGAACAGCGCCACGCCGAGCTGCTCCTCGAGCTGCTTGACCTGCATGCTGACCGCGGGCAGCGAGCGGTTGGTCTCCTCGGCCGCCTTGCGGAAGCTCTCGTTCTGCGCCACCGAAAGGAAGGTGCCGATCAGCTTGAAGTTGATGTTCATGGGGCGATCCTGCGTCATTCCAAAAGTCTGAACAATGCCTAAGATTATTTGAGTTGTTGTGGTGCGAGGTCAAACCTAGCATTCGAGCCATCCCAATGACTCCGACGAGTCGCGAGAGAGGCAAGATCCGATGACCGCACCCCAGATGACGCTCGTGGCCTTCCTGCAGGCGCAGAACTGCTCGAACCTGGTCGCCTCGTGGCGCCACCCCGACACCGAGCTCGGCTATGGCACGCCGGCCTACTACCAGAACATCGCGCGCACGCTGGAGCGCGGCAAGTTCCAGATGGCCTTCTTCGACGACCGGCTCGCGATGCCCGACCGCTATGGCGACGACCACCGCGACACGGTCGAGCACGGCGTGCGCGCGGTCAAGCTCGATCCGATCTCGGTGGTCACGGCCATGGGCCTGGCCACCGAGCGCCTGGGCCTGGGCGCCACCTACTCCACCACCTACTACGAGCCCTTCCACGTGGCGCGCGTGTTCGCCACGCTCGACCTGCTGACGCAGGGCCGCGTGGCCTGGAACGTGGTGACCTCGCTCAACAACTCGGAGGCCGCGAACTTCGGCGCGCAGGAGCACCTCGCGCACGACCTGCGCTATGAGCGCGCCGACGAGTTCCTGGAAGTGGTGCTCGGCCACTGGGACACCTGGCAGGAAGGCGCCGTGCTGCACGACAAGGCGAACGGCCGCTTCGCCGACGCATCCAGGGTGCGCCGCCTCGACCACAGCGGCAAGTGGTTCAAGTCGCGCGGGCCCTTCACCGTGCCGCGCTCGGCGCAGGGCCATCCGGTGCTGATCCAGGCCGGCCAGAGCGGGCGCGGCAGCGAGTTCGCGGCGCGCTGGGGCGAGCTGGTGTTCGTGATCTATCCGAACATCGACGTGGCACGCAGGTCGTACGCCGACTTCAAGCGCAAGGTCGCGGCGCACGGCCGCGATCCGGCGCAGGTCAAGGTGGCGCCCGCGGTCTACGTGGTCGCGGCCGAGAGCCGTGCCGAGGCCGAGGACAAGAAGGCCGCGATCGATGCGCTCGTGAAACCGGTCGACGGCCTCGCGCTGCTGTCGGAAGTGCTGAACTTCGACTTCGCGACCAAGCGGCCCGACGAGCCCTTCACCGACGAGGAGCTGAGCTCGATCACCGGCCTGCGCGCCATCCTCGACCGCGTGATCGCGCAGAGCGGCCTGGCGCGGCCGACGCTCGCGGACTTCCTGCGCTTCAGCGGCCGCGGCACCACCGACGAGCTCGCCACCTTCGTCGGCAGCAAGACCGACGTCGCCGACCAGATGGAGCAATGGTTCCGCACCGGCGCCTGCGACGGCTTCGTGCTCGCGGCCACCAGCATGCCCGGCAGCTACGAGGACTTCGTGCGGCTGGTGGTGCCCGAGCTGCAGCGCCGCGGCGTCTTCCACCACGACTACGAGGGCCCGACCCTGCGCGACAACCTCGGCCTGGCGCGCCCGGCGGCGGGCGACTGGAAACATCTCTACCGCTGACACGAGGAGCACCCCATGGAAGCCAGCGCCTACAAGCAACTCATGAAGCATCACGCGGGTGCGCCGGTGGTCATCGCCACCGGCCGGCCCGGCGAACGCACCGGGCTCACCGCCACGGCTTTCTGCTCGCTGTCGGATTCGCCGCCCACCGTGCTGATCTGCGTCAACCGCGGCGCGAGCGCGCACCCGGTGATCGAGCGCACGCGCGCCTTCTCGGTGAACCTGCTGCGCGACGGCCAGGCCGACATCGCCGCGCGCTTCGCGGGCATGACCGGCCTGAAGGGCGAGCAGCGCTTCGAGGGCAGCGACTGGACCGTGCAGCAGACCGGCGCGCCGGTGATGGTCGATGCGCTCGCGAGCCTGGACTGCGAGCTGCTGCAGGCGCACGACCACGGCACGCACTCGGTCTTCATCGGACTGGTGCGCGAGGTGCACAGCGATGGCGGCGCCGATCCGCTGATCTATTTCCGCGGCAGCTTCAGCGCACTGCGCGAGCGCGCGCCGGCGGCCTGCGCGGCCTGAATGCGCCCGGCAACCCGCCGGGAATCCGACGACGAGCGACGACAAAAAAACAGGAGACAGCCATGAAGAGAAGAACCCTGCTGCAGGCAGGCGCCGCGGCCGCCTGGCCGCTGATGCACGCGGGCGGCGCGCGCGCCGAGGCCGGCTACCCGAGCAAGCCGGTGCGCATCCTCGTGCCCTACACCACGGGCCAGTCGGCCGACCTGTTCGGCCGCATGGTGGCGATCGAACTCGGCAAGCTGTGGCCGCAGCAGGTGTTCATCGACAACAAGGGCGGCGGCGCCAGCATCCCCGGCATGCTCGCGGGCCGCAATGCCGCGCCCGACGGCTACACGCTGACGGTCGGCGGCAGCGGGCCGATGGCCATCAACCCCGGGCTCTACGGCAAGAAGCTGCCCTACGACCCGCTGGCCGATTTCATCCCGGTGCACGGCCTGTTCCTCTCGCCGCTGGTGGTGCTCGCCCATCCCTCGGCCGGCATCGACTCGTTCAGGCAGCTGGTCGAGTCCGCGAAGCGCAAGCCCGGCGCCGAGAAATGGGGCGTGGCCGGCCTGGGCACCTCGCCGCACCTCGCGGGCGAACTGATCAAGGCCAAGGCGCAGATCGACGTGGTGGCCGTGCCCTACCGCGGCAGCGGCGTGATGCTCAGCGACCTGCTGGGCGGACAGGTCACGCTGGGCGTGGACACGGTCTCGGCCGCCATCTCCTACGTGCGCAGCGGGCAGCTCAAGGCGCTCGCCGTCACCTCGGCCAGGCGCGTGCCGCAGCTGCCCGACGTGCCGACCGTCGCCGAGAGCGGCTTCCCGGGCGTCGAGGCCGTGGGCTGGGCCGGCTTCCTGCTGCCGCTGCACACGCCGCCGGCCGTGGTCGCGGCCGCCGAGCAGGGCATCCACCGCGTGATGTCCGACCCCGCGATCCAGGAGGCCATGACGCAGCGCGGCGCGTTGCCCGACCTGCGCGGCGGCGGTGCCTTCGGCGCCTTCGTCAAGGCCGAGGTCCCGAAGTGGACCGAGCTGATCGTCGCCAACGGCATCAAGGTCGACCAGTAGGCCGGCCGCACCCCCACACCCTTTCATCCGCCACAGGAGCCTTCGTGTCCGCCACCCTCACCCCGCCGCGCCGCCAGCGCCTCCAACGTTCCGAACTCGCGGTGCCCGCCACCTCGGAGCGCTTCTTCGCCAAGGCCTGCGCGAGCGATGCCGACGTCGTCTTCCTCGACCTCGAGGACGCGGTGGCCGACGCCTTCAAGGACCAGGCCCGGCGCCAGGCCGTCGAGGCCCTCAACGCGCTCGACTGGGGCCGCAAGAGCATGGCCGTGCGCATCAACGGCCTCGACACGCCCTGGGCCCTGCGCGACCTGGTCGACGTCGTGAGCGAGTGCCCGCGGCTGGACATGGTGCTGCTGCCCAAGGCCGGCACTGCCTTCGACGTGCAGTTCGTCGCGCAGGTGCTGACGGCGATCGAGCGCGAGAAGGGACGCGACAAGCGCGTGGGCATCGAGGTGCTGATCGAGACCTCGCAGGGCGTCGCGCATGCCGAGGAGATCGCCGCTTCGTCCGACCGGCTCGAGGCGATGATCTTCGGCGTCGGCGACTACACGGTCGACATGCGCACCAACGACTTCGTGTTCGGCACGCCGAGCGAGCGCTATGCGGTGCTCACCGCCCCCGACGCGCAGGGCCTGCGCCACCGGCACTGGAACGACCAGTGGCATTTCGCGCTCGCGCGCATCGCCAATGCCTGCCGTGCCTATGGCGTGCGCGCCATCGACGGGCCCTTCACCGACTTCGGCGATGCCGAGGGCTACCGCGCCTCGGCCACGCGTTCGGCGGCGCTCGGCTTCGAGGGCAAGTGGGCCATCCATCCCTCGCAGGTGGCGATCGCCAACGAGGTCTACTCGCCCTCGGCCGGGCAACTGGCCTGGGCCGACAAGGTGCTCGGCACGCTCGAAGCGGCCGCCGCGCAGGGCAACGGGGCCATCGGCGAGAAGGGCGTGCTGATCGACCTGGCCCATGCCAAGCTCGCGCGCTCGCTGCAGCAGCGCCAGGCCACGATCGACCGGCACACGGGCGGCAACGCCGATCGGCGCTGAGATGGCAGAGGCTC
Source organism: Variovorax sp. GW821-FHT09B05 (assembly GCF_059418265.1). Lineage (NCBI taxonomy): Bacteria > Pseudomonadati > Pseudomonadota > Betaproteobacteria > Burkholderiales > Comamonadaceae > Variovorax > Variovorax sp. GW821-FHT09B05. The sequence continues at coordinate 211,037 of NZ_JBWKPN010000004.1, forward strand.
CATCCGCCCCCCTGGCCGGCGTGCGCGTGCTCGACATCGCGACCTTCGTGGCCGCGCCATTCAGCGGCACCATCCTCGCGGACTTCGGCGCCGACGTGATCAAGATCGAGCAGCCCGAGGGCGGCGATCCGCTGCGCAAGTTCGGCACGCCCACCGACTGCGGTGACACCCTGGTGTGGCTCAGCGAGGCGCGCAACAAGCGCTTCGTGACGCTGGACCTGCGCGTGCCCGAGGGCCGCGAACTGTTCCTCCGGCTGGTGGCGCAGTCCGACGCGGTGCTCGAGAACTTCCGCCCGGGCACCATGGAGCGCTGGGGGCTGGACTTCGAGACCTTGCGCAAAGCCAATCCGCGCATCGTGCTGCTGCGCGTGAGCGCCTATGGCCAGACCGGCCCCTACCGCGAGAAGCGCGGCTTCGCGCGCGTGGCGCACGGCTTCGGCGGGCTCTCGCACCTCGCGGGCATGAGCGACGGACCGCCCGTGGTGCCGGGCTCGACCTCGCTGGCCGACTACATCTCGGGCCTGTGGGGTGCGCTCGGCGTGCTGCTGGCGCTGCGCGTTGCCGACCAGACCGGCGAGGGCCAGGTCATCGACGTCTCGCTCTACGAATCGATCTTCCGGCTGCTCGACGAACTGGTGCCGGCCTACGGCAAGTTCGGCGAGGTGCGGCAGCGGCTCGGCGCCGACGTGCCGCACGTGGTGCCGCATGGCCACTGGCAGACGGCCGAGGGCAAATGGGTGGCGCTGGCCTGCTCGAGCGACAAGATCTTCGAGCGCCTGGCCCACCTGATGGAACGGCCCGACCTCGTGGCACCCGACCGCTTCGCGACCAATGCGCAGCGGCTCGCGGGCCGCGCCGAGATCAATGCCGCCATCGCGGGCTGGATCGGCCGGCTCGAACTGGCCGAGGCGGTGGCGCGCTGCGATGCGGCCGGCGTGCCCTGCGGTCCGATCATGGCGATCGACGACATCTTCGCCGACCCGCAGTACGCGGCACGCGGCAACCTGCAGCGGGTACAGGACCCGCGCGTGGGCGAGCTCGTGGTGCCGGCCGCCGTGCCGCGGATGTCGAAGACGCCGCCGCAGTTGCGCCACCTGGGCGGCGCGCTCGGCGCCCATACGCAGGAAGTGCTCGGCGAACTGCTGGGTCTCGATGCCGAGGCGCTGGCGCGGCTGCGTGCCGCGCATGCGCTGTGACTCGGTCTCCGTTCATTCGACAAGTGCCCATGCATCCCACGCCCGTTCATCCCTCCGCCGCGCTGTTCTCCGGAGAGAAGCTCCTTCCCGCGCTCGCGCCCTGCGAGCACTACGCGGGCAGCGAGAAGCTGATCCACAAGGCGCTGCAGCTGCAGGCCGAGCTCGGGCCGGTCTTCGACCTGACCTGCGACTGCGAGGACGGCGCCGCGGCGGGCGAGGAGAAGGCCCACGCCGAGATGGCCGCGCGCGCCATCGCCTCGGATGCCAATCGCCATGGCCGGGTCGGCGCGCGCGTGCACGATGCCTCGTCGGCCTTCTGGCGCGCCGACGTCGACACGCTGGTCGGCGAAGCCGGCGACCGCCTGGCCTACCTCACGCTGCCCAAGGCACAACGCACCGGCGACGTCATCGCCATGCTCGAGCACATCGAGCGGCGCCGCGCGGCAGCCGGCCTCGGGCGCGCCATCCCGGTCCATGTGCTGGTCGAGACCCATGGCGCGCTGCGCGACGTGTTCGAGATCGCGGCGCTGCCAAGCCTGGAGGTGCTCGACTTCGGGCTGATGGATTTCGTCAGCGACCACCAGGGCGCGATCGGCTTCGAGGCCATGCGCAGCCCGGGCCAGTTCGAGCATCCGCTGCTGGTGCGCGCCAAGACGCGCATCGTGGCCGCGGCGCTCGCCAACGGCCTTGTTCCCGCGCACAACGTGTCACTGACGCTGCGCGATCCGCTGGCCACGCGCAACGACGCCTACCGCGCGCGGCACGAGTTCGGTTTCCTGCGCATGTGGAGCGTGCATCCCGAGCAGATCCGGCCGATCGTCGAGGCCATGGCGCCCGATGCGAGCCAGACCGAGCGCGCCGGCGCGATCCTGCTGGCGGCGAGCGAGGCGCAGTGGGGGCCGATACGCCACGAAGGCGAACTGCACGACCGCGCGAGCTACCGCTATTTTTGGAGCGTGCTGCGCGCGGCCGAGGCCGCGGGTGTCGCGTTGCCGCCCCAGGTGCGCGAACGCTTCTTCGCCGGTTGACGCGGCACGCGGCGAATAATCCGCGTCTTCGCCGCGATCGATGTCCAGCCCGGAACGCCGCGCAGGCGCATCGAAGGAACACGAGCGGTGAAAAGTTCGCGCAGCCCCCAGGCCCCCGCCTCCCACGGCACGCAGAGCATCGAGCGCGCGCTGCGCATCCTGCGCGAGCTGGCCGCGCGCGGCGAATTCGGCTGGCGGCTGTCGGACCTCGCGGCGCGCTGCGAGGTCGACAAGGGCACGGTGCACCGCGTGCTCTCGTGCCTGGTGCGCGAACGCTTCGTGCAGCAGCGCAGCACCGACAAGCACTACTTCCCCGGCCCGATGCTCTATGAGCTCGGCCTCTCGCTGCCCGGCTACGCGGCCTTCCAGCAGGCCTGCGAGCGCCGCATGGCGAAGCTGGCGACGCAGACCGAGGCCATTGCCTGGCTGATCCTGCGCAGCGGCAACGAGTACGTCTGCGCGGTGCGCCAGGGCTCGCTCGAGCTGCGCGGCCTGATGGTGCACGCGGGCACGCGGCGGCCGCTGTTCACCTCGGTCGGCGGCGTCGCGATCCTGCAGACCCTGCCCTCGCTCGAGACCGAGAACATCCTCGCCGACAACATGCAGCAGGAGATCGCGCAGCGCGGCAGCGGCCGCCTCGACGCGCTCGAGAAGATGCGCGACCGATCGCGCCGCCATGGCTTCGGCGTCAACCTCGGCGACGTGGTCACCGGCGTGCATGCCTTCGCGGTGCCGGTGTGCGCCAACAACGGGCGCGCGATGGCCGCGGTGTGCCTGACCGGGCTGGCCGAGCAGTTCGGCGAGCCGAAGCTGGCCGAAGTCCGCGCGGCGCTCGACGAAGTGGCGGCGGCGGCGGAACAGGATGCGCGCGAATTCCTCGGCGGTGTCATGCACATGGGGCACATGGGCGCGAGCGCCGAGCCTTGAGCACCGGCGCACGGCGCTACAAGTTCAGACTGTGAAACTCCGCTGCCCAGCCCTATGGGCAGCGAAAAGACCGCTCGATATTCTCGATCGCAGAGACAACTCACGACGAGAAACAATGAACGTAGACACTGCCGTCAACCTCGAGGACCTGCGCTCGATGGCACGGCGCAAGCTGCCGCGGATCGCCTTCGATTTCATCGACGGCGGCGTGGACGACGAGGACTGCATGCGGCGCAACCGCGAAGCCTTTCGCCGCTTCCAGCTGGTACCGCGCTACCTCGTCGATGTCTCGCAGCGCGACCAGTCCACCGAACTGCTGGGCCGGCGCTACGCGAGCCCCTTCGGCATATCGCCCACCGGGCTGGCCGGGCTGTTCCATCCGGGTGCCGACGAGCTGCTCGCGCAGGCCGCGCGCGCGGCCGATGTGCCCTTCCTGCTGTCGAGCGCGAGCAATGCCTCGGTCGAGGCGGTCGCGAAGCTCGCGCCCGAGCATGTCTGGTTCCAGATCTACGGCACGCGCGAGGAGCGCATCAACGCCGATCTCGTCGAGCGTGCACGCGACGCCGGCGTGCGCACACTGGTGGTGTCGGTCGACGTGCCGGTGAATTCCAACCGCGAGCGCAACCGGCGCAACGGCTTCTCGCGCCCCTTCCGGATGACGCCGGGCGTGGTGCTCGAGGCGCTCGGCCATCCGGCCTGGGTGCTGCGCTACCTGCGCAGCGGCGGCATCCCGATGATGAGCAACTGGGCGCCCTATGGCCGCGCCGGCGCCTCGGCGTCCGAGGTCGCCGACCTCTACGGCACGCTGACACCGGCGCCGATGATCACGTGGCGCACGCTCGAGCGCATCCGCGCGGACTGGAACGGCCCGCTCGCCGTGAAGGGCCTGCTGCATCCCGACGATGCGCGCCAGGCCGCGGCGCTGGGCGTCGATGCGATCGTGGTCTCGAACCATGGCGGGCGCCAGCTCGACGTGGCGCCCACGCCGCTCGAGATGCTGCCCGCGATCCGCGCGGCGGTCGGCGAGCGCGTGGAGCTGCTGCTCGACAGCGGCGTGCGCCGCGGCTCCGACATCGTGATCGCACGCTGCCTCGGCGCGCGCTTCGCGCTGTTCGGCCGGCCCACGCTGTTCGGCGCGGCCGCGGGCGGCGCGCGCGGCATCGCGCGGGCGCTGCAGATCGTGCGCAACGAGATCGACATGGTGCTCGCGCAGATCGGCTGCGCCTCGTTCGACGCGCTCGACGCGCGCCATCTGCGCAGCGCGGGCGCCGAGGCCTTCGCGAACCCATCCCCTCCCCTGCCCGCCATGTCGGCGGCCAACGGCACCGCCTTCGATCCACCCAGGGCGGCGACCTCACAACCATGAAGGAGACAGCGATGACCTCACTCTTGCGCCTCGCGCGGCGGCTCGCCGCACTGCCGCTGGCATTCGCGCTGACCGCCGGCGCACTGGCCCAGGGCTACCCGAACCGGCCGATCAAGATCGTGGTGGCCTACCCGCCCGGCCAGAGCACCGACATCGCCACCCGTTACTTCGCGGCCAAGCTCTCGGCCGCGCTGCACGAGGGCGTGGTGGTGGAGAACCGTCCCGGCGCCTTCGGCAACATCGGCACCGCCTATGCGGCGCGCGCCACGCCCGACGGCTACACGCTGATCATGGGCGCCTCGGGCACGCATGCGATGAACCCAGCGCTCTACGACAACATCGGCTTCGACGCCGAGAAGGACTTCGATCCCATCGTCGCGACCGCCTTCATCCCGATGGTGATCTCGGTGCATCCCTCGCTCGGCGTGCAGACGCTGCCCGAACTCATCAAGCTCGCGCGCAGCCGGCCCGACAAGGTCGACGTGGCGCTGCCCAGCGTCACGGCGCAGCTGGTGCTCGAGATGATCCGGCGCCAGAACGTGCCGCTGTTCTCGATCAAGTACAAGGGTTCGGGCGAGGCGATGACCGCGCTGCTGGGCAACCAGGTGCCGGTGCTGATCGACACGGTGGCGGCCTCGCGCGCGCAGTTCGGCAGGATCAAGCCGCTGGCCGTGACCTCGGCCAAGGCCATGACCGCGCTGCCCGAGATCCGGCCGGTGGCCGAGCAGGGCCTCGAGGGCTTCAGCGTGGTGGCCTGGAACGCATTGATGGCGCCGCGCGGCACGCCGGTGGAGGTGCGCGAGCGGCTGGCCGCCGAGATGCGCAAGATCCTCGCGCTGCCCGAGACCGCCAAGGCCCTGCACGAGCTCGGCTTCGAGCCCGCGCCGCCGATGGACTACGCCCAGCTCGTCGCCTGGCTGCGCTCGGAGCGCCAGACCGACGCCGAGATCATCCGCAGCGCCGGCATGAAGGCCGACTGACGCGCCGCTCCTCTTTCCCCTTTTCTTCTTTCATACACACCCAGGAGACATCCCATGACCGTGCTCGCGCAAGAACTCAAGGTCCGCCCGCTGCATTCCGATTTCGTGATCGAGATCGACGAACGCATCGAGGACATCCTCGCCAACCCCGACGCCATCGAGCAGGTGCGCCGCCTGTGGCAGGACGCGCCGGTGATCGTGTTCCCGCGCCAGTCGCTCGAGGAGGCCGACCAGGTGCGCTTCACCGAGCAGTTCGGCCACTGCGAGAGCGCCAACCGCAAGGACATCCAGTCGCCCTACCACGACGAGATCATCTACTTCAGTACCCTGCGCTACGCCGACGGCCGATTCGTCGGCGGCTTCGCGGGCGGCGACGACGTCGACTGGCACTCGGACCAGACCTTCCGCGTCAAGCCCGCCACCGGCGCCATGCTCTACGGCCTCGAGGTGCCCAAGGGCGGCGGCGACATCTATTGGGCCGACCAGTACGGCGCCTGGGAGCGGCTGCCCGCCGAGGTGCGCGCGCTGATCGACGGCCGTACCGGCACCTACCGCTATGCCAAGCGCATGGCGATCATGAACACGCTCGAGCTCAAGGACAAGGAAAGCGCGCAGGCCAAGGAGATGGCGAAGCTGCCCGATGCCTTCCACCCGGTGGTACTCACGCATCCGCTGACCGGCCGCAAGGCGCTCTATGCCGACCCGACCACGCTGGTGGCGATCGAGGGCCTGAGCGAGGCCGAGAACGCGCGCGTGCTGCCGCTCCTGTTCGAGGCCGGCGGCAGCGCCGAGCTCGTGTACCGCCACAAGGTGCGCAACGGCGACCTGATGATGTGGGACAACGGCTGCACCATGCACCGTCGCGACGAGATGCAGCTCAACCAGCCGCGGCTGATGAAGCGCACCACCTTCCGTCTCGCGGCCGACGCCTACTGCGTGCCGCACTGAACGGGGAGCGACCGTGAACAGCTCCAGAGTGTTCCTGCGCGTCAATCGCGTGGAAGCGGCCCTGTGCGCGAAGGCGCGCGAGGCCACGGTGTCCGACCTGCACGAAGCGGCCGCGCCGCGCGGCATCGGCGGCCTGATGTCCAGCCGCATGCGGCCGATCCAGAAGGGCGCGCGCATCGCGGGCCCCGCCGTCACCGCCTTCTGCGCACCCGGCGACAACCTGATGATGCACCGCGCGCTCTACCTCGCGCAGCCCGGCGACGTGCTCGTGGTGGTCTGCGACGCCGAGACCTCGGGCGCCCAATGGGGCGACATGGCGGCACGCTATGCGCTGCGCAAGGGCCTCGCGGGCGTGGTGGTGCAGGGCTGCGTGCGCGACACCGACACGGTCGAGGCGCTGGGCCTGCCGGTCTGGTCCACCCACGTCCTCTCGATCCATCCCGACAAGTGCGGCCATGGCTTCGTCAACACGCCGGTGGTCTGCGACGGCGTGCTGGTGCAGCCGGGCGACCTCGTCATGGCCGATGGCGACGGCGTGGTCTGCGTGCCGCGCCGCGAGGCCGGCGAGGTCGTCGAGGCCGCGCTCGCGCGCATGCGCAAGGAGGAAGAGATGGCGCGCGCGGTCGAGCGCGGCGAGGCGGTGTGGGACCTGGGCGGCTCGGCGGCGAGCTATTCGGCGATGAACGTCGAAGAGATTGATGCGGCGTTCGATGATGTGCGCTGAGGGCGTGGGCGATGCGGCTTCCGAGACGATCCGGGGCGGATCTTTTTCGGGCCTTGTCGTGTCAGCCGGCCCATGGAAGTCCTGCACTCGCAGGACGGTGCGGTATTCATCGACGATAACCTGATCGCCCGATAGATCAAGCCCTGGAAACTCGGCACGAAGAACTGGCTGTTCGTGGACAACAAGTCGCCTGCGGCGCGCGGCGGCGATGATGAACTTCGTGCGGGCTGCCAAGCTCAATGGCCGGGACCCGTGGGCGTGCCTGCGCAGCGTGCTGGCGCGCATCCACTCTCATACCTGACACCGGCTGACGAACTGCTGCCGCATCGCTGGTGCCGAGCACGGCAAAATGCGACCAATGGCCGGAACCGAGCGGCGGATTCAACCGGTCGACGCAACACATTCGCTGAACATCTCAGCGGGTGTGTGGAAGCCGAGTGTCTTGCGCGGCCTCTCGTTCAATTGTCGCGCGATCGCGTTGAGTTGGAGCTGTGAGTAGCCCGAGATGTCGATGCCCTTCGGCATGTACTGCCGCAGCAGCCCATTAGTGTTCTCGTTGCTGCCGCGTTGCCAGGGGCTCTGTGGGTCACAGAAGTAGACCTGGATGTCGGTGGCCATCGTGAATCGCTTGTGACCGTGCATCTCCGTGCCTCGATCCCAAGTCAATGACTTGTAGAGCTCCTGCGGCAACTTGCGTGCGTTCTTGATCAGCGCGTTGACGACCGACTGCGAATCCTTGCCTTCGAGTTTGACCTGCATCACGTATCGCGTCTGTCGCTCGACCAACGTGGCGATTTGGCTGTTGCCGCTCCCGAAGACCAAGTCTCTCTCCCAATGGCCAGGCACCGCCCGATCTTCGACAGATGCAGGGCGCTCCCTGATCGACACGGCATCAGCAATCTGCCCATGGATCGCCGTCTTCTGTGTGTAGGAACGAGAGCGTCGCATGCCGCGTGTGCGTCTGAGATGCTCCGGCAGTTCCTTCTTCAACGCGCCACGCGCTTGAATGAACAGGCTGCGGTAGATGGTCTCGTGTGACACATGAAGGCTCGGGTCGTTCGGATAAGTATGCTTGAGCCAACCGCCGATCTGCTCCGGCGACCACCGCATTCGAAGCAGGTCTGCCACGACGCCAGCCGGCGCCCGATTCTTGACCAGTTTGCAGCGCTTCGGCCGCAGGGCACGGTTCCAGGCTGCTTCGTCGGCGACGCTCGCCCGATAGCAGTCTTGCCCTGCGTTGCCACCGATCTCGCGGCTGATGGTCGACGGTGCCCTGCCAAGTCGGACGGCCACCGAGCGCATCGATTCACCGATCACTAGAGCACGAGAGATCTCTTCTCGCTCCGCCGGGGTCAGCGCCTTCGCGCTGCGCCGCCGGTCCGGTGGTCGAATGCCACCGGTCTTCGACAGGATGGTGTGGATCGAGGTGTGAGGTCGGTCGAACAGATGGCCGATCTGATGCAGAGTCCAGCCTTCCTTCCAGCGCTCCCACATCAATGCCTTCTGGGCGTCCGTGTAGTGGGTTCGCGTCCGATACTTCATCTGCAACACTCCTTCTGCCTCAGCAGTGGTTATTGTGTTGCGTCGACCGGTTGAATCCGCCGCCCCCTTGCGGACGCTCGCCCCGGGAACTTGAACGGCCGCTATGTAGCGTCACTGCGTCGGGTCGAACTCACGCTGATCGCTCAAAAGCGGTCGCTGGACTCGCGCACCAGAACTGCCGAGTAAAGACACCGAACATTCTCAATTTTGTTGCTTCGGACATTGTTTCCGACTGGAAATCAACATCCTGCTGAAGCGCTGCAAAGCGTGCTGGGTCAAGCTTGAAGCCCGTCGTCGCAACTGCCTTTGCAGAAACTGAAGTTGCCCCGGTTTGACGGACACCTTGCGCTGTAAAGCAAGGAGTTCGAGATGGGCAAGACAAGGCCGCCGGATCCGGCGGCCTTCCGGGAGCAGATGGTGGAGCTGGCGCGAGCCGGCAGGACGCGAGCAGAGCTGGCGCGTGAGTTCGATGTGACCGCACAGACCATCGCCAACTGGGTCGGCGCCGCATGCGGCCTTCCGCAGCCGCATGCGTTGCTGTGCCAACAGTTGGCATGGCAAAAATCAGGCTCGCATTCACACTCGACCGTCTGGGCCAAGGCGACGCGAAAGACTGAAGGCGCGGCACGTGGCCGCGGCACTGGTGGCATTAGCTGCCTGCGGCTGCTCTCGCCATGGCGGCCTGCTGCTTGGCGCTTTCGAGGAGCTTTTCGTACAGCGCCCTGGTTTCGGCGGACGTGCTGCTTGGCAGGCCGTCGAGATCCTTCTGCGCATCGCGCACGGCCTTGTCAGCGTCAGCTACGGCCTTGGCGGCGGTAACGGCAGCGTTCTTCTGCGCCGTCTCGGCGTTTCGGAAGCTTGAGATAGCGCTCGACGCCGCATCGATGGTTGACGCCGTGCTGTCGACGCTCGTGACCTGCATCGACTTCATCGTGTTGTCCGGGTTCTGCGACACCTTCAGGAAGTTGCTCGCGAAAACCATACCTTCATAGTTGATGACAAACAGCTTGGTGGTGTCCGCGAGGCGCTGCTGGCCTTTGGCCACCAAGGTGTAGGTGTCGGCCTCATCGTTCAACCTGTAAACGAGAACTTCCTTGTCGGTCGTCATACGGAACGGGACGCCAGCCGGGGCTGCGGTGTTGAGCGCAATCTCGGAAATCACTGGCTTCGTGGAACAACCAGCCAGCCCGAACACGGCTACCAGTACGAGTGCCAAAGAGGTTTGAGGCTTCATGCTCAGTCCTTCTTGTCGTTGGATGCGTTGCCGGTGTTCACCTTGGGCGGAGGCGCTGGAGCAACTGGAGTCTTGAGCTCGCCACCACTTCCTCCCGGGTTCGCCCGCGGATTGGGCTGCGATGCTGCAGGCTCGGCGGCCGCTGGGGCAACGGCCGCAGCTGCAGCGACGGCTGCCGCCGGCTTCGACCCCTTCTCCGGAAGAGCGTCTCGAACGACGATCACATATCGGGGGCGAACCCCTTTGAGCTCACGGTCCAGCTTGTTGAGAACCTGATCAGACGAAGGTGTCGTGGTGCCAGGGACGTCTTCGAGGTAGGCCGCCGCCGCTGGATCGTCCGCGACTGCGGCCTTTGCCTTTGCCTTTGCGGGTTCAGCGGCTGCGATCGTGACGTCGAGCGCGTCACGCTCCTCGCGGATAGGCTTCAAGTCCTTCGCAGTCTTCTCGCCTTCCAGGCGCTTCGTTAGGGCCTGGCGGCGGTCGTACTCAGGAAGCACTCCTAGGACGGAGGCCTTCCTACGCATGAGGGACTCGAGACCGCGGCCCATGGCGTCAAGAACGCCCTGCGGCTGGCTTGACGCTTCGGCAACCCGCAATAGCTGCTGCTTCGCAGTGATGTCCTTGGCGATCGGCGCAAGCACGCGCTTTTGCCAATCGGACAGAGATATATCCGCCAACTCGGCCATCAGCACGATCTCGGGTCGGGTGTTTTTGATCGCCGAGTTCAGCAGCTTCACCTTTTCAAGAGTGGAAGTGATCTGGTCTTGTGTTTCCTGCGTCTTGCTTGACGCGAAAGCGGCGCGTTGAGTCGCCAGCGCTGCGACCTGCTCCGTCTTCTGGTCCTTCAGCTTCTTGATGTCCCCAGCGGCGAATGCGTCCTCGATCTCTTTGGCGAATTTCTTGTCTGGGCCTTCGGTGAAATCGTTCCTGAACTTGTCCAGGACGGCTTTGAAGATGTCGTAGCCGGTGTTCCTGCCCAAAGGTGCGGCGCCGCCCTTTGCGTTGATCGCGTAGATCTTGAGGTCCGCTGAGAAGGCGCGCAGAAAGGTCAGCTGCGGCGAGTCGTCATAGACATATTCACTCTGGATCTTGCTGGTCGTTCCGAGCTGCTGGAATTGAGCCTTAATGGGTGCCCAGGCGGCTGCGGAGTTTGTCCTGGCGGCATAGTCATCGCCAAGGCTCAAGACGTTGCTATAGGCCTGCGGGTCGTCCTTCGATTTGTCGCCAATGGTGAGGAGGGCCAGTTTGCCGACCGTGGCGATCAACTGCCCCGTTTGGTCGGTCGACTTGGCCGATGCTTCGGTCAGCGATCCACCGGCGTCGAACATCATTGAGAAATCGACGCTGGCCAGCATGCTGGGCTTGATCTGCAGCGTATAACGCCTCGTGTTGTCGGCGACCCAATCGAAACCAACCTGGTAGGTCTCCTTGCCCGAGTCCGCCGCGATGGTGTGCGTGACCTTGGGCACCGGCTTATTCAGCGTAAACGGCACGCCTTCCAATGGCTTCGCCGTGTTCTTGCTGTAGTCGTAGGAGCCGCCAACCAGGCTGGTACAGCCAACGATCGAGAAAAGCAGCGCTGCCGCTGCAACGGCGCTCAGCGCCTTGTCAAGGGTGAAAGTGCGTTCCATCCGTCCCTCATCCGTTGAAGGGTTTCAAAGAATTCGGCGTCTTCCGGCCGATCAAAAGCGCGCTGCAGCGCTTTTGACGGACCCGCCTTCATGCGACCGGCCTTCAGGTCGTCCATCGCGAGCTGTCTTCCCGCTCGGTGGCGGATCGCTGCCGGAACATCTGCGCGCAGGCATTCACGCAGCAGGCGCGCGCGCTCTTCGCCGCCATGCATCAGGGCCAGCTTGTACTTGGCATGGAACGCAGCACTCGACTGGTCGGCCAACCGGTCCAGGTGTCCAAAGGCTGCGCGTGAAGGTAAGTCGGCCGCGCCTTTGGCGGCTGCGATCAATCGAGTCGCAACTGCGATGGGTTCCCGGTCGTCGCCCGGACCCTGCACCTCGATGTCAACCTCGACGGAGCCCAGCTGGAGCTTCTTTTTGCCATTCGAGCCACTCAGCCGAACTCGCAACACATGAGCGCCTTCACTGGCGAGGAATTCTTGATCTGCTCCGGGCACGAGCGAGAAACTTCTGAAGACCGAAGCACCGGGGAGAACTGACTGCAATGCGCTGCTGCAGCGGTAGTTGTCCGGCGCAAAGAACGCTTCCTCGCCGCCTGCAGTTGCGACGCTCGAGACGACCAAGGTCCCGAATTCCGGACCGACGTGCGCAGGCATGGGGACTGGCTGGGAACTGTTGTTGCGAATCTCCAGCGTGAAATCCACCCCGTGCCTTGCGTGAATCGGTCGCCCTCGTCCGAGCCTATGGATGGACAAGGTCAATGCCCGGCTGCGGTCCTCCGACCCCGCATTGAAATCGCCCCTGAACGGCGTGCGCCACGGCCACCAAGCAGGATCCTTCGCCGCGGCCCGAAGGCACGCGCGGCATTGCGCTCCGAATGGGTAGATGAGCGTGGGCACAGGCGCGACCAACGGAAGTTCACCGCGTGAAGCTGCGTCTTCGATAGCTTCACGCCACGCGTCTTCAGGCAACTGACTTTGACGGTCCGTGGTGGGCATCACTGCGTCGGAACAGCCGCCAGACTTGTACGCGTCGCCATGGGTAAGGTTCATGACATGACCCACCTCATGGATCAGCACTTGGGCGACGAGATCGCCCCGAGCATCGGGCGACGGTGTCTGGAAACTGGTGGCGCCCAGGAAGAGAGCGCAGACACCGCGATCGCGCGTCATCAACTGCCCGTTGATGCTTCGGTCAAAGCCCGGCGGAATCCCAGAGAACACCACGTAGGCTGCACCCGTTGATCGCTGTGCCAACTGGTTGACGAGGTCACGCCAACCGTCCGAATCCATTGGATCGTTTGGCAAGAGCTCCGGCGGATGATCCACGATCAGGTTCACGCCGAACGGCTGGTAAGCCCTGACGAGATGCTGCACGGCAGGCGCCACCAGTTGCGCATACGGAGCGAGGTACAGCACCGAGAGCCTGATATCTGCCACGAAGACCTCCCGTCACACGACCGCCTCGCCGTGGCTGAATCCGGCCCTTCAGATTGGAAGGTCGATGGATCATGCTTGGGCGCTTGTGAGAAGGTCAGTATCTCAGCTTTAAGGGGGCGCCACATCCCCAAAAGTGCGGAGGGATGCCCTCGTCCAGGGTTAGGTTTTGTCCCGATGCCGGAATGAAAAACAGGAGTCTGCGGACTCCTGTTGTCTGGTCACGCTGGCGCCGGCGTCGTTGCACGCCGGGCCCTAGTCGGCTGCTTCAGCCGCGGCGGCTTTTTCCGCCGGCTCTTCCACGGACTCGTCCGAAGCCTCTTCCGCCGGCGCCTCCACCTGGATCGGCGAGCGTGACAGGTCGATCAGGTTCGTGATGCGCTGGCGTGTGACGTTCAGGATCTGGTTCGACAACTCCGGGTCGTCAACGATCCGAGCCAGTGGCACGGCTCTCGGGCACCATTGGCGGCGTGCTTACATCCGGGGCGCCCAATCTAAAGAGAGACCCATGCTCCTACCCAAGCCAGGCACCAACTACGCGCACGAGCGCGCGGGAATCGCCGCAGTGCAGACCTACGCCGCACGGGCGCAGCAGATCTGGCGCGAGACCGGCACTGGCGACGTCGGCATCGACGGGAATCTGGAATTCGTGACTGCAGAGGGTTTGGCGACCGGTAGGCTGATGGCCGTCCAGGTCAAGTCCGGCCCATCGTTCTTCTCTCACGGGTGACGCCGGTGTGGGGATCGGCAAAGGCAAGAACTTGGGCGTGGGCGTGGGCGTCGTCGCCGGGCCAGCCTTCTGGGGCTCGCTCGCAGCGCTGCCCAGCTCGATGTCCGCGCAGACCTCGGCTTCCTTGACCCATCGACGGACAAGGTTTGCATTGATGCCGTTTGCCATCGCCACTGAAGCCGACGACACGCCGGGCTGGCAGCAGGCGGCCACGATATGCGCCTTGAACTCAGCGCTGTGCGTTCGTCGGCGACGCCGGCCTTCACTGAGGGCTATGGAAGTGTCCATTTCTCCACCAAGAATTAGGTGGAGAAGAGCATCCTTTGCTATTCGCAGGAATCAAGGTGGGCCGGCTGGACGCTCACGCCGTAGCTTTCAGATCCATAAGTGAACCGCCCCGACTGCTCGAAGGCTCAGGACGGCCGCAGGCGGTGCAATGAGTTGTCCATGATTGACCGGTTTCGGATATACAGCGGACCGACGCGCTTGTGGAACGTGAACGGCTGGTTTAGCTAGTGGCGGTCATTCGGCTCAGGAAGCTCAAGGTCAGCAACTGGCCGAAACCGGACATGCTAGCAAGGACTGCTGCGGGCCCAAAGCAAACGTCAGCCCCGAGAGTAGCTGAACACTGGCAGGCCGATGAGCAACAGCCATTCTTCGAGTTCCTCTCGACTGGCTCGGCGACCGTTGTCGCCGCACACAACACCTTCATCGCCCGCCGCGGCCAGCAGGCGCTCAAGCTCTTGTTTGAGCGGGTCCGCAATGCTGGTTTCACCCGATCCAGTCTTCGGAGAGAGCGCGAACTCTGAGACGCCGATAACCCGGCCTTCAGCGTCGAGCGTCAGCTCTCTAATGGCCACCTGCTCGTCAAGGGGAGCGTCCTGCGTAAGGCAGACCCCGGGCTCCGGTCCTCCCCGCTGTTTAAGCCGTGCAAGCAACTCTTCTTGCCTGAGTTCTCTTTCCGATTTAGGGCGTAGTCTTGAGTAGTTCATGGATGCCCGCTTCTGGTCGATAGTCCGCACGTTCTGAAATAGATCTACCGCTTTCAATGCATTGCGGTCTTGTTGGGCCCGAAGGTCGGCGTATAGGGATACTCGCGAGGCCACTGCCCGTCCAGCAGGAGCCAAGACTGAGAGATCGGTTTCGGTGCACGCCACTCGTCATCGACAGCCAGTCGCAGTGAGTCCGAATTCAGGGTGTCTTCGTCCAGGGGGAAGGCCAGCAGGAATTGTTGATTGACCGCGATTGCGGCAAATTCGTCCTGCTTGAACTGCTGCTGCAGGCCTTGATAAAGCGCGCTCAACATCAATCCGCCGGCCGGCGCCATCCAGCTCCCGCGGGAATAGCCAACCTCACGCCCGTCCAGCAGCGTGGCGCCTCCAATCTCGAACTCTTGCTGTTGGAACGATTTGGACAAGTTCTCCGTAGCTATCTCGAAGAGGCTATCCGGCGTTTCGTGCACCTTTTCAAGGTCTTGAGGCCTGACGTTTTGCACGGTTCCCAACCTGTCCACGACAAGGACCATGCGGACATCCTCTGAGAACTCCCATGTCACCAACGCATCCTTGCCCGCGTAGTCAACCCAGGACTTGGGGACTATGTAGGGATAGACGAGGTTCAGATCGTCGCGTGTGAAGGACCGAACATCAGGATTGCTCGCCCGTGTCGACTCCTGAATCTTGAAGATACCCCTCTCTTGCGCCTCGAATTTCCTGTCGATCAAAGTCCATCCGCCGAACATTTTTTTCTTCAGCATGAGGCGAACCGTCAGCCGGCCGTCCTCACGGCTTTCGACATCCAACATCACCACGCCGTTGGAGTCATCAGTCAGAGGAGTGATGACCACGCTCGCGATGATTTCGCGCCGGAGTGCAAGGCCGGTCAGTTCCGCGACGGTCCGCTTCAGTGCCCGTTCCCAGTCGTCACTCTCGATGGGCGATTGCACAACGGACATCCTTCCGCCGGGCATTTCCGCGATGCCGAACACGTCGAGACGGCCATTTGTCTCCAGCAGCCGTTTCACCCAGCTCTCAGCTTCATCAAGCAAACGTTGTTGGTGTTCCGTGAGGTTCATGAGGGTCTGCCGTTTTTAGGACCGTGGGGAATTCGAACTGATTCGATCACGAGTGCCTTCCAGGGCTTTGTTGGGAGCTTCCCAGTCGCATATCCCGGGGCTGCCGCACATTCTGTAGCGACCGGCCAAACGAATGATCTTCCTCGTTCATGCACTTGTGGACCAGTGATAGCGAACAAATGCGTCCGGCATGCAAATGATGAGATGAACTTCATCCCATGACTCCTCGGAAAGGATGTGCGTGGCCCAGTCGCAGTGTCGGGGTACATCGATCCTGGCGAAACGCTCGAGATATTCGCTGATGCTTCCTCGTTCCACCACCCGATAGAAGGGGACGGCCTCAGGTAGCGCCGAGGCGGCTGGAACACCGATGGTCGACCCGGCAAACGCTTTCACATCCGGGTGTGGATACCTTGATCGTTTCGAGACATCAATCTCGAGTTTCTCTTCGGCGTCTGGATAGTCGAACTCAAACTGATCAATTCGGATTGAAAGCATGGGGTGAGGCCTCGGCTTTGTCCGCTTTCGCCAGCGTACGTTTAAGGGGACTGGTTGAATTTCTGGTCGTGGCCGCGAGGCTCTCTAGGCCCAGAACCACATCATGCCGAGTTGCGTGCCGCAGGCGCGGTCGAGAAACTCGCGCAAAGCATTGACGTCTGCGACGGCATCGCGCGCAAGCTCTTGCTCATCGCTTTCGACGTCGCAAGCGTGGGCGCGCGCCCGCGCTTCCACCGTGGCCACATCCAGGTCGCGCAATGCTGCTCTGAGCTCGACGACCTGTGCGGCCCGAAACGCGTGCGCATGCCCAAGCCCCACTTCACCAAGCTCGACCGCCAGCCCAAGCATCTCTCCGCGGTATCGCCCTCCAACGTTGGGAAAGTTCGTGACGCCATCAACCTTGGCTGTAGTTCCGTTGAGGATGAAATAGAGCCCGCCCCTTGAGTACAGCTCCGTGCGGGCGGCTGCCGATTCCGGCCAAGCGCATCCGGCCTCGACATCGACTTCCCCGGTTGCGGCCATCCTCGGGCGCCTGCCGTCGATGAAATCGCGCGTGTGCGAAGTATTGATCCTCAAATGGTCCAACTGCCTATCGCTCACGGTACACAAGTTCAGGTCATACCCCATCGTCTTCTTTCCGGTTGGGCGGCTGGTTCGAATTCTCGCGGTTGACGGATGGCGAAAGTCTAGCCGCGTGCGCATGCTTTCGGTTTCGATGACATGGCCGCGGGCTTACGCTGAAGCAGCGGCAACAGCAGGTGGGCCGAGGTCGGCCCATCTGCTGCTGCAGTGATGAACTCTGCCATTGCAATAACCTTTGCTATCACAACAGCACCGTCAATCGCTCGCACTTCAATCCGCGAAAGTGACCGTGGCAAAGGGAACTGCGCGGAGGGCGATGGGCCAGCAACATCCTAGGAAGTTGACTTTCAGCGCATGAACTTTGAACAACGCTGCGCGCGCAGTGGTCAAAGAATGTTGCGTAAGCCGATGACGCCCCTCAGGGCGCCGCGACACACCTCCAAGCACTCAAGGCCTGCGCCGTAGGAATCTCCCCCGAAGCATTGCGCGCCAGCGAAGGCGCCCCGCCCCGCGCCTGGTCGTCGTGCACCCAGCGGTCGAGATCGGCCAGCGCGTTCCAGTTCAGCTGCAGGGGCGTGAGGCCGAGCCGCTTGAGCACGGCATTCGTGTTGTAGAAGCCGTGGCTGTAGTCCTCGACGAAATAGGCGCGCACGGTGTTGCGGATGTCGGCGGCCGCGACCTGTCCGCCCGCGGGCAGGCCGTTCAGCTGCCTGACGAATTCGCCGGCCTGCGTGCAGGGCACGAGGAAGTCGGAGGTGCCCTGGTAGATCACGATCTTCTTGCCCTTGCCGCCGTCCCTCTTCTGCCGCGCCGACATGCGCAGGAAGGGCACGAGCTCGTCGGGCCGCACGTTCCACACCGGGGCCAGCTGGTCGAGCAGCCGGTGATAGCCGTCGTAGTCGGCGCCCGATTCGATCGCGACGTCCGCCAGGTAGCGCGAGGTCGCGCCCAGGCCGTCGCTCATGGTCTGGGGCGACACGTCCTGGCCGAACAGGCTGGTGAGCATGGCGGAGGCGCTGGCCCAGTTGGTCGTCCAGTCGTTGACGGTGTCAGGCACCTGCAAGGTCTTCAGCAAGTTGGTTTCGTCGACCGGCGGCGCGCCCGCGACGATGCCGTCGTAGGCATCGGGCCAGTTGGCGATGGCCTTGAGCGCCTGCCGGCCGCCGGTGGAGATGCCGACGAAGTAGGTGTCGGTGGGCGCCACGCCGGTGAGCTTCTTGAGCAGGTAAAGGCCGACGTCGAGCGATTTCTTGATCGAGTCCTGCCCGAAGTTCTTCACCATCTCCTGCTTCGCGACGTCGGCGAGGTTGCGGCCCGGGCGCACGAAGTCGGGGTCGAAGGCGCCGTTCGAGCCGTCGGCGCCCGCGTCGCTGAGCACCACGGCGTAGTTGGCCAGCGCCACGCCCTGCAGCGGCAGCGCGAACTGCTGGCTGGTCTGCGTGCCGGCAGCGACCACGTCGGACTTCCAGGCGAAGCCGCCGCCGCCGAGCTGCACGAACTTGCCGTTCCACTGCGCCGGGATGTAGATCTGGTAGTTGATGTCGCGCACGCGGTAGCTCGGGTCCTTCACGGCCGGGTCGACGCCGCCGGGCGAGGTCGGCTGGATCGTGCCCTTGACCAGGCAGTAGGCCGGCAGCGCGAGCCAGACCTGCTGGACGGACGTGACCTTGAAGCCGCCGGTCTTCGGCGAGGGAAAGCGGCTGCCGCGAAAGCCGTCGAGCACGGCGTCCCCGTACTGCGAACCATCGAGCTGGTTCGAGCAGGTGCGCACGAGGGTGTTGGAAATGTCGGTGGCCGCCTGGGCCCACGAGGCGAGTGCGCCGCAGGCCAGCGCCACGAGCAGCGAGCGGATCCACCGCGCGAGGTTCTCTGTCTTGGTCAAGATGTGTCTCCAACGTGATCGGTTCGAATTCACAAGACCCCACGCCTGAGCCGGAGCGGGGACCACGCCTTCTTCCAGAGGCCGTGAAATTCTTGATCGCGCTGGAATGGACCGCACTATCCCTGCGGCGCCAATCGAATGACTTCGGGCGCCCGTGGCCCGCGCCGCCTCAAGCCTCGCGCCGGATCTGCGGCGCGGGCCATCCCTCGATCATCACGTTGAGGCAGGCGGGCTTGCCGCT
Source organism: Variovorax sp. GW821-FHT09B05 (assembly GCF_059418265.1). NCBI lineage: Bacteria > Pseudomonadati > Pseudomonadota > Betaproteobacteria > Burkholderiales > Comamonadaceae > Variovorax > Variovorax sp. GW821-FHT09B05. The sequence goes on from NZ_JBWKPN010000004.1 coordinate 230,056, forward strand.
CGCGATCGCGCGCCGTACCGCGTCGGGCAATGCATCGGCCTCGGTGACGAGTTCGCCGTGCGCGCCGAAGGCCTGCGCCACCGCGTCGTAGCGCGTGGGCTGCAGCTCGCAGCCGATCAGCCGCTCGGACCCGTAGTCGCGCAGCTGGATCTGGTATTCGGCGTTCCAGCGCGCATCGTTGCCCACCACGGCCACGAAGGGCAGGCGGTGGCGGATGGCGGTGTCGAACTCGGCGATGTGGAAGCCCACGGTGCCGTCGCCCATGACGGCGATCACCGGCGCCTCGGGCTGCGCGCAGCGCGCGCCGAGCGCATAGGCGAGCCCGGCGCCGATCGCGCCCGCCACGCCGTTGTTGACGCGGTGCGGCGCGCTCAGGCAGGCCATGGCCCACTGGCCGATCTCGCCGCCATCGCAGACCAGCACCGACTCGGGATGGCTGTCGAGCAGGGCCTGCAGCGGCCGCAGCATCTGCACCGGATGCAGGCGCTGCGGCAGCGAGGCGCGCGCGTCGTTCCATGCGGCGGGACGATAGGCCAGCCACGCATGCGCCTCCTGCAGCCACGACGGATCCCTGGCGCCCTCCGCGGCCGCGGTCAGCGCCTGCATCGCGGGCCAGGCATCGGCCTGCGCTTCGGTGCGCAGGCGCTCGCCGAGGGCACGGCGGCTGCGCGCGAGTTCATCGGCATCGGAATCGATCTGGTGGACCCGTGCATCGGCGGCCAACGCGGCGCCGAACTTCAGCGTGAAGTCCAGTCGTTTGCCCAGCAGCAGCACGCAGTCCGCGCGCGCCAGCAGCTGCGCGAAGGCGCCGAGGCTCGCATCGCCGATGCCGCGCGGGCTCTCCATGCCCACGACCGGCACGCCCGTGGCCTGCTCCAGCGCGGCGATCAGCGCGCGCCCATCGCGCGTGAGGCAGGACGGGCCCGCGAGGATCAGCGGACGCTCGGCCTCGGCGAGCTGCCGGGCCAGCTCGGTCGCGAGCGCCGGGTCCAGCAACCGCGGCTCGGGCGCGAAGGCTTCCGGACCGAAAGCGGGCACGGTGGCCGCGCCCTCGAGCACATCGCTCGGCAGGCTCAGGTGCACCGGGCCGGGCCGCCCCGACTTCGCGATACGGATGGCCTTGGCGACATCGCCCGCCACCGCGTCGGCACTGGCGCAGCGCCACGACGCCTTGCAGACCGGCTCGGCCATGTCGGCCTGACGCATCTCCTGGAACGCACCCTGGCCCAGCTGGTCGTTCGGCGCATGGCCCGACAGCAGCACCACCGGCGCCTCGGCCATCTGCGCGGTGTACAGCGCGGCCACGGCATTCGCATGGCCTGGACCGCCGGTGACGAGCGCGATGCCGACCTCGCCCGACACCCGCGACCAGGCATCGGCCATGTGCACGGTGCTGGCCTCGTGGCGCACGTGCACGAGTTCGATGCCCGAGCCGAAGGCCGCGTCGAACACCGGCATGACATGGTTGCCCGAGAGCGTGAAGATGCGCGCGACGCGGGCCGCGCGCAGGCATTCGATCAGCGCGTCGGCGCCGCGAAAGGTTCGGGTGGAGGGCATGCAGCGGACAAGGGGGAGCTATGACTTGCGCGATTTTCCGGGCAACAGCGCCGCGACCACGCCGAGCAGCGGCAGGTAGGCGATCGCCTGGTAGACGAAGGCGATGCTGGTGTGGTCGGCCAGCAGGCCCAGCACCGCGGCGCCCAGGCCGCCCATGCCGAAGGCGAAGCCGAAGAACAGCCCCGAGACCATGCCGACCTTGCCCGGCATCAGCTCCTGCGCGTAGACGAGGATGGCCGAGAAGGCCGAGGACAGCACCAGCCCGATGACGATGGTCAGCGTGGTGGTCCAGAACAGGTCCGCGTGCGGCAGCAGCAGCGCGAACGGCGCCACGCCCAGGATCGACACCCAGATCACCGGCTTGCGGCCGATGCGGTCGCCGACCGGCCCGCCGAGCACCGTGCCCACGGCCGAGGCGAACAGGAAGAAGAACAGGTGCAGCTGCGCGCTCTGCACCGTGAGGCCGAAGCGGTCCATCAGGTAGAAGGTATAGAAGCTGCTGATGCCCGCGACGTAGAAGTACTTCGAGAAGATCAGCACCAGCAGCACCGTGATGGCGCCGAGCACCACCCGGCGCGGATAGGGCGACTCGACCGCGCCCTTCTTGCGCACGCCGGCCGTGACGTGATGGAAGGCATACCAGCGGCTCACCTGCAGCAGCAGGCCGATGCCCAGCAGCGCGGCCAGGCCGAACCAGGCCACGCTGTGCTGGCCGAAGGGCACGATGACCGCGGCCGCGAGCAGCGGCCCGATGGCCGTGCCGAGGTTGCCGCCGACCTGGAACACCGACTGCGCGAGCCCGTGCTGGCCGCCCGAGGCGAGCCGCGCGATGCGCGAGGACTCCGGATGGAAGATCGACGAGCCGAGCCCCACGAAGGCCGCGGCCAGCAGCACGATGCCGAAGCTGGGCGCGAAGGCCAGCAGCAAGAGGCCGATGAGCGTGGCCGTCATGCCGATGGGCAGCGAGTAGGGCTGCGGGCGCCGGTCGGTGAACAGGCCGATCAGCGGCTGCAGCAGCGAGGCCGTCAGCTGGTAGGTCAGCGTGATCAGGCCGATCTGCGCGAAGCTCAGCGAGAACGCGCCCTTGAGGATCGGGTACATCGCGAGGATCAGCGACTGCATCATGTCGTTGACCATGTGCGCGCTGCTGATGGCGCCCAGGATGCCGAAGGCGGGCTTGGCCTTCGCGAGGCTGGCGGCGGCAACGCTCGCTGGCGTGGCCTGGGATTCGAGGGGGGCGGTCGCGGAAGGCGGCATGGGGACTTTCACACTGGGGAGACGGGACCGGCCGGCACGAGGGGCGCGAGTTCGGGAGGAACGGGCCGCCGGCGCCCCGGAATTATGGGAGGATGCGCCTCGCCTGTCTTGCGCCAACCGACCAACACCTTTCGCAAAAAGGACATGAACCTCCCGCGCCGTCCCAAGTCATTGCCCGAGGTGCTGCGCGAGATCGAGGGCGAGTCCTCGCCGATCGCGGGCCGCGCCACCGACTACCCCGCCGGCTGGCATATCCGGTCGCACCAGCACACCAAGCACCAGCTCATCTATGCCTTGCGCGGCGTGATGGTGGTGCAGGCCGAGGCCGGCCGCTGGGTGGTGCCGCCCACGCGCGCCATCTGGATGGCCGCGGGCATGGCGCACGAGATCCGTTGCGTCGGCGAGGTCCACATGCGCAGCCTGCTGGTGAAGCCCGAGGTGGCGCCGAAGACCCTGACCGCGACGCAGGCCGTGGGCATTCCACCGCTGCTGCGCGAGCTGATCCGCGCGGCGATGGAGGTGAAGCAGCCCTATGCGCCCGGCACCCGCGACGGCCGGCTGATGCGCTTCATCCTCGACGAGCTGCGCAGCCTGCCGGTGCTGCCGCTGCACCTGCAGATGCCCGCCGACCCGCGGCTGCTGCGCATCTGCGAGCGGCTGCAGCAGCGCCTGGACGATGCCTCCACCCTGGCCGACTGGGCCGGGCGGCTGTCGCTCGACGTGAAGACCATCCAGCGCCTGTTCATGAAGGAGACCGGCATGACCTTCGGCCAGTGGCGCCAGCAGGCCCGGCTGCTGCGCGCGCTGGAGCTGCTGGCCGATGGCGAGAAGATCATCGACATCGCGCTGCGCCTGGGCTACGACAGTCCCGGGGCCTTCGCGACCATGTTCCGCAAGCACTTCGGGCAGACGCCGAGCCAGTTCTTCGCCGAGCCCTGAGCCGGCGCGCTGACGGTCAGGCGTCGGCGCACTCCAGCGCGAAGGTCGGCACCTCCGCCTGGCGGCTCAGCCACACACCGCCGCCCATTTCCTTGAAGCCGCGCGTCAGCCCGCGCCGGTACACCTGCGCGCGGTGGCGGAACAGCCGCGGGTCGCTGAGGTCCTCGTCGACCACGTCCTGCTCGAAGTCCTCCTGCGTGACGGCCTCGAGGTAGAGCGCGCCCGCACTCAGCGACCCCAGGTTGCGCAGCGCGGTCTTGAGGTCGGAGGGTTCGAGGTAGGCCAGCACGCCCTGGCAGATCACGAGGTCGAAGCGCTCCCTGGCGCGGTAGTCGACCACCGAGCCCCGCTCCCAGCCGTAGCGCTCGCACAGGTACTCGCTGAACTCCACGCCGTGGTAGCTGGCCTTCGGAAAATGCAACGCGATGGCATCGCGCCAGTGGCCGATGCCGCAGCCCATGTCGAGCACGCGCCGCACGGGCACGCGCAGGTACTTGAGGTACGAACAGACGAAGGCCGCGAGGCGCTCGGCGTGCTGCGGGTCGACCACCTTCGTTTTCTTGTCGAAGTAGTAGCGCCGGTAGTAGGCCTCGTCGAAGGTCGCCGCGTCGGCAGATTGCATGCAGGTTGTCTTTCAGGGAGTGCGGGCATCGGAGGGAGGCCCGGCGCCATTTTCGCCCGGGAAGGCCCGGTTGGCGCCGCCGCGCCGTCAGGCAAAATGCCATGTCGGCCCTCCATCCGCCCACGCACCGAGCGTGGCCCTCGTCTCCCTCAACGCGCAAAGCGCCTCCCGCCACTTGGAACGGCCGCCCCAACCCACGACCACGCAGCCCGTCACGCTGGCCAACTGCGACAGCGAGCCCATCCACATCCCGGGCCTGGTGCAGCACCATGGCGCGCTGTTCGCGTTCGACGCCTCGACCCTCACGCTGACGCGCGTCAGCGCCAATGCCCGCGCGCTGCTCGGCGACACGGCGCCCGCCCTGGGCGAACGGCTGTCGGCCGGCCACTTCATGGGCGACGCGCTGGTGCACGAGGCGCTGCACGAGGCCAACGGCGTCGCGGTCGATACCGGCGAGGGCTCGCCGATCAACCTCGAGGTGACGCTCGGCGAGCGCCGCTTCGACCTGATCCTGCACCGCGTCGGCTACGAGCTGGTGGCCGAGTTCGAGGCCCGCGACGCCACGGCGGACGCGGTGTCGGACTTCGCGCTCAAGGCGCACCGCGCGATGGACCGGCTCAAGCGCCAGGGCTCGATCGACGGCCTGCTCAATCTCTCGGTGGAGGCGGTGCGGCAACTCACGGGCTTCGACCGCGTGATGGCCTACCGCTTCCGCCACGACGACAGCGGCGAGGTGGTGGCCGAGCGCCGCCACGAGGCGCTCGAGCCCTTCGTGGGCCGCCGCTATCCGGCCAGCGACATCCCGGCCCAGGCGCGCCGGCTCTACGTGATCAACACCCTGCGCCTGATCGCCGACGTGCAGTCCGCGCCGGTCGGGCTCGACGTGGCCGATCCGCAGCTGCCGCCGCTGGACATGAGCCACTGCACGCTGCGCAGCGTGTCGCCGATCCACATCGAGTACCTGCGCAACATGGGCGTGGGCGCGTCGATGAGCATCTCGATCGTCATCAACGGCCAGCTCTGGGGCATGCTGGCCTGCCACCATCGCAGCGCCCACCAGGTGCCCTACGCGATCCGCATGGCCTGCGACGTGCTCGCGCAGGTGCTGGCCTCGAACGTGCAGAGCCTGCTGGCGCGCGAGCAGGCGGGCCGGGCCTCGAGCGCGGCGCAGCTGCGCGGCTCGCTGATCGAGGCCGTGCTGCATGCCGAGGACACCTTCAGCGCGCTGATCGGCCTGGCGCGTCCGCTGGCCGATGCCTTCGACGCGCAGGCGGCGGTGATCGCCGAGCAGTCGCGGCTGCACGTGGAAGGCGACATGCCGCGCGAGGCCGCGGCGGCGCTGATGCAGTGGCTCAGCGCGTCGAAGAACGGCGACGAGATCGTGGCGCTGCACGAGCGTGAGCAACTGCCCGAGAACCTGCGTTCGCTGAGCGGCGTGTGGTGCGGCTTTCTCGCGCTGCGCTTCGACGCGATCGACAACGGCTGGCTGGTGCTCGCGCGCAAGGAACAGATCGAGACCATCAACTGGGGCGGCAAGCCCGAGAAGCACTACGTGAGCGGCTCGCTCGGCCCCCGGCTCACGCCGCGCGGCTCCTTCGACGTCTGGAAGCAGACGGTGCGCGACACCAGCGTGCCCTGGGGCGCCAACGACCTCGACTTCGCGCGCCAGTTGCGCGACGAGCTGATCCGCGCCAGCGCGGCGCGGCTGGCCGACACCTTCAAGGCCCGCACCGAGCTGCTGGCGGTGCTGGGCCACGACCTGCGCGACCCGCTGCAGTCGATCACGATGGCGGCCAAGCTGCTCGAGCGCAGCCTGCCCGACGGCAGCAACGCCGGCGCGCGGCTGGGCCAGCGCATCCAGACCTCGAGCAGCCGCATGGCGCGGCTGATCGGCCAGGTGCTTGATGCCTCGCGCCTGCAAAGCGGCATGGGCCTGCAAGTGGTGCCGGCGCAGATCGACCTCGCACGGCTGCTGGAGGACGCGGTCGACGAGTCGCGCACCGCCTATCCCGGCTCGCAGCTCGAGTTGAAGGCACCCAGATCGCTGGACGTGCTGGCCGACCCCGACCGCATGGCGCAGCTGATCGGCAACCTGGTGAGCAATGCGCGCCACCACGGCCTGCCTGGCGAGGCGGTGCGCATCCGGCTCGAGCAGGTCGACGCGCACGTGGTGTTCAGCGTGGCCAACCGCGCGCCGCCGATCGATGCCGCGCTGGTGCCCGACCTGTTCAGCGCCTTCAAGCAGCGCAGCGTGCCCAACGAGCGCAACAAGGGCGGACTGGGCCTGGGGCTGCACATCGCGCAGGCCATCGTGCGCTCGCACCGCGGCAGCATCGGCTATTCGCACGACGACGGCTACGTGGTGTTCACCGTGCGGCTGCCACACACGCCCACGCCCTGAGCTTTTCGCGCCGGGCGGCGCAAGACCCGCTCCTATAATCCGCCCCGCCGGCCGATGCAAACGAAAGCATCACCCAAGCCGGCGTGCGCGAAGGTGCGCCGGTCCCTCGACCGGCGTTAAACGGGAAGCAGGTGACGAGCCCCCAGGGCCCCATTCCTGCGCTGCCCCCGCAACGGTCGGCGGATTCGCGGTCCTCACAGTCGATGCCTTCGCGGGCACCGGCGGCCACTGTGCCTCGGCATGGGAAGGCGAGGATCGCGGCAGCGAAGCATCGCTCGATGCCTCGCTGCGCTCCGCAAGCCCGGATACCGGCCTTCGCCTCGTTCGGTCGCTGCGGGAGTGCAGGCAAGCCGGGCCGGTCACGCGTGGGCGCGGACCCGGTCGCTTGCAGCATCCATCGGCGCCCGGTTTGTTCTCATGGCCCGCGGGAGCGCGGGCCCGAAGGAAGCCCACGTGCGCAACATCTCCAGGCGCGGCCGCGTCAGACCCCACCAAGCCCTCATCGGATCCGGCGTCATGCTGCTCGCCTCGGTCGCTTCGGCGCAGGACGCCGAGGGCGCCGGTTCGCTGCCACCCACCACCGTCAGCGACCGCAAGACCATCTCCACCGCCACGCGCCAGGAAGCCGACACGCTGCGGCTGCCCTTCGCCACCTATTCGGTCGAACGCGCGCAGCTCGACGCGGTGGGCGCCGTCACGCTCGAGGACACGCTGCGCAGCGTGCCGGGCCTGCAGTACGGCACGCAGGGCAACTACTACTCGCGCTTCGAGACCCGCGGCCTGCGCGACACGCAGGACGTGCTGGTGCTGATGGACGGCGTGCCGCTGCGCCTGCTGCAGGGCAATGCCGACATCACGCTGATCGCGCCCGACCTGGTGGACCGGCTCGAGTTCATCAAGGGCCCGGCCTCGGCGCTCTACGGCAAGAACGCGATCGGCGGCGTGGCGCAGTTCTTCATGAAGCCCGAGCGCGCGGGCGGCAGCCTCACGGCCACCATCGGCAGCTACGGCCGCCTCGACGGCAGCCTGCGCTACCGCTGGGACTTCGAGCGCGGCAACCTCTACATCGGCGTGGCCAACAGCGACTACAACGGCTTCCAGCGCGATGCCGGCCGCGCGCAGTCGGCCCTGCTGGTCGGCGGCGACTTCGCCGTCACGCGCAACTGGACCACCGGCTTCCAGCTCTACGACACGCGCGTGCGCGGCGACCGCGGCTCGATCGTGCCGCTGGTCAACGGCAAGCCGATCTTCGGCATCACCTCGCGCGACAACTACGGCATTCCCGACTCCTACGTCACGGGCGACTACCAGTCGTTCTCGTGGAAGAACCGCTTCGAGCTCGGCGCCGGCTGGTCGATCAACCACCTGAGCAGCTTCGCGCGCTACAACCGCTTCTTCGCCGGCGGCATCACCATCGTTCCGCCGCCCGCGGCCGTTAGCAAGGGCTATTCCGAGAGCTACACCGCCGACCGCGGCGTCTACCACGAGCTCGCGGCCACGCACCTGATGGCGGGCAAGGGCTGGAGCAACGAGTTCCAGGCCGGCTTCAATCTCGAGCGCGGCTGGCAGGGCCTCGACTCGCCGAGCTTCAGCAACGCGCCCACCTACCGCGGGCCGTTCTACGACATCCCCGTGAGCAACGTGCGCAACGATCCGCGCGGCGTGCGCGGCAGCATCACCTCCTCGCGCTTCGACCAGGAGGTGCGCAGCGTCTACCTGCAGGACCGCTTCGAGTACGGCCCGGTCGGCTTCACGCTGGGCGTGCGCCACGACCGCTTCGAGCAGACGCTCGGCCGCACGGGCACGCAGGTGATCTCGGCGCAGGAAGGCAGCCACACCAGCCCGCGCGCCGGCGTGGACTGGCTGTTCCTGCAGGGCGATGCCTCCTCGCACGCCGTGTTCGCGAACTGGAGCGAAGGCTTCCGGCCGCAGGCCGTGGCGCTCAACACGCGCGGCGGCGTGGTGGTGCCCGACATCCTGCGGCCCGAGATCACGCGCAGCAAGGAAGTGGGCCTGAAGGGCCGCGCGGCGGACGACCGCTGGAGCTACCAGCTCAGCCTGTTCGAGGCCGAGAAGATCGACGGCCAACGGTCCTACCGCAACGGCCCCGACTCCTTCGTCTTCAGCAACGCGACCTCGCGCACCAAGGGCATCGAAACCCAGTTGCAGTTCCAGCTCTCGCCGCGCTGGAACGGCTACCTGCACTACACCTGGCAGGACGCGCGGCTCAAGGACTTCCAGACCTACACCGACAGCGGTGCGCGCAGCACCAACTTCGGCGGCTACCGCGTGCGCATGTCGGCCCACAACATCGCGGGCGCGGGCCTGACCTATGCGCACGGCGCCTGGGCCGTGACCGGCACGGCCAGCTACGTGGGCAGCCGCTACCTCCGCGACAATGCGGTCAATCCGCAGAAGCTGCCCGGCTACCTGCTGCTCAACGTCGCCGTGGCTTACCGCGTCAATCCTTCGCTCACACTGCAGGCCGGGGTGAACAACCTAACGAACAAGTACTACATCGCCGACGACCTGTCGGCGCAGGAAGCCGGCAACGCCGGTGCGCCGAGGACGGTGTTCGCCCGCGCGCGCTACACCTTCTGAGCGTGAACCGGCGCGACGCGATCCTCGGCATGGTGTGCATGACGGCCGTTCTGCCCGCGGGCGCCGAGGAGGCGCCATCGGGCGGCTTCCCGCGCGAGCTCGTCGATGCGCTGGGCCGGCGCGTCGTCGTGCCGCGCGCGCCGCGGCGCATCGTCGTGGTGTTCCCGAGCAACGTCGAGCTGGCCTGGGCCCTGGGCCTGGCCGACCGCGTGGTGGCCATCGGCGGGCGCGTACGCTGGCCCGAGGACGCGCGCGCCAAGCCCAGCATCGGTGGCGCGCTCGGCTACTCGGCAGAAGCGGTGGCCGCCTTCCAGCCCGACCTGCTCGTGGTCACGCCCTCGCACCATTCGGCGCTGTCGCTGGTCGATGCCTTCGACCGCGCGAAGCTGCCCTGCATGGTGCTCGCGCATCCCGACCTGCCCTCGGTGTTCCGCAACATCGACCTGCTCGGGCGCGCGACGGGCGCCGACGAACAGGCCCGCCGGGTGCGAGAGGACATGCAGGGGCGGCTGGCCGCGATCGAACGCCGGCTCGAGGGCGCGCCGCGCCGCAGCGTCTATTTCGAAACGGCGGCCGCCGCGCGCGGTGCCTTCCAGACCGTGGGCACGGGCCACTATGCCAACGACGCGCTGGGCTGGGCCGGCGGACGCAACGTGTTCGCCGAACTCCAGGGCGCGGCCCAGGTCAGCGCCGAAGCGATCTTCGCGCGCGACCCCGACGTGATCATTTCATTGCAGCAGGTGCCGCGCGATCCGGCGCTGATCGGCCAGCGCCCCGGCTGGCACACGCTGCGCGCCGTGCGCACGAACCGCGTGATCGTGCTCGAGCGCGGCCACAAGCTGATTCCCGGCCCGCGCCAGATCGAGGCCGTCGAGCAGTACGCACGCGCGCTGCATCCGGAGCGCTTCGCATGAGGCACGCAAGCGACGGCCGACGCGCATCGGCGACCACGGTGTGGCTCGTGCTGCTCCTGCTGCTGGCCGCGGCCGTTGTGCTCGCGCTGAGCGTGGGCGCCGCCACGGTCTGGCCCACCCAGTGGTGGGGCACCGACACCCTGCAGGCCGAACTGGTGCGCGTGTGGCGCGCGCCGCGCGTGGCCGGGGCCTTCTTCGTCGGCGCCTGCCTGTCGCTGGCGGGCCTGGTGTTCCAGGGCGTGTTCCGCAACCCGCTGGCCGAACCCTACCTGCTCGGCAGCGCCAGCGGCGCGGCCGTGGGCGCCGCGGTCTCGCTGCTGCTGCCGGCGCTGGTGCCCAGCGCGCTGAGCCTGCCGGTGCTGGCCTTCGCGGGCGCCTGGGGCGCGAGCTGGCTGGTGCTGCTGGCCGGCAGGCTCGGCGGTGGCTGGCAGAGCAACCGCCTGCTGCTCGCGGGCGTCGGGCTGGCCGCGATCCTGGCCGCGCTGCGCAGCCTTATCGTGATCGTGTTCGGCGACGAGTCGACCAACCTGCGCGCCATCATCTCGTGGCAGCTCGGCGGCGTGCAGACGCCCACGAGCACCGAGATCGCCGTGCTCGCGCCTGTGCTGCTGGTGCTGGTGCTGCTGGTGCGCGCCCTGGGCCGCGGCCTCGACGCGCTCGGCCTGGGCGAGGACACGGCCCATGCGATGGGCGTGCGCGCCGCCTCCTTCTCGGCGCGTGCCGTGCTCGTGGCCTCGCTCGCGACCGCGCTGGCGGTGAGCTGGGGCGGCCTGATCGGCTTCGTGGGCCTGATCGTGCCGCACGTGATGCGCTGGTGGATCGGCCCGCTGCATGCGCGGCTCACCGTTCCCTGCGCCATCGCGGGCGGCGGCCTCATGGTGCTGGTGGATGCGCTGGCGCGCTCGGCCATGGCTCCGAGCGAGATCCCCGCTGGCCTGCTGACCGCACTGATCGGCGGCCCCTTCTTCCTCGCGCTGCTGCTGTGGAGGCGCGGATGACGGCCGATGCCCTGCGCCTCGACGGCCTGCGGGTGCAGGCCTCGGGCCGCACCCTGCTCGACGGCATCGACCTCGCGATCCCCGAACGCGGCCTGTTCGGCATCGTCGGCCCCAACGGCTCGGGCAAGACCACGCTGCTGCGCGCCGCGCTCGGGCTGGTGCGGCCCCGCGCGGGCCGCATTGCGCTGCTCGGGCGCGCACTCGATCAATGGAAGCCGGCCGAGCTCGCGCGCCACCTCGGCTATGTCGCGCAGCACGGCGAGAGCCATTGGGACCTGACCGTGCGCGAGATGCTGCAGCTGCAGCGCCCGGGCCGCGCGCCCGATCCCGCGCTGGTCGCGCGCTTCGAGCTCGACGCGCTGATCGACCGCCGCCATGCCTCGCTGTCGGGTGGCGAGCGCGCCCGCGTCGGCGTGGCGCGCGCGCTCGCGCACGACCCGCGCCTGCTGGTGGCCGACGAGCCCGCGGCCCATCTCGACATTCCGCACCACCACCGCCTGATGGCCCTGCTGCGCGACAGCGCCCGCACGCGCGCCGTGCTCGTGGTGCTGCACGACCTGCATGTCGCCAGCACCTGGTGCGACCGGCTCGCGCTGCTCGGCCAGGGCCGGCTGGTGGCGACCGGAACGCCGGCCGAGGTGCTGAGCGACGAACGCCTGGCGCAGGCCTATGGCCCGGGCATCGCCGCCTTCTCGAGCGGCGGCCTGCGCTTCTTCACGGCCGCCCCCGCGCCATGACCGCGCCCACACTGCGCATCGACCTGGCCGGCTGGTCGCGCGAGGCCACGCTCGGCCCGTCGCGCGAGTTCTTCGCGCTCTTCGAGGAGGCCGAGCGGCTGGGCTTCGATGGCGCGTGGTTCCACGAATTCCGCCTGCTGGCCGAAGGCGGCCCCTATCCCTCGCCGCTGCTGCTGGCCGCCGCGCTGCTCGCGCGCACCGAGCGCCTGCGCATCGGCATCTCCGCGCTGGTGGTGCCGCTGCACCATCCGCTGCTGCTGGCCGAGGAGATCGCACAGCTGGCGTTGCAGAGCGATGGCCGCTTCGATGCGGGCCTGGGGCGCGGCACCGACGCATCGACCCTGCGCGCGCTCGAGATCGATCCGCAGCAGACGCGCGAGCGCTTCGCGCACGGCTGCCGCCTCGTGATCGCGGCCTTGCGCGGCGAGAGCGTGTCATCGAGCGACGGCCCCTGGCGCTTCGAGGCGCAGCAGATCCGCCACCTCACGACCTCGGCACCGCCGCTGTACATCGCGGGTTCGACCGAAGAGACGATGCGATTCGCCGTCAGCGAGGATCTGCCGCTGCTGCTAAGCCTGGAGCCACCGGAGTCGGCGCAGCTCGCGCATGTGGAGGCGGCCTTCGCTTCGCTCGACGCTGAAGCGGTGGCGCAGCGACGTGCTTCATTCCTCGCGCGCTCGTCGCTGTCGCGCTACGTCTGCATCGGCGCGACCCCGACCGAGGCACGGCAGCAGTTCGATGCGCTGCTGCCCCTCCTCCACCGCCGACGCGAGCATTTCGCGATCCTGCGCGGGCAGGCCCCTGGCTCCCTGGCAATGCGCGATCCTGCCGAGGTACTGCGCACGCAGGCGATCGTCGGCGATCCGGCTTCGTGCATGGAACAGATACAGGCCCTCGTCGCGCGCACCGGCATTCGGCAACTGCGCTGCGTCTTCAATGGCAACGGGGTGCTCGACCGCGCGGTGGCGATGCGGGGGATGCGGCTGTTCGCGCACGAGGTGTTGCCGGTGCTCAAGCGGGGCTGAACGCAGTGCCGTCCGTTCTCATAGACTTTAGACTCCGAACGCACGCCCCCCGATGAAGGCATTGGCCAGGACAGCACGATCGTGGACATCGGGGCAAATCTGAACCCGCAACGATTCGACATCCATCATGAAAGCACTCCCGCACTTCACGCTGTTGCTCATTTCGAGTTTGCTCGCTGGCTGTGGAGCAACGGGCGCCAAGTTCTCCGAGATCAAGTCACCACCTAGTTCCACGGGGGCGATCTATGTCTACCGACTTTCCAATTTCGTTGCCGGCGCATCGGCGCCGATCCTGGTCATCGACGGCAAGGAGGTCGCGAATCTTCGAAATGGCGGCTACATACGGCGGGAACTCGCACCTGGACATCATGTTGTGGAGCTGAAGAACGGCGGGATCGATTCCAGCAAACGCCCTGTTGCGGTCGATGTCGTGGTTCAACCTGGCACCGCGCAATTCTTCAGGTACACCATCGAGATGCTCGACGGCGGAATGTATGAGAAAAACAGGTTTGCACGATCGCTCGACATGGTCGAGCGCGAGATCGCACAGATAGAGCTCAAGCAGACGAGCGAAAGCGAGTGATGCAATGTTCCAGCCGCTCCCTCTTAGATTTTTCATCACCTCCATGACGAGCGCTAAGAACGTTCTTTTCTCGGCACTGCTGATTTCGTTGATGACCGGTTGTGCTACACAGGAGCCAGACACGCGTCATGTCGCAAAGGGCCGGATTCTGGAGGTGCAAACGCCCACGGCTGCCGGACTCCAGGCGCGGAGGACAGCTACCGGCTACTCAGGCATCCTGCCTTTGCCGGTCGATACACCAAAGGCGACACGCTCACACCTCTACACCATCCGCACAAGCGACGGAAAAGTGATTCGCGCGACGGGCGAAGGGCAGATGCTGATCGGAACTTGCGTGGAGCTGCGGCACATGACCGACCTTTCCACAATTACTTCGGAGCACAACTACATCAGCGGTGAACTTTTACCGAGTCAGGGTTGCTCTTCCGAGTAGCGGCGGGCGAAGTTGCTTGCTCACCCGCAAGCTGCCCGATCGAGCCGACTTCCGCCGCTTCAGATTGCACCTTGGCCACGCCATATGCCGCTCTCTCCTTTCACTTCCGACGACCTCGCATTCCTGGGATCGCTGCTCGCGACCGCCGCGCGCGAGGAAATCATGCCGCGCTTCCAGACGCTCCACAGCGTCGACCGCCGGCGCAAGACCTCGTCCTTCGACATCGTGACCGATGCCGACGAGGCCTGCGAGGCCGCGGTGCTCGCTGCCTTGCGCGCGCGCCATCCCGAGGCCGTGCTGATCGGCGAGGAGGCCTGCACGCGCGACCCCGCGCTGCTCGATGCCATCGACGACGCGGAGCTCGCGTTCATCGTCGACCCGCTCGACGGCACCAAGAACTTCGCGAGTGGCCTGCCCCTGTTCGGCACGATGGCGTCGGTGACCGTGCGCGGCGAGGTGGTCGCGGCGGCGATCCATGACCCGGTGCGCGCCGACACGGCCTTCGCGATCCGTGGCGAGGGCGCGTGGATCGAATCGGCCTCGGGCACGAAGCACCTGCTGCAGGTGGCGCCCGCCGTGCCCATCGAGAAGATGGAAGCCATCGTCGGCACGAACTTCCTGCCCGAGCCGCTTCGCAGCGAAGTCAACGCGCGGCTGTCGCGCCTGGGCATGACCAACTGGTTCCGCTGCGCCGCGCACGAGTACCGGCTCGCGGCCGCGGGCGACATCGACGCCCTGTTCTACAACAAGCTCATGCCCTGGGACCATGCCGCGGGCTGGCTGCTGCATCGCGAAGCGGGCGGCTACGCGGCGCATCACGACGGCTCGGCGTACCGGCCCGCGCACCGGAACGGCGGGCTGATCTGCACCGCCGACCGCGCGAGCTTCGATGCGGTGCGCGCGGCCTTGCTGGGCTGATCAGCACGCCTGCCGGCTGGATGCGGTGGGCCACGCCTGGGTCGGCGCCACGGCATGCCTGTGCGCACCGATCGGCAGCAAGCACGCAACTTCCTTGCGGCACGAAGCGGGGAGCGCCTACGTCGCGTGGCCATGAAAGGCCGAAGTGTTGCGGCTCCATCCCAACGACCCGAGAGACACGCATGGCCGATGCCGCCCACGGCACAGAACACGACAGCCCACCGACACCCGGCGACGCGCCAGCGAGCCAGCTGCGGCGCATTTCCGTCCACGTGATCGAACCCGGCCCGGGCCGCTACTTCTGGGTGCTCCTCGAGCAAGGCGACGACCCCTTGACCTGGCGCGAACTGCTCGCGAGCCAGCGGCCTTGCAGGCATTGGAACCATGCGTTGACCGACGGCATGGCCGCGCTCATGGACCTGGCGGGCGATGTACGCGAAGGACCGCGGGAGATCGGTGCGGCCAGGCGCTCGTTCGCGCGCATGCAGGAAGCCTCGCTGCGCAACTGGTAGCTCAGCGCGGTATCGCGGCCGGCGCGGCCGGATCACTTCGCTCGCTCGGCGACGGTTCCCCGCCTCTTCCCGGTCCCTCGCTCGCGACCTTCGAAGCGCGCCTCGCACGCGGCGGCCGTGCCGGCATGTCGTCGAAATGCTCCGGCTGCTGCCGTCGAGCGCGCGCGATGGCCGAATGCCCTTCCGCGGTCACTTCCGACACGATCGCGCGCGGGATGTAGACATCGCCCGAACGCTCCCGCACCGGCGCGTCGAAGCTCGCCTTCACGAGGCTGGCGGCATGCAGGCCGAGCAGCCGCTCGATGTCGTCCCTCGACGTGCATTCGGCGGGCAGCTGCTGCTGCCCGAAGTATGAAAGCAGCTTCATGCTGGCCAGCACGCGCAGCTCGCGCTCGTTCAATGCCTTTCTACGCACGCGGCTGACCTTCGGCGCCGGGCTTCGCGGCGGCCATCTGCTCTCGCGCCTGCAGCGCGGCCGCGTGCAGACGCTCAGCCGTCAAGGCGGCGGCATCCGCCGTCATCGTCACGGCCACCCCATCGGGGCCATCCAGGATCACCACGCCATCCTCGGCGGTGGCGTGGCCGGCGTCCTCGCGCGGTCCGGGAATCGCGCGGCGATCAGTCATGGGGATTCCCGGTGTGGCCGACCGCGCGTGCCGCGGTCTGGGGGTTGAGGTACAGATACTGGGGATCGAACCGCGCCCTGTCGACCAGGCCCTTCAGATCCAGGATCTGCACGTTGGCCCCGCGGACATTGCACAGGCCGGATTCGCGCAGCTCGCGCAACACGCGATTCACATGGACATTCGTGAGGCTGCAGACCTCGCCGATATCGGCCTGCGTCATGGGCAGCGAGAAGGCGTGGCCTTCGGCCGCGCCGATCGCCAACAGGCGGGCATGGGTCTCGCACAGGAAGTGCGACACGCGCTGCAGCGCGTTGAGGCTCGACAGGCGATAGATCCACTGCCGGTGCATCGCCGCGTCCAGCAGCGTGAGAAACCACAGCCGCCGCGCGAGGCCGGGCTCCGATGCCTGGATGGCTTCCAGCGAAGCGTGGCGAAAGACAGCGACGGTGATGTCGGTCAACGCGGCGACATCGTGGTCGAGTTCCTTCAAGGCGTAGGCATGCAGGTCGACGAAGTCGCCGGGCACATGCAGCGCCACCGGGTGGCGCCGGCCATCCGGCGCATCGACATGGCGTGTCATGAGTCCCTTCACCAGCAGCGTGCTGATGTCGACCGGCACGCCCTGGCGAACGACCAGGCTGCCGGCCGTGTAGGTCTGCGTATGGGAGATCGCGCCTTCCAGCAGGCTGCGTTCGGCGTTGGAGATTTCCGCAGCACGGTTGCGAAATACGTTCTCGGTCAGCATGGAAGATTCCTTGTCATGGATGGTGCCCCGCATCGCGGCACGGCGCATTAACCTGGATCAAGTTTGAGCCTGTATCGGCTGTGCGGTGCAAACAGGCGTGGAAGGGGCCTTTGTCCTACGAATGAGCGCATCGCCCGTCCTCAGAGTTCGCGCTCCACCACGACCGAACCCAAGCGAGGACCCATGTCCAAGAAAAAAGCCACCCCTTCCGTTGCCAACCTCGATGCTGCGCGCGCGGCGGCACGCAACACGGACAGCGGTCCCGCTGCACCGGCGCCCGCGGCCGCGGGGAAGGACGACCTTCCCGCGCAGAAGATGATCGATGCACAGGCGCTTGCCGCCGCCCTGCCCGCCAATCCGAACAAGGCGCTCGAGCATGGCCTGAACAATGCGCAGTCCGCGCCCGTCGGCGCGACCGCCACACCGGCATCGCGCTTGCCCACAGGCAGCACGCTCTCGGAGGCCAATGCCTCGGCCAAGACAGGCAGTGCCGCGCTCGAGGGCGTGAACGCGACAGTCGACACGCTGGACCGCGTGCGGGTGGACTCCTCGGGCCAGGTTCTCACCACCAACCAGGGCGTGCCGATCGCCGACAACCAGAACTCCCTGAAGGCCGGTGCGCGCGGTCCCGCGCTGCTCGAGGACTTCATCCTGCGCGAGAAGCTCACGCACTTCGACCACGAGCGCATCCCCGAGCGCATCGTGCATGCGCGTGGCTCGGGCGCGCACGGCTTCTTCGAAGCCTACGAGCCGCTCACGAAGTACACCAAGGCCGCGCCTTTCAAGGAGGCCGGAAAGATCACGCCGGTGTTCGTGCGCTTCTCGACCGTGGCGGGCGAACGCGGCTCCAAGGACACGGCGCGCGACGTGCGCGGCTTCGCCGTCAAGTTCTATACCGACGAAGGCAACTGGGACCTGGTCGGCAACAACATGCCGGTGTTCTTCATCCAGGACGCGATCAAGTTCCCCGACCTCGTCCATGCCGTGAAGCCCGAGCCGCATCACCAGATGCCGCAGGCAGCGAGCGCGCACGACACCTTCTGGGACTTCGTCTCGCTGATGCCCGAGTCGACGCACATGCTGATGTGGCAGATGTCGGACCGCGCGATCCCGCGCAGCTACCGGATGATGCAGGGCTTCGGGGTCCATACCTTCCGGCTCGTCAACGACGCGGGCGAGTCCTTCCTCGTCAAGTTCCACTGGCAGCCCAAGCTCGGCACCCACTCGCTGGTGTGGGAGGAGGCGGTGAAGATCTCGGGCGCCGATCCGGACTTCCATCGCCGCGACCTGTGGGAGGCGATCGAGGCCGGCGAGTACCCGGAGTGGGAACTGGGCCTGCAGATCTTCACCGAGGAACAGGCCGAGCAGTTCAGCTTCGACATCCTCGATGCGACCAAGCTGATCCCCGAGGAACTGGTGCCGGTGCAGATCGTCGGGCGCATGGTGCTCAACCGCAACCCCGACAACTTCTTCGCCGAGACGGAGCAGGTGGCCTTCTGCACAGCGCACATCGTGCCCGGGCTGGACTTCACCAACGACCCCCTGCTGGCGGGCCGGATCCACTCCTACGTGGACACGCAGATCAGCCGCCTGGGCGGACCGAACTTCCACGAGCTGCCGATCAACGCGCCGATCGCGCAGGTGCACAACAACCAGCGCGACGGCATGCACCGGCAGGCCATCCACCGCGGCCGTGTCGCCTACGAGCCCAACTCGCTCGCAGGCGGCTGCCCGTTCCAGGCCGGCGCCGCGCAAGGTTTCACCAGCGTCGCCCGGCGCCTCGATGCGAAGGAGAGCGCGGACAAGGTGCGCATCAAGCCCGAGAAGTTCGCCGACCACTACACCCAGGCACGGTTGTTCTTCGAGAGCCAGTCGGACGTCGAGAAAGCCCACATCGGCAACGCGTTCCGCTTCGAGTTGTCGAAGGTGACGGTGCCCGCGATCCGCGAGCGCGTGGTCGCCAGCCTCGCGAATGCATCGCCCGAACTGGCGGCGCGGCTCGCGCAGGACCTGGGCATGGCATTGCCCGCGCCGCTGCCCAAGGCGCTAGAGAACCCACCCCAGCCCGAGGTCGAGGTCTCGCCGCCGCTGTCCCTGCTGGCCCGGCCGGGCGATGGCGGCATCCGCACGCGCAAGGTGGCGGTCCTGATCGCGCATGGCGTGGAAGGAACGTCGCTCGCGAAGCTGATCAGCGCACTGGTCGAGGCTGGTGCAGTGCCGCGCCTCGTTGCCGCAAGGCTCGGAACCTACAGCGGTGCCGCGGGCGAGCGCTTCGAAGCGGACGCCACGATGGAGAACTCGCCGGGCTTCCTGTTCGACGCGCTCGTCCTGCCCGATGGCGCCGCGGCCGTGGAAGCCCTGGACGCCGATGCCCACACGCTCGAGTTCCTGCGCGCGCAGTACTGGCACTGCAAGACGATCCTGGCCTTCGGCGCCTCGGAAGCCCTGCTGGCCGAGGCTCAGATCCCGCTGGCGCTACCCGACGGTTCGGCGGATGCGGGGCTGGTCCTCGCGGATGCCGCCGACGCGGATGCGGCGATCGCGGCCTTCATCGCCGCCATGCCGCTGCGCCATTTCGAGCGCGAGAACGATCCGCCGAAGAACTGATGCGTGCTCGTCGCGCCGAGATGGCGCGCGAGTTCCTGGTGACCTCTGCCGAGGCCTCCCGAGGCAGGACCATGATCGGATTCGACATTCCCGCGCGGCAAGGGCGCGTGCCATTCACACCGGCACGCGTGCTTCGTCCTTGTGCCTCACGCAGTACTCGAGCGCCGCCTCGAGCATGGGCCAGTTGGCGAACACGTAGACCCGTTCCACCCGGTCCCAGCGCCCACCGAATTCCTTGAGCGTCAACGCGAGCCCGGAGAGGCTGCCCAACACGGCGGGTTTGGATTTTCCATAGGGCTCGCAGTGTTCGGCCACTGTGCAGCCAAGCCGCGCCGCGAGGCCCTGTACGCGGTCCGTACCGCTCGGTGGAGAAAGAAGCATGCGCGGATTTTCGCAAAAGCCCGGGGCACGATGTTCTTTGCCGTATCCCCCAAAGGTGGGGTTGCCAATCGCGTGATCGGTGTTCGGGCTGCATCGACCACCGAGCGTCGCCTCACGATGAGGGCAGCTCGATCCAGCCCGACAGCGGCACGGCATCGATTCGCTCGGCGCTTGCGACCACGATCGCGCGGTCGTCCCGGCCAGCGCTCTCGGAGAGGGTGCGCCACAGGAAGCGGATCGAGTTGGCATCGAGCGCCGCGGTGGGTTCGTCAAGCAAGGTGAGTGCGCGTCCCGACGCGAGGGCAGCCGCCAGCCAGACCTTTCGCTTCGACCCGGTGGAGAGCATGTACATCGGCTTCTCGAGGTGCGGCGTCAGGGAGAAGCCTTCCACGAGGGCGCGCCACTTCGCTTCATCGAAGCCTGGATCGCCGGCACTCAGCGACGCGGTGCACTGCGTCGCCGAGATGTCATTGAAGGCGTCGGTCTCCGGGTCGACGAAGAACACGTTCCGACGATAGGTGTCGGGGTCGTGGTCCAGGCGCGCTCCCGCGAGGTCCAGCTGGCCTTCGCCGCGAAGCTTCCCCGCAAGCAGCCGGAGGACCGTCGACTTTCCGCTCCCGTCGCCACCGTAGAGCTGGGTCAGCCCGGCGCCGACGCTGGCGCTCCAGGCGGACAGGAGCGCGGGCCGACGGGGGTAGGCGAAGCTCAAGTTCTTGACGACGAGGATGGGCGCGGTCGACGCTGGGTTCATGCCTCGACCCTACCGCAAAACCGGCGCGCGCCGCGCCCGCCGGGTCGACGGCGGCCCGACGATCTCAGGACGCTGCAATCACCGGAAAGTCCGTCCCCAGCCACTTCTGATAGAGCTTGTTGAGCTCGCCATTCGCGCGGTTGCGCGCGACGAACTCGTCGAGCGTCTTCTTCAGCTCGGCCTGGCCGGGCCGCATGGCGATGGCCATGACCTGCTCGCGTACGGTGAACTTCTTCTCGTAGGTGTCGGGCGGCACGCGCTTGGCGATCTGCGCGGCGACGGTGGTGGAGCAGCCGATCGCATCGACCTGGCCCGAGATCAGCGCCTGCATGCCCGAGGCATCGTCGTCGAAGCGGCGGATCTCGGTGCCCTCGGGCGCCATGGCGGTCAGCGCCACGTCCTGCACGCTCGCGCGCGCCACGCCGATGCGCCGCCCCTTGAGGTCGGCCGCGCTCTTGATGTCGACCTTCTTCGCGCCGTACAGGATCACGGTGGCGGTCGCATAGGGCGCCGAGAAGTCGACCTGCTTGGCGCGCTCGGGCGTGATCGCGAGCGAAGCCACGAGCAGGTCGACCTTGTTGGTCAGCAGGAACGGGATGCGATTGGGGCCGGTGACGGGCACGAGGTTGAGCTTGACGCCGAGGTCCTTGGCCAGCAGCCGCGCGACGTCGGCGTCGTAGCCGTCGGGCTGGTTCTGCGCATTGGTGGTGCCGTAGGGCGGAAAGTCCACGAGCAGCCCGATCGTGAGCTGGCCCTTCTTCTGAATTTCCGCGGCGCTTTGCGCCACGGCGGCGCCGGACAGGCCGGCCATGGCGGCGCCGGCCGCGACCGCCAGCAGCTGCCGGCGCGACATCGAATCGAACATGTGAGTCTCCTTGTGAATGGGTCGGCAGGGCACGATGAGAGGACGAGGCGGTCTCGTCACATCACGCCGAAGGTCTCGAAGGCCTCGACCGTGCTCATCCCGTTGCGGATGGCGGTGCGCACCGCGTTCTCGGTGCTGGCCTTCTCGAGCGCGCGGCGGAAGGCCTCGACCTCGGCCTCCTTCGGCACGATCAGCACGCCGTCCTGGTCGCCGAAGACGATGTCGCCCGGACGAACGCGCACGCCCTGGATCTCCACCGGCACGCGGTAGTCGACGACCTTGCCGCGCGGGCCCTGGTCCTGCGAATAACCGCCGAGCGAGAAGACCGGCAGGCCGAGCTCCAGCACCTCGTTGGTGTCGCGCGAGTAGCCGTCGAGCACCGCGCCCGCGGCCTTCAAATGCTGGGCGCGCGTCGTCATGAGCCCGCCCCAGAGCGCGAACTGCGGCGCGCAGCCGGTCGCGACATAGACCTCGTGGGGCTTCAGGTCGTCGAGCGCCTGGAACAGCAGCCCGAAAGGCTGCCGGCTCAGCGGCGTCTTGCCCTCGGGCTCGGTGCGCGCGAAGCAGTTGGTCTCGAGCACCGGCATCGCGCGGCCCGCGATCACCATCGAGCGCTCCACCGGCCGGATGGCGGGCGGCAGGAACTGCCGCAGCAGCCCCATGGTGTCGAGGATGTCGCCCACCACGGCGGGAAACAGCTTGGTCTTCATGAGCTGGAACAGCTCGTCATCGTTTTTCCACATGCTTGTCTCGTTCGTTCGGTCAGTCAGTCGATCAATGCCCTGATTGAACGAGGCGCCCGCCTGGGTCGCAAGCTCTCACCCTATATGATAGGTAGCCGATGACCGCCCACCCCTTCGTCCTGGACAAGCTCGAGCGCGTGCCGCTCTCGGAGCAGGCCGTGCAGAGCCTGCTGGGCTACATCGAGCGCTCGCGGCTGGCGCCCGGCGCCGCGCTGCCCGGCGAAGGCCGGCTGGCCGAGATCCTCGGCGTGAGCCGGCCCGTGGTGCGCGAGGCGCTGCGCACGCTCAAGGGCATGGGGGTGGTCGACATCGCCAACGGCAAGAGCCCGATCATCCGGCGCGACCTCGACGCCACCGCGATGTCGATCTACTTCGCGCGCGCGCTGCAGGTGCTCGACAACTCCACCGAGGACCTGATGGCCGTGCGCGCGGCGCTGGAAGGCCAGTCCGCGGCGCTCGCGGCCGCGCGCCGGCAGCCGGCCCAGATCGAGCGCATGACGGCGCTGGTGACCCGCATGCAGGGCTGCCTGCGCGACCCGGCCACCTATGCGGCGCTCGACACCGAGCTGCATGTCGAGATCGCGCGCGCCAGCGGCAACCCCTTGCTGTGGCAGATGATCGGCTCGATCCGCGCGTCGCTGGAATCGCTGTCGCGCCAGGGCATGGAGCGGCGCAAGACCCGCAAGAGCCTGCAGCAGGTGCAGGATGGCCACGCCGAACTCGTGGCCCGCATCTGCGAGGGCGACGTGGCCGGCGCCGCGGCCGCCATGCAGGCCCACATGGCCGCGGCGCTGCATGCGCTGCTGCGCGAACCTCAGGCGTGATCGGTCGAGCGCGTCACCGCTTCCCAGGCATCGATCTCCCCGGACATCGCCGCGAGCTTGGCGCGCACGAGCCCCAGTGCGTCGGTGCCCAGCAGCAGATGCGCCGGCGGATTCGGCGCCTCGACCAGCGCGAGCAACGCCTGCGCCGCCTTCGCGGGGTCGCCGGTTTGCGCCCCGCTCTTGGCCTGCCTGGCCTCGCGGATGGGGTCGAAGAGCGCGTCGTAGTCCGCGATGCTGCGCTGCGATCGCACCATCGAGCGCCCGGCCCAGTCGGTGCGGAAGGAGCCCGGCGCGACGGCGGTGACATGGATGCCGAAGCCCGCGACCTCCTTGCCGAGCACCTCGGAGATGCCCTCGAGCGCGAACTTGCTGCCGCAGTAGTAGGCGATGCCGGGCATGGTGATGAAGCCGCCCATCGAGGTGATGTTGACGATGTGGCCGCGGCGGCGCGTGCGCATCGAGGGCAGCACGGCCTTGATCATCGCGACCGCGCCGAAGACGTTCACGTCGAACTGGCGCTGCATCTCGGCCAGGCTGGACTCCTCGAGCGTTCCCTCGTGCCCGTAGCCCGCGTTGTTGACCAGCACGTCGATGGGCCCGTGCTCGGCGAGCAGCTGGGGAACGGAGCGCTCGATCGCGTCGAAATCGGTGACGTCGAGCACCACCGCATGCGCTCGCCCGGGCACGCTGCGCTCGAAGGCTTCCTTGTTGCTTTCATTCCTCACGGTACCGAGCACCGTGTGCCCCTGCGCGAGGGCGGCCGCCGCGAAGGCTTTTCCGAATCCCGAGTTGACGCCCGTGATGAGGAAGGTTTTGGATGTGGTCTGGGTCATGGTCGGCTCCTTGAAGATCAGGCACCGATCGTAGAAATCGCAGCACGGTCGCGATATGCCGAGTCGCACACATGGCTTGCCTAAAACTACGAAGCCGTGGACCCGGCGGCCCGGCTGTGGCAGATTCGCGGCTCCCATGAACGACGCTCGTCCACGCAACGCACCGCCCAAGGTCTCCCCTGTGCAGCGGCAGATGGTCGATCTGGTGCAGCCCCTGGCGCCGATCGAAGGCTACAACCTGACCGTGCTGCCCGATGTCCGGATCCTCCGGTCCGACCGGCCGCTGGCCCGCGCGCCGGTGCTCTACGAGCCCGGCATCGTCATCGTGCTGCAGGGCCGCAAGCGCGGCTTCCTCGGCGACGAGGTCTATCTCTACGACGCGCAGCACTACCTGGCCGTGTCGGTGCCCGTTCCCTTCTCGATGGACACGGACGCATCGGCGCAGGAGCCGCTGCTGGCGATCTACTTCCGCCTCGACTTCCAGGTCGCCGCGGAACTGATGATGAAGCTCGACGAGCACGGGTTGGCCGAAGGCGCGGCGCCCAAGGGCCTGATGTCGACCCCGATGGACGAACGCCTGGCCCGTGCCGTGCTGCGCTTCCTCGAGGCGATGAACTCGCCGCTCGAGGCGCCGATCCTCGGCCCCGACCTGGTTCGCGAGATCTACTTCCGCGTTCTCACCGGCGAGCAGGGCAGCGCCATCCGGGCCTCGCTCACGCGCCAGGGCCACTTCGGCAAGATCGCGAAGGCCATCCGCACCATCCATGCGCGCTTCGACCAGAAGCTCGACATCGACGGTCTCGCCGACGAAGCAGGCATGAGCCCCACCTCGTTCCATGCGCACTTCAAGGCCGTCACGTCGACCTCGCCGATCCAGTACCTGAAGACCACGCGCCTGCACCAGGCCCGGCTGATCATGGCCCGGCACCAGGTCACGGCCGCGCATGCCAGCGCGCAGGTGGGCTACGAAAGCCCCTCGCAGTTCAGCCGCGAGTTCAAGCGCATGTTCGGCCGGGGCCCGGCCGAGGAGGCCGCGCGCATGCGCGAGGCGTTCGCGCGGCCCGATCCCTCGCCGCATGCGCTGTACGTGGCCGCGCACTGAAGACCATGACGCCGCTTCCACCGCTCAACCCGCTGAAGATGTTCGAGGCCGCGGGGCGCCTCCTGAGCATCTCGAAGGCGGCCGAGGAACTGTTCGTGACACCGGCGGCCGTCAGCAGGCAGATCCGCGTGCTCGAGGAGTTCCTGAACTTCCAGCTGTTCCGGCGCGAGCATGGCGGCCTGTCGCTCACGCCCGCGGGCGCGAAATACCTGTCGGAGATCACGCCCCTCTTCATGGCCTTGCGGGAGACCACCAACGCCGCGATGGGTGGCGGCTACCGCCGACGCGTGCTGCGGATCCGCTCGCCGGCCACCTTCGCGGTGCGCTGGCTGATTCCGCGGCTCGCGGGCTTCCATCAGCTGCATCCGGGCATCGACGTCCAGCTGACCGCATCGGCGGCGCCGCTGGACTTCAGCCGGGAGGACATCGACGCCGGCATCGAACTCGGCGACGGCCACTGGCCGCGGCTGATCGTGCAGAAGCTGGTGCCGAACGAACTCGTGCCGGTGATGGCGCCGCGCGCGGGCGCCGCCGTGCCGCGAGAGCCGCGCGAGCTGGTCTCCGAGACGCTGCTGCATTCGCTCGCGCGCATCGACGACTGGGCGCTGTGGCTGCGCGCGGCCGGCGCGCCCGGCGTCAACGCCTACCAGGGCATGAAGTACGAGACCTCGCTGCTGTCCTACCAGGCGGCGGTCGAGGGACATGGCGTGGCCATGGCGCAGAAGGCGCTGGTCGAGAAGGACCTCGCCGAGGGACGGCTGGTGATGCCGTTCGGGCTCGCGCTCGATCGCGGCGACCACACCTACTACTTCGCCTCGCCCCGCGAGCGCGACGAGTCGGTCGAGCTGGCCGCATTCCGGCGCTGGCTGGCGGACGCGGTCGCCGCGTCGAGCACCGCGGTGCCCTCGGCGCTTTAACAAAAAGTCAAAGCCTCGGCAGCAAATGTCGTTTGCCCGCAGGGCAGCCGATTTCTATTCTCGAGCCTCGTTGAAACCACCCCTTTGACGGTGGGCGCCGGCATACCGCCGGCTTCGAGAACAAGAGGCAAGAACAGATGTTGGGAACCAGTTTGGCCGGGCTGCGCGTGCTCGATTTCTCGCACGTCGTCGCGGGTCCGTTGTGCGGCATGCTGCTCGGCGATCTCGGCGCCGAGGTCGTCAAGATCGAGTCGCCCGAGGGCGAGATGGGACGGCGCATCGGCCCGCCCTGGATCCACGGCGAGAGCGTGATCTCGCTCAGCGTGAACCGCAACAAGCAGGGCCTCGCGGTCGACCTCAAGACACCGCAAGGCCGCGACCTCGTGCGGCGCATGATGGCTTGCGCGGACGTGGTCATCGAGAGCTTCCGGCCCGGCGTGATGAAGCGCTTCGGCCTCGACTTCGACAGCGTGCGCGAGGCCAATCCCTCGCTGGTCTATTGCTCGATCTCGGCCTACGGCCAGCACGGTCCTTCGAGTGGCAAGGCCGGCGTCGACGGAATCATCCAGGCGGTCGCGGGCCTGATGAGCACCCTCGGCACGGCGGGGTCGCCGCCTTCGAAAGTCCCGAGCCCCATCGCCGACATGGCGACCGGCTACCTCGCGACCATCGCGATCCTCGGCGCGCTCGTTCCGGTGCGGCAGGGACGCGAGGGCCAGCACATCGACGTCAGCCTCTACAACGCCACGCTGATGCTCCAGCAGGTGGGACTCGCGTCCTTCCTGGCCAGCGGCATCGAGCCCGGCCAGAGCGGAAGCGCCGCACCGTATGCGGCACCGAACGAAGCCTTTCCGACCGCCGATGGCTGGATCATGGTGGCGGCCTACCAGCCCGAGCGCTGGAGCGCCCTTTGCCATGCCATCGGCCAGCCCGCGCTCGAGAAGGACCCGCTGTTCGCGGACAACGTGTCGCGGGTCGGGCATCGCGACGCGCTGTTCCAGCAACTGGCCGCGGCGTTCCAGCAACGGCCGACCGAGGCCTGGCTCTCGACGCTCGAAGCGGTGGACATCCTCTGCGCGCCGATCGCCGGCTATGCGGAAGTCACGTCCTCGCTCCAGTACCGCGGCAGCGGCGTCGAAACCGTGATCGAGCATCCGATCGCCGGACCGGTGCGCATGCCCGGATTCGCGATCGGAAACGCAGGCGGTGAGGGCGCACGCGCCACACCGCCGCCGCTCGTGGGGCAGCACTCGGCGGCCGTTCTCACGGCCTACGGCATCCCCCAGCAAGAAATCGACGCGCTGCTTCGCTGCGGCGCCATCACCACCCCTCCCTCCCGAAGCCTCACCGCATGACCTCCTCCCCTTCCGACCTCGTCGCATCGCGCATCGACGGCCCCGTTCTCACGATCACCATGCAGTCCGCCGCCACCGGCAACGCGCTGAACTTCGCGATGACCTCGGCGCTCGCCGATGCGCTCGAGCGCGTCAATGCGCACGAGGAGGTCCGCTGCGTGGTCCTGTGCGCCAGCGGCAAGAACTTCTGCACCGGCGGCAACGTCAACGACATGCGCGACGGCACCGACCTGATGGCGGGCAGCACGACGCAGGTGCGCGAACGGCTGCTCAAGCGACTGCATCGCATCACGCATGCGGTCCACGGCATCGAGGTGCCGGTCATCGCCGCGGTCAACGGCCTCGCGATCGGCGCGGGCTTCGACCTGGCGCTCATGTGCGATGTGCGGCTGTGCAGCGAGGACGCCCGCTTCTCCGAGAGCTTCCTGCGCCTTGGGCTCGTTTCGGGCATCGGCGGCGCCTGGTTCCTGACGCGCCTCGTCGGCTTGTCGAAGGCCATGGAGCTCACGCTGACGAGCGAGTTCATCGACGCGCAAACGGCCCTGCGCCTGGGCGTCGTTTCCCAGGTGTTCGGCGCGGGCCAGCTCCAGGAGGGAGCACGCAAGCTCGCCGAGCGGATCGCGACCAACCCGCCGCATGGCATGCGCATGGCCAAGCGACTCGTTCGCGATGCCAGCCAATCGACGCTGTCCGGCGCGCTCGAGCAGGCGGCCTCGATGCAGGCCATCCTGCTGTGCGGCGACGAGCACAAGAACGCGGTGCGCGGCTTTCTCGCGAACGAGCGCGGCGCCCGCTAGCCATCGAGAACGAGCAAGACAGGAGACAAGCAGATGAACAACACCGCCAGCCAGCTTTTCCGCCTCGTCCGTTCGGCCTGCGTCCTCGCGGCCGCGACGATGGCGATGCCCACCGTGTGGGCGCAAGCCGCCCCCTATCCGAGCAAGCCGATCGTCCTCGTCGTTCCCTTCGGCGCGGGCAGCGCCACCGACCAGCTCGCGCGGGCGGTCGGCGCCACCGTCGCGGAACGCCTCAAGCAGCCGATCGTCGTCGAGAACAAGGGCGGCGCGAGCGGGCTCATCGCAAGCCAGGAGGTGGCCCGGGCCGCGGGCGACGGCTACACGGTGCTGATCACGACCAACACCACGCAGGTCGCCAACCCACACCTGTTCAAGAAGCTGCCCTACGACCCCGTGAAGGACTTCAAGCCGGTGACTGGCCTGGGCCGCGGCGGCATGGTGCTGGTGGTGCGCCCGGATTCGCGCCTGAAGACCCTCGCCGATGTCATCGCCGCCGCGCGCGCGGCACCGGGCAAGCTCTCGTTCGGCGCCGGCAACTCGTCGAGCCGCATCGCCGGCGAGATGTTCAAGCAGATGAGTGGCACGGACCTGCTCTACGTGCCCTATCGCAGCAATCCCAGCGCCATGACCGACCTCATCGGCGGGCAGCTCGACATGATGATCGTCGACACCGTGACCGGCATTCCGCAGATCGAGGGCGGACGCCTGCGCGCGATCGCCGTCTCGTCCGCCAAGAGGGTGCCAGCGCTTGCCGGCGTGCCGACCTTCGACGAATCGGGCATCAAGGGCTACGACCTCGGTTACTGGTTCGCCGCCTATGTGCCGGCCGCCACGCCCGCGCCCGTGGTGTCGAAGCTGCGCGAGGCGTTGACCGCGGCGGTCGGCGGGCCCAGGACCCAAGGCTTCCTGCAGGCAGCGGGTGCGTCCGCGTGGACCACGGAGCCCGAGGAACTCGCGAGGTTCCAGGCCAGCGAGTCGCGCCGGTGGAGCGAAGTCATCAAGGCCGCCGGCATCGAGCCTGAGTGACCTCCGCGCCCGCTTACTGAGGGCTGGTCGTCCGGCCCTGTCCCGTGGCTTGCGTGTTGGGGTTCTCGCCCGCCTTCGAACCCATCGACGAGCTCGTGCCGGGGCGCGTCTTCTGGTTCGACGCCTTGCCCTGCGGGTTCAGGTTGCCACCGGACATCGAATTGCCCTGGCTGGTCGCGGAAGGCTGGGTGGCGGCCGAGGTGCCGCCATTCTTCGGTTGCGTCGCGACGCTGTCCGAGCTGTTCAGGCCCGGCCCGCCGCCGCCTCCGCCGCTCCCACCGGATTGAGCCAGGGCGGGCACGACGGCCAGCGCGAAACTGCTCGCGCAAAGGATTCGGGTGATTCGGTTCATGAAGAAGTCTTTCCTGAAATGGTGAAGAGAAGACTTCAATGAATCGCCTTGCCGCATCCGCCCGGGTGGGGGATACGCGCCCTCCCCTGTCAGCCAACGCGCATCCCGCGCGACCCACGCCATGAACCGCCGGTTTCCTACGGCCGCCGAGCGAGGGCGCGGGCACGGTATCGGCCATGGCCTCTTCCTCGACCCGCACCGCCCGCTCGCCCGGTCTTCTCAGCCTGTGCAAGGACGCCGTGATGGCATGGATCGACGATTTCGCGCCGAGCATGGGCGCGGCGATCTCGTACTACACGATGTTCTCGCTGGCGCCATTGCTGGTGATCGTGATCGCGGTGGCCGGCGCGCTGTTCGGCGCCGAAGCCGTGCAGGGGCAGATCGCGGCGCAGCTCTCGGGCCTTATCGGCGCGGAAGGCGCGCTGGCTGTGCAGGGGCTGATCCGCAGCGCCAGCGAACCCTCGCGCGGGCTGGTGGCGGGCGCGATCAGCATCGTCGTGCTGGTGGTCGGCGCCACCACGGTCTTCGCCGAACTGCAGAGCGCGCTCGACCGCATCTGGCATGTGCCCGAGCGCGCGAAGCCGCAGGGCGTGTGGGGCATCCTGCGCGCGCGCGTGCTGTCGTTCGGACTGATCCTCGGCCTCGCGTTCCTGCTCATGGTCTCGCTCGTGGTGAGCGCGGCGCTGGCCGCCCTGGGAAGCTGGAGCGCCGCGCTGCTGCCGGGATGGGAGGCGCTGCTGCAGGGCCTCAACATCCTCGTCTCGCTCGCGATCCTCACCGTGCTGTTCGCGATGATCTTCAAGTTCATGCCGAGCGCGCCCATTGCCTGGCGCGACGTGTGGATCGGCGCCGGCGTGACGGCCGTGCTGTTCGAGATCGGCAAGGTGCTGATCGGCCTGTACCTGGGCAAGAGCGGCGTCAACGAATCCTTCGCGGCCGCGGGCTCGCTGGTGGTGCTGCTGGCCTGGGTCTACTACGCGGCGCAGATCTTCCTGCTGGGCGCGGAGTTCACCAAGGTCTATGCGAATGCACATGGCTCGGTGGCCGCGGGCAAGGCGCAAGCGGCCACGGAGGAAGCCGCGCGGCAGGCGGAGGCAGGCACGGACAGCCAGGGCGCGACCGGGAGCGTGCCGCCCGAGGATGTCCGTCGCGCGCCGCGCAGGCTGGCATCGCCACTGGCCATGTTCGCCGGCGGCGCGCTGTTCATGGCGCTGGCGATGCGCCGCACGCGGCGGATCAGGCCGGCGCGGGCACCGCGAAGCTAGCGGCGCCAGGCATCGCGAGTGCGGCGGGCGCCTTGC
Organism: Variovorax sp. GW821-FHT09B05; assembly: GCF_059418265.1. Classification (NCBI taxonomy): domain Bacteria; kingdom Pseudomonadati; phylum Pseudomonadota; class Betaproteobacteria; order Burkholderiales; family Comamonadaceae; genus Variovorax; species Variovorax sp. GW821-FHT09B05. The sequence continues at coordinate 260,778 of NZ_JBWKPN010000004.1, forward strand.
GCGACGCTCTCCGGCGGCTCACGTAGTCGGGATGGAAGCAGCGCCGGCTGCCATCCTCGAAAGCCACCGTGACCATCCCGTCGGTCGACGACACGACGACGCCAGCGCCGAAGCGCTTGACCTTCACGGGATCGCTCTCGGCGAAGGGCAAGCGCTCGCGCGTCGCGGTCTTCGCGACCTTCGCGGTCTGCTCGCTCACCACGATGGGCCGCGCCATCGCGGCCTCGTGCGCCGCGATGCGCCGGCAGTTGTCGCAGGTGCCGCAGCGCTTCGCGGTGGCCGAGGGATCGAGGTCGTCGAGCAGCAGCTGCCAGCGGCACTGGCCCGACTGCGCATAGGCCAGCATGCGTTCGAGGGTCTCGCGGTCCTGCTCGCGCCGCGCCTTGTAGCCGTCGAGCATGGCGCCGAAGTCGGCACGCTCGGCCATCGCCTGGCGCAGCGCGATGCGCCCGCGCCGGTCGATGGCCAGCAGCTTCTGCTGCCGCAGCAAGGCGATCGCGGCCTGCATGCGCGTGCGCGGACGCTCCAGCGCATCGAGCAGGTTCGCGGCGGTCCAGCCCTCGGACGCGGGCGGCTCCGCGAGCAGTTGCCGGTACACGGCGTCGAGGTCCTCGAGCTGCGGATAACGGCCCGCGAGAAAGAACTGCTGCACCGACCGGTCCTTGGCATGGAACAGCAGCACGCAGCGTGCGCGCTCGCCGTCGCGGCCCGCGCGGCCGGCCTCCTGGTAGTAGGCATGCAGGCTCGACGGCATCTGGCAGTGCACGACGAAGCGGATGTCGGGCTTGTCGATGCCCATGCCGAAGGCATTGGTCGCGACCATCACGCGCGCGCTGCCCGCCATGAACGCTTCCTGCGCCTCGCCGCGCTCGCGCGCGCCGAGCTTGCCGTGGTAGAGCGCGACCGATTGATCGGCGGCCTTCAATGCGTCGAAAGCCTCCTGCGCGGCCTTCACCGTGGCGGCGTAGACGATGCCGCTGCCGGCCTCCTCGCGCACCAGTTCGACGATGCGGCGCTGGCGATCCGGCTCCTGCGTCATCTGCTCGACCGCGAACTGCAGGTTGGCGCGGTAGGCGCCAGTATCGATCAGGCCGGCGCGCGGAATGCCCAGGTTCTTCATGACGTCCGCCGCCACCTCCTCGCCCGCGGTGGCCGTGAGCGCGAGCACCGGCGGGCCGCCCAGCGCGCGAACGGCCGGGCCGATCTCGAGGAAGGCGGGCCGGAAGTCGTGGCCCCACTGAGAAATGCAATGCGCCTCGTCGACCGCCACCAGCGCCACGGGATGCGCCGACAGGCGCTGCATGAACGCGGGGTCCGACAGACGCTCGGGCGTGACCAGCACGATGCACGCGCTGCCGTCGTCGATCGCCTGTTCGGCCCGCTCGAGTTCGTCGGCGCTCAGTGCGCTGTTGACCTGCACGGCGGCGATGCCCAGTTCCTGCAGCTTGTCGCACTGGTCCTTCATCAGCGCGATGAGCGGCGACACCACCAGTGTGCGGCCCTCGAGCAGCAGGGCCGGCAGCTGATAGCACAGCGACTTGCCGGCGCCCGTGGGCATCACGACCAGGGTCGAGCGGCCGGCCATCACACGCTCGATAACCTCGGCCTGGCCCGCGCGCAGGCGGGCATGGCCGAACACATGGCGCAGCGTGTGCTTCAGGCGCGCTGCCGCATCGGGAACGCCCGGCATCAGGCGGTCTCTTCGTCGTCGTCCTCGCCGTCGTCCTCGCCGTCGTTCTGGTCGGCAAGTTCTTCGGGATTCAGCGCTTCGGGATCGTCGACGGCGTCGGCGACTTCCGTCGCGGCGTCCGGAAAGACGCCCACGCGGTCGGGCAGGATGTCCGCGTTGGTCGCCGGCTCCTCGCCGCCGTCGATCACGGCGCGGTCGTCGCCCGCGGCATCGCTGCCGCTGTCGCTGGAATCGCTGGGGCCGAGGGCGTCGGCGTCGGTGCCCTTGGGGGCGGTCGGGGCGTGCTCGCCGCCGAGGATGCTGCTGGTTGCCATGTGCGTCGTTTCCTTGAGAGACAGACGCACAGACTGGGAGCCATAGCGCGCGGCGGAAGTAGGAGATTCGCGCATCCGGGCCGCCATCGATGTCTACGGTTGCGGGTCGCCTCGACAGGCGCCTCAGACCGGTGGGTAGCTCCCGGTCCCGTCGGGCCAGCGCGTGAGCACCTCATGGCCCTCGGGCGTCACGGCCACCATGTGTTCCCACTGAGCCGACAGCGACCGATCCTTCGTCACCACCGTCCACCCATCGGGCAGGTGCCGGATCTCGCGCCCGCCCGCGTTGAGCATCGGCTCGATGGTGAACACCATGCCCGGCACGAGCCGCAGGCCCTCGCCGCGGCGTCCGTAGTGCAGCACCTGCAGGTCCTCGTGGTAGACCTGCCCGATGCCGTGGCCGCAGAACTCGCGCACCACGCCGAAGTGCTCGCGCTGCGCCACCGACTGGATCGCATGGCCCACATCGCCCAGTGTCGCGCCGGGCCTGACGGCGAGGATGCCGGCGCGCATCGCTTCGTAGGTGGTTTCCACCAGCCGGCGCGCGAGCACGCTGGGCGCGCCGACGAAGTACATGCGGCTGGTGTCGCCGAACCATCCGTCCTTGATGACGGCCACGTCGATGTTGACGATGTCGCCCTTCTTCAGGATCTTGTCGGGCGAGGGAATGCCGTGGCAGACCACCTGGTTGACCGAGGTGAGGATGGTCTTCGGATACCCCTGGTAGCCCACGTTGGCCGGGACGAGGCCCTGCACGTTCACGATGTAGTCGTGGCAGATGCGGTCGAGCGTTTCGGTGCTCACGCCCGGCACCACGTGCGGCTCGATCATGGCGAGCACTTCGGCCGCGAGCCGGCCGGCCTGGCGCGCCTTCTCGATCTCTTCGGGGGACTTGATGTGGATGCCGGATGCCATGGGTACTCAGCCGCCGTATATACGAAACATATATGAATCATACATGTTTCGTTGCATCGACCCTCGCCCGGAAGGATGTGCCGGCGTGACATGGGCGCTGCCTATACTGGTTCGCAGGAGGGGAACATGCTGTCATTCATCCGCCGCCTTTTCGACCGGAAGCCCGGCACCGAACAGGTCGCCCGATTGCTCCTGCAGGAGCTGCAACGCCTTCTCCCCGAAGAGAAGCTGGTCCTCGATCCCGAGCAGTTCCTGATCCGCCGCGCCGACGGCGGCACGATCTACCTGCACAACCTCTACACCGACTACTGCCAGGCCCGGCCGGCGGAGCGCCGCGAGCAGATCGCGCGCTTCGCGCTGGGGGTCGCGGGCATCGGCAGCGACCGGCCCGCCGATTTCGACGAAGCGCGGCCGCGGCTGCTGCCGATCCTGCGGCGTCTCGCCGGCGTGGACCTCGCGCGGATCTCGCATGGCGACTTCTCGAAGAAGCTCGAGGACACCATGGTGTGGACCCCCTTCTCGCCGACGCTCGGCGCGGCCGTCGCCATCGACAGCGACCATGCGATCGCGCAGGTGAGCCCCGACGACCTCAAGCGCTGGGGCATCGGCTTCGAGCAGGCCTTCGAGATCGCGGTCGACAACCTGCGCCACAAGGCCGCCCCGGCCTTCGGCCAGCTCGCGCCCGGGCTCTACGTCTCGAACTACGGCGACTACTACGATGCCGGCCGCATCTTCCTGCACGAGCTGGCCTGGCAGCTGCCGCTCGACGGCGACCCGGTGGCGATGGCGCCGAACCGCACCTGCCTGCTGGTCTGCGGTGCCGGCGATGCGGACGCGCTCGAGAACATGATCGCCACCGCGCGCCGGGTGCTGCGCGAACAGTCGCGCCCGTTGAGCGCCGAGATGTTCAGGCTGCGCGACAAGGCGTGGTCGCTGTGGACCCCGCCGGGGCAGGCCGGCGTGCAGCTCACGGCGCTGCTGCGCGAGGAAAAAGCGGTCGACTACAACGACCAGCAGGAGGTGCTGGAGAAAGCCCACGTGGCGGCGGGCGTCGATGTCTTCGTCGCCAAGCACAGCCTGCTGCAGCGCGACTCCGATGGCGCCGTGATCAGCTATGCCGTGTTGCCCAAGGGCGTCGACACCTGGCTGCCCGAAGCCGACCTGGTCTTTCTCTGCGAGGTCGCGGGCGAAACGCCGACCATCGTCGCGTGGCCGCATTTCGCCGAGCATGCGGGCCACCTGATCGAGCGGCTGCCGCTGGCCGTGCCGCGCTGGAAGGTGCTCGGCTATCCCGAGGGCGACTGCCTGCGGCGGCTGCAGGAGCTGGCGACGACGGTGGAGGCCGTGCGGCTCCAGTAGGCGGGCCGACATCGGCGACGGACGCCATCGCGTTCAATCCGCCGCGTCCGGACTGGGCCCGCGTTCGACCAGCGTGCGCAGCGCCATCTGCGTGCGCGTTCCTTCCACGCCCTCGACCTCGTGGATGCGCGCCAGCAGCACTTCCAGGGCCTGCGCATCGCGCGTGCGCACCTTCAACAGGAGGCCGCTGTCGCCGGTGACGATGTGGATCTCCTCGATATCGGGAAGCGATTCCAGCGCCGCGATCTGGCGGGCACGCTTCACGGTGCTGGTGATCACCTGCACGAAGCACAAGAGTGGCCGCCCCAGCTTCGCGCCATCCAGCCGCGCCACGGTCGCGAGGATCACCCCGTCGCGTTTGAGCCGCTTCACCCGCTCGTGCACCGCGGGCGCCGACAGATGAAGCAATTCGCCCAGCGCGGCATAGCTGAGCGTGCTGTCGTTCGCGAGAAGCCCTAACAGTCTTCGGTCGACAGCATCCAGGCGGGCGGGTGCCTTGCTCTCCGGTTGAAGCTGGTTCGTATTTTTGGCCATGGTCCTGAAAGCGCTAGGGCGGCTGAATGATGTTCGGGAGAATAAGCCAAAGACAGAACATCATTCGGTGAACAACATGCCTGCACTTTCGGACCTCGCCCTTCCTCCCTCAGCATCAGATGGAGTCCCACCCAGCCGCCTGCTCGGAGAGGTGACACCGGAAGCATGGGCACGGGTCCTGTCTCGCATGAGCCCGATCGGCCATTCATCCCGTGGGCAACGTCCCGTGGACGTGATCGATCACGCCAGCGCCGAGTCGCTTCGCGCGATCGGCGTGCCCGCAGGGGCCCGGCCGCTGGAAGAGGTGATCGACCAGATGCTGGACGAGATCTACCCCTGGCGTGCGCGCATGGACCATCCCCGGTTCCTGGCCTTCATTCCGGGACCGTCTTCGCCGCTGTCGGCCCTGGGCGACTACTTGACCGCCGTTCACAATGTCCACGCCGGCAGCTGGCTGCAGAGTTCGGGGGCCAGCGTCATCGAAGCGGCGCTCATTCAATGGCTGGCAGCGCAGGTCGGGCTCCCGCCTTCGGCTGGCGGCCTGTTCGTGTCGGGGGGCTCCATGGCCAACCTGACGGCGCTCGCGATGGCGCGTGATTTCAAGCTCGAGCCGGCGCAGCGCTTGCAAGGGGTTGCCTACGTCTCGGAGCAAACGCATTCATCCGTTGCCAAGGGCCTGAAGATCCTCGGGCTTCTGCCGCATCAGATTCGCCGCATGCCCACCGACGCCGCGTTCCGCATGGACATGACGGCCCTGGCGGCCGCGGTCGAGCAGGACCTATCCGATGGGCTCAGGCCTTTCGCCGTGGTTGCGAGCGCGGGCACGACGAACACCGGCAGCATCGATCCACTGCGACGGATTCGCGCGCTGTGCGATGCACACGACATGTGGATGCACGTGGATGGCGCGTACGGTGCATCCGCCGCGCTGTCGCCATCGCATCGGGGTTTGCTCGACGGAATCGGCGAGGCCGACAGCCTGAGCTGGGATGCGCACAAGTGGCTGTTCCAGACCTACGGCTGCGGGATGGTCTTCGTGCGTCAGCGCAAGCACCTCCCACAGGTCTTCCATACCCGACCCGAATACCTGCTCGATGCGCATGCCGACACCGACGCCGACCAGATCAATTTCTGGGACCTCGGCGTGGAACTCACCAGACCGGCACGCGCGCTGAAGCTGTGGCTCACCTTGCAGGTGCTGGGGTCGGACGCCATGGGCGAGGCGATTGCGCATGGTTGCCGGTTGGCGACCTGGGCTCAGGACGAGCTCGAGAAGGATCCTCGCTGGGACATCGTGTCGCCCGCGCAGTTGGGCATCGTCACCTTTCGCATGACGGATGCGGCCATGAGCCCGGAGGCGCTCGATGCGCTGAACAGCGAGATTTCATCGCGGGCACTTCAGGAGGGCTTTGCGACGGTCTTGACGACGCGCTTGCGACATCGAACCGTGCTGCGAATTTGCGCGATCCATCCGGATGCCACCGAACGCGACATGCGGGAGACGATCCAGATGCTGTCGTCGTATGCCGGGGCGGTACTCGCCTCGGGCGTTCAGGCCTGAGAGGGCGGGCCGCGAAACCGCGGCCCGCAGACCAGCACTTACCCGCCAGTCTCGAGCGCGCCACGTCGCGCCATCTCGCTCAACTGAAACAGCTCCCCGGCCTTGCGCGCGAGTTCCGCCGCGAGCCAGAGCAGGTTGTCCAGGTGGCGCGGTCCGTCACCGCTGCACCAGTCGATGTCTTTTCCGTAGGAGGCCCACAGAAGCGCTTCGAGTTGGGAGAGGGTGTTTTCGAGGAGATCCGCCGGGGCTTGGACGTTCTCTCTGAGGGATACCGGCGTGCGACGCCGGGCTATAGTCTTGGAGCCATTTTTGTGCGGTCCTTTCTAGGGTGTTGCACGAGCTTGGTTAGACGGCTGGGGTGCTAGTAACGCCCTGGCCGTCGCCTTTTGATACCTCGCATTTGCGTCGCTGCTTTTGCAATGACGACCTGCTGCGGGGCGGGCAGTCTTTGAACGTCTCGGTGTGGTTGGGTGTGTTGCGCCTTTCTTCTCCCCTAAGTGGGGTGGTGAGTGAGAGGGGCAGCTACTCTAGGGAAGAAGTGGGCGGGGTGCGGTGCCGTTTGGCATGAAGTTGCGGTAAGCGCCAATAAATGCAGCTTCTGCGATGCGGGGGCACGGAGCTCGAAGAGGTGGTGGCGTGTGGGTCCGGATCGAGGAGCTGCTTCGAGCACCGTCCTTGTTCGGGACGCCAGCCCTATAGGCAACACGGCTGAGAGCTGTGCCGGGGGTGAAGTCGCATTCAACGGGCACAATACCCCCTTACCTTTCCGCATCACACACCGTACCTCCCGTGGCCAGTTCTGAACAACTCAAGGCGCTCATCAAGTCGCACATCAGTCGCGATGATGGGCAGTTCTTGTCGATCGCCATGCAGGTGGCCGCGCACGAGGCGAAGCTGGGGCACGGCAAGCTGGCCCAGGAACTGCGCGGCATGATCGATGCGGCCAAGGCGCGTGTCGGCCAGGATGCATCGGGAAAGCTGGTCGCAATTGGCAGCGTCGCCAAACCACGGGGCGAGCTGGCCAGCCTGTTGACGGTGTCGCACCCTGCCAACCGCCTCGGCGACATGGTGCTGGATGAAGTAGCTTCGACCCAGCTCCATCGCGTGATCAAGGAACAGCGCCAACTTGCCCGAATCAAAGAACATGGGCTGGCACCTCGCCGCAAGCTGCTACTGGTTGGGCCGCCGGGGACCGGCAAGACGTTGACCGCTGCAGCGTTGGCGGGAGAGCTGGGCATTCCCCTTTTCTTGGTTCGTCTGGATTCGCTCATCACAAAATTCATGGGCGAGACCGCGTCCAAACTCCGGCAGGTCTTTGACGCCATCACGGATATTCGTGGCGTTTACTTTTTCGATGAGTTCGATGCCATTGGTACACAGCGCGGGATGGCGAATGACGTGGGCGAGATTCGAAGGGTCTTGAACAGCTTCCTGCAAATGATCGAGCAGGACATGTCGAACAGCTTGATCATCGCCGCAACCAACCACGTGGAAATCCTGGACTATGCGCTCTTTCGCAGATTCGATGATGTGGTGGAGTACCACCTGCCATCGCCAGTCCAGGCGGTCGAACTCATACGGTCCCGTCTGGGCCATTTCGCGCCCAAGCCCTTCCGAAAGGAAGCGCTGCAAGGGCAGGCCGAAAGCCTGAGTCACGCTGAGATATGTCGTGCAGTCGATGCGTCCATCAAAGACGCGATCCTGCATGACCAGACGAAAGTGCAATCAGCCGAGTTGGGGCGGGCGTTAGAGGAACGCCGCCTGATCAGTGCGAGGTTGGCACAAAACTCGAAGCACCCGTCCGTCCATGCCGGATCAGCCACTCGATAGACGCCCGCACCTCGTTCTAGCGAACACATCAACCGCGCAGGCGTTCACAGCGCCGTCGTCTGGCGGAGGGGCGAGCGTCGTCCCGGTACTCGACCGTGCCCAACACGGCAATGCACTCAAGGCCCAACTGCGCGCGCTGGCCCCCTTGTCTCAGCAGGCCGTTGCCGCTCAACAAGAGCAAGGGCTGGAAAGCGGACTCGGCCTGCAGGTTCAGTTTGTCGGGCAATCCGACGCGGCGCTGGCCTTTGAGAGCCTGGGCTTCGAACTTGGTAAGGACGCGCAGAAAAAGATCGAGGTACTGAGCGTGCGTGTCGACGGCGACACGACCTCTGCCAATGTCTTCGTTCCAGACGGCAAGCTGGCGCACTTCGAGAAATATGTCGAGGACTATCTTGCCGAACGCAAGAAGGTCAACGGCGATGCGCTCGATCACCATGCGCTGTTGAACACGATCTCGGCCATCCGTCGCGCCGAGGTCCGCGCACTGTGGACCGACGATCCAGCCCTGCTGCCGCAGGACACGACTGAAGCCATCTGGTGGGAAGTCTGGTTGCCCGTGCGCGGCGATCGCCAGGCAGTGCTCGCGGACTTCCGAAAGCTGGCGGCGCTGGCCCAGTGCCAGGTCAGCGGACACCACATCAGCTTCCCAGAGCGCACCGTCGTACTGATGTTCGGCTCAGAACAGCAGTTTTCGACCTCGGTCATGACGCTCAATTGCGTGGCAGAGCTGCGCCGCGCCAAGGAAACAGCCCACTTCTTCGACGGCATGACGCCGCCCGAACAGCAGGAGTGGGCAGACGAAACTCTCGCCCGCTTGACCGTCGCGATTGATGACGACTCGACGCCACGGGTGTGCCTGCTGGACTCGGGCGTCAACCGGGGCCACCCGCTGCTCTCCCGCTTCATCGCCAGCGCAGACTTGCATACTGTGGATCCTGCCTGGGGCGTTGACGACACGGCCAACCACGGAACCGGCCTTGCCGGACTCGTGGCGCTGGGTGATCTGTCGGCAGCACTTGCCACGGACGGCCCGATAGCGGTCGCGCACCGCCTTGAGTCGGTAAAGCTCACGCCAGAGCAGGGCGCGAATCCTGGCGACTCACGGCAGCACGGCTATCTGTTTGCTGAGGCGGTCTCGCGGCCCGAGGTCACGGCCCCCCATCGACCGCGGGTGTTCACGTCGGCAGTCACGTCCGACGATGACCGCGACCGAGGTCGTCCTTCGGCCTGGTCTGCGACCGTTGATCGACTTGCCAGTGACTACGACGGCAACGGCCAGTTTCCTCGGCTCTTCGTTTTGTGTGCTGGCAATACCGAAGACGCGCAGTCCTGGAACACCTACCCCATCAGCCTGGGTTCGCGCGGCATTCGCGACCCGGGCCAGGCCTGGAATGCACTGACGGTCGGCGCCTGCACAGAAAAGGTCACCATCACCGAGCCTGACGCACAGGGCCTCGTACCGGTTGCGCCGGGTGGCGGCCTCAGCCCGTACACCCGCACATCGAACGGTTGGCACTCGGCGTGGCCCTTGAAGCCCGACGTGGTCTTCGAAGGGGGCAACGCCGGCAAGGATGCGCTCGGTGCCATCGGCGTCACCAGTCTCCACCTTCTCACGGCGCACAACCTGCCTCTGGAACGCCTGTTTACGACCACCAATGCAACCAGCGCTGCGTCAGCACTCGGCGCACGCATGGCGGCTCAACTGATGGCAGCCTATCCAACGTTGCGGCCCGAAACGATCCGGGCGCTGATCGTCCATTCGGCCGAATGGACCACCGCCATGCGGGCGGGCTACCTGCCCGCTCACGGCCACGCCAACAAAGCCGACTACGTGAATTTGATCCGTCACTGCGGTTGGGGCGTGCCCAGTCTGGAGCGCGCGCTCTGGAGCGCTGGCAACTCCTTGACGCTGGTCGTCGAGGACATGGTGCACCCTTTCCAGAAGGTCACCGGCAAAGGCGTCGTCAGCCGCGACATGAACCTGCACGCGCTGCCTTGGCCGAAGGAGCAACTGCTCGCCCTGCCGCCAGACACCCAGGTCGAGCTGTGCGTCACCCTGTCGTACTTCATCGAGCCCAACCCATCGGCCCGCGGCACATCGTCGAAGTTCCACTACCCGTCACATCGGCTGCGCTTCGATGTGCAGCGCCCGCTCGACGCGACGACCGACGATTTCGTCGCGCGCATCAACGCGGCGGCTGAGCGGGACGACGACAGTGCCCCCATCGACCCGCGCGACCCGAACTGGCTTCTGGGCGACAGGCAACGCCACCGGGGATCGCTGCACAAAGACATCTGGCGCGGCACCGCCGCCGAACTGGCCAACCGTGGCTTCATCGCTGTGTACCCTGCCAAAGGCTGGTGGCGCACGCGCCCGGCGCAAGAGCGCTACGACCTGCCCGCCCGCTACAGCCTCGTCGTCTCCATCCGCACACCGGAGACCGACGTGGACCTCTACACCCCCATCGCCCAACAGGTGGCTGCGCAGGCGGCCGTGCCCGTCGTCGTCACCATCTGAACCCACTTTCGAAAGCTAGAACCCCGCATGCTCACCGGCGAACTCCGCAGCCAAGTCGATGCCATCTGGAATGCCTTCTGGACCGGCGGCATCTCCAACCCTATGGAGGTGATCGAGCAGATCACCTATCTGCTCTTCATCCGCCGCCTGGACGATGCGCATACCTTGGAAGAAGGCAAAGCGCTGGCGCTCAAGCGCCCGATGGAGAACCATGTGTTCCCGCCCGGCCAGGATGCCAAAGGCCGCGACTTCAATGATCTGCGCTGGTCGCGCTTCAAGAACTTCGCCCCGGCGGAAATGCACCAGGTGGTGGGCGAACACGTGTTCCCCTTCCTGCGCACGCTGGGCGGCGATGGCAGCACCTACGCCACCCACATGAAGGACGCGCGCTTCACCATCCCCACGCCAGCCCTGCTGGCCAAGGTGGTGGACCTGCTCGACCACGTGCCCATGGACGATCGCGACACCAAGGGCGACCTCTATGAATACATGCTGGGCAAAATTGCGGCGGCCGGTCAGAACGGGCAGTTCCGCACGCCGCGCCACATCATCCGGCTCATGGTGGAGATGACCGCGCCCACGCCGAAAGACGTGATGTGCGACCCGGCCGCTGGCACCTGCGGCTTCCTCGTGGTGGCGGGCGAGTACCTGCGCGACAAGCACCCCGAGATTTTTCGCGATGCTGCGCTGCGCGATCACTTCCACCACCGCACGTTCCACGGCTACGACTTCGACAACACCATGCTGCGCATTGGCAGCATGAACCTAGCGCTGCATGGGGTGGACAACCCTGACATTCGCTACAAGGATTCGCTGGCGCAAGACCACGCCGACGATGAAGAGGCCTACTCGCTGATCCTGGCCAACCCGCCGTTTGCCGGCAGCTTGGACTACGAGAACACCGCCAAAGACCTGCTGGCCATTGTCAAGACCAAGAAAACCGAGCTCCTGTTCCTAGCCCTCTTCATCCGCCTGCTCAAGCCCGGCGGCCGGGCGGCGGTGATCGTGCCCGACGGCGTGCTGTTCGGCAGCAGCAAGACACACCAAGAATTGCGCCGCCTGATCGTGCAAGGCCACAAGCTCGACGCCGTGGTATCGCTGCCCTCGGGTGTGTTCAAGCCTTACGCCGGCGTCAGCACCGCGATCCTGTTCTTCACAAAAACCAATTCCGGAGGTACCGACTACGTGTGGTTCTACGACATGCGCGCCGATGGCTGGAGCCTGGACGACAAGCGTGCGCCACTGCTGGTCGACGAGCTGCTTGGCGTGAACCCGACGCGGGGCTTGAGCGAGGCCGATCATGCGAAGAACAATCTGCCGGATGTGCTGGCGCGCTGGCGCTTGAAGGACGATGCCGAGCTGCACCGGGCGCGAACGGACCAGAGCTTTTGCGTTCCTGTAGCCGAGATTGCGGGCAATGGGTTTGATCTGTCGATCAACCGGTACAAGGAGGCAGTGCACGACGCGGTTGAGCATGACCTGCCCCAGGAGATTCTGGCGAGGCTGGCGGAACTGGAGGCGGAGATTCAGGCGGGCATGAAGGAGCTTGAGGGGATGCTCAGATGACTGGTTATCCGACTGCCCGCATCGGGGACTTTTGTCGAACGGGTAGTGGCAGCACACCTTCGCGTAGCCAGCTCGAACGCTACTACGAGGGCGGAGCCATTCCGTGGGTGAAATCTGGCGAACTCCGTGAAGGCATCATCGTTGGAACGGAGGAGCACATCACCGACGCCGCCCTGAAGGAAACGAGCGTCAAGCTTGTACCTTCGGGCGCGATATTACTCGCCATGTATGGAGCGACCGTGGGCCGGCTTGCCATTCTCGGCGTCGAAGCCACAACAAACCAAGCCGTGTGTCACATCGTGCCGGACGCCACTGCAGCCGACACCCGATACCTGTACCGAGCGATCGCAAGTCAAGTCCCAGCCATCATTGCCATGGGCGTCGGTGGTGCGCAACCGAACATCAGTCAGGCGCTAGTTAAGGACTTGAAGATTCCCCTGCCACCCCTTCCCGAACAGCGCCGAATCGCCGCAATCCTCGACCAAGCCGATGCGATCAGAGCCAAGCGAGGGGAGGCCTTGGCGCAACTGGACAGCCTCAAGCAGTCCATCTTCATCGAGATGTTTGGCGATCCGATTCAGAACACGATGCGCTGGCAAGTGGAAACCTTGGGAAGCGTCGCAGATTTCTTCGCGGGCAATTCTTTGCCCGCGGGCACCCCATACGAGCGACAAGTGGGCGGACATTTCTTGATGAGGGTGTCTGACATGAACCTTTCTGAGAACGAGCAGTTCATCACTCGATGCCAGTCATGGACGGCTGCCGACGGTGCTCGCTCAGCAACTTGTCCGGCAGGAAGTGTCGTTGTACCTAAGCGGGGTGGCGCGATCAGCACAAACAAGAAGCGCATCACAACACGGTCAACAATTCTTGATCCCAACCTGATGGCGATTGCGCCGCGACATTCGCTTCTGAATCTGAGCTACCTCTATCAGTGGTTCATGCGCTTTGACTTGGCGAGTATTTCAAGCGGCAGTTCGGTTCCTCAGTTGAACAAGCAAGACCTAGCGCCGCTGAAGATTCAAGTCCCGCCGCTGGCGCTGCAACAATCCTTCGCCACCCGAATCCAAGCCGTCGAATCTCTCAAAGCCAACCACCGCGCCGCGCTGGCCGAATCCGACGCCCTGTTCGCATCCCTCCAGCACCGAGCCTTCGCCGGTCAACTCTCGTAGCCTTCACCTATGAGCAACTTCGCCTTCCTGCAGACCGAATGGCCGCTGGTGTTCGAAGCGGCTCACCGAGCCGAGGCCAGTGCCCACAGCGACGCCCGTGCCGCGTGCTTCTACGCGCGGCGGGCGCTGGAACTGGCTGTGACCTGGCTCTACAAGCATGACAAGACCTTCAAGCTGCCATACCAGGACAACTTGAACGCGCTGATCTACGAACCCACTTTTCGCACGGGGGTGGGCGACGCGTTGTTCACCAAGGCCCGGCTCATCAAGGACCTGGGCAATCTGGCGGTGCACAGCACCAAGAAGGTGGCGCCGACCGACGCGCTGTCGGCCACGCGGGAGTTGTTCCACTTCGGCTACTGGCTGGCCCGCACCTACGGCCGCAGTGGGCGGCCCGAGCCGGGTTTGAGCTTCAAGACCGAGCTGCTGCACAAGCCCGCCGCTGCAGCCACGCCGCAGACGGCAGAGCAACTGCAGAAACTGGCAGCGCAACTGCACGAAAAAGACCAGAAACTCACCGATGTGCTGGCCAGCAAGGCGGCGCTGGATGCCGAGCTGCAGAAGCTGCGTGAAGAAGTAGCGGCCGCCAAGAAGGCGAACAGCGCGCAGCCCGATACACACGACTACTCCGAAGCCGAGACACGCAAGGCCTTCATCGACCTGTTGCTGAAGGAAGCCGGCTGGACGCTGCACCCGGCGAAGAACTTCGAGGTCGAGGTGATCGGCATGCCGAACGGCCAAAACAAGGGCTTCGTCGACTATGTGCTGTGGGGCGACGACGGCAAGCCGCTGATGCTGGTAGAGGCTAAGCGCACAACGAAGAGCGCCACGGTCGGCCAGCAGCAGGCGAAGCTGTACGCCGATTGCCTGGAGGCGATGTACGGGCAGCGGCCCATCATCTTCTACTCGAATGGCTACGAACACTGGATCTGGGACGACCGCATGTACGTCCCCCGGGCCGTGCAGGGCTTCTACAAGAAACAGGAGCTGGAACTACTGGTACAGCGCCGCAGCAGCCGCAAGGCCCTGGCCCATACGGTGGTGAACGGGCAAATCATCGAGCGTTACTACCAGACGCGGGCCGTGCGCCGCGTGGGCGCCAGCTTCGAGCTGGACAACGTCCGCAAGTCGCTCTTGGTGATGGCCACCGGCGCCGGCAAGACGCGCACGGTCATTGCGCTGGCCGACGTGCTGATGCGCGCCAACTGGGCCAAGCGCGTGCTATTCCTGGCCGATCGCGTGGCCCTGGTCAACCAGGCCGTCAATGCCTTCAAGGCACACCTGCCGGATTCGGCGCCGGTGAATCTGGTGACCGACAAGAGCACCGAGGGTCGGCTGTTCGTTTCGACCTACCCCACGATGATGGGCCTGATCGACGAGGCGTTCGACGGGCAGCGGCGTTTCGGCGTGGGCCACTTCGACCTGATCGTCATCGACGAAGCGCACCGCTCGGTCTACCAGAAGTACCGGGCCATCTTCGACTACTTCGATTCGCTGTTGGTGGGCCTGACGGCCACGCCCAAAGACGAGATCGACAAGAACACCTACGGCCTGTTCGACCTAGAAACGGGCGTGCCGACCGATGCCTACGGGCTGGACGAAGCCGTGGCCGATGGGCACCTGGTGCCGCCGGTGGCCATCTCGGTACCGCTGAAGTTCCAGCGGCAAGGCATCAGGTACGACGAGCTCTCCGAGGACGAAAAGGAGGAGTGGGACGCGCAGGAGTGGAGCGAGGACGGCACCGTGCCCACGGAGGTGGACCCCGCCGAGCTGAACAAGTGGCTCTTCAACATCGATACCGTCGATAAGGCGCTGGAAGTTCTGATGACGCAGGGCCAGAAGGTGGCCGGCGGCGACCGCCTGGGCAAGACCATCGTCTTCGCCAAGAACAATGATCACGCCGACTTCATCGCCGACCGCTTCAACGTCAACTACCCGCAGTACAAGGGCCACTTCGCGCGGGTCGTGACGTACAAGACTGAGTACGCGCAGAGCATCATCGACGACTTCTCGGCCAAGGAGAAGATGCCTCATATCGCCGTGTCGGTGGACATGCTGGACACCGGCATCGACGTGCCCGAGGTGGTGAACCTCGTGTTCTTCAAGGTTGTGCGATCCAAGACCAAGTTCTGGCAGATGCTGGGGCGCGGCACGCGGCTGTGCGAAGACCTCTTCGGCCCGGGCGAGCACAAGCAGAACTTCTTCGTCTTCGACTTCTGCCAGAACCTGGAGTTTTTCAGCCAGAACCCGGCCACCTCAGATGGCGTATCGAGCGAGCCGCTGAGCACCCGGCTTTTCAAGGCGCGGCTGGGAATGATCGCCGAGCTGGACAAGCGCCAGAAGTACGGCATGCAGGCCAGTGAGGCGCTTCCCAAGGGCTTCGGGCATCCGACCGAAGAGCAGCTGCGCAACGAGACGGCCGAACTACTGCGAGCGCGCGTTGCCGCAATGAACATCGACAACTTCGTCGTGCGGCCACAGCGTCAGTTCGTCGAGAAATACGTCGAGGCAAAGGCCTGGAAGCATCTGAGCGACGACGACCACGCGGAGCTGGGGCACCGCGTCGCCGATCTGCCGTCGCAACAGGCCGACGAAGACGAAGAGGCCAAGCGCTTCGACATGCTGATGCTGCGCACGCAGTTGTCCATCCTGCAGGCGTTGCCCGACTTCGCCAGCCTGAAGGAAAAGATCCAGTCCATTGCCAGCGCGCTGGAAGACCAGGTAGCGATCCCGGCGATCAAGGCCGAGATCATGCTCATCAGCGCCGTGGCGGGCGACGAGTGGTGGGGCGATGTGACCGTGCCGATGCTGGAGACGGTTCGGCGCCGACTACGCGCGCTGGTCAAGCTGATTCCGAAGGGGCAGAAGAAGATCGTCTATACCGACTTCGAAGATGAACTCGGCGAAACGACCCAGGTCGACCTGCCGCAGGTGACAGCAGGCCTGAACATGGTCAAGTTCAAAGAGAAGGCCAGGCAGTTCTTGAAGGCACACGAGGCGCATTTGTCACTGCAGCGGCTTCGCAGGAATCAAGCGCTGACGGCCGCCGACCTGATCGAGCTGGAGAGGATGTTGGTCGAGGCCGGTGGCACGAAGGCGCTGATCGACGAGGCGAAAGAGAAAAGCCAGGGTCTCGGGCTTTTCATCCGCTCGCTGGTTGGTCTGGATCGTGAGGCGGCGATGCAGGCCTTCAGCGAGTTCCTGAGCGGAACAACCGCGACGCCGGATCAGATCGAATTCATTGAGCTGGTTGTGCAGGAACTGACGTTGAACGGGGTGATGGAGGCGGACCGGCTGTTTCAGTCGCCGTTCACGGATATCAACTCGCAGGGGCCGCTGGGTATTTTCCCGTCGACGAAAGTATCGACGCTGGTGAATCTTCTAGAGGATATTCGAGCCCATGCGGTCGCTTGACCGGCGGTTAGTCAGGGACCAGCAGCCGCAGCTCCGTACGCCTCTCAAAGTAGGCGCTCGTTGCTTGCGCACAGATTCGTTGTATGAAGGAATCAAGGTCGCCATGCAGTGCAAGCACGAGGCCATGCTCTCGCGAACCCACGTCAGTTTCCGACAGCATGTTCGCAACCTCGGCCGTCTGCTAAGGGCCGAAGCCTGTCATCCACAGTTCGCAAGCAAACGGCTGCACCCAGTCTCAAGCGGACTTACCATCGCGTTCCCCCACAACAATCCTCGCGGTAATTAACCCCTTCCGCCTAGGCTTCGTCTCCCCCTTCACGCCACCACCAACGTCAACCGCGCCTCCCCCACTGCGCCGGTTCCGCAATAACAACTCCCCTGCATCGACCGCGCCAACCGCCGCGCAATAGCCAGCCCAAGCCCAGACCCAGGCTTGTCCTCCTGCCCCTGACGCCCCCGCACCCACGGCGCGAATACCGCATCGATCCGCGCCGGCTTGATCCCCGGCCCCGAGTCCACCACCGCCAGCACCAGTCGTTGCGCATCGACGTGCGCGCACACTCGCACGTCCCTGCCATAACGCAACGCGTTGTCGATCAGGTTCGCCAGCACGCGCCGCAGCGCGAGTGGGCAGGCGACCACCGGCTGGCCGATGCGGCCGTCGAGTGCGATGGCGCGGCCGGCGTCGCGGTAGCCGCGCACGAGGTTGTCGAGCAGGCCGTCGACATCAACGCGCTGCAGCGGCTCGGCCACACTGCGCTGCATGCGCGCGCTGGCGACGCTGGCCTCGACCAGCGCCTGTGTCTCGGCGAAATCACGCTCAACGAGGCGGCGGAGGCGCCGGCCTGGAAGTCGGTGCCCTCGTAGTTCGTCTATGGCGACCGCGACAAGAACATTCCACCGGCCGCGATGGCCTTCATTGCCGAGCGCGCGCACGCGAAGAAGACGGTGGTGGTCAAGGGCGCCTCGCACATGGTGATGACCTCGCAGCCCGAGGTGGTCACGCGCGTAATCGTCGAGGCGGCGGGCCGTTGAGAAGGGGCACGCCATGAACGACATGAGCCTCCCAAAAGGCACTAACGGCACGAGTGTCGGCCAAGTCTTCGGCTAAGCGCGCGTCGTGACGGCCCGCACCTCCTTGATCGGTACGCGAGCGTCTATCACCTGACGAAGCCCTCTACGTGAGCGACACAAGCTTCACTATCGACGGCGGGCTCACGCTCTGAAGACTGCGGCACGACTTCACTCGAGCTGGATGTCGGCCCGCTTGATCAGCGCATTCCAGCGCGCCTCCTCCGCCGCGATGTGCGCGCCGACCTGCGCCGTGGTCGCGGGCCGCGACAGCTCGACGCCGCCCACGGGCTTGACCTTGCCGTAGAAGGCGTCGCTGCCCACGACCTTGTTGGCCGCGGCGTTGAGCTTGGCCAACACCTGGGGCGGGGTCTTCTTCGGGCCGACGAGCACGAAGTTGACCGTGGCCTTGAAGCCGGGCATGCCCGACTCCTCCATGGTGGGCAGCTCGGGGTAGGCCGGGTCGCGCTGGCTGGCGGCCAGGCCGAAGGCCTTGAGCTTGCCGGCGCGCACGTAGTCCATGGTGCCGGTCGGCAGGAAGGCGTAGGTCACGCGGTCGCTCATGAGGTCGAGCTGGACCTGGTTGGCGCCCTTGTAGGGCACGTGCAGGGTCTTGACGCCGAGCTCCTTGTTGAACATCTCCGCCATCAGGTGGATCGGCGTCGAGATGCCCGAGGAGCCATAGGAGTACTTCGACGGATCGGCCTTGAGCAGCGCGACGAACTCCTTGAGCGTGGTGGCCGGCACATGGGGCGCGGTCACGAGCATGAAGCCGATGGTCAGCACGTCGGACACCGGCGCGAAGTCGCCCACGCCCTGGTAGGGCAGGCTGGCGCGCAGCGAGGGCGCGACCACGGCCGGCAGGTTGGCGAAGAACAGGGTGTAGCCATCGGGCGCCGCGCGCGACACGTAGCTGCCGGCGATGGTCTGGTTGGCGCCGGGCTTGTTGTCCACCAGCACCGGCGTGTTGAGCGCGAGCGAGAACTCGCTGGCGAAGGCGCGCGCGACGATGTCGGTCGGACTGCCCGCCACGAACGGGACCACGAGGGTCACGGGCTTGGCGGGAAAACCCTGAGCCAGCGCCGCAGCGGGCCCGAGGGCCAGCGCGAGCGATCCGGCCAGCCGTCGAAGGAAGGTCTTGCGCGAAATGAAGGGTGGCATGTCGTCTCCGTTGTTCTGCGATGTCCGCGGCGGGCTTGCCCGGGCCCTGCGCAGAATATCGAGCACCCCCGCGGCGTGCGCTCGTGGCGGGGCGCGAAAGTTCAACCCATGAAATTCCGCTGCCCACGATCCGGCCGGGGCGCGGAACGGACGGCTATCGTCACCACAGCATGACGACATCCTCGATACAGCGGCCTTCGCCGCAGCTTCCGCCCGGCGCCTGCGACTGCCACACGCACGTCTTCCTCGACGAGCGCGAGTTTCCGTTGCTGCCCGCGCGCCGCTACACGCCGCCGCCGGCATCGATCGAGGCCCTGGCGCAATGGCACGACGCGCTCGGCATCGCTCGCGTGGTGATCGTGCAGCCCAGCGTCTACGGACTCGACAACGCTGCGACGCTGCAGGCGCTGCGGCAGTTGGGTCCGGCGCGGGCACGCGGCGTGGCGGTGATCGACGACGCCACCACCAACGCGCAATTGCAGTCGCTGGACGCGGCCGGCGTTCGTGGTGTGCGCGTCAACCTCGAGATCGATCGCGAGGGCGATGCCCGCCGCGCCACCACGCAGCTTCGGCGCACGGCCGAACGCGTGGCGCCGCTGGGCTGGCATGTGCAGGTCTATGCGAGCCTGCCGCTGCTGGCCGATTGCGCCGCGGCGATCCGCGAACTGCCGGTGCCGGTGGTGCTCGATCACTACGCGGGCGCGCAGGCGGTGGACGGCCCCGACACGCCTGCGCTGGCCGCGGTGCTCGCGCTCGTCGAGGAGGGCCGGGCCTACGTCAAGCTCTCGGCGCCCTACCGTTGCAGCACGATGCCCGGCCATGCCGACATGGAAGCGCTGGCGCGCCGCTTCATCGGCTGCAACCCCGAACGCATGCTGTGGGGCAGCGACTGGCCGCATCCGCAGCCGGGCGCGGCCGGATCGGCCACCGAGGTCAGCGCGCCACACGAGGTCGACAACGCCGGCGTGCTCGCGCAGTTGCGGCAGTGGTCGCCGGATGCGCGGACCTTCGGTCGCATCCTCGTGGACAACCCGGCGCGGCTCTATGGCTTCGGCGGCGACTGAGGAGCGGGCCGCGGTGTCTTCGCTGATCGCGCGCATCCCGCCATCGCAGAATGCGTGGTTCGCGCCCGCCGCGCCCCTGTCCGGTGGGCCTCCCCCGCATCTGCCCGAGGAAGCACCGACGATGGACACCGACCAGCCGATCATCCAGGACGACGCGCCCGCCGCCCCCGAACGACCCGGCACGCGCAGCCTGGGCCGCGCGATCAAGCTGATGCGCGTGGTCGCGTCGCGGCCGCAGTTCGGCTGGCGGCTGTCCGACCTGGCCGTGGCCTGCGAGCTCGACAAGGCGACCGTGCACCGCATGCTGGCCTGCATGGTCGAGGAGCGGCTGGTGACGCAGCGCGCGGCCGACCGCCACTACCTGCCGGGCCCGCTGATGCACGAACTGGGACTGGCGCTGCCCGACCACCTGCTGTTCCAGCGCCGCGCCGAAGTGCTGCTCGAGGCCTTCGCGCGCCGCATGCGCGGCATCGCGGTGCTGCTGCTGCGCAGCGGCAACGAACACGTGTGCAGCGTGCGCCAGGGCCTGCTTCCACTGACCGGCTCGGTGCTCTACCCGGGCGCGCGTCGGCCGCTGTTCACCACGGCAGGCGGGGTCGCGATCCTGCAGACGCTGGACGCGGCGCAGGCGCGCGCGGTGCTGCTCGACAACGTGGCGCAGGAAGTGGCGCGCTGCGGCTCCGGGCGGCTCGCGGCGCTGCAGCGCATGCGCGAGCGCTCCGACCGGCACGGCTTCGGCGTGAACCTCGGCGACGTGGTGCCCGGCATCCATGCCTTCGCATCGCCGGTGCGCGGTGCCGATGGCCAGGCCTTCGCCGCGCTGTGCCTGCTCGGCACGCCCGAGCTCTATGGCGAGCAGCACCTGGCGCAGTTGCGTGGCGAGCTCGAGGGCGCGGCCGCCGAGCTGGGCACGGAGGCGCGCGGCTTCAATCTCTGAGGCGCGGCGCCCTCCCCTTCGGGCGGCTGGCGGCGCGCTTCGCGTTTTCAACCGATCGAAGAAGGAGCAACGAATGACGCGGATATGCATCGTGGGCGCGGGGGCCGTGGGC
This sequence comes from Variovorax sp. GW821-FHT09B05, assembly GCF_059418265.1. Taxonomy (NCBI): domain Bacteria; kingdom Pseudomonadati; phylum Pseudomonadota; class Betaproteobacteria; order Burkholderiales; family Comamonadaceae; genus Variovorax; species Variovorax sp. GW821-FHT09B05. The sequence continues at coordinate 281,996 of NZ_JBWKPN010000004.1, forward strand.
GGCTATGTGGGCGCGCACCTGGCCAGGGCGGGGGTCGACACCACGCTGGTGGACGCCTGGCCCGAACACGTCGAGGCCATGCGGCGCGACGGCCTGAGCGTGAGCGGAATGAACGGCATGGACGGCGCGGGCGCGGTGCATGCGAAGGTGCGCGCGCTGCACGTGGGCGAGGTGGCGCAGCTCGCGCGCGAAGCGGCCTTCGACGTGGCATTCATCGCCGTGAAGTCCTACGACACGGCCTGGGCCACGCAGCTGATCCTGCCGCTGCTCGCGCCCACGGGCTGCGTGGTGTCGCTGCAGAACGGCATCAACGAGGACAGCATCGCGGCCATCGCCGGCTGGGAACGCACGCTGGGCTGCTCGGTGAGCGCGCTGGCGGCGGAGCTGGTGGCGCCGGCCCGCATCGTGCGCAACTCGCCGCTGGGCGACGAGAAGAAATGGGGCATGCGCGTGGGCGAGCTGCACGGTCGCGTGACGCCGCGCGCCGAAGCGATCTCGGCGCTGCTCGCGCACGGCGACACCAGCCGGGTCACGACCAACCTCTGGGGCGAGCGCTGGTCCAAGCTCACGATCAACGCGATGCGCAACGGCGTGTGCGCGCTCACGGGCCTGAGCGGCAAGCAGCGCGACATGAACGAGGTGGCGCGCGAACTCACGATCCGGCTCGGCAGCTCGAGCATCCGCGTGGGCCGCGCGCTGGGCCTGGCGCTCGAGCCGGTGGGCGGGCTCGACCTCGACCTGCTGGCGCGCGCGGAGGAAGACGCCGCGGCGCGCGACGCGATCACACGCATGATCCTCGAGGTGGCGAACTCGCGCAGCGACGGCCAGCGGCCCTCGATGGGCCAGGACATCCAGAAGGGCCGGCGCACCGAGACCGAGTACATCAACGGCCTGGTGGCGCGGCGCGGCGAGGAGGTCGGGGTGGACGTGCGCTACCACCGGCGCGTGAACGAGATCATCGGGCGCATCGAGCGCGGCGAGCTGGTGCCGAGCCCGGACCTGTTGGCCGACGTCATGGGGTGATCGGGGTGAACCGCATGGCGTGCGCGGCGCCGCGTGCTTAGGATCGGTCTCCATCGGCGGCCCGCCGTCCCAAGGAGACCTGCATGCTCGACATCGCCTCGCTCCAGCAACTGCTGGAACCGATCTTCCCCGGCTTGATGGGCGTGCGCCTCACCATGCTGGAACCCGATCGCGTGGTCGCGCAGATGGAGGTGCGTGCCGACCTCTGCACCGCCGGCGGCATCCTGCACGGCGGCGCCTACATGGCCTTCGCCGACACGCTGGGCGCGGTCGGCACGATCGCGAACCTGCCCGAGGGCAAGCGCACGACCACCACCGATTCGAGCACCAAGTTCATCGCGGGCGCGAAGCTGGGAACGACCGTGACCGGCACCTGCGTGGCGCTGCACCGCGGCCGCACGACGATGGTGTGGCAGACCTCGGTCACCAATGCCGACGGGCGGCTCTGCGCGCTGGTGACGCAGACGCAGCTGGTGCTCGACTGACCGAAGTTCAGGCGGCTTTCTTGCCGCCCTCGGTCTTCTCGGCCTTTTCGGCTTTCTCTGGCGTCTTGTGCTCGGCCAGGCCCGGCTCGTGGAGCTTCGGGTTCTTCACGTCCTTCATCAGCTTCTCGCCCTCGGTGTCGCGGCCATCGGTCGGCACCGACTCCTCGCTGCCGACCTCGGGCTCCTCGCGCGGAAGCGGCTCGGTGTTCTCCGCGTGCTCGGCGCTGCGGGTGCTGGCTGGCATGGGGACCTCCTTTTGCGGATGAAAGGCTCAGCCTCGCCAGCGGTCACGGCGCGGCACGCCATCCTTCGGCGACAGCGCATGCAGGACATTGGCCATGGTCGGCCGGCGGCCCGGCTACTTCTTGAGCAAGGTCACGATGCCGGTGACCACCGACACGATCGCCGTCACGATCGGCGTGACTAGCGTGATGAAGTCGCGGATGCGCTCGGTGTACTGGCGCAGGCGCTGCGCCTTGCCCGGCGCGGGCGAACCGTCGGTGAGCGCGCTCGCGAGGCGGTGCGAGAGCCGGTCGATGCCGCGGTTGCGGCGATGGAACACCAGCAGGCCGGTAAAGATGCCGGTGATGTGGCTGAAGGCGATGCTCGTCACGTAATAGAGGATCTCGCGCCATTCGCGAGCGCCCCGCGGCATCAGCGGCACGTCGTCGGTGTAGGCGATGACCGCCGCCATGCCGAGCACCGACAGCACGGCGATGGCCACGGCCATCAGCAGCTGGTAGGGCAGCCGCACCCTGAACAACGCGACGAACAGCATGCCCAGGCCCAGTGGCAGGATCACCGAGGCCACGCGCAGGTACAGCTCGCTGAGGTCGAGCAGCACGATGGTGACGGCATGCATCGCGACCAGGCACAGCACGGGCAGCACGAGGAACAGCAGCACCGAGCCGATGCTGGGGCGCTGGGGCTGCGTGGGGGTTGGCGGGATCGCTGGCTCGGCTGCTTTCGGTGCCGGGACCACCGGCGCGGCCGGCGTCACCGCCGCACTGCGCGATGCACTCAGCGCATCCTCGAGTTCCGCGACACGCCGCGACAATGCCTCGAGCTCGCGCCGCAACGGCGCGAAGAAGAACAGGTCGCGCCCGCAATGCCGACACGCCAGCGCCTGCTCGGCGATGGGCTCGGCACAGTAGGGACAGGCGACCGTGCGCGGCGCGTCCGGCGAGATTGCGGCAACGCCCATGCGGCCTATTGCGCCTTGAACTGGATCAACTTGCTGCTGACGCGGCCCTCGGCATCGCCGACCTGCACGCGCAGCTGGTGCTCGCCCGCGGGCACGCGCGCGGCGTCGATCGCGATGCCGGTATCGCTGATGTAGGGCCGCACGCGTTCGGTGAGGTCGACCACCGGCTCCTTCATGTACTGCACCTTCACCGTCTTCGGATCGATCACGACGCCGCCGCGCGGCTTGAAGCCGATCTTCAGCGCGACCGCCTCGCGGCCGGCCTCGGTGCTCGGGCTCGCGACCTCGATGCCGGGTCCGCGCGTGAGGCCGGCGCGCTTGTTCTCGAGATAGGCCGAAGGCAGCTTCGCTTCGGCATCGGTGATCAGCTCGAGGCCGGAGGCGGCATGGCAGTACGCCGCGCCGCAGAGCAGGAAGACCAGGGTTGAGAACTTTCCTCTGAACATCGATTGCCTCGCCATTCGCCATTGCCGAAGACCAAAGTCTCGCGCCATCGCAGCGGGCCTCGCGCTACGAAAGCTCGTAGTCGTGCAGCGGCGCCGGCGCCCTTAGCTTCGGAGCATCCTTCGCGCGAAAGATGCCATTGCCCACCCTGCTCCACCGCCTCCTTCTTTCATTGCTCCTGCTGCCGCTGGCCGCCGCGGCCGCGCCGCCGTTTCCGCCGCTGGGCGCGGCCTATTCGGAAGTCGGCGGCCTCGTGCGCGAATCCGACGAGTTCGAGAAGGCCGGCCGCTTCCGCGACAGCGACGAACGGCTTCGCCGCGCGCTACGGCAGTTGCCGCGCGAACAGGCCGCCTCGCTGTCGATGGAGGCCTTTCTCGCGAAGGACCTGATCCTCGGCCGGCTCGCCGACAACAGCGATGCGCGCGCCGACGACGCCGCGCTGCTGGCCTGGCTCGAACAGCGCGCGGCCTGGCGCGATGCCTTCTGGGGCCGCGAGGCCAATGCGGCGCTGTCGGGGCGCAACGCACTCGCGCTGCAGTTGTGCAAGGTCGGCCGCTGCCGCGAAGCGCTCGCGCTGCAGGAAGAGATCTACCGCCTCACGCTGAAGTCGGCCGGACCGGCCGCGCGCAACACGCTGGTCGCGCGCCACAACCTCGCGGGCACGCTCGGCGAATCGGGCCGCTACGGCGAGGCGCTGGCGATCGGTGAAGAACTTGCAGCAGCCGCGCAGGCGCAATGGGGCGCCGACGATCCGACGACGCTGCGCATGCGCAATGCGTTGGCGGTGAACCTCACCGACCTCGGCCGTTTCGCCGAGGCGCTGAAGCTGCACGAGCAGGTCTACGAAGCGCGCCGCCGCGTGCTGGGCGCGCAGGCCCCCGACACGCTGAGTTCGCTGGCCAGCCTGTCGGCCACCTACTCGGCGCTGTACCGGCACCGCGAGGCGCTGGCCTATGCGCAGCGCGTGCACGAGCTCACGGCCGCGGCCCATGGCGACAGCGATCCGCGCAGCGCGCGGGCCGCGAGCGCCGAGGCCATCGAACTCCGGCGCATGGGCCGGCTCGGCGCCGCGCACGACAAGGCGCGGATGGCCTGGACGCAACTCGCGGCCGCGCGCGGCGCGGGGCATCCCGACACGCTCTATGCACTCAACGTGTACGCCAGCGTGCTCGAGGCGCAGGGGCGGCACGCGGAAGCGGCGCAGCGCTCACGCGAGGCGATCGACCTCCGCGTCGCGCTGATCGGCGAGCAGCATCCGCTGACGCTGGCCGCGGTCCACAGCCTGGGCCGCTCGGTGCTGTCGGCCGGCGATGCGAACGAGGCGCTCGCGCTGTTCGAACGCGCGCACGAGGGCCGGCGCGCGCTGCTGGGCGACGCGCATCCCGAAACGCTGCTGTCGCTGATCGAGCGCATGGGCGCCGCGCTGGCCGCTGGCCGGCTCGATACGGTGAAGCCGCTGATGCCGCAGTTCCAGCGCGACGTGGAAGCGCTGCGCGCGCAGCACGGCCTGAGCGTGAAGAGCCGGCGCGCGCTGTTCGAACGCTATGTGGAGGGCTACCGCCACCATGCGCTGGCCAGCGTGCGCGACGGCGAGAACGCGCGGGCCTTCGAGATCGCGGAGCTGTCGAAGGCCCGCACGCTGATCGAGAGCACGGCGCTGCAGCAGGCCAACCGCGGCCGGCTGCTGCCAGCGAAGGAGCAGGAAGCGGTCGACCGGCACGAGGCCGAGCTGGCGCGCATCGACCGCAGCCTCGACGAGACCGGCGCGCAGGTCGACCGGCGCCAGACGCTGGAGGCCGAGCGCAACCGCGTGGTGCTGTCCTATGCCGACCTGCAGCGGCGGTTGCGCGCGCAGCATCCGAAGTACGCGCAGCAGTCGCAACCGCACCTCACCTCGCTGGCCGATGCGAAGCGCCTGCTGCCGGCCGACAGCGTATTCGTGAGCTACCTGCTCGATGGCGACCGCGTGATGGCCTTCGTGGTCGATGGCAGCGGGCTGCTGCAGGCTGCCGAACTCGCACCGCTGCCCGGCCTGGCCGACAGCATCGATGCCTACCGGCGGCTCGTGGGCGATGCGCTCGGCGAGGGACAGGCGGTCTGGCAGCTCGGGCCCGAGCGCTATCGCGTGGCACCGGCCGCGCAGCCGCCGCTAGAAGGCGCGCAAAGCGTGAGCGATGCGGCGCCGATCGCGCACTGGCTGTCGCGGCGACTGATCGCGCCGCTGCAGGCGAGTATCGGCACGCGGCGGCGGTTGATCGTCTCGCCCGATGGCGCGCTCGCGATGCTGCCGTTCGAGACGCTGCCGGTCAATGGCGAGCTGCTCGCGCAGCGCCACAGCGTGGGCTATGTGCAGTCGCTCTCGATGATGGAACTGCTGCAGCGCCGCTCGGCCAGCTACGGCCGCCTGCCACCGCGCAAGGCGATGCTGGCGATCGGCAATCCCGTGTACGAAGGCAATGCACGGGCGGCGCAGCCTTCGGCCAAACGCGGCGCGGCCGCCGGCGACGATGCGCTGCTGTCGGCCCGCGCCTCTGCCGAGAGCGAGGAAGGCATCGGCGCGGCGGTCGAGGAACTGCGCGAGAACAGCTGGGAGAACCTGCCCGGCACACAGCGCGAACTCGAGAGCATCGCGCGCGTGTTCCAGCATCGCAAGGTCGACCTGATCAGCGGTGCCGACGCGACCGAGCAGAACCTGCAGCGGCTCGACCGCGGCGGCGAGCTCGCGAAGTACCGGCATCTGCTGTTCTCGGTGCACGGCTACCTGAGCCCGAGCGTGCCGGCGCTGAGCGCGCTGGTGCTGGGCCAGGTCGACAACCCGCCGTCGGTGGACGGCTATGTCACGGCCGCGGAATGGCCGGGCTACACCTTGCGCAGCGACCTGGTCGTGATGTCGGCCTGCGAGACCGGCATCGGCAAGGTGGTGGCGGGCGACGGCGTGATGGGACTGCCCTATGCGCTGTACGTGGCGGGCAACGTCAACACGGTGATGACGCTGTGGCCGGTCAGCGACGAGAGCACTGCCCGCTTCATGGAGGCCTTCTTCGCGCGCATCGAGCGCAGGCTGCCGGTGGAACGCGCGCTGGCGGAAACCAAGCGTGCCTTCGCCGAGGGCGAATACGGCGAACGCCTGCGCAAGCCCGCCTACTGGGCGCCGTTCGTGCTCTACGGCACCTGAAGCGCGGGCGCCAAGGGCACGTGGCGTGCCATCGCCTCGGAGGTGGCGCGGTCGCGCGGAAACCACATCTCGACGCGCAACGAGGCCGGCGTCACGTCCTGCGGCAGCGCGAACACGCTCTGCATGACCTCGAAGGACAGCGCGCCGAACTCGGTGTCGAAGACGAAGCTGAAGTAAGGCACGCCGACCGCGCGGCCGCGTTCGGGCATGCGGCCCGGGTAACGGCGCTCGAGTGCGCGCGCGAGCCATTCGACGCGCGAGGCGAGCGCGGGCCGGCTCCAGGTTTCGGCGCGCAGTTGCGTGAGCAGCGCGGCGGCCGTGGCCTCGGGCTCGCGGGCGCGCGAGAGCAGGCCCTGCGGATGGCCGATGGCCGTGATGATGTCCAGGCCCATGCCGCCACCACCGGCCGTGCGCCAGAGCCCGGGCATCACGACCGACGACAGCCAGCGCGCGCCGCGGTTCTGCTCCACCGTCTTCCAGTCGGCATCGAAAGCCAGGCCCGGATGCGGCAGGTGAGCCTCGAGCGTGCGGCGCACGGCCTCGCGCACGAGCGTGGCTTCGGCGCCCTGCGTGTCCTCGTCGGGCTGCGGCAGTGCGAAGCCGCATTGCAACAACGCTGCGTTGCGCACCGACACCGGCACGCCCAACTCGGCCATCCACGCGAGGATCAGGCCGCGGCTCGGCAGCGCGCGGCCCGACTCGAGAAAGCTGATGTGGCGCTGCGAGACGTCGAGGCGCCCCGCGAGCTCTAGCTGGCTGATGCCGTGCTCGAGCCGCGTGCGGCGCAGGATCAGCGCGATGCTCACACGGCGGGCCGCTCGCCCATCGCGGAGATCGTGCCCTGCGCGACGGCCACGAGTTTCTCGCCGCCTTCGGCATCGATCGCGAAGATCTCGCAGGCACAGACGGCCTGGCGCTTCCCGCCGTGCAGCACGCGGGCGCGCGCGAGCAGCGTGTCGCCCTGCGCGGGGCGCACGTAGTTGATCTTGTACTCGGCGGTGACGACCGCATCGGACAGCGCGCTGCCGCCAGCGAAGGTCAGCGCGTTGTCGGCCAGGTAGCTGAGCACGCCGCCATGGGCGAAGCCGTGCTGCTGCTTGAGCTCGGGCCGCAGCGCGAGGCGCAGTTCGGTGAGCGCGGGGCCGAAGGCCAGGATCTCGGTGCCCAGCAGCACGCTGAAGGGCTGGGCCTGCAGCACCGAGCGTGCGTAAGCCAGTTGCTTGGGCTCGCTCATGGCGCGGGCTTCTTCGGCGCCATCTGCGCGGGGTCGTAGAAGAACTGTTCCGACGCGATGCGCTCGCCCGACCAGCGCTGCCAGGCGATCTCCTCGATGCGGCTGCTGCTGCCGTCGAGCCAGTCGAACTCGAAGATCCAGCGGATCGCGACATGGTCGCCCTGCACGAAGGCCGGCCGCACGCACTGCGAGCGGACCGCACAGGCGCGGGCCAGCGTGGCGCGCTCGCGCGCGATGTTGGCGGCCAGCCCCACGCGCGGCGGCGACTGGTTCTCCTGCATGGACGAGTCCTCGGTATAGAACTCGGCGAGGGCTTCGGCGTGGAAGTTGGACTCCACGCGCGCGATGAATTTCTCGAGGGTCTCTGCTGTGGGCATGGGAAAGGCTTTCGAATCCGGGAGGGGCGCCGGGGCCACGATGGGCCGGCCGACGTCGGCCATCATGCGACGCGGCACGAAGGCTGTCGATGACCTGCCAAGTAGTCAGGCCTGGGGCGCGGGCAAGCCCTCGCGCGCGGCGCGGCGCAGGTGATGCGTGGTCAGTTCGCGAAGCTGCGCGGCCTGGGCTTCGTCGAGGCCGTGCGCGGCCTGGTGCAGGAAGCGCTTCATGGCCTTGTGCAGGCCCGAGGCCGACCACGCACCGGGTTGCAGCGGATGCGAGACGAAGCGCGCGAGCACGGCGATGCCGCGGTTGGCATGCGCATCGACGCGCGGCTCGAAGCCATGGCGCGCGAGTTCTTCCTCGAGCTCGCGCACGTGCTCGGCCGCGAGCGGCACCTGGCGGGTCGCGCCGCGCGCGCCCTTCACCTGGAGCTGCCAGGGGTGCGCCGTGCGCGCTGCTTCGTCCACTGACGGCGGCACGAGATCGCCGCAGCGCAGCGCCACCACCTCGCCGAGCCGCAGGCCGGTCGCGCGGATCCATTGCAGCGCGCGACGCAGCCGGCGCGCGGCTTCGTCGTCGGCGCGCAGTTCGAGCTGCAGCTCGAGGTGCGCCCATGGTGCCGGTGCGGTGGGAGCCGGCGCCGCGGCGGGCACCGGCAACTCATGGGGCGCAAAAGGATTGCACACAAGGTAGTTGCATCGCACCAGATGACCGAACAGCCCGCGCAGGACGACCAGCGCCTGGCGCCGCGCCGCAGGCGACAGCACGCCCTCGAAAGGCCGCCACTGCGGCGACCAGCGCTGGTGATGGCGCGGGCCGCACCACGCGGCGGGCGGCGCGCACAAAAAGTCGCCATAGGCCGCGGCATCGTCGGACGTGAGCGAGGACAGCGGCTTGCCGCGTTCGAGCACGGCCCACAGCAGCAGCCGCTCGGCCTCCTTGCGGTAGGCGCGCTGCGTGGCGCTGAGCGTCGGCGGCGCCGCGGACGCACGTGCATCGCGGGGCGCGCCACGGCCGGCCAGCCATTGACTGATGGCTTCGGGATCGTTGCGCGCGCCACTGCCCGGCGTCGGCGAACGGAACAGGCCCAGGCTGCCGTCGAGCGCGGGCGGCAGCACCAGCTTCTCGAGCGGCCGCAATTCGGTGGCGGGCGCCACCACGGCATGCAGCACCTCGGGCGCGAGCTGCGAACGGCGGCGCAGCGCATGGTGGCCGATGCGCAGGCCCAGCGCCTGCTCGTTGACCTGCAGCCATTCGATGACGCGCGCCGCCTTGTGGGCGCCGATGCCCGGCACGCGGGTCCACCAGCGCGCGCCGCTGTGGTTCACGCGCTCGACCAGTTCGCGCAGGGTGCCGAGGTGGGCGCGTTCGAGGCGCGCGGCCAGCGCGGGGTTGAGCCAGGCGGCGACCGGGTCGTCGGGCCGGGGGTCCTCGGCCGTGAGGCCCTCGAGCCACTGCAGCGCCTCGAGCTGGCGCGCCACCACGCGCGCACGTCGCGAGCCGGCACCGCCCTGCCCGGCCCCGCCGCCCGCGCCCGTCCCGGGGTAGGCGGCCTCGTAGGCCTCTATCTGCTCGGCATGGGAGAAGTCTTCCAGCCCCTGCGCGTGTGCGAAGTCCTCGAGCGTCGGCAGCTTGGGCGCGCTGGCGAAGCGCTCGGGATCGAGCAGGATCAGCCGCGCCGTGCCGGGCCGGCGCTCGCGCCGGGCGGCCGCCGCGAAGGCGTCGCGCATCCAGCCGATGGTGCGCCGCACGTTGCGCATGTCGGCCGACTCGCCCTCGAGCCGCAGATAGCGGTCCCAGCTCGCGCGAGCATCGAGGCCCTGGATCAGCGCGCGCATGAAAGCGAAGTGGGCGCGCTGCAGGCGTTGGCGGTGGGCTTTCATGCGGCGGTCGGGTGCATCGGATGGGGCGCGAAGGCCTCAATAATCATCCACGCGATTTTGCGATGTCAAATGCCGATGTCAAGCCCATCGACGGATTTTTCTCTTTTGTTTTCAAGCACTTGGCGTCGGTTTTGAATCTGTCCGGAAGCGGGACGCTGGCGGCGGAACCCTCGTTTCAATGGCTTGCGGCCGTCGCCGGACGGTGCGCCGCCAGGCACGACACCACGCTCAGGATCACGAAGCCGAGGGCCAGCAGCTCGAGCGGCGTGGGCGCCCTGCGCTCCCAGGCCAGACCGTAGACCAGCGCGAACAGGGTCTCGAAAAGGATCATCTGGCCCACCAGCGTGAGCGGCAGCAGCCGGCTCATCCGGTTCCACAGCGCATTGCCGGCGATCGATGCCACGAGCGCCAGGCCGGCCGAAACCGCCCCGAACCGGGCCCATGCGCCCAGTTCGTGGTGGGCGGATTCGAGCAGCAGCGCCACCGGCACCAGCAGCAGGCTCTGGGCGCCCGTGACGATGCCGGTCAGCAGGTTCCAGTCCTGTCCCGAGACGCCCTCGAGGCGCTGCAGGCAGCGGGCGTTGCGCACGGCGAAGGCGGTCCAGGACGCCAGCGCGCCGACCGCGCAGGCGAAGCCCAGCACGGAGGCGCCCAGGCCGCCGCTGGCGGGCGCGGCAAACGCCTGCCAGCCGATGCAGACGGCGCCGGCCACGCTCAGCAGGATGGAGGGCAGCAGCGCGCGCAGGGGCACGGCGCCGTGGTCGCGGCTGCCGATCACCGTGACCGCCACGGGCAGGAAGCCGATCACCAGCGAGGTCATGGCGATGCCGCCGTTCTGGACCGCGCTGGACAGCAGCAGGTAATAGAGCACGTTGCCCGTGAAAGCCAGCCAGGCCAGGCTGCGCCAGTGCCCGCGCGCGAGCCGCGGCGCCAGTGCGCGCCACCGCGGCAGCAGCAAGCAGGCGGCGATCAGGCCGAAGAAGAGGTAGCGGCCGATGGTCAGCATCAGCGGGCTGAAGTCCCGCACCAGCGCGGGCGCCAGGAACACCAGGCCCCAGAGGGCACCGGCCCCGGCACCGCAGGCCACGCCCAAGGCCTTGCGGCGGGCCTGGGGGTCAGTGACGCCGGAGGAGAAAAATGTCATCATGGACGCACTTTATGCTTGCCATGGTGAAGAATTGGCTGGATTTTCAGCCTCTTCACGCAACATTCGCTCTAGATGCCCACCAGACTCACCGAATCGGGATACGTCCTCGACCGCCAGGACCGCGCCATCCTGCAGATCCTGCAGCGCGACAACAAGACGCCGCAGCGCGTGATCGCGGAGGAAGTGAGCCTGTCCGCGCCGGCCGTCCAGCGCCGCATCGCCGCGCTCGAGGCCGCCGGCGTGATCCAGCGCAACGTGGCGGTGCTCGATGCCGATGCGCTGGGCGCCACCATCACCTCGATCGTCGAGGTGCAGCTGGTCGACGAACGGGCGGCGACGGTGGACCGCGCCAAGGCCATCTTCCGCGAGACGCCCGAGGTGCAGCAGTGCTATTACGTGACCGGGGGCGTGAGCTGCGTGCTGATCATCGTGGCGGCCAACATGCGCAGCTACGAAGGGCTGACGCGGCGGCTTTTCGCGGAGAACGAGCAGGTGAAGAGCTTCCGGTCGCTGGTGGCGCTGGACCGCGTGAAGACCGATACCGCCATCGTCATCCCCTAGATCGATGGCTTGAAGGGTTTCCGAAGCGCTGGGCGCAGGTGCTTCGGAAATCCCAAATCTACTCACATTGAGCTTTGGAGAGCGCTCAGAAGGTGGGAAGGAACCGTCGCGAGCGCCCCAAGGTAGCGTCGAGGACCGCAGCCGTACTGACATACGGCGAGGACCGCGAATGCGGGATCGGGGCGCGCAGCAGCTTCATTCACACCTTCTCAGGCGCCGGTAGTCCGGAGCTTCAGCAGCGCATCGCCCACGGCTTTCTGGATCGCTTCCACGTCGCCGTCGGCCGATGCCTGGGAGGTCAGCGTGATCGTGACCTCGCCGAGCTTGGAGCGCGCGAGGGTGCCCAGGCGCGTGCCGTTGGCCTGCAGTTCGAGCCGTTCCGCGCGCTCCATGCTCGGGCGGGCATCGAGCAGCCGCGCCACCACCATCGAGGCCGAGAGGTCGTGGCCCCGGAGTTTCTCGGCCCGCTTGAGCACGGCACGGCGGTCCTTGTCCATCGCGGCATGGATCTGCTCGGCGTGGCGGAAGCCGACCTCGAGCGGCGTGCGGAAACATTCGACGATCAGCGAAGGCAGCGCCGCGACCTGCAGCGCCTTGCGCACCCAGGTGTGGCTGACGCCGAGCGCCTCGGCCAGTTGGCGCTGCGTGGGGAACAGCTGCTCGTCGAGCGCGCGCTGGTACATCATGCCCTGCTCGTAGGACGAGAGATCCGCGCGTTCGCGGTTCTCGCGGTCCATGGCGGCGAACAGGGCGGCGTCGCCGAGTTCTTCCTGCCAGATCGAGGCCAGCACCGGAATGCCGAGTTCCAGGCAGGCGCGATGCCGGCGATGGCCGAACACCAGTTCGTACTGCCCTTCCTCGTCCTTGAGCGGCCGCACCAGGATCGGCTGCACGTTGCCGCCCGCATGTTCGATGTCGGCCTTGAGGCCGGCGAACTCGGCGTTCGAGAACGCGGTCTCGTGGCGGTTGGCCCAGCGGCTCGGGCGGATGGTCTGGGGATCGAGCTTGCGCGTGGGCAGCGAGCCTTCGTACTGGCTGAGCTTTTCGCGCAGCGCGGCCATCTCGCCTTCGACCTGCTGGATCTGGCCGCGGAAAGCCATCATCTGGCCCGGGCCGGTGCGGGGGGCGAGCGAGCTCTTGCCCACCGGTGGAAACCTGGTTTCCACGGCGGCGGGCGGCATGAAGGGCGGCACCTCGGGCGCGGCGGCTTCGGGCAGCGCGGTGGTCGGTGGAGCGGCCGGTGGCAGATCCTGCGGCAGCGAGAGGTTGGCGGTGAGCGCCTCGAGACGCTTGCGTGTGCTGGACATGGTCATGTCTCCTTGAATCTGGAAACCCGGTTTCCACGGACGGGCCGGACGAGTGCCGGTGGAATGGGCGGGTGGCTGGAAACCTGGTTTCCACGGCGCGGGTGTGCGAAGGGTTTCGACACCGGAGCGCGCATCGTGCCGACGGACCGGATCGCCGGCGCGGCAAAAGCCGAAAGCGCCGAGGTCGTCGGCGCCGTGTTCCCAGGGAGGGCGCCTGGGGTCTGCATATATAGAGAGGGCGGTGAAGACGGCGGCCAGGGGCCGGAGGTCCACGCATCGACAGGACGCGTATCGGAGGCGGCTGCTGGAAACCTGGTTTCCACGCCACCCCGTCTTTCAAACCTGGCGCGCCGCGGCCTCGCGATCGCCCGGCCCTGGCGGCCCGGGCCAAACGCTTCCTCGGGCCGCGCTGCGAGCCTTTTCGACATGGGCGTGGAAACCAGGTTTCCACGCACCGGATCCGACGAACTCCTCATCAACGCGGGCGCCCCTGCGCACCCCAGGCGCCCACCACCGATTGCTCGACCAGTTCGACGAAGGCGTCGTACGCATCGACGGCGCGCTTGTAGGTCTTGGCGGCGCCTTCGTAGCGCTGCACGTCGTAGACGGTCGCGAACTCGGCCGCCTTGTTGCTGGTGACGCTGGTCTTCGGAATCTCGACCGGCAAGGTGTACTCGCCATAGGTCGCCTGGATCCACTGCCGCACCGCGGGCATGGCGGGGTCGGCCGCATCGACGCGGCTCAGCAGCACGTGCAGGAAGTCGAAGGCCTTGCCTTCGCGGTCCTTGCTCTGGCCGTCAAGGTTGCCGCCGAGGTCGGCCAGCAGCGACCAGAACTGCGCCGACGAGGCGAAGTCCAGGCCCGAGGGTGGCACAGGCACGACGATGCCGTTGGCCGCCCACAGGGCATTGATCGTCACATAGGACAGTGACGGCGGCGTGTCGATCACGATCACGTCGTAGAGATCGCGCACGCTCTCGAGGCCTTCGTTGAGCACGTCCCAGAACTTGGCGCCCGGCTCCTGCATCTGCCGCGCCGGCAGCGCGAACTCGGCCGAGAACAGGAAGGGCGCGGCGGCCACGAGGTCGATGCCGTCCCAGTAGGTCGAGCGGATCGCGTAGCGGATGTCGCGCTCGGTGCCGTCGCACAGCGGGCCGATGGTCATGTCCTCGGTCACCTCGGCTTCGGGCAGCAGGCCGTGCAGCGTGGTCAGCGAACCCTGCGGATCGGTGTCGATCGCGAGCACGCGGTGGCCGCGCAGGCTCAGGCCCTGGGCCAGGATCATCGCGGTGGTGGTCTTGGCCACGCCGCCCTTGAAGTTACCGACCGCGATGGTCACGGCCTTACGGCCGGCGGGACGCATCTTGTCGGCGCGGTAGGTGCGGGTCCAGCGACGCAGTTCGTCGAGGCCGAAGTTGCGCTTGCCGCCCGAAGGTGTGAGCCGGCCGGCCGGCAGGTCTTCCTTGGTGATGCGGTAGGCGACATGCGCCTTGTCGACGCCGCACAGGGCGGCGAGCTGGGCGGTGGAAAAAATGGGCGGCACCTTGCGGGCCTCGGGGGCCAGCAGCATGCTGCGGATCTGCTCGACCATCGAACCGGCCCGCGTTGCCAGGGCGGCAATCTTGGACATGTTGATGACCTGGCGGGGGGGAAGCGGAGCCTCGGTGGAAACCTGGTTTCCAGGGATCGGCGGTGCATTGACGGACATCGGGGAGACACCTTATTCGACAGAATTCTGCAATTCTACGAGAATCTGTCGAATGAACAACTTCCACCGAGTACGAGGGAATTTCCCGCCTCTCTATTGTGAGGTCGGTTGGGGAACCCGTCGCGGAGTTGTCAAAAAGCGGGCGCGATCCGGGTCCATCGGCGGGCGCCGGGCAGCCCGGAGGCCCCAAACCGGCGCTGCGGGGGCGGTCATCGCCGCAATCCGGGGCCCGCACCGCCCCGTTCCCCTTGTCCACTCACATTGGACCCCATTCCTGCTCACATTCCAGGGGTCGGTACCCCAACGGATCTCACATCAAATCCCAACGGTCCTCACATCAACTCCCATAAACACTCACAGAAAGCCTCGCAAGTCCTTGTCGTGAAAAGAGAAATCGGACCACCAACTCTTCAATCTCCCAAGTGTTTATCTTTAAACTCACCAAGGCACCCGGGTTTGTGATTTGACGAATTCACATTAGCCACGCATCATGTGAACCCTCCCGCTTACGCAACCATGGCCGACGACGACCTTCCACGCACACTTCCTCGCCCGCCACCCCCGGCGGACGAGCAGAGCGTGGCCAAGGCCAACGAGGCCATCGCCATCCGGCCCAAGCGGGGCCGGCTCACCTTGCTGTCGCGCCGGATCTACAACGCGCTGCTCTACCACTCGCAACGCCAAGGGGTCGACGAACCCGTCTACCAGCTCCCGCTCAGCGAGCTGATCGGCGACGCCCGCTTCAACTCGAACAACACCGAGCTGCTCAAGGCCCACCTGCGCGACATGCAGGCCACCACCATCGAGTGGTCGACCAGCGGTCCCGCGCTGCGCCGCTGGGTGTCGACCCAGCTGCTGGGCACCGTCACCATCGAGGAGCAGGGCCGCGGCCGTCCGTGCATGGTCACCTGGCGCTATCCCGACGAGATCAAGGAAAGGCTGGTCAAGCCGCACCAGTACACGCGTGTGCTGCTCGAGATCAGCGGCCAGATGCGCAGCTACTCGGCCGCCGTGCTCTACGAGATCGGCGCGCGCTACCTGACCTCGCCGGGCCGGCTGTCGATGCGCGAGGACGTGCTGTGGTGGGCCGCCGTGCTCACCGGCCGCAGCGACATCAAGGAGGTCGACTACCGCTTCCTCAAGCGCGACGTGATCAGCAAGGCCCTGGCCGAGATCGACGCGCTGTGCGAGGACTTCAGCATCGAGCTCATCGAGCACAAGCGCGGCCGCAAGATCGAGGAGATCCAGTTCCGCGTCGTGCCCAAGGTGCAGCAGCGGCTCGGCGACATCTCCTCGGCCGACCGCAACGTGTTCGACCTCGAGCTGGTCGGCCGGCTCATCGCGCTGGGCATCAAGCAGGAAGAGGCGCAGGACCTCTACGCCATCACCGACGAAGGCCAGATCCGCGCCACGCTCGACCATGTCGAGCAGCGGCTGCGCAATGCCGCGATGCCCGAGCTCAAGTCGCCCGCGGCCTATTTCAAGGATGCGCTCAAGAAGGGCTATGCCGGCCTGAAGGCGCTGCCGCCCACGGCCGGCGCAGCCGCCGCCCCGGGGTCGTCGGCACCGGCCACGCCCGCGCCGCCCGCGGCGGCGCCGGCGCTGTCCGAAGGCGAGCGCATGCGCCGCATCCTCGAGCTGTGGGAGAACGCTCGCATGGTGCAGGCGCGCGCCCTCTATGCCGAGATGCCCGAGGCCGACCAGGCGCAGGTGCGCGCGCGCTTCGAGGCCGACCGGCTCGACCTGCTCGCCGCACCGATCGCGCGCGCCTGGCGCCGCGAGGGACCCGCGAGCCGCATCGCCGCGAGCTCGTTCCACAAGTGGCTCGCGCAGGACACCTGGCCGCAGGAGCCGAACGAGAAGGCGCTGCTGGCCTTTGCGCTCGAGCGTGGCGTGACGGGGATGTGAGGCGGCGAAGACGGACGCGGCGTCAGATCGCGCGTCGTTCACGGAAGATCACATCGGCCGCACGGATTCGCTAGGCGTCTGACAGCCTGAGCTGCGGCACGGCATTCAAGATGGCCGAGTCGCTTTCGATCATCGGCCTATAGGAGTAGAGGGCGTGTGTGCCTGCAGACCAGATTCAGTTCTGCTGACCCTCGTTCGTGTTCATGGGACGAACGTCGACCGAGAGGTCGGTGGGCATACACCGCGTTAGCGTATTTTCAGGGGCGACAGCGGCCCCATAGGTCCGCAGCAGGACGCAATCCAGCTCATGCAGGGCTAAGAAAACTATGAAGGAAAACTTTGTAGTTTGTCTTCGCATCGAATAGCATTGCGCCATGAACAAGTCAGCGAGCGCCCCTCACGATCTACGGGCGCACGCGCTGGCCGCGGAACTGCGCATGCTGATGGCCAAGCTCAACCGGCGGCTGCGCGAGCAGTCGCATGCCGGCGATCTCACGGGTTCCCAGAAAACCGTGCTTCTGCATCTCGAGCGCGAAGGTCCGGCCACGGTCACGACCCTTGCGCGCACGGTGGGCGTGCGTCCTCAATCCATGGGCGCGACCGTGGCCGCGCTGCAAGGGGCGGGACTTGTGAGCGGCGCGCCCGACCCGGCCGATGGGCGCCAGACCATCTGGTCGGTCACGCCGGTCTTTCGCAAATGGATCAAGGACGCCCGCGCCGCGCGCGAGGACTGGCTGTTTCAGGTCATCCAGACCAGGCTCGCCCCGCGTGAGCAGGAAGCGCTCGCGGCATCCATCGAACTCTTCAAACGCCTCGCCGAAGACTGAAAGCGAACTCACCATGCCCGTCACCACCCTCGATCCTCGAACCGCCCTCATCGTCATCGACCTGCAAAAGGGCATCCTCGCGCTGCCCGTTGCGCATGCCACCGGCGAGATCGTGCAGCGCGCCAGCGCCCTGGCGTCTGCCTTTCGCCAACGTGCGCTGCCCGTGGTGCTCGTCAACGTGGCAGGCGGTGCCAAGGGCCGCACCCAGCAGCAGCGCCCCGGCGGCGAACTGCCCGCCGACTGGACCGAGCTGGCCGCCGAACTCGACCGCCAGCCCCAGGACCACCTGGTCACCAAGCACACGTGGGGTGCCTTCACGAACACGGGACTCGAATCGCACCTGAAGGCGCTGGGCGTCACGCAGGTCGTGATCGTCGGCGTGGCCACCAGCATCGGCGTGGAGTCGACCGCACGCCAAGCCTACGAACTGGGTTTCAACGTCACGCTTGGCATCGACGCCATGACCGACATGAATGCCGACGCTCACGCCAACAGCATCGCCCGCATCTTTCCGCGCCTGGGCGAGACCGGTACCACGCAGGAAATCATCGACCTGCTCGCTCGGTGAGCAGCAGCACATTCCGTTCGCTCAGGGGCTACAACTACCGTGTGTGGGCCGGTGGCGCGGCGGTGTCCAACGTGGGCACCTGGATGCAGCGCACCGCGCAGGACTGGATCGTGCTCACGCAGCTCACGCGCCACAACGCCACCGCGGTCGGTATCGTGATGGCGCTGCAGTTCGGCCCGCAATTGCTGCTGCTGCCGCTCACCGGCTGGGCGGCTGACCATCTCGACCGGCGCAAGCTGCTCATGGTCACGCAGGCCACCATGGGCGCGTTGGCGCTCGGGCTGGGTCTGCTGACACTCACCGGCCTCGTGCAGCTGTGGCACGTGTACGTGTTTGCGCTGCTGCTGGGGTGCGTGGCTGCCTTCGATGCACCGGCGCGCCAGACCTTCGTGTCGGAACTGGTCACCGAGATCGACCTGCAGAATGCAGTGGCGCTGAACTCCACGTCATTCAATGCCGCGCGAATGATCGGCCCGGCGGTCGCAGGCACGCTCATCGCCGCGGTCGGTACGGGCTGGGTCTTCGTGATCAATGCGGCCTCCTACGTGGCCGTCATCGGCGCGATGAAGATGCTGCGCGTGCATGAGCTCTATCTGCGCCAGCGCGCAGTGCGCACCCGCGGCAGTTTTCTCGAGGGCTTCCGCTACGTTTGGCGGCGCCCCGACCTGAAGGCCGTGCTGTTCATGCTCTTTCTGATCGGCACCTTCGGCCTGAACTTCCCGATCTTCATCTCCACGATGTCGGTCACCGTCTTTCATGCGGGCGCCCACCAGTACGGCCTGCTGTCTTCGATCATGGCGATCGGCTCCGTTGCAGGCGCGCTGCTTGCCGCGCGGCGCGACAAGCCGCGCATGGGCGTGCTCGTGGTGGGTGCGTCCGTTTTCGGCGTGGGCTGCGCGCTGGCCGCGCTGATGCCCGGCTACTGGCTCTTCGGCATGGCGCTGATCGTGGTGGGTGTGGCCGCGCAAACCTTCACCACCACGGTCAACAGTTGGGTGCAGCTGTCGACCGAGCCCGCCATGCGAGGGCGCGTGCTGGCGATCCTGCTGGCCATCGTGCTCGGTTGCACGCCGATGGGTGCGCCCCTGGTCGGTTGGGTGGCCGACACGTTCGGGGCGCGTTGGGCGATGGGTGTGGCGGCGCTGTCGGGGCTGGCCGCGGCCATCGTCGGGTGGCGCTACCTGTCGACTTACGGCCGGCTGTCGCCGGCGGGCGCTTCGCAGGCAAAACCGGGGTCATGGGACGGGTGAAAACGGCTGGCGCTGATGCGCGGAGACACTTGACACTCGATGGCCGCGCTACCAGCTGTACCCAGCGGTCACATAGACACTGCGACGCTCGCCGTAGTAGCAGCCCGTCGACGACAGGCAAGTCGCCACATAGGTCTTGTCCGCCAGGTTGGACACGTTCAGCGCCAGGCGCAGGCCCTTGAGTGCGGGGCGCCAGCGCCCGAGGTCCCAGCGCAGGGCCGCATCCATGAGGGTCACACCGGGCACGCGGAACTGGTTCGCGGCATCGCCGTAGGTGGTGCTGATGCGGCGCACGCCCGCGCCCAGCGACAGCCCGGGCGCGATGTCCATCGGAAAGGCGTAGTCCAGCCACAGTGCCGCCTGGTGCTCGGGCACATAGGGGAAGCGCTTGCCCAGGGTGCTGGCGCCCGACGCGTTGGCGTTGGCACGCGTGACCCGGCTGTCGGTGTAGGCATAGGAGGCGATCACATCCAGGCCGCGCGCCAGCGGTGCCTTGGCTTCCAGCTCGAGGCCGCGCACACGCACCTCGCCAGTCTGCTCGCTGAACGATCGGCTCAGTGGATCCGGGGTCAACACATTGCGTTGCGTCAGCTCATAGACGGCCGCCGTCACCATGGTTTTGGATCCGGCCGGTTGGTACTTCAGACCGGCCTCGATCTGCCGGCCCGTGGTGGGCTCGAAGGGGTTGCCCTGCCGGTCGGTGCCGGCGGCCGGCTGGAACGAGGTGCTGTAGCTCAGGTAGGGCGCGAAGCCACTGTCGAAGTTGTACATGAGCGCGGCGCGCCCGGTGAACTTGTCGTCGTGCTGGTCGACGCGTGCAATGCGCGCCGTCGCGGTCGTCAGCGTGCGGGTGTCGGTGTCGGCCTTGTCGTAGCGGCCGGCCAGCACGAGGCTCCAGCGGTCCAGGTGGATCTGGTCCTGCAGGTAGAAGCCGGTCTGGCGGCGCTTCTGGTCGATATGGGTCGCGACGCTGGGCACGGCGCCGGAATCGGTGCCGAAGACCGGGAGGTAGGCGTTGAAGGGTCGCGTGATGATGCGCAGGTTGGTCTCGTCGAACGCGGATTTCTCATTGGAGAAGTCCACGCCGGCGAGCAGCGTGTGCCGCAATGTGCCGGTGGCGAAGTCCGCCTGCAGCTGCGTGTCGGCGGTCAGCAGGCTGGCTTCTTCTGGAAAGGCCCAGGCGTAGCGCAGCAGCGACGACGGGTTGCAGGCCGCCAGGCAGACGGCCTGAATGCGTTGGGTGTACGCGTCGACCTTGCCGTAGCGCAGGTTCTGGCGCACGGTGAAGGTGTCGTTGAAGCGGTGTTCGAATTCATAGCCCACGAAGCGCTGCCGGTTGCTGAAGCGGTCGTAGCTTGGCTCGCCGACGAAGGTGCGCGTGGGCAGGGCAGCGTAGCGGCTGGTGTCGAGGGTGCCCGCGGCGGGCAGTGCCGGCGCGCCGCCGCCGCCGGGAGAGTCGAGCGACTGCCACTGGCCGAGCACCGTGAGACGCGTTGCGCTGGAAGGGCGGAAGGTCAGCGACGGGGCGAAGTAGGTCTTGCGCTCGGAAACGTGGTCGTAGGAGGTGTTGGCCTCCCGGTGCAGCGCGACCAGCCGGTAGCTCCAGATGCCATCGGCATCGATGGCACCGCCGAGATCGAGCGCCGCCTGGCGCCGGTCGTGGCTGCCGAACTGCAGCTCGACCTCGCGCACCGGCTCGAGCGTCGGGCGCTTGCTGACCATGTTCACCAGCCCGCCGGGCGTGGCCTGGCCGTAGAGCACCGACGACGGGCCCTTGACGACTTCGACGCGTTCCAGCCCCCAGGGCTCGATGCGCGGCTGCGAGTAGCCGCGTGCGCCGAAAGGCAGGCGCAGGTTGTCCAGGTAGCGCGCGGGCGGCGTGAAGCCCCGCAACGTGAGCCAGTCCAGGCGCAGGTCGGTGTTGCCGTACTGAGCGACGATGCCCGGCGTATAGCGAAGGCTCTCGACCAGCGTGGTCGCGCCCTGCGCGTCCATCTGGTCGCGCGTCACGACGGACACCGACTGCGGCGTCTCCATCAGGGGCGTGTCGGTCTTGGTGCCCGAAACGCTGCGCCGTGCGATGAAGCCGGACACCGGGCCGGTGCCGGTCTCCCGGCTCGCTTGGGGCTCCACGACGATCGCCGGCAGTGACCCGGCCGAGGGCTGACCCGCTGCCGACGGGCTGGCGGGGCGCGACGCATCGCGCTGCAGGGAGTAGATGTTGTCGCCCGTGCGAGTCGCCCTTAGGCCGCTGCCCTGGAGGGCCGTTGCGAGCGCTTCCTGCAGGGTGAAGCGTCCGCGCAGGCCGGGGCTGTCGAGCCCGGCGGTGAGGGATGCATCGACCGAGAGCAGGATGCCCGATTGGCTGGCGAGCTGCGTGAGGACGCCGGCCAGCGGGCCGGGCGCGAGGGCGTAGTCGCGCGCACCCTGCTCCGCGGGCGACTGGGCGAGCGCAGGGTTGGCATGCAGGACGACGGCGGCAGGCAGGATGGCGAGCGCCGTGCCCAGCGCACGCGCCGCGAGCGTGGTGCGACGCAGGCGCGAGCGGGGCGGTCGTGCGGGGCGCAGGCCATGGAGGGAAGGAATCGAGAGGTCGCGCATGGAGGCTTTGAGCAAATGGAAGGGTTGGTACCTTCCTTGCCACGCGACGGTCGCAAAAGGGGAACCTGCGCCGCGAATCTTTTTTCAGTGGCGGTTGTCGGGGCCCTGCGCGGGCTCGATGGTCACCCACCATGGCAGCACGCGGTTCACCCGTACCGGGAGGGTGGCCTGGAGCGCCGCGAGGATCCGGTCGGTGTCCGCCAGCGGATAGCTGCCCACGATCCGCAGGTCGCGAACGGCCGGGGCGCAGGCGAGGTGGCCGCGCCGGTGGCGAGCCAGCGCATCGATGAAGTCGCCCAGACGCATGTCGTTGGCGACAAGCTGGCCGCGCGTCCAGCTGTCGCTTCCCGCGTCCGCGGCCGCCGGAGCTTCGACGCGGTCGACGAACAGCCGGGTCTGTTCATTGGCGCGCAGCGTCAGCGACGGCCCGCCCCGGGCGGGCTGGACGCGCACCTCGCCTTCGAAGACCGTGACGAGTGCCGAGCCGGCGGCGTTGCCGTCGCCCTGCACGGTGAAGCGCGTGCCCAGCGCCGTGAGCCGTCCCTGGGCGACCTCGACCACGAGCGGTCGATCTTCCCAGGCCGGGTCGTGTCCTGTGGACACCAGCACTTCGCCGGCATGCAGGAGGATGCGTCGATGGGTGGCCGTGAAGTCGACATCGACCGCTGACGCGGTGTTGAGCCAGAGCCGGCTGCCGTCCTCCAGCGCGATTTCACGGCGCTCGCCGGTCTGCGTGCGGTACGTTGCCACCCATGCGCGCCAGGGCACTTCGCGCTCGAGCAGCCAGCCGGCCACGCCGGCCACGGGCAGCAAGGCCAGCACGCGCAGCGCGCTGCGTCGGCGGCGCGTGGCCGTGGCCCGCGTGTCTTCGAGGATCTGGCGTGCAGGGAGATGGCGCACGGACGAGAAGTCGCGGGACACGGCCTCGACCTGTTGCCAGGCGGCACGCGCACCGCCATCCTTGCGCAGCCACGCTTCCCAGCGCAGCCGGTCGCCCGCGGTGGCCGACTCGGACTGCAGCAGGGCGAACCAGGTCGCCGCCTGCTGCAGATGTTCGAACGTCGCCCGGGGCTGTTCCGGGTGCGCCGAGATCGCCGTCATGGCTCCTGCGCAAGAAGAAGGCACTGCAACATCGCCTGGGCCATGTATTTCTTGATCATCCGATCCGACACGCCGAGCTCGAACGCGATCTCCGCGTAGGTCCGACCGTCGATCTGCGACAGCAGAAAGGCCTTGCGCGCCTTGTCGCTCAGCGTGTTCAGCATGGCGTCGATCCGGCACAGCATTTCCACCGCGATCATTCGCTCCTCGGGCGAGGGGGCAAGCAGCTCGGGCTGTGCGGCGACCGCTTCCGCCCAGGCGCGCTCCACGTCGGCGCGGCGCCAGTGGTTGACGATCACGCCGTGGGCGAGCGTGCGCAGGAATGCGCGTGGCTCGCGCACCTGCGCCAACTCGCGCGAGGTGATGAGCCGTACGAAGGTGTCGTGCGCCAGGTCCGCGGCCTGGGAGCTGCCGCTCAGCCGGCGCAGGAACCAGCCGAGCAGCCACCCATGGTGCTCGCGGTAGATGCTGTCAATCAGCGCGGGGGCTGGCAGAGGGGCGGACATGGGGGCACGGAAGGCGTGGCAAATAAGAATAGTTCTTATTCTAAAGAATTACATCCTCCGCCACGCTGATGCCGTCGTTGAAGCTTGAAAATCAACTAACGGCCTGACGCGTTAGCGCATCGGGCTCGATCGCCGCCGCGCCAGTACCTCTTGCCGCCAATGAGGGGGTCGAGCAGAAGACCGCCTGTGGCAGCGGCATCGGCTGCGTAGGCATGTGCGGCGCGGTCCGAAACTTCTGCAAGGCCGTTCAGTGCCTGGAATCCGTTGAAGGCGGCGTAACCAGGAGCCATTTCTTCTCGAACTAAGGCCTGACGAATCGGACAGGCCAGCGTGTTGTCTGGTTGCTTGCCAACCCGTTGAAAGGGCATGAGATGAACAATTCCAAACACACCCACTGCCTTCGACAGGTGCAAGGGAGAGTAAGCGGATGAAGAACCGACAAGATCAAGCTGCCAACGGGCGACCCACCGTGATCCGACTCGCCGCGATCGCTCTTTCGGTCGGGGCCGTTGCCTGTGCCTTCGCCTATGCGGCTGGGTGGCTGACACCCGCGCGCCTGACGCCCGAGAAGATCGTGGATTCGCTCGCGCCGCCAAGCGGACCGGTCAAGGGCTTCCGGCGCAATCATGCGAAAGGCATCTGTTTCGCTGGAAATTTCGAGGCGAACGGCGCGGCGGTCGCGGTTTCACGCGCGTCGATTTTCAAGGCCGGGAGCTACCCGGTCACGGGTCGCTTCAATCTTGCGGGCCCCATTCCGACCATGGCAGATGGCACGGGTCGCGTACGTGGGTTGAGTCTTCGAATACAGGCGCCAGACCAGCAGGAGTGGCGCACCGCGATGATCAATGCACCATTCTTTCCGATCGCGACGCCGAAGGAGTTCTATGAACTTCAGCGTGCCAGTGCGAACAAGGATGACCCTGGCGCAGTCAAACAGTTTGCAGCCAGCCATCCCTCGCTTCGCGAATTCGGCGCATGGGCGGGCAGTGCGCCCTATGCCGAGTCCTACGCGGAGGATCGCTTCAACAGCCTCAACAGTTTCGTACTGACCAATGCACAGGGTCAGAGCCAGACCGTTCGCTGGTCATTCATTCCGACCGCCGCCATGGTTCCGGTGCCGTCGGAGGACCTGAAGAAGCGCGATCCCGATTTTCTCTTCAAGGAAATCACCCAACGGGTCGCGGACGCCCCGCAGAAGTGGAGGCTGGTACTGACGCTCGCCAATCCGGGTGATCCCACTGCCGATCCCGCCAAGGTTTGGCCAGAGGATCGCCGGCAGATTGAAGCGGGCACTCTCGTGGTGACCCGGATCGAAGCCGAGGCCAACGGACCGTGCCGCGACATCAACTTCGATCCCACGGTTCTGCCCGAGGGAATGCAGACCTCCGACGATCCGTTCCCTGCAGCGCGCTCGGCCGCCTATGCGGTGTCCTATGACCGACGCACCTCGGAGTCGAAACACTACCCTCGCGTTCAAGCCGAAGGCAAGCCATGAGCCATCAAAGCATGAAGTTCTCGAAGCTGCAGCGCGTGCTCCATTGGGTCATGGCGATCGGCATCCTCGCGATGTTGTTCATCGGGGTCGGCATGATGTCCACGATCGATCGCGCTTACCTGGTGCTGGTAGGCATCCACAAGCAGCTCGGCATTGCGATACTTGTCCTGGCGCTGCTGCGTCTCATCGTGCGCTGGCGCAGCGGGGCACCTTCGTTGCCTGCCAGCATGAGCGAGCCCATGAAGCTTGCGGCAAGGTTGTCGCATGTCGCGTTCTATGCGCTGATGATCGCGATGCCTTTGCTGGGATGGTCCATGTTGTCGGCGGCGGACTATCCCGTGACCTTGGCCGGGATGCGGCTGCGCTCCATCGTCCCACCCAGTGCCGAGCTGTACAGCATCCTGTGGAGCGCCCATCGCTTCCTCGCGTTCTGCCTGTTCGCATTGTTCTTGCTGCACTTTGCTGCTGCGCTTCTTCATGCCTGGGTCCGAAGGGATGGCGTGTTCGAGACCATGACCTTTGGTCGCCGAGGCGGTCGCTGATTCATTCGGCCGGCGTGCGTTCCTCGCGACCCGTGCGGCGATGTCGGATGTCTGCGGGTCACCTGCGAGATAGAGCACCCGACGCCGGCTAGTTGGGTGCAGGCCGGGCAGCGACACCGATTCCCGACCTCGAAGCGACAACGGACAAGATGGCCGCAAGGGTCAGGCTCGCTCCAATGCAAAGCATGGCGGCAACCAGTGCTTTGGCCATGGAACTCGCGCTGGGCGAAGTGCCTGCGACAGTGAAGAAGACGCCGCCGATGACTGCGACGCCGAGGGCGGCGCTGATCTGCAAGGCCGAGTTCGTGATGCCGGCAATCATTCCGGAGCCGCTCACCGGTGCACGGTCGATGACCGAGCGCACGAGGGTAGGCAGTGCCCAGCCCTGCCCGAAACCCAGAAGTCCCACCGCAACGATGAGCGGAAGCTGGGCCGGCATTCGTGCGGGGGCGCCAGCAACCAGCGCCGCGAGGTACAGGCATCCGGCCACCTCGAGCAGCATGCCAATGGCGGGAACCCACCTGCCGAAGAGACGGACGGCAAGCGGTGTCGTCAAAGGACCGATGAAGAAGCCGACGCCGAACGGCAGGAACACCAGTCCCGTTGCCAGGGGATCCAGACCCAGTGCCGACTGGAGGTAGACGGAGAACACCAGAAAGAAGGCAGAGACGACGTAGAAGAAGAGGACCCCGGCGAGGCCGCTCATCAATCCAGGCATGCGGACCAGGTCGATGCTGACGAGCGGGACGCCGCCCCGTCGAGAGAATGCCTTTTCATACCGCCAGAAGCTGAATGCAGCGATGGGTGTTGCGATGAGCATGACGCATGCCCACCATGGCCATCCCCTTTCGCGCCCCTCTACCAGGGGCACGATCAGCAGGCTCAGCGTGAGCGCGCAGAGCAGGACACCGCCCCAATCGATGGGCGCGGGGCTATCGCCGCGGACATCCGGCAGCAAGGGCAAGCCTCCGATCAGGACCGCGGCCACCACGGGCAGATTGATCAGGAAGATGATTCGCCACTGAAGGTGAAGGACGTCTGCGGAGATCAAGGCGCCGCCCAGGGCTTGCGCGATCACTGCTGCCAGCCCTACGGTGGCGCCATAGAGACCCAGGGCGCGCGAGCGCTCCCGCACGGGAAACAGGGCATGAACGGAGGCCAGCCCCTGGGGGGCCATGGCGGCTGCGCTGAGACCTTGGAGTATGCGTCCCACGATCAGCATGGAAGGCGAGGTTGCGAGGCCGCACAGCAAGGACGTGAGTCCGAAGCCGCTGATGCCCAGCAGGAACATGCGACGTCGGCCGAAGAGGTCGCCAAGCCGCCCACCGGTGATGAGGAAGACCGCGTAAGCCGCCGCATATCCGGAGATCACCAGTTGCAATTCAGCAGCACTCGTACCGAGGTCGCCCTGAATGGATGGCAGCGCGACATTGACGATGAAGAAGTCGAGCGGAGGCAGGAACGCTCCCACCAGCAACACCGCGAATGCGAGCCACCGACGCGAATCTGAAGTTGTTTCTTGCATGATTTCGGCTGCGGCGGTTCTGTTCAGAGGGGACGACCGAAGCGTTCCGTGCCCATGATGGGAGCCCAGTTCTGCAAGGGCGTGGCGAAATGCATCTCGAAGATGCGCTGCTGGAACGCCCAGCGCCCGTCTCTTCGCTGATAGATGTCCTTGTACTGGCCGCTCACTTGCAGCGGTCCCTTCTCGACGTCATAGAAGAGGCAATCCGCCGCAACCAGGCCATGGCCGTTGTCGCCGTCGAGCGTGATGATCGCGTTCGCCATCCAGTGATGCATGTGCGGCATGCGTTTCATGTTGACGCGTGCTTGCGCCAGGATCGCATCGAGTCCTTCCGCGTTTCCATTGGCGCCAAGGAGCAGCCGCGAGTCGGGGTGCCAGAGGGTTGCCAGCAGCGCTTCATTCATCGTGTCGAATGCTTCTGCGTAGTTGGCGATCAGGGCATCGATGGCGAAGCGGCTTTCGATGGCGTCGAGGCGAGCTTCAAGTTCTTTTGACATGTGGGGTTCTCCGTGAGTGAGCGGTGCGGACGCTCTGTGAGCGCACCAAAAAATGTACCAAGTGGTACAGAAATTGGTAAAAAAAGAGCGCGACTTGAGCTACCAGGGGCGTGGAGCCCGCTCCATGCGCGAGCGCCTGGTGTCCAAGTGCACTCTTCGATCGCATCGATTTAAATATCGATCGGTATAAATATATGGCGACGCCCGAAGACTGTCAACGACACGGTTCGACACGTCGATTTGCCAGCCGGGACAGCAGGTCTTTGCTTGTCGATATATTGTGTATCGACTAGTATGTAATTTTGAACCTGCGGAGATCTTCATGGCTCAGCGAGGCCGACCACGCGCATTCGACCGCGATGCGGCCCTTACCTCGGCCATGCACCTGTTCTGGGAGCATGGCTTCGAATCGACCTCGCTGTCGCAGCTGAAGGCGGCGATGGGCAGTGGAATCTCCGCGCCCAGCTTCTACGCGGCCTTCGAGTCCAAGGAAGCCTTGTTCAAGGAGGCGCTGGATCGATACATGGAGATCTATGGCCACTTGACCAGAAGCCTCCACGATCCTTCGCTGGAGCCGCGAGAAGCGGTGTTCCTGGCATTGAAACGTTCGGCAAAGATGCAGTGGGAGGGCGGGCACCCCAAGGGTTGCATGGTCGCGCTGGGCGTGATGGGCGCCTGCTCGTCGGGCAGCGAAACCATCACCGCAATGCTTCGAGATGTGCGCAGTCGCACGCGTGCCGGGTTCCGTGCCTGCGTCGAGCGGGCCATCAAGAGCGGGGAACTGCGCAAGTCCACGAACCCGGCTTCCATGGCTGCCGCATTCGACAGCTTCTTTCTGGGCCTGTCGGTCCTTGCCCGCGACCGTGTCCGGCTCGCGGTCATCGAGGAATCCGTGGTCGAAGCCATGGGCATCTGGGATGCCGCGCTGGACCGACCCACTCGCTCAGGCTGATTTTTGGTCGACTGGCTGGGGGCAACGCCGACGATGCGGCCTTCGTGCCGGGCAAGGCCGGCGACTGAGGCGCGGCGCGCATTCACCCGTTTTCCGTAGTGGGCGCCGCGCTCGTGCTCACCTATAAGCGGGAGCATGAGGACGAGGATCACGACACTGGCCGCCGCGAGCGCGGCCTGCGCAATGCTGCTGCTGGCAGGTTGCGCTTCACGGCCCGGCCGCGACATCGATGGCGACCTGGCGCTGTACGTGGCCGAGCCGGTGCGCCAGCGCTTCGCCGGCACGCCGCGCGCCGAGCTGCTGGCGGCCGCACCCGCGCTCGACTTCTTCGAGAACCGGCAGGAGCTCGAGCTCAAGGGCAACCTGGGCCTGGTCTCGATCGTTCGCCAGCAGGCCCATGCGAACTGGCAGCAGGGACAGCTGTTGCTGGTCACCGGCTCCGATGTCGCGCGCGAGAAGATCGGCGACAACAACGCCCGCGCGCGCTTTCGCGGCTTGAGCCTGTGCGGGCTGGTGCCGGTGTTCAGCGAGTACGCGGTCGGCATGCAGGTCAACCGCACCCTGGTGATGCCCATCGGTGCCGTCTTCATTCCGGTCGAGGTCACCGACGACGTCTACTTCAGCTACCGCTACCGGATGTCCAGGTTCGAGGGCGATCCCGCACAGCTCTGCGCGCCCGCGCCCGGCGGGAGCTTCACCTACCGTACCGAGACCGAACGCCAGGTCAAGGAGAACGGCGGCCGCTTCGCTCGCTTCAACAAGCAGGTGACGATCAACGACGCGGTGAGTTGCCGCGCCGCGCCCGGCGTGCAGCCTCTGTCTCAGATCACCCCGGGCGCGAAGGGCAGCTACCTGCGCGTGGATTGCGAGCACAAGGACAACATCGAGAACCTGCAGCGGCGAAGCCTGGCCTGGCTGGTCGATGCCGGCGTGTACCTGCCGCTCGAGGAGGTGGGCTGGCAGGGCACGATCAAGACGCGCTATCCGCGGCTCGGCTACACGGTGGGGCCGGCCGTGGTGCCCGCCCCGCCGGCGCCACCCGCCGCGCCCAGGACACCGACGAAACCCGTCGCCACGACGGTCGTGCTCGCCGCGTCGCCCTGATCTCCGCCTGCGCGCCGCCGCCTCAGGCCGCGAGCCGCACGCAGCGCGCGAGATGCGCGCGTCCCACCTCCAGGTTCGGCGGCACGCCCATCGCGCAGCGCGGCTGCACCCGGGCGCAGCGCGGCGCGAAGGCGCAGCCCGGCGGCAGGTCGTTGAGGTCGGGCACCGAGCCGGGAATCGAATCGAGCGGGCGGCCACCGGTGCCGCCATGCACCGTCGCGCGCAGCAAGCCCTGGGTGTAGGGATGGCGCGGCGCATCCATCACCTCGGCCACCGGGCCCGATTCGACGAAGCGCCCCGCGTACATCACGGCGATGCGGTCGGCGACTTCGCAGGCCACGCCGAGGTCGTGGGTGACGAAGATGGTGGCCATGCCGAGCTCCTGCTGCAGCTGGCGCAGCAGCAGCAGGATCTGGATCTGCACCGTGGCGTCGAGCGCGGTGGTCGGTTCGTCGGCCAGCAGCAGCCGCGGGCGGCAGGCCAGCGCCAGCGCGATCATGGCGCGCTGGCGCAGCCCGCCCGACAGCTCGTGCGGGTAGGCCTCGAGGCGCCGCTGCGCGGACGGGATCTGCACCAGCTCGAACAGCTCCAGCGCGCGCCGATGGCCGTCCTTCACCGAGACGCCGTCGTGGCAGGCCACGGTCTCGGCGATCTGGCGCCCGATGCGGAACACCGGGTCGAAGGCCGTCATCGGTTCCTGGAACACCATCGACACCAGCCCACCACGCACGCTGCGCAGCCGCGAGGCTGGCAGGTCGAGGATGCGGATGCCGTCGATGAGGATCTCGCCGCCGATGCGCGCCGTCGGCGGGAACAGCCGCATCAGCGCGCGCAGGGTCACGCTCTTGCCCGAACCCGATTCGCCGAGCAGACAGAGCACCTGGCCGCGGTGCACGTCGAAGCTGACGCCGCCGACCACCGGGATGTCGAGATCGCGCGAGACGAAGCGCACCGTGAGGTCGCGTACCTGGACCAGCGGCGCGTCGGCCGAGGAGGGGAGGGGAGAGGAGTGGGAGGGCATGGTCCTGCTCACGGTCGATTCGGATTCGAAGGGCTGGCGAGGCTGTGGCCCGAGCCCGCCGTGCAGGCGTGGCAGGCGACCACGTGCCCCGCCTCGGCGCGGGCAAGCGGCGGTTCGGCCGCCGCGCACACGGGCTCGGCGATCGTGCAGCGGGTGCGGAAGCGGCAGCCCGAGGGCGGGTCGACCGGGTTTGGCGGATCGCCCGCGAGCGGCGCCTTCTCGATGCGCCGGCGCGGGTCCATCGAGAGGCGCGAAGCCAGCAGGCCCTGCGTGTAGGGATGCAGTGGCGCCTCGTAGAGCCGCCCGGCCGGCGCCACCTCGATCACCTTGCCGAGGTACATCACCATCACGCGGTCGCTGACGTGGCGCACCACGTTGAGGTCGTGCGAGATGAAGAGATAGGTCAGGCGCAGCCGGCGCTGGAGCTCCTGCAGCAGGTTGAGCACCTGGGCCTCCACCGACTTGTCGAGTGCCGAGACGGCCTCGTCGAGGATCAGCACGCGCGGGCCCAGTGCCAGCGCGCGCGCGATGTTCACGCGCTGGCGCTGGCCGCCCGAGAGTTCGTGCGGATAGCGCTGCGCGAACAGGTCGGGCGCGAGGCCGACCAGTCCGAGCGTCTCGCGCGCGCGTTCGCGCGCCATGGCGGTGGGCGTGCCGGCGGCCTTGAGGCCGAACATCACCGAGTCCTCGATGGTCAGCCTCGGGTTCAGCGAGGCATGGCTGTCCTGGAACACCATCTGCATCTTCTTGCGCATCGCGCGCGTGGCCGCGCTGGTGGCGTGGCCGGCCACGTGGCCGTCGACCTCGACCACGCCTTCGTCGGGTTCGATCAGGCGCATCAGCAGCCGTGCCGAGGTGGACTTGCCGCAGCCCGATTCGCCGACGATGCCGAGCGTCTCGCCGTCGTGGACCTCGAAGCCGATGCCGTCCACCGCCTTGACGTGGGCCGTGACGCGCCCGAGCAGGCCGGACTTGAGCGGGAAGTGCTTGCGCAGCCCCGCGACGCGCAGGATGACCGGGCGCGACGCGGCGTCGGGTGGCGCATCGGCGGGCGCGAGGGTGAGGTGCGGGAGGGAGTTCATGCGTGCACGTCCATGGCCGCGCGAAGGCCGTCGCTGATGAGGTTGGAACAGATCGAGGTCAGGAAGATCATCACGCCCGGCAGGATGGCGTTGAGCGGCGCGACGTAGATCGACTGGCGCAGCGTGTTGAGCATCAGCCCCCACTCGGCTTCGGGCGGCACCACGCCCAGGCCCAGGAAGCTCAGGCCGGAGGCGATCACGATCGACACGCTGACCAGGCTCGAGGCATAGATCAGGATCGGCCCGAGCACGTTGCTCAGCACATGGCCGAGCACGATGCGCAGCGCGGAGGCGCCGGTGGCGCGCGCCGCGTCCACGTAGTCCTGCGAGCGCACCTGGGTGGTCACGCTCTCGGCCACGCGCGCGATCGGCGGCACGAAGATCAGCGTGAGCGACACCAGGCTGTTGAGCATGCCCGCGCCGAGCACGCCCGAGATCGCGACCGCCAGCAGCACCGAGGGGAAGGCGTAGAACACGTCGACCACGCGCATGATCGCCATGTTGAGCGCGCCGCCCGCGTAGCCCGCGACGATGCCGAGCGTGGCGCCGATCGCCGTGGCGAACAGCACCGGCATGAAGCCCATGAACAGCGAGTTGCGCCCGCCGTGCAGCAGGCGCGAGAGCAGGTCGCGGCCGAGCTCGTCGGTGCCGAGCCAGTGGCTGGCGTCGCCGGGCGGCAGCAGCCGCCGCGTCATGCTGGTGGCGAAGGGATCGTGCGGCGCCACCCACGGCGCGAACACGGCCAGCGCGATCACCAGCAGCAGCACGGCCAGGCAGGTCAGCGTGAGCGGATCGCGCGCGAGCCGGCGCGCCACCTGCTGCCAGAAGCTGCGCGAGACCGGCCGCCGCGATGCGGCTGCGGGAGCGGGTACGGCAGGTACCGGTGGCACGGCCGCGGGACGAAGAGGGAGAATCCGGTTCATGGCTCAGCTGCGCTTGATGCGCGGATCGAACATCGTCTGGACCAGGTCCACGGCGAGGTTGATGAAGACGAAGAACATCGACAGCACGAGGATGGTTCCCTGCAGCACCGGCAGGTCGCGCGTGAAGATGGCGGTGTTCAGCAGGAAGCCGGTGCCCGGCCACGAGAACACCGTCTCCACCAGGATCGAGCCGCCGAGCAGCTGCGCGAGCTGCAGGCCGGCAATGGCCAGCACCGTGGGCGCCGCGTTCTTCACGATGTGAACGAACACGCCGAAGGGCTGCAGCCCCTTGGCATGGAGCGTCTGCACGAACTCGCGCTTGCGCACCTCGGCGACCGTGCTGCGCACCGTGCGCGCCACGATGCCGGCCGGGATCACCGCCATCGCGATCGCGGGCAGCACCAGCGCGCGCAGGCTGTCGGCGCTCAACGAGAAGGTGGTGTCGGCGCCCTGCGAGCCCATGCCCATCGCGGGCAGCAGGCCCAGGTTGACCGAGAACACCACCACCAGGACCATGCCGAGCCAGTAGTGCGGAATGCTCACGCCGGTGACCGCCACGGTGGTCACCGCGCGGTCGAGCGTGCTGCCGCTGCGAAAGCCCGCCACCAGCCCGAGCAGCAGGCCCGCCGACATGCCCAGCAGCGTGGCGGCCGCGGCGAGCGCGAAGGTGTTGACCACCGCGGGTGCCACTTCGTCGAGCACCGGGCGGCGCGTCACTGTCGACTGGCCGAAGTCGCCGGTGAGCACGTGGCCTAGCCATTTCAGGTATTGCTCGGGCAGCGAGCGATCGAAGCCGTAGGCGGCTCGCACCTCGGCCACCAGTTGCGGGCTGGCGCTCTCGGGCAGCACCGCGCTCAGCGGATCGCCCGGTGCCAGGTGGATCAGCGCGAAGCAGAACAGCGACACGCCGAGCGCGATCGGCACGGTGTAGAGCAGGCGACGCAGGAAGTAGACGAACATGGCGGTGTCCGGCGCTCAGTCCACCACGACCGGCGTCAGGTCCTGGATCCAGCTCTGCGCCTGCACGAAGCCCTTGACGCGCGGCGACAGCGCGCGCGGGTTCACGTCGTGCACGACCCAGATCCACATCGCCTGGTCGACGATGCGCGCATGCAGATCGGCCAGGATGCGGTCCTGCTCCTTGGGATCGAAGGTGGTGCGCGCGCGCGTCACCAGCTCGTCGGCCTTCGGGTCGTTGAAGCGGCCCCAGTTGTAGCCCGTGGGCACCGGCTCGAACGAGGCCGCGGTCTTGATCAGCGCGATGTCCGGGTCCCAGAAGCCCCAGCTGTTGTTGACGCCGTGGCGGCCCTTGTTCTCGGGCGCCCAGGCGCCGGCGCGGCGGCGCGCGCGCAGTGCTTCCCAGTCCATCACCTCGAACTCGAGGTCGATGCCGACCTGCTTGTAGTTCTCCTTGATCAGCTCGTTCATCGACAGCGGCTGCATCTGGCCCGAGCCCGAGGGTGCGATCACGATCTTGATGCGTGCCGGGTTGCTCTTGCTGTAGCCCGCCTCGGCCAGCAGCCTGGTGGCGGCGGCCGGGTCGTACTTGATGTCGAAGGCCGGGCTGCCGAACCACGGATGGCCCGGCGTGACCATGCCCTTGGCCGGCAGCGCGAGCCCGCCCAGCAGCTTCACCATGCCCTCGCGATCGATCGCGAGGTTGGCGGCCTTGCGCACGCGCACGTCCTTCAGCGGTGAGTCGTCGAGCAGGCTGATCTGGTAGGCCCAGACATGCGGGTACTTGTTGGTCACGATCTGCATGCCGGCCTGCCGCAGGCGCGGCACCGCGTCGGGCGGCGGCGCTTCCACCCAGTCGACCTGCCGCGACAGCAGCGCGGCCACGCGCGTGTTCGGATCGGGCATCGGCAGCAGCACCAGGCGGTCGGATTTCGGCACCCGCGCCGCATCCCAGTACTGCGCGTTGCGGACCAGCTCGGCGCGCTCGCGCGGCACCAGCTTCTGCAGGATCCACGGGCCGGTGCCCGAGGGCTGGGCGGCGAACTTGTTCCAGTCCTTGCCCACCTCGGCCCAGCGCTTCGGGCTCGAGAAGAAGATGTTGACCAGGTTGTAGGGCAGCACCGCATCGGGCTTGGCGGTGCGGATCTGCACCGTGTGGTCGTCGACCTTGGCCCAGCCGCTGATCGCGCTGTAGTACTGCGAGCCCTGGGTCGACTGGGCCTGGTCGAACTGCGGCGCGTCGCGCTTCATCAGCTTCTCGAGGTTCCAGACCACGGCATCGGCGTTGAACTCGGAACCGTCGTGGAACTTCACGCCGCGGCGCAGCTTGAAGGTCCACAGCGTCTTGTCGGTGGCCGAGACCGACCAGCTCTCGGCCAGCGCGGGCCGCAGCACCGCGGTCTTGTCCGCGCTCGACAGGTCCCAGCTCACGAGCGAGTCGTAGACCGTGCCGCCCATGAAGCGCAGGCCCTCGGTGCCCTGGCTCGGCTGTCCGGTGGTCAGCGGGATGTCGGCCACGGTCATGCCGACGCGCAGGACCTTCTCGGCCAGTGCCGACAGCGGCAGCAGGCCCGCCGCGAACAGGGATGCGGCCAGCAGCCGCGACGCGAAAGCGCGAGTTCTCGATCTCATATGTGCTCCTCTACGATTCGATGCGACCCCGCTGGCATCGGCTCGGCGGCCGTGTCTCGCGGGGCGGGTGGTGATGCCAGGGGGCAGGTTCCGTGCCAGCGGAACCCAGGCCGCGCGGCGCCCGGTGGCCGCCGGGTCTGTCTGCCGCGCAGACAGATCGGGCGCCTCGGCTGTCGCGCGCGCGTACAGCCGGACACCCGGAAAAATCAGGCCATCGCGGGCTGCCCGTCAGGCAGTTCGAACTGGCCGGCGGGCAAGGTGCCGAGATAGTCGAGCAGCTCCGCGGTCTTCACCACGTCCGCGTACTTCGCGTGCATGTCGCACAGGTTGATCGCGTGGCTGGCCTGCGCGCGGTCGAAGCAGCCGTCCTCCGCCACCGCCACGCGGTAGTTGAGGCTGAAGGCGTCGATCACCGTCGCGCGCACGCAGCCCGAGGTGGTGGTGCCGGTCACGATCACGCTGTCGCAGCCCAGCAAGGTGAGATAGCTCGCGAGGTTGGTCCCGAAGAAGCCCGAGGGCTTCTGCTTGAGGACTACGAGGTCGCGCGGCCCCGGCGCGATCTCGGCGACGATCTCGTTCGCGCCGCGCGAGGACTTCGCGATCTGCTCGCCGTCGTCGCTCAGGCGCGCATCCTTCCAGCGCCAGCTGCCGCCATCCCAGCTGTCGGCGCGGCGCACGCCGGTGGTGTAGATCACCGGCACGCCGCGTTCGCGGCTCTTGTCGATCAGTGCGCGGATGTGCGGGATCGCGAGCCAGGCGTCCTCGCCGCAGGAGGTGTGCCAGTTGCGAATCGATTCGAGGATCGGCACCGGCTTCTCATCGCAGAAGGCATAGCTCACGTCGATGACCAGCAGCGCCGGCCGCTTGCCGAAGCCGCCCCTGGCGCCGAAGCCGGAGGTGGCGAAGACCGCCTTGTCGCGCGCGGTCAGGAACTGGTCCCATAGAGGTTCTTGCATGTTCGAGGCTCCAGGTGATGTTGAGAGCCAGTCGTTCTGCAATCGCCATGCCCCGGTCGCCGTCCGCGCCCCGCACGCGGTGCCCGCACCCTGTTTTTCCCTCTGGAGCGGCGCCGTCGCGCGTGCGGATCCGGTGTGTCTTCGCGTCGCCCGCCGTGTGTGCGGGAACGACACCGGCGCGCCCGGTGTGCGCGTGGTCGACAGCCGCCTTCGGCGCTACCGGGTCGCGGGCGCGTTCGCCACCGCGGCAACGCCGGGTGCGCGCATGGCCGCCTCGTAGCGCGCATCGGTCAGCGTGCCGAGGAAGGCGCTGATCGCGTCGATCTCCTCGTCGCTGAGCCCTGGCGTGCTGCCCGGGCGGCGGTTCATCGGCGTCGAGTTCACGTTGATGTTCGCGCGATGCGCGGCGGGCACGTCGTCGAAGGTGGCGTGGCCGTGGTACCACTTGGCCGGATCGGTCGAACGCGTGGCGTAGAAGGCCACCGCCTCGCGCAGCGTGGCGAAGGTGCCGTTGTGCATGAAGCTCTGGCGCACCGCGACGTTGCGCAGGCCCGGGGTGCGGAAGTAGCCGCACCACTGGCCGGGATCGGGCCAGCGCAGTTGCGAGGCCGTGCGGCAGAGCCCGTTGTCGAAGTGGCGCGCCTCGCGGTTCGCGGGCAACGCCAGGTTGCGCGGCACGGCGATCGCGTCGTAGCCGAAGTCGGTGAACAGCGAGCGCTCGGGCCGGCTCGCGGTGTCCGAGAGCGTATGGCAGGACATGCAGTTGCCCTTGTCCGGATTCTTGAACAGCGCCAGGCCGCGCATCTCCTGCGGCGTCAGCGGCGTGCGCTGGCGCAGATAGTCGTCGAAGCGCGAGCTGAAGGGCGCCATCTCGTCGCTCTGGAGGTAGGCCTGCAGCGCCAGGCCGATGCCCTGGACCATGCGCTGCGGATCGCGCAGCACCTCGGGTCCCAGCGCCTGCGACAGCGCCGGCGCGAGCTCGGTGGCGCGTACCTTGCGCAGCAGGCTGCGCGGCGAGGCGTTGTTCATCTCGTCGGGATCGAACAGCGGGCCGCGGACCTGCTCGGCCAGCGTGTCGGCGCGGCCGTCGGCGAACAGGCCGCCGAACGGCGATGCGTAGGGCGCGTCGTCGTCCTGGTAGAAGTGGCGCCGCGGCACGTAGCGCACGTACAGCAGCGAGGGCGCGGTGCGCGCGCTGAAGCGGCCCGCGCGGCTGCCCTGCGGCGTGCGCGGCCCCGCGAGCGATGGCGCATTCAGCGTCGACGTGAAGGCGCGCAGCGGGTCGTGGCAACCGGCGCACGACAGCCCTTGCGGCTGCGACAACCGGGTGTCGAAGAAGAGGCGCTTGCCCAGGGCCGCCAGCGCGGGATCGGGCCGGAACACGGCGGCCGTGGGGTCGACGCGCGCGGCGAGCTTCGGCGTGGCGCCGATGTGCTCGATCACCTGGCTCGCGGGGCCGCCGGGGCCGATGACCTGCATCGATCCGGGGGCGGCGCCCGCGGCCCCCACGATCCATCCGAGGCAGGCCGCGCCCAGGGCGAGCGCGGCGCCCGCGAGCGGGGGGAAGCGCGTCGTGCGCCGCGTCACGGCGTCAGGAAGCCGGTCTTGTCGCAGCTCAGCGCCCGGCCGGTCTGCCCGCAGGTGGCGAGCAGCTTGCCGGCCACGGTGTAGGCCTTGAAGGTCCAGCCCACGTCGGGGGATTTCTTGCGCTCCATCAGCATGAAGCCGAAGGTGTTGTGGTGCGTGATGCGGTCGATCGTCACGCCGGGCGCGGGGGTGGTGCCGGCGGGCAGCGGGTCGGGCAGCGCCACGTCCAGGTTGTCGCCGCCGTTGCCCGTCACCACGGTGGCCGGATGGTCGGTGGCGAAGTTCAGCGCCTGGAAGTCATGCACGTGGCCGTGCAGCGCGATATGCACGCCGCTCGGGTAGTAGGCCTTCGCATAGAGGTTGTTCATCACGGACTGCAGCGCGAGGTTGCCCGGCGCGGGCGTCGCGCCCGCCACCGGCGCGAAGGCCAGGATCGGGTGATGGTTGGTGAAGATGGTGGTGCTCATGCCCGGCTTCGCCGCCAGCGCCGCCACGGCCTGGAACTGCTTCTGGTAGGCGATGAACTGCGGGTCGTCGGTCTTCAGCGCCGCCTTGCCGGCCTTGGCCGAGTCGAACACGATGACCTGCGAGCCGCCGCCCAGCGAGACGGCATAGGGCTCGGCATAGTTGCCCGTGCTGTCGTTGGCCGGGTCGTTGCACGAGCGCTTGTCGGCGTAGGCGCGCGTGTCGAGGAAGCGGTACCAGCCCTGGCCGCCGCGCGCGCACTCCTCGTGGTTGCCGCGCACCAGCACCCAGGGGGCTTTCGCGAGCAGCGGCGCGGCGGGCCTGAAGAAGTCGGCCTGCCAGGTGTCCCAGCCATAGCCCCAGGGGCTGCCCTTGCAGCCGGCCACGTCGGCCGGGCAGGCGTTCTCGCGGTAGTGGTAGTCGCCGATGTGCAGCACCAGGTCGGGATCGAAGCCGGCGGCGGTGGCGGCCAGCGGCGCGAACGGCCACACGCTGCTGTCGTTGCAGGGCTGGTAGGCGTTGTCGGCCTTCTTCAGGCGGCAGCCGGTGTCGGCCAGCACCAGGATGCGCTGCGGCTCGGCCTTTGGCAGCGGCAGCGCGCGGCTGCCGACGGCGACCTGCTTCGCCCCCGAGGGAAGGGTCGCCTCGCAGGTCGACACCGGAAATTCCGAAGGCTTCGAGTCGGCGGGATCGCTGGCCGTGGTGCGCAGCGGCATCGAGCCGGAGCCGATGCGCAGGCTCATGCGGCTGGCCTTGCCGTCGACCGTGATCTGCGGGCAGGTGGCGTTCGCATCGGCCGCCGTGTCGGCGGCGGGCGCGGCGTAGCTGGTGATGACGCGCGCGAAGGCCGCGTTGCCGTCGCCGATCTCGACCCAGGCGGCCTGCAGGTTGGCGTCGGCCGTGGCCGCGTCGGGCGCGGGCGGCGGCGCGGAAGCCGGCGGCGCTGCGGGCGCACCGGCCACCGGAACGAAGCTGCTCGAGGAGCCGCCGCCGTTGCATGCCTGCAGGGCGGCGAATGATGCGAGCGCGGCGAAGGCGGCGAGCCAGCGAAGGCGGCGTGCGTCGAGCCGCGCGCGCGGCGTCGTGGGAGTGGCGTGCATGGGGATCCCTCTGTTGTGGGTTGTTGTCGTGGGTCCCCGGAAGATACGAAGCCAACATGCAAGCCGTGTTACAGCGCCGTGTCACCGGCCCGCGCCAGCCCCTTTCACGCCCGCATGCCGTCTACTTCGCGCCCGGGTGCAACCCCAGCACATTCGCCCCGATGGCAGGATCGACGAAGCGCTCGAGCCGCTGCGGATGCAGGATCACCGTGATCTCGCACGAGCCCGTGCCCACGGTCAGTCCCAGCAGGTGGCCGCCCGCGCCGATGAAGCTGCCGTCGGTCACGATGCCGTGGGCATGGATCGAGGGCTTGCCTTCCTTCCAGGCGATCGAGCCCGTGAGGTTGGCGAGCTCCACGTCCTTGAAGGTCTTCGGGTTGAAGACCTTCTTCGCGAAGTCGTAGAAGCCGAAGGTGGCCTCGCGCATGAAGCCGATGCCCACGATGCTGGCGCTCGGTATCTGTTCGACCACGGCGAGGCGCTCGAGGTGCGCGAGCACGTCGTCGCCGTTGCGCAGCACCATCAGGTAGCCGGTGGGCGTGCGCGTGACCTTGCCGGTCAGGTCCTGCGCGCCGGCCGAGGCGCTGAAGGCGAGCGAGGCACAGGCGGTGGCCAGTGCGAAGAGGGCGGAGGCGAGGGTCTTGAACATCGGTCTGTCTCGTTTCTTTTTGAAGATGCAACCAGGTTGCGGATTCGGCTTTCGCCGCGCGGGTGAGGAACGGCCGCACGCCCGCACCGAAAGTGCTGGCGCGCCGCTGTCCGGCACGGGGGGCCGCGGGCAGTGGCCCGCGGAAGATCAGGAACTCACGAGGCGTTCGTGCCCTTGGCGACGGCCGCGTGCACCTTCGCGCGCAGCCGCGCGACGTCGACGACGAAGCGGCTGTGGGTGCCGCTCGCGACTTCCTTGTCGCCTTCGTGCACCGTGAACTCGAAGTCCACGCCGCGGCCGTCGA
This sequence comes from Variovorax sp. GW821-FHT09B05, assembly GCF_059418265.1. Classification (NCBI taxonomy): domain Bacteria; kingdom Pseudomonadati; phylum Pseudomonadota; class Betaproteobacteria; order Burkholderiales; family Comamonadaceae; genus Variovorax; species Variovorax sp. GW821-FHT09B05. The sequence continues at coordinate 322,100 of NZ_JBWKPN010000004.1, forward strand.
CCGTGCGCACCCGCGCCTCGATGCGCACCGGCTGGCCCAGCAGCGTGGCGCCCACGTGCTTGAGCGCGATCGCGGTGCCGACCGAGGATTCGCCCGCGCCCACGTGGTCGAGCAGGAAGTCGAGGCAGGTCTGCTCGACGTCGCGCACCAGCTCGGGCGTGGCATAGATGCGCAGGTCCTCGCCGAGGAAGTCGACGGTGCGCGGGCGGTCGATCACGAGTTCGCGGCGGGCGAGGGCGCCTGGGCGCAGTTCTGGGTTCATGGGGTTGGTCCGAAAGCGTTGAGCGTCAATTGACGTTGTCCCGACTGGCCGTGCGTCGGTGCGAAGGGCAGTCTAGGAATCGCGGCGCGGCGCGGCAAACGAGTTTTTCTCGAAGCATTGCGTAGAAAATATTGAAGGCCCCGCGCCCCCGTCCCGTGCCCGCTCCCGAAGGAATCCGTCCACCATGTCGCGCCCCATTCCCCCGCTCAATCCGCTGCGTGCCTTCGAGGTCGCGGCGCGGCACTTGAGCTTCACGCGCGCGGCCGACGAGCTCTTCGTCACGCCCTCGGCCGTGAGCCACCAGATCAAGACGCTCGAGGAGAACCTCGGCATCGCGCTGTTCGTGCGCGACACCAAGTCGCTTGCGCTCACCGCGGCCGGCAAGGCCTACCTGCCCGGTATCCAGGAAGCCTTCAAGCAGGTGATGTACGCGACGCAGCAGCTGCGCCAGTCGCAAGGCACGCCCTCGCTCAAGATCAACCTGCCGCCGACCTTCGCGGTCAAGTGGCTGATCCCGCGCATGCGCCGCTTCATGCAGGCCTACCCCGACATCGACCTCGAGATCTCGACCTCCAAGCACATGGTCGACTTCACGCGCGAGGACTTCGACATGGCGGTGCGCTATGGCCGCGGCATCTACCCGGGCCTGCACTCCGAGCTGTGCCTGCCGGTCGAGGTGTTCCCGGTTTGCAGCCCTGCGCTGATGCAGGGAGAGCATCCGCTGCGCACGCCGGCCGACCTTCGGCACCACGTGCTGCTGCACGACAACAGCACCTACAGCGACGTGAGCAATCCCGACTGGGGCATGTGGCTCGAACATGCGGGCGTGAGCGACGTGGACGTGACGCGCGGCCCCTCGTTCTGGCCCAGCCACCTGGTGATCGCCGCCGCGGTCGACGGGCTCGGCGTGGCGCTGGTGAAGAAGAACTGGGTGATGAAGGACCTGGCCGACGGCCTGCTGGTGCGGCCCTTCGATGTCACGCTGCCGGTGGAGTTCTCCTACTTCATGGTCTATCCGCAGGACCGCGCCGCCGATGCGCGCATCGCGGCCTTCGTGTCATGGGTGCACGAAGAGCGCGCGAAGGACGAGGCGGCGGCTCAGAGCCGGTAGAGCCGCACGGCGTTGTCGTGCAGCAGCTGCCGGCGTTCCGTGTCGGAGTGCCCGGCGATGGCCGCGAGAAAGCCGCGCAGGATCGTCTCGTAGCTGGCCACCAGGCTGTCGACCGGGAAGTTGCTCGCGAACATGCAGCGCGACGCGCCGAAGATCGCGATCGCGTCGCGGATCAGCGGCACGTTGGCCTCCTCGGTCCATGGCAGGCCGCGTTGGCCCAGGCCCGAGATCTTGATCGCGGTGTTGGGCGCATCGGCCAGACGCTCGAGCGCGCGGCGCCAGCCCGCGAGGCCCTCGGCGCTGCGGTCCGCGGGCAGGCCGCTGTGGTTGAGGATCAGCAGCGTGCGCGGAAAGTCGCGCGCGAGCTGCGTGGCCTGGTCGAGGTTCCACCACGGCGCCTGCAGGTCGAACGAGAGCCCGTGCGTCTCGAGCAGCGCATAGCCCGCGCGCCAGCGCGGATCGTCCATCGAGCCCGCCACGCCGCGTGCGGCCCCGGCAGCCGATGAGGCCGTCACCGGCTTGTGGCGGATGCCGCGCACCAGCGCGAACGCGGCCTGCGCCGCGAGCACCTCGGCCACGTCGCCGCGATCGAGCGTCGCATGCGCGACGATCGCCGAGGGCCGGCCCTCGGTGGCCGCGAGGCCGGTGAGCCAGCGGGTTTCGGCCACCGGGTCGGCGCGCTCCCACTCGGCCTCGATGTGCACCGTGCGCGCCGGCGCGAAGTCGCGCGTGTCGCGCGCGAGATCGGCCGGCAGGTAGTTGCGCTTCAGCGCCGCGTAGTCGCCGTAGCGGAAGTTCGGCACCGTCTCGCCCTGCAGCCAGGGATAGGGATGCGCATCGAGGTGCCAGAAGTGCTGGTGCGCGTCGACGAAGGGTTCGCTGAATTCGAAAGCCATCGCGCGATTCTCGGCCGTGCCTCAGCTCGACAGATTGATCTTGCCCGCCAGCGCCTTGAAGAACTCGCTCTCCCTGGCCATCACCGCCTCGAGCGCGGCATCGTCGGCATAGGTGTCGGTGCTGAAGTGCAGCTTGGCCAGCGCTTCGAGCCACGCCGGTTCCTTCACGGCCTTCGCGACCGCGCCCTTGAGCACCGCGATCACGTCGTCGGGCGTGCCGCGCGGCGCCGACAGGCCGCGCCAGATGCCGATCGACAGGTCGATGTTGCGTTCCTTGAGCGTCGGGATCTTCTCGAAGCCGTCGGCCACGCGCCGGTCGGCCATCACGGCCAGCGCCTTGAGCTTGCCCGCGGCCACGTAGCTCGACACCTCGGCCGTGCTCACGGTCACCGCGTCGATGTGGCCGCCGAGCAGCGCCAGCACCGCGGGCGCGCCGCCGGCATAGGGGATGTGGTTGAACTTCGCGCCGGTCTTCTCGGCCAGCGCGGCGGCCGCCATGTGCCAGGTCGAGCCGTGGCCCGCATTGCCCACGCGGATGTTCGCGTCGCCCTTGCGCGCGGCCTCGAGGAACTGCTCGAGCGTGGCGTAGGGCGCATCGGCGCGCACCACGACCGCGGCCGGGTCGGCATTGAGCCGCGCGATCGGGCGCAGGTCCTTGTACGAGAACTTGGCCAGGCCCAGGTGGTTGAGAAAGGTCAGTTCGGTCGACGACAGCACGATGCGGTAGCCGTCGGGCTTGGCGTTGACCACGTCGCCCAGCCCGAGCACGCCGCTGGCGCCGGGCTTGTTGATGACGACCACCGGCTGCGGCAGGTACTTGGCGACCGCCGCGCCGAAGGCCCGGCCCACCACGTCGGCGCCGCCACCGGCCTGCCAGGGCACGACCAGCTCGATCGGCTTGTGCGGATAGGCGCCGGCCTGCGCCCGTGCGAAGCCGGGTGCGAGCAGCAGCGCACCCGAGAGCGCGGGGATGGCGCCGAGCCAGCGGCGGCGCGAGAGGTCGATGGTGCTTTCCTGCATGGTCTTGTCTCCGTCTCGTTGTGTTTCTTGCGTGTCTCAGTCCGCCGTCGCGTCGGCCGCGGCATGCGCCGCGCCGAACGCGCCGCTGCTTCGCAGCACGGCGATGTCCTCGGCCGTCATGCCGATCTCGCCGAGCACCTGCTCGGTGTGCTGGCCCAGCAGTGGCGCCGGGTGCCGCACCTGCTGCGGCGTGCCGCCGAGTTTGACCGGAAAGCCCAGGGCGCGTGTCTCGCCCTCCACCGGATGCTGGATCTTCAGCACCATGTTGCGCGCCACCGCCTGTTCGCTCGCCAGGGCCTCGGCGTAGTCGTAGATCGGCGCGGCCGGCACGCCCGCGGCCAGCAGCGCATCGACCCACTCGGTGGCGGTGCGACGCGCGAACTCGCGCTCCAGTTCCTCGATCAGCACCACGCGGTTGCGGATGCGCAGCACGTTGTCGGTGAAGCGCGCGTCGCGCACCAGGTCCTCGCGCCCGATCACGCCGCACAGCGCGGTCCAGAGCTTGGGGTTGGCCGCGCCGATGACGAAGGGCCGGTCGGAGGCGCGCACCGCCTGGTAGGGCGCGCTCATGCGGTTGGCGCTGCCGATCGGCGTGGGCACCTGGCCCGTGCCCCAGTACTCGGCCGACTCCCACACCGACAGGCCCAGCGCGGTCTCGAACAGCGAGGCGTCGACGAACTGGCCCTCGCCCGTGAGGCCGCGGCCGATCACCGCGCTGAGGATGCCGTAGGCCGCGAACAGGCCCGCGCCCAGGTCGGCCAGCGGGATCGCCGACTTCACCGGCGGCTCGCCCGGATGGCCCATCACGCTCATCACGCCGGTCATGGCCTGCGCGATCAGGTCCAGGCCCGGGCGCTTGGCCCAGGGGCCGGTCTGGCCGAAGCCCGAGATGCTCGCGTACACCAGCCGCGGGTTGAGCTGGCGCAGGGTCTCGTAGTCGATCTTCAGCCGCGCGGCCACGCCGGGGCGGTTGTTCTCGACCAGCACGTCGGCCTCCTTCACGAGCGCGTAGAAGGCCTCGAGGCCGGCCGGGTTCTTGAGGTCGATCTCGATGCTGCGCTTGTTGCGGTTGAGCGCGAGGAAGCCGCCGCTGTCGGCGCCCTTGAGGCGAAAGCCCATCGAGCGGCGGGTCTGGTCGCCGATGCCGGGCGTCTCGACCTTGATGACGTCCGCGCCCATGTCGCCGAGCAGCATGCAGCAGAAAGGGCCGGCCATGATCTGGCTGACGTCGAGGACCTTGATGCGGGAAAGGGGAAGGGTCACGCGGGGGCTCCGGATCTGGAAAGAGGGTGGCGGGCTCAGCGGCCCGTGAAGACCGGCTTGCTCTTGGCCAGAAAGGCCTGGAAGCCGATGCGGAAGTCCTCGGTGTCGAAGCAGGCGTAAGCCTCGGCGTTCTCCTCGGCCGACAGCGGCGCGGGCTGCGCCAGCCGGCGCACGAACTTCTTGTGCCAGCGCGCCACCAGCGGCGCGCCGTTGGCGATGCGCCGCGCGGTCGCGTAGCCCTGCTCGAGCACCGCGGCGTCGTCGACCACGCGGTTCACCAGGCGCTTCTCGAAGGCCTCCTTGGCATCGAACACGCGGCCCTCGAGCACGATCTCGAGCGCGGTCGCGCCGCCGACCAAGTCGACCAGCCCGCCGAGCTCGCCGTACGACATCACCAGGCCGAGCTTGTTGACCGGCACGCCGAAGCGGCTCGAGCTGCCACAGATGCGCATGTCGCAGACGGTGGCGATCTCGAGCCCGCCGCCCACGCAGGCGCCCTCGATCACCGCGAGCGTGGGGTGCTTGCTGGTGGCGATCGCATGCATCGCGCGGTGCGTGACCTCGGCATAGGCGGCGGCCTGCGCCGCGTTGGCGCGGCTGCGCTGGAACTCCTCGATGTCGGCGCCGGCCGAGAAGGCCTTGCCGCCGGCGCCGCGCAGCACCACGCAGCGCAGTTCGTCGTCGGCCGAGAGCTCGGCGAAGGCATCGGCCAGGCCCTGCCACATGACCTGGTCCATGGCGTTCATCTTGTCGGGCTTGTTGAGGGTCACGGTCGCGATGCGGTCGTCGCGCTCGACCAGGATGAGCGAGGTCATGTCGGCTTGTCTCTTTCGTAGGGGGGCGGGTTGCGAACGGGCCGAAGTCTAGGGAGCGGTCCGCGCGCGGCCAAACGAAAAAAACTGGGGCGGTCTTCAAGAAAAACTCGCGCCCGGCAGAGCCCGCGGCTTGTGAATTTTTCTCGCCCGGACTTCAAGTAAATCCACGTTGCCGCCCCCGGCACCCGTTCCTAGACTCGCGGCCCACGACGACCGGTGCTCGCTCAAGCGAGACACCGGCACCCCGGACCACCGCCGAGACAAGGAACCAGCGCATGGCGCTCATCAACTACATCACCCAGATCCAGATCGATTTCGGCGCTGTGCAGCTGCTGGCGCAGGAGTGCGACCGCCTCGGCATCCGGCGACCGCTGGTCGTGACCGACGCCGGCGTGCGCGCCGCGGGCGTGCTCGAACGCGTGACCGCGCAGCTCGGCGCGGGCCGCGAGTTCGTCGTGTTCGACGGCACGCCCTCCAACCCCACCGAACGCGCGATGCGCGAGGCCGTGGCGCTGTACGCCGAGCATCGCTGCGACGGCATCGTCGCGGTCGGCGGCGGCTCGCCGATCGACCTGGCCAAGGGCGTGGCCGTGTGCGCCACGCACGAAGGGCCGCTGAAGTCCTTCGCGGCCATCGAGGGTGGCGCGGCGCGCATCACCGCGGCCACCGCGCCGGTGATCGCCGTGCCCACCACGGCCGGCACCGGCAGCGAGGTCGGCCGCGGCGCGGTGCTGATCCTCGACGACGGCCGCAAGGTCGGCGTGCTCTCGCCGCACCTGGTGCCGCGCGTCGCGCTGTGCGATCCCGAACTCACGCTGGGCCTGCCGCCGATGCTGACCGCCGCCACCGGCATGGACGCGATCGCGCACTGCATGGAGACCTTCATGGCGCCGGCCTTTAACCCGCCGGCCGACGGCATCGCGCTCGACGGCCTGCGCCGTGCCTGGCGCCACATCGAACGCGCCACCGCCACGCCCGGCGACCGCGAGGCGCGCCTGAACATGATGAGCGCCTCGATGCAGGGCGCGCTCGCGTTCCAGAAGGGCCTGGGCTGCGTGCACAGCCTGAGCCATTCGCTCGGCGGCATCGCGCCGCGCCTGCACCACGGCACGCTCAACGCGATCCTGCTGCCGGCCGTGATCCGCTTCAACGCGCAAGCCGAGTCGATGCGCAAGGACGAGCGCCTCGTGCGCATGGCACAGGCCATGGGGCTGGGCGGCGGCGACGAGGTGGCGCCGGCCGTCTCGGCCATGAGCGCGCGCCTCGGACTGCCCACCGGCCTGGCCGCGCTCGACGTCTCGCCCGACCTGTTCCCGCGCGTGATCGAGGGCGCGCTCAAGGACCACTGCCACAAGACCAATCCGCGCGAAGCCAGCGTGGCCGACTACCAGGCCCTGCTGGCCGAGTCGATGTAAGCCTCGAAAAGAACTGAAGGAGACAACGCCATGCAACGCCGCCGCTTCATCGCATCGACACTGGCCGCCAGCGCGGCCCTGCCCTTCGCCATCGTGCGCGCGCAGACCGCGCCGCTGCCCACCGCGCCCGTGCGTATCGTCGTCGGCTTTCCGCCGGGCGGCGGCACCGACGTGATGGCGCGCGTGATGGCGCAGAAGCTCGCCACCCTTTGGGGCGTGCCGGTCACGGTCGAGAACAAGGCCGGCGCGGGCGGCGTGATCGCCGCCGAGTACGTCGCCAAGCAGCCGAACAACGGCACCACGCTGCTGATGACCAACATCAGCAACCATGCGATCGCGCCCGCGCTCTATCCCACGCTGGGCTACGTGGTGGAGCGCGACTTCACGCCGCTGGTGCTGGTGGGCGTCACGCCGAACCTGCTGATCTGCAACCCCTCGAAGCCCGCGCGCACGGTCAAGGACCTGGTGGTGCTGTGCCGCGACAAGCCGGGCACCGTGACCTTCGGCTCCTCGGGCGCGGGCGCCTCGCAGCACCTGGCGATCGAACTCTTCAAGCTGCGCGCGGGCGTCGATGCGCTGCACGTGCCCTACCGCGGCTCGGGCCCGATGCTCACCGACCTGATCGGCGGCCAGATCGACTACAGCTTCGAGACCATGACCTCGGCCACGCCGCACGTGGCCAGCGGCAAGCTGGTGGCGATCGCGCAGACGCGGCCGCGGCGCTCGAAGGCGCATCCCGAGGTGCCCACCGTGGCCGAGCTCGGCTACCCGGGCTTCGACGCCAGCACCTGGTACGGCCTGGTCGGGCCCGCGCAGATGAATGCCGCGATGGTGCAGCGCATGAACGAGGACTTCAACCGCGTGCTCGCCCTGCCCGACGTGGCGGAGAAGCTCGCGAGCTACGGCGCCGAGGACGGCGGCGGCAGCGCCGCGAAGTTCGCCGAGTTCATCGGTACCGAGAAGGACAAGTGGGCCAAGGTGGTCAAGGAAGCCAAGGTCACGGTCTGAGCGGCGGCCCCCGCAAGGCACGCGCCTTCCCCGAATTTCAACGACAGGAGACGACAACATGCACAGGAATTTCAGGTCCCTGGCCGGCGCGCTGCTGGCCGCGCTGCTCGGCCTCGGCGCCGGCGGCGCCGCCGCGCAGGCGCCGGTCAAGCTGCGCTTCAGCCACACCGTGCCCGAGAGCGATTCGCAGCACAAGGCCGCGCTCGAGTTCGCGAAGCGCGTGAAGGAGCGCACCGGCGGCGCGGTGGAGATCCAGGTCTTCGCCAACAGCCAGCTCGGCAACGACGTGACGCTGGTGACCGGCGTGCGCAGCGGCACCATCGACATCGGCGCCACCGGCAACCCCTTCGTGACGGGTCTCGCGCCCAAGCTCAACGCGCTCGACCTGCCCTATCAGTTCGCCGATGCGCAGCAGGCCTACCGCACGCTCGACGGCCCGGTCGGCCGCTCGCTGCTCGACGAACTCGGCACGCACCAGATCAAGGGCCTGGCCTTCTGGGAGATCGGCTTTCGCAGCCTGGGCAACAACAAGCGGCCGATCAACGGCGCGGCCGACATCAAGGGCCTGAAGATCCGCACCACGCCCAATCCCTCGCACCTCAAGGCCTTCCAGCTGCTGGGCGCGAACCCGCAGCCGATGCCCTTCGCCGAAGTGTTCGGCGCGCTCGAGTCGGGCGCGGTCGACGGGCAGGAGAACCCGCCCACGCTGATGCTGTCGTCGAAGATGTACGAGGTGCAGAAGTACCTCTCGCTCACGCGCCATGCCTACACGCCGCTGGTGGTGATCATGAACAAGGCGCGCTTCGATGCGCTCAAGCCCGAGTTCCAGAAGGCGATGCTCGAGGAGGCCGCGGCGGCCGCGAACTTCCAGCGCAAGCTCAACAACGACGGCGAGAAGGACGCCATCGCCCAGCTGCGCGCCAAGGGCATGCAGATTAACGAGACGCCCGACGTCGCGAGCATCCGCCAGGTGGTGCGCGAGGAGACCCGCAGGATGTACGTCGAGAAGAACGGCGACGCGGTGCTCAAGGCGATGGACGCGCAGCCGTGAGCGCCGTGCTTCCCGCCGCCATCGTCGACGCGCACCACCACCTGTGGCACCTGGGCGAGGGGCACTTCCCCTGGCTGCAGGACGGCTACGACGCCGAGGCCTTCTTCCTCGGCGACTACGCGGTGCTGCGGCGCGACTTCGGCGTGGCCGACTATCGCGCCGCCACCGAGGGCCTGCCGGTGGCGGCCACGGTGCATGTGGAGGCCGAGCGCTCGCGCGCCGAGTCGCTGGCCGAGACGCGCTGGCTGCATGCGGTCCACGCGAAACACGGCTTTCCGAATGCCGTGGTGGCCAATGTCGAATTCCTCGCGAGCGATGCCGAAGCCCAGATGCGCGCGCAGGCCGAATGGCCGCTGGTGCGCGGCGTGCGCTGCAAGCCGCGCATCTCGCGCGGCCCCGATCACAGCGTGCGCGGCGAGCCCGGCACCCTGCAGGACGAACGCTGGTGCGCGGGCCTGGGCCTCTTGCGCGACAACGGCCTGCTGTGGGACGTGCGCGTGCCCTACTGGCACCTGGAGGAAGCGGCCGAGGCCGTCGCGCGCTTCCCGGGCCTGCGCGTGGCGATCGAGCATGCGGGCCTGCCCTGGGACCGCAGCGAGGCCGGCCTCGCGCACTGGCGGCGCGGCATGCGGGCGCTCGCGGCACTGCCCGAGGTGATGGTCAAGCTCTCGGAGTTCGGCCTGCCCGATGCGCCCTGGAGCGCGGACAGCAACGTGCGCGTGGTGCGCGAGACGGTCGAGATCTTCGGCGCCGGGCGCTGCATGTTCGCGAGCAACCTGCCGGTGTCGGGCCTGCGCGCGCCCATGGCCGAGGTGGTGCGCGCGGTGGCCGAGGGGCTGGACGGCCTCGACGACGCGGCGCGCGACGCGGTCTGGCGCGGCAACGCCCTGCGCTTCTACCGCATCGACCCGGCCGGCCCGGGGCGCTGAAGCGGCCGGGTGCAAGAACCAACTACAACAGGAGACTCCCCCATGCTTTCCCGCCTCTTCGAACGCGGCGCCAACGTGTTGATGATCGCGATGATGGCCGTGATGGTCGCGCTCGTGTTCGGCAACGTCGTGCTGCGCTACGCCTTCAACTCCGGCATCGTGTTCTCGGAGGAAGCCTCGCGCTTCGTCTTCATGTGGCTCACCCTGGTCGGCGCGCTGCTGGTGATGAAGGACAACGCGCACCTGGGCATGTCGACCGTCGTCGCGCGGCTCGGCGAGCGCGGCCAGCGCTTCTGCCGCGGCGTGGCCGACCTCGGCGCGCTGGCCTGCTGCCTGCTGCTCGCGCATGGCAGCTGGAAGCTGGTGGTGATCGGCATGGACGACCGCGCACCGGTCACCGGCGTGCCGATCGGCCTGGTCTATGCCTGCCTGCTGGTCAGCAGCGTGGGCATGGCGCTGATGCTGGTCGGCTCGCTGTGGCGCCTCTTCACGGGCCGCATGGCGCGCGAGGAACTGGTCAACGACACCGGCAGCGCGGGCGAGTGAGCGCGAACTGAAAGAACACGGGACATCCATGACCATCTTCGTCTTCATCGCCTCGTTGCTCGGGGCCATGGCCTTCGGCATGCCCATCGCCTTCGCGCTGCTCGTCTGCGGCGTCGCGCTGATGGTGCACCTGGGCAACTTCGACACCCAGATCCTCGCGCAGAACATGCTCGAGGGCGTCAACAACTATCCGCTGATGGCGGTGCCCTTCTTCATGCTCGCGGGCGAGCTGATGAACGCGGGCGGCTTGTCCGCGCGCATCGTCAAGGTGGCCGATGCGCTGGTCGGCCACGTGCGCGGCGGCCTGGGCTACGTGGCGATCATCGCGGCCACCGTGGTCGCGAGCATCTCGGGCTCGGCCGTGGCCGACACCGCCGCCGTCGCGGCGCTCCTGATCCCGATGATGCGCAAGGCCGGCTACGACGTGCCGCGCGCGGCCGGCCTGATCGCCGCCGGCGGCATCATCGCGCCGGTGATCCCGCCCTCGATCGCCATCGTGGTGTTCGGCGTGGTGGCGCAGATCTCGATCACCAAGCTGTTCCTCGCCGGCCTGTTCCCCGGGATCATGATGGCGCTGACGCTCACCGCCACCTGGTGGCTGTGCGCGAAGAAGGAGAAGAACGTCGCGGTGCGCAGCTTCAGCGCCGGCGGCCTGGGCCGCGCGCTGCTCGACGGCGTGTGGGCGCTGGTGTTGCCGCTGGTGATCATCGGCGGCATGAAGTTCGGCGTGTTCACGCCCACCGAGGCTGCCGTGGTGGCGGTGGTCTATGCCTTCGTGGTGGGCCGCTTCGTCTACCGCGAGCTCGAGATGCCGCGCCTGCCCGAGCTGGTGCTCAGCGCCGCCAAGACCTCGAGCACCGTGCTGTTCCTCGTGGCCTCGGCGCTGGTGTCGGCCTGGCTCATCACCATCGCCAACATCCCGGCACAGGTCAGCGAACTGCTCGAGCCCTTCGTCGACAACAAGATCCTGCTGATGTTCGTGATCATGGTGCTGGTGATCATCGTGGGCACCGCGCTCGACCTGATGCCCACCGTGCTGATCATGACGCCGATCCTGATGCCCGTGATCCACAAGGCCGGCATCGACCCCGTCTACTTCGGTGTGATGTTCATCATGAACAACGCCATCGGCCTGCTCACGCCGCCGGTGGGCACCGTGCTCAATGTGGTGGCCGGTACTTCGCGCGTGAGCCTGGACCAAGTGATCCAGGGCGTGTGGCCCTTCCTGCTGTCGCTCACCGGGCTGATGTTCCTGTTCGTGCTGTTCCCGCAGCTCATCACCGTGCCCGCCAGCTGGCTGCGCTGACAAGGTGTGAACGATAGGCCGTAGCTCAGGGCTTGGCCAGCGGCGCGACACCTGCGCCCGTGGCGCGCAGCAGCGCGGCCGTTTCGATCTCGAGCGTGGAATCGTTGCGGCCGGTGCCGCAGTAGAGCGTGACCAGGCGCGCCGCCGCCTCGTCGACGATCACGCGCGCGCCGCCCACCGGCAGCGGCGCCACGCCGCCCGGCACCATCTGCAGGTCGGTGGCGAGTTCCTCGTCGGCCGCGAGCCGCAGGTCGGCGCGGCGCACGCCGAAGGCATCGGCGATGCGCTTGTAGTCGGCCCGGTCCTGGCCCCGCAGCGCGGCCAGCAGGTAGCGGCCGTCGGGCAGGCGGAACGCAAGGCACTTGACCATTGCGCCGGTGTCGAAGGGCAGCAGCGTGCGCGCGTCCTCGAAGGAGACGACGGGGGCGTGGGCGTGCAGGCGGTAGGGCAGGCCGGCCTGTTGCAGGAAGGCCAGTGCGGCGGGGCTCAGCGAGGGTTCGGGAGGAGCTTGCATCGGCGCATGCTACGAAAACGCCCGCGTTCTGTCTTCAGAAAGCATCGGCCGCCGAGCGAAGCCAGTGCGTGAACGCCGCGACCGCGGGCCGGTCCTGCGCGCCGCGCTGGCACAGCAGGTGGTAGCGGTACGGGCCGGGCAGATCGTCGGGCCAGGCCCGTGCCAGTTCGCCGCGCTGCAGCGCATCGCGCGCCAGCACGTCGGAAGCGAGCGCCACGCCTTGCCCCGTGGCCGCGGCATCGAGCGCGAGATAGCTGTGCGAGAAGCGCAAGGCGGGAGCCGGTCGCAGCGATGCGCCGGGTGCCACGCCCTGGGCCGCGAACCACGCCTCCCAGCTGATCTGCTCGGGAATGCGCGGTTCGAACTCGTCGTGCAACAGCACGCTGCCCAGCAGATCGCGCGGCGACGCGGGCATTCCATGCCGTTCCAGCCAGCGCGGGCTCACGACGGGATAGAAGGCCTCGTGCAGCAGCGGCTGTGCCTCCATTCCGGGGTAGGGGCCGGAGCCGAGCCGGATCGCCACGTCGACGCGATCGCGCGCGAAGTCCACCGGTGCCACCGCGGCGAGCACGCGCACCTCGACCGTGGGATGCGCGGCACGGAACGCGCCAAGCCGCGGCATCAGCCAGCGCGTCACGAACGAAGGCATGGCGCTGACCGTCACTTCGCTGGCGCCCTCCGCATGCTGGCGCCAGCGCATCGATACGCGTTCGAGTTCCTCGAGCAGCGGCGCGACGCCGCGCAGGTAGGCCTGTCCGGCGTCGGTGAGTTCGACCGAGCGGGGCGTGCGCAGGAACAGCGGCAGGCCGAGCCAGTCCTCGAGCTGCCGCACCTGATGGGCCACCGCGCCGGCCGAGACGAAGAGTTCCGACGCGGCCTTGGCGAAGCTGCCGTGGCGCGCGGCGGCCTCGAACACGCGCACCGACAGCATGGGTGGAAGCTGGCGTGCCATGGCTATCTCTCCAGGTTCAGGGGTGGGGAAGAACGATCGGCGGGACATGGCGAGCGCGAATTGCTTTGCGGCTGAGGCCCCAAAGCTTTGGTTTGTCCGCACGGACCTGCATTCCTATGCTTCATCGCAGCGATCCGCTTCAACTTTTCTTCACGCAACAACACAGAGGACAGACGATGGACCTTCAGATCCATGGCCAGGCCAACGCGAGCCTGCCTGCCGCCTACCGGCAGGTGCTGGTGTCGTGGTCGGTACAGGGCGGGCTCAACCCGCCCGTGATCACGCATGCCAAGGGCTGCCATTTCCACGACACGAACGGCAAGGCCTATCTCGACATGACCAGCGGCTACGTGGCGGTGCCGCTGGGCCACGGGCATCCGAAGGTGGTACGCGCGATCCAGCAGCAGGCCGAGCGGCTGTGCTGGGTGGCCTCGAGCTACTTCAACGACGTGCGCGCCGAATACGCCGAGTTGCTGAACCGCATCTCGCCCTGGAGCGAGGGGCTGCGCGTGCACTTCGCGAGCGGCGGCGGCGAGGCCAACGACGATGCGGTGAAGATCGCGCGCCTCGTCACGCGGCGGCCCAAGGTGCTGACCGCCTACCGCTCCTACCACGGCAGCACCATCGGCGGCAGCGCGCTGACGGGCGTGGACCGGTGGCGCGACCCGCTGCCGAACCTGCCGGGCATGGTGAAGTTCTTCACTCCCTATCCGTATCGCAGCCCGTTCCACACGCGCGAGCCGGCCGAGGAATCGCGGCGCGCGCTGCAGCATCTCGAGCAGGTGCTGTCGCACGAGGGCGCGCACAACGTCGCGGCCATCGTGCTCGAGCCGATGACGGGATCGAGCGGCATGGTGATCTATCCCGAGGGCTACCTGCAGGGCGTGCGCGCGCTGTGCGACCGCCACGGCATCCTGCTGGTGTACGACGAGGTGATGACCGGCTTCGGCCGCACCGGCGCCGCCTTCGCCGCGACGCGGCTCGGCGTGCTGCCCGACCTCATGTCCTTTGCCAAGGGCGCCAGCTCCTCGTACACGCCGCTGGGTGGCGTGCTGGTGCGCGAAGGCGTGGCGAGCCATTTCGACACCGAGCTGTTCGACGTGGGCCACACGCATGCGGGCCATGTGCTGGCCGTCGCGGGCGGCGTCGCCGCGCTGCGGGTCTACCTCGAGGAGGGCTTGTTCGAACGTGCCCTCGAGATCGAGGGCTGGCTGCGCGAGGGGCTTGGCGAACTGCAGCGCAGGCACCCGGTGGTGGGCGATGTGCGCGGGCTCGGCGCGCATTTCGGCCTCGAACTGGTGAAGGACCGCGAGACGCGCGAGCCGCTGGTGGAATGGCACCATCCCGGGGGCTCGGCGCCGATGAAGCTGTTCTACGGTGATTTGATGAAGCGCGGTGTGCATGCCTATGGCCGGTACAACGTGGCGATGGTGTCGCCGCCGTTCGTGATCACGCGCGAGGAACTGTCGCAGGGGCTGGAAGCCTTCGATGCCGCGTTGTCGGTGGTGGAGGCGGCGCTGTGAGCACCGTTTCGAACGTCGACTACGAGGACATCCGCTACGAAGAGAGGGACGGCGTCGCGCGCATCACCATCGATCGCCCCGCGCGCTACAACGCGCTGCGCGGCCGCACGGTGGAAGAGCTGCTGCACGCGATCGGCCGCGCCGGGTGGAACCGCGACATCGGCGCGGTCGTGCTCGCCGGTGCCGGCGACAAGGCCTTCTGCACGGGCGGCGACCAGTCCGACCATGGCGAAGGGCAAGGCGGCTACGGCGGGCGCGGCACCATCGGCCTGCCGATGGACGAGCTGCAGAGCCTGATCCGTGACATCCCCAAGCCGGTGATCGCGCGCGTGCAGGGCTATGCGATCGGCGGCGGCAACGTGCTGGTCACGGTGTGCGACCTCGCCATCGCGAGCACCGATGCGGTCTTCGGCCAGGTCGGACCGAAGGTGGGCTCGGTCGATCCGGGCTTCGGCACCGCGCTGCTCGCACGCGTGGCCGGCGAGAAGCGGGCGCGCGAGATGTGGTTTCTGTGCCGCCGCTACGGTGCCGACGAGGCGCTGGCGATGGGCCTGGTCAACCGCGTCGTTCCGCCCGACGAACTCGATGCGGAGGTGGCGCGCTGGTGTGCCGAGATCCTGGCGAAGAGCCCGACCGCCATCGCGATCGCGAAGCGCTCGTTCAATGCGGACTCCGAGAACATCCGCGCCATCGGCGCGCTGGGTTTCGAGGCGCTGGCGCTCTACTACGGCACGGCGGAATCGCGCGAAGGCGTGGAAGCCTTTCTCGCGAAGCGCGCGCCCGATTTCCGTGCCGCGCGCCGACGCGGCTGAGCCGGCAGGAACGGAGGACGATGCATGGAATTTCCCGATCTCACGCTCTGGCGGCCCGATGCCGAACGCATCGCCTCGGCGCCACTCACCGCGCTTGCCCATCGCATGGGCCTGGCGGGCTATGACGAACTGCACCGGGCCTCGGTGGACGATCCGGCGAGCTATTGGCGTCACGTGCTGGCGCAGCTCGACATCGTCTGGGATGCGCCCTGGCAGCGCTTTCGCACCGACGCACCCGATGCCGCGCATCCGCGCTGGTTCGACGGCGGCCGATTGAACTGGGTGCGCAGCGCCTTGCGCTGGTCCTGCGATCCCGGGCGCGCGACGCAGCCTGCGCTGATCGCGGAGGCCGAGGACGGTCGCGTCGAAAGGGTCAGCCACGCGGAACTCGCGCTGCGCGTGCGCCGCTTCGCCGGCGGCCTGCGCGCGATGGGCATCGCGCCCGGCGACCGCATCGGGCTGATGCTGCCGATGGGTGCGGAAGCAGCCATCGCCTTTCTCGCCATCGCCGCGCTCGGGGCCGTGTGCGTGCCGCTGTTCACCGGCTTCGGTGCCGAGGCCATCGTTTCGCGGCTCGAGCTCGCGCAGGCGCGCATGCTGATCGCGGCCGAAGGCTTCATGCGGCGCG
Organism: Variovorax sp. GW821-FHT09B05; assembly: GCF_059418265.1. Classification (NCBI taxonomy): domain Bacteria; kingdom Pseudomonadati; phylum Pseudomonadota; class Betaproteobacteria; order Burkholderiales; family Comamonadaceae; genus Variovorax; species Variovorax sp. GW821-FHT09B05. Next base: position 338,151 of record NZ_JBWKPN010000004.1, read on the forward strand.
GCCGCCGGGTGTCGGCGGCCGCGGCCGTCAACGAGGCGCTGGGGCGCCTGCCCGTGCTCGCGCAGGTGGTGGTGCTCGGCGACGGCGACGCCATCGAGGGTCGCTGCGAGCTTCGGCGATGGGAGGAGGTCGCCTGCGCCGAGCCGGTGGCGGACTTCGTCTCGATGGACCCCAACGATCCCTTCATGATCGTGTTCACCTCGGGCACCACGGGCGCACCCAAGGGCACGGTGCATGTGCATGGCGGCTTTCCGCTCAAGATCGCGCACGACAGCTCCTTCCATTTCGAGCTGCTGGCCGGCGACACCTGGTGCTGGCCTTCGGACATGGGCTGGATCGTCGGGCCGATCACGGTCATCGGCGCGCTGATCGCCGGCGCCACGCTGCTGTGCTACGACGGGGCGCCCGACTTCCCCGACTGGTCGCGCTTCGCCGCGATGATCGAGCGGCATGGCGTGACGCATTTCGGCGCCTCGCCCACCTTGATCCGCAGCCTGGCGGCGCATGCGGACGCGGCCACGCGGGGTGACCTGCGCAGCCTGCGCATGCTGATGGCGGCCGGCGAGGTGCTCGATCCCGAGCACTTCGAGTGGTTCTTCCGCCGCTTCGGTCGCGGCGCGCTGCCGCTCATCAACTACACGGGCGGGACCGAGGCGTCGGGCGCCATCCTCGCCAATGTGCCGGTGCGGCCGATCAAGGCCTCGGGCTTCAACAGCGCTTCGCCGGGCGTGCAGGCCTTCGCGGCCGATGACACCGGCGCGCGCGTGGTCGGCGTGCCCGGCGAACTGACGATCGCGCAGCCCTTCGTGGGCATGACGCAGGGCTTCTGGCGCGACGATGCACGCTACCTCGAGACCTACTGGCAGGCGGTGCCGGGCCGCTGGGTGCATGGCGACCTGGTCTACGAGGATGGCGAGGGCCATTTCTTCGTGCTCGGCCGCTCGGACGACACGCTCAAGATCGCGGGCAAGCGGCTCGGGCCGGCCGAGGTCGAGGCCGTGCTGCTGGCCGCGCTGCCGCTGAAGGACGCCGCCGCGGTCGGCCTGCCCGATCCGGTGAAGGGACAGAAGCTGGTGCTGGTGCTGGTACCGCAGTCGGCGGGGGATGGAGCCCCGGACAGCGACGACCTGGCGACGCGTGCGGCGGCCGCCATCGAGGCTGCTCTCGGCAAGCCCTTTCGGCCCGCGATCGTGCATTGCGTCGACGATCTGCCGCGCACGCGCAATGGCAAGGCGATGCGCCGGGTCATCCGCCGCGTGCTCGCGGGGCAGCCGCCGGGCGACCTCTCGGCGCTCGAGAATCCCGGCGCGGTCGAGGCGATCCAGCGGCTCGCCGACACGCCCTGAGGCCGGGGGCCGTTCAGGCACGGCCCTCTTCCACCGCATGGCAAGCCACCTGCACGCCACGGATGCTCTGGAGCTTCGGCCGCTCGGCCGAGCAGCGCGCATTGGCATGCGGGCAGCGCGGATGGAAGGCGCAGCCCGCGGGCGGATTGAGCGGATTCGGCACCTCGCCCTGCACCGGCGTGCGCGCGCGCCCCGTGTGCTTCATCTGCGGGATCGCGTCGAGCAGCATGCGCGTGTACGGATGCTGCGGCGTCGCGAACAGCTTCTGCTTGTCCGCCACCTTCACCAGCCGCCCCAGGTACATCACGCCCACCTGGTCGGCCACGTGGCGCACCACCGCGAGGTTGTGCGAGATGAACAGGTAGGTCAGGCCCTGCTCGCGCTGCAGGTCCTTCATGATGTTGAGCACCTGCGCCTGCACGCTCACGTCGAGCGCCGAGGTGGGCTCGTCGCAGACCAGGAACTCGGGCTGCGTGGCCAGCGCGCGCGCGATCGAGATGCGCTGGCGCTGGCCGCCCGAGAACTGGTGCGGGTACTTGCTCATGTCCAGCGGCGACAGGCCCACCGACTGCAGCAGCTGGCCCACGCGCTCGCGCAGCTGGGCCTTGTCGCTGAGGATGCCGTGCTCGCGCAGCGGCTCGCCGATGATGTCCTCGACGATCCAGCGCGGGTTGAGGCTCGCGTAGGGGTCCTGGAAGATCATCTGGATGCGGCGGCGCAGCTTGCGGCCCTCGGCGGTCTTGAAGGCCGCGTGCGCGTCCTGGCCGTCGAACTGCAACCCGCCGCGCGTGGGCGCGTACAGGCCCACGAGCAGGCGCGCGACCGTGCTCTTGCCGCAGCCCGATTCGCCGACCAGCGCGAGCGTCTTGCCGCGCTCGATCGAGAAGCTCACGCCGTCCACCGCATGCAGCAGCACGCGCGGCTTGCGCTCGAGCACGCGGTTGAGCCAGGGCGGCGAGACGTCGAAGGTGCGCGCGAGGTCGTGGGCTTGGACGAGGGCTGTCATGGGAGGGCGAGGGAAGGGTGGGGGGAGAGAGGGCTTGCCGTGGTGTGCGCATGCAGCCAGCAGGCGGCATGCGTCGCGCCCGCGGCGATCAGTTCGGGCCGTTCCTGCGTGCAGCGCGCGAAGGCCTGGCCGCAGCGCGGATGGAAGGCGCAGCCGGGAGGAATGCGGTTCAGGCGCGGCATCGCGCCGTCGATCTGCGCGAGCCGCTCGGGCGACGAGTCCATGTCGGGAATCGAGGCCATCAGCCCGGCTGCGTAAGGATGGGCGGCGTGCCGCACCACGTCGTGCACCGGCCCGATCTCTGCCACGCGGCCGGCATAGAGCACGGCCACGCGGTCGCAGGCCTCGGCGATCACTCCCATGTCGTGGGTGATCAGCATCACGGCGGCGCCGCGCTCGTGGCAGATGCGCTGCAGCAGCGCGACGATCTGCGCCTGCACCGACACGTCGAGTGCGGTGGTCGGCTCGTCGGCCACGATCAGCACGGGCTCGGCCGCCAGCGCGAGCGCGATCACCACGCGCTGGCGCATGCCGCCCGAGAACTGATGCGGGAAGTGATCGATGCGCTGCGCCGCGGCCGGGATGCCGGTCTCGTCGAGCAGCGCGATCGCGCGGGCGCGGGCCTGCCGGGCATCGAGCCGCAGATGGGTGCGGATGGCCTCGGTCAGTTGCTGGCCGACGGTGAACAGCGGATTGAGCGAGGTCAGCGGATCCTGGAAGATCGAGCCGATGCGCCGGCCGCGAATGTGGCGCATGGCCTCGTGATCGAGCTGGTCGATGCGCTCGCCCTGCAGCCGGATGCGGCCGCCCGCGATGCGTCCGGGCGGTTCGAGCAGGCCGATGATCGAAGCGCCCGTCAGCGACTTGCCGGCGCCCGATTCGCCGACCACGCCGAGGATCTCGCCCGGTGCGATGGAGAAGCTGACCGCGTCGAGCGCGCGCAGGGTGCCGTGGCGCCCGGGAAATTCGACCACCAGGTCTTCGACGTCGAGGATGTTCATGGAGTCCGTTCCTGGCGTGCTCATCGCAGCCTCGGGTTGAGCGCGTCGCGCAGCCAGTCGCCCAGCAGGTTCACGCTGAGCGCGACCGCGATCAGCATCAGGCCGGGGAAGAGCGCGATCCACCATTCGCCCGAGAACAGGTAGTTGTTGCCCACGCGGATCAAGGTGCCGAGCGAGGGCGAGGTCGGCGGCGCGCCGACCCCGAGGAAGGACAGCGTCGCCTCGGTCACGATGGCGGTCGAGACCTGGATGGTCGCGAGCACCAGCACCGGTCCGAGCACATTGGGCAGCACATGGCGCCGCATGATGCGAAAGGGCGCGACGCCCGTGACCTGCGCGGCCTGCACGTACTCCTTGTGGCGCTCGGACAGCGTCGCGCCGCGCACGGTGCGCGCGTATTGCACCCAGCCGCTCAGCGAGATCGCGAGCACCAGCACGGCGAAGGCCACCGAGGCGTGCGCGTTCGGCAGCAGCGAGCGCGCCACGCCGGCGATCAGCAGCGCGGTGAGGATCGGCGGGAACGACAGCATGACGTCGCACACGCGCATGAGCAGCGCGTCGACCCAGCCGCCCGCGAAGCCGGCCAGCAATCCGAGCGCAACGCCGACCACGGCGGAGGCCGCGACCGAGGCCAGGCCCACGATCAGCGAGATGCGCAGGCCGTGGATCACGGCCGACAGCATGTCGCGACCCTGGTCGTCGGTGCCCAGCGGGTAGCTGGCGTTGCCTTCCGGTGCCCATGCCGGCGGCAGCCGCGCATCGAGCAGCTCAAGCCGGGTCAGGTCGAAGGGATCGTGCGGCGACACCCAGCCCGCGAAGACGGCTGCCAGCAAGCAGCCGAGTGCGATCACCGCAGCCGCCATGGCGACCGGCGAGCTGCGAAAGCTGTGGCCGACATCGCTGTCGAGCCATCGGGTCCAGAGCTGTTTCATGGCGCGAGCAGGTCCTCGGCGAGTGCCGCGAACACGCCGCTGCCGACCGGAATGGTGGCGTCGTTGAAGTCGTAGCGCGGGTGATGCAGGAAGCGGCCGTCGGTCATGCCCTGGCCGAGCCGGAAGTAGGCGCCCGGCCGCTGCTGCAGCATGAAGGCGAAATCCTCCGATCCCATGCTGGGCTCCATGTCGCGGACCACGTGGGCCTCGCCGACCACTCGGCAAGCCACGCGCGCGAGCGCTTCGGCGGCCTCGGGGTGGTTGATGGTCGGTGGGTAGAGTTCTTCGTAGTGCACCTCGCCCTGGGCGCCGAAGGCCAGTGCCACGCGTTCCGCGGTCTCGATCAGCCGTTCGCGCAGCACGGCCTGCACCTGGGGCTTGAACCACTTGACCATGCCGTGCAGCTGCGCGTGGTCCGGAATGACCGACAGGGCCTCGGGCGCGCCGGACTGGAAGGACTGGAAGCTGATGACCGCCGCATCGACCGGATTGACGTTACGGCTCACGATGGTGTGCACCGCCGAGACGATCTCCGAGGCCACGAGGATCGGATCGATGGCCTGCTGCGGATGGGCGCCGTGTCCGCCGCGGCCCTGCACGCGGATCGAGAAGCGGTCGATCGCCGCCATCATCGGCCCGGCGTTCAGCGCGATGGTGCCCGCGGGCAGCGAGGGCCAGTTGTGCAGCGCGAACACCTGCTGCGCGGGGAAGCGCTCGAACAGGCCGTCGCGGATCATCTCGCGCGCGCCGGCATGGCCTTCCTCGCCCGGCTGGAAGAAGAAGTAGACGGTGCCGTCGAAGTCGCGGGTCTGCGCCAGGTACTTCGCGGCGCCCAGCAGGATCGCGCAGTGCCCGTCGTGTCCGCAGCCGTGCATGCGGCCCGGGATGCACGAGCGGTAGGCCGGATCGCCGAGTTCCTGGATCGGCAGTGCGTCCATGTCGGCACGCAGGCCGATGCTGCGGCCGCTGGCCGTGGAGCGCCCGTGCAGCACGCCGACCACGCCGGTGCGGCCCACGTGGCGGTGCACCTCGATGCCGAGCGCCTGCAGGAAGGCGGCGATGCGCGCGGCGGTGCGTTCCTCCTCGAAGCCGAGCTCGGGATGCGCGTGGAGGTCCTGCCGCAGCCGGGCCAGGTCGTCGTGGAACGCGCGCACCGCTTCGACGGTGCGCGCCATGGGAGGCGTGGGATTCATGCGGGCCGCTTTCAGGCTGTCTCGAGACGGGGATCGATCGCGACATAGAGGATGTCCACGACCAGGTTGATGCACACGTACATGGCCGCGACGAAGCACAGGTACGCGGCGATGACGGGCGTGTCGGCGAAGCCGATCGCATCGACGAACAGGGCGCCGAGGCCGGGCCACTGGAAGACGGTTTCGGTGACCACGGCGAAGGCGATGACCGCGCCCAGCTGCAGCCCCACGATCGTCACGACCGGCACCAGCGCATTGCGCAGCGCGTGGCGGTAGAGGATCGCGCGCTCGCGGATGCCGCGCGCGCGGGCGAAGCGGATGTAGTCGGCGCGCAGCACCTCCATCATCTCGGCGCGCGCGAGCCGCACGATCAGAGCGAGCTGGAACAGCGCGAGCGTGACCGCCGGCATCGCGAGGTGCAGCCAGCCGTCGCGCGTGAGCAGCCCGCTCTTCCACCAGCCGATGGCCACCACCTCGCCGCGGCCGTAGGAGGGCAGCAGGCCGAGCGTGACGGAGAAGACCAGGATCAGCAGGATGCCGATCAGGAAGGTGGGCAGCGAGGCACCGATCAGCGACAGCGCCATGGTCCCGCGCGCGAACCAGCTGCGCGGGCGCACCGCGCACGCGACGCCGAGGAACAGGCCGGCCACCACCGAGACGAAGGCGGCGACCAGGCTGAGTTCGAGCGTGGCCGGCAGGCGCTCGGCCAGCAGTTCGCGCACCGGCCGGCCCTGGCGCAGCGACACGCCGAGATCGCCTTGCGCGAGCCGCGCCGAGAAGCGCGCGAACTGCAGCACGAAGGGGTCGTCCAGCCGCAGCTCCTGGCGCACGCGCGCGCGGTCGGCATCGCTGGCATCGGGCCCCAGCATCTGCGTGACCGGGTCGCCCACGTGCTTGAACAGGCCGAAGGCGATGAACGCGACGGTGGCCAGCACCCCGACGGCCGCCAGCAGCCGGCGAATGAAGAACGCGAGCATCGGGCCTACCGGACGCTGATGAAGCGCAGGTTGACGCGGTTGTCGCTCTGCAGTGCCGCGTCGACGTTCTTGCGCATGCCCCAGGCCAGGCCCTGCTGGTAGAGCGGGATGTGGCCCACGTCGTTGCGGTGCAGGGTCATCGCCTGCGTGACCAGCCGCGTGCGCGCCTGCGGGTCCATCTCGGTCAGCACCTGGCCGATCAGCCGGTCGACCTCGGGATTGCTGTAGCGCCCGACGTTCCACTGGCCGGCCTTGCCGTCGCGCGTCGCCATCATCACGTTGAGGGTGTTGTAGGCATCGAGGTTGACGGGCGTGTAGCCGAAGAAATTGAAGCTCGAGTCGCCCGCGCCCACCTTGGTGAAGAAGCGCGCGCCCGGCAGTGCGTTGACCGCCACCTTCACGCCGATGCGCGAGAGCATGCCGGCGATCGCGGTGCAGACCTGCTCGTCGTTGACGTAGCGGTCGTTGGTGCAGTCGAGCGTGACCTCGAAGCCGGTCGGATAGCCGGCCTCGGCGAGCAGCTTCTTCGCGGCCGCGAGGTCGTAGGGAAAGGGCCGCGCCACCATGGCGGCGTCGACCGAGTTCACGCCGCGCGGCACGAGGATGCCGGTGGGCACCGCCGAGTCGCGCAGGATGCGCTTGCCGATCGCCTCGATGTCGATCGCCTGGTAGATCGCCAGCCGCACGCGGCGATCGGCGAAGGGATTCCTGCCCTTGACGCTCGCGTAGCGCAGTTCGGGGCTGGCCTGGTCCATCGAGAGGAACAGGTTGCGGATCTCGGGCCCCTGCAGCACCTTGTAGCCGGTCGAGGCCTCGACGCGCGGAATGTCCTGCAGCGGGATCGGGTAGGCGAAGTCGAGCTCGCCCGACAGCAGCGCCGCCACGCGGGTGGCGGCCGAGGAGATCTTCACCATCGTCGCCTCGGTGATGTTGGTGCCGGGCTTGTCCCACCAGCCCGTGTGCGCCACCAGTACCGTGCGCACGTCGGGTTCGCGCACCGAGAGCTTGAAGGGGCCGGTGCCGTTGGCGTTGCGGGTCGCGAAGTTCTCGCTCTTCTGCCGCATGTCGGCGGGGCGCAGCGCCCCGTTCTTCTCGGCCCAGGCCTTGGACATCACCTTGAGTTCGGGCAGCGACTGCAGCAGCGCCGCGTTGGGGAATTCGGTGACGACGTCGACGGTCGTGGCGTCCACCGCCTTCACGTCGGCGATCGAGGCGGCGAATACCTTCATGTCCGATTCGGGCGTCATCGCGCGCTTGAGCGAGAACACCACGTCCTCGGCGGTCAGCAGGCTGCCGTCGTGGAAGCGCACGCCCTCGCGCAGGCGAAAGCGCCAGACGGTCGGCGCCGGCTGGGTCCACGACTGCGCGAGTGCGGGCTCGATGCGCTGCTCGCGGTCGCGCCGCACCAGCCCTTCGTAGATGTGGCCGAGCACGGTCATGGTCGGCCCGTGGTTGAAGGCATCCGGGTCCATGGTCGCGGCGTCGTCCTGCGACGCCCACTTGAACGCAACGGCGTGCGCGGAACAGCAAAGCATGAGGGCGAGAAGGCCGGCGAAGCGGCGGAGAGCCCGAGGCGGCATGATTGACTCCAGTAAACGGTACGCACCGTATCTAAAACTTTAGAACGGTACGTACCGTATGTCAACAGCCATCGGAATGTCAGAATCGCGCCATGACCATGAAGGACACCCCCGACCAGAGTTCCGAGCCCGTGGAACAGGGACCGCGCGCCCGGCGCCGCCGGCAGCAGACGCACGACGCCATCCTCGAAGCCGCGCGCGAGGTGCTGCGCGTGCATGGCTATGCGCGCTTCGCGATGGAACAGGTCGCGGCGCTGGCCGGCGTCTCGAAGACCTCGATCTACCGCCGCTGGCCGAGCAAGGGGGCGTTGCTGATCGAGCTCTACATGGAAGGCTTGCCCGACACGGCCATCGTGGAGGACGCGTCCTCGCTCAAGAGCGAGCTGCGCCGCTACCTCGTGTCGACGGTCGAGCGGGTGCAGGACCGCGAATGGCGCACGATCCTCAGCTCGCTCGTGGCCGAGGCGCAGTACGACCAGGCCACCGCGGCCCTGCTGCGCGACAAGGTGGTGCTGCCGCGGCGCGAATCGGGCCTGCGCCTGCTGCGCAAGGCGCAGGAGCGCGGCGAGATCGCTGCCGACGTCGACCACGACATCGTGCTCGACCTGCTGTTCGGGCCGGTCTGGTATCGCCTGCTCTTCGAGCATGCCGAGCTCGATGCCGATTTCGCGAAGCGGCTGCTGGCGCAGGTCGAGAAGATGCTGTTCGTGCCGAAGGCGGCGGGCAAGGCTGCGCGAGGGGCTTAGCAGGCTCCGTGTTCTTCATCGCCTCGTGAGGCGAAGTCGCCGCTCACGCGCAGGGCGGCACATCCCCGCGCCGATTCCATCGGCTTGCGCGCCGTGCGCCACATGAATGTTTTTGCCATGCGGATGCGGCCTTTCGCAATCGCTACGCGCGAACTCGCCACGTAGCATCCGCGGACTTTTCGCAACTGCCTTGCAAGTGGAAGGCGCCGGTTGCGACGAGGTCCAAGGTCGCATCAACAACTTCAACGGAGACAAAGATCCATGCGGGGATTCAAGAAACGACGCGTCGTGCCATTGCTGGCTGTCCTACTTCTTCTTCAGGCGTGCGGCGGCGGTGGAGGGGGTGGTGGCGCCATCCAGATCGATCCGTCGGCGGTCGCCACTACGCAGCCGCCACCATCGCCGCCTTCGGCGGGCACGGCATGCGCCGCACTTCGGGGAGCCAAGGTGGACAGTGCCGCGATCGGACTGCCGACCCAGGGCGCAACGGTCACCGAAGCGGCCCTCGTGCCGAGCGCGGGGCAGACGGGCGAGCATTGCATGCTCAAGGGCCGCATCGCTTCCGTCTCCGAAGGGGCGCAGGACATCGTGTTCGCCCTCGTGCTTCCCACGAACTGGAACGGCCATGCGATGCACTTCGGTGGCGGCGGATTCGACGGCGTGGTCCCGGACCTCGTGACCACGCCGCTGACATCGGGCGCGAGTCCGCTGCAGCGCGGATACGCCATCTTCGCCGACGACTCGGGGCATCAGGCACCGCCGACCGACCCTTTCTACACCGCCTTCGCATCGAACAGCGAGATGCTCCGGAACTACGCCGGCGATGCCTTGAAGAAGACGCGCGACGTGGCGATGAAGCTGATCGGCCTGCGCTACGGGAAGGCACCGGCCAGGACCTATTTCATGGGCGGCTCGAAGGGCGGCCACGAAGGCATGCAGGTCATGCAGAAGTGGCCCGCCGACTACGACGGCGTGGTCACGTACTTCCCGGCCTATGCCTACATGCCGCAGATGATGACCATCCAGGTCGGCACGCGTGCGTTGTGGGGCGATGGCGGCGTCGGCTTCCTCAGTCCGAAGAAACTGCAGACCTTGCGCACGGCCGAACTCGCGGCCTGCGATGCGCTCGATGGCGCCGTCGACGGCATCGTGGGCAACGTCGCCGCATGCACGTTCAAGCCGCAGAGCCTGCGCTGCAAGGGCGGGGCGGATGCAGGAGACGATTGCCTGTCCGATGCCCAGATCAAGACCGTCGACACGCTGCAATCGCGCACCGAGTTCTCCTATGCGTTCAAGAGCGGCGCGACCAGCAATCCCGGCTTCCTGCCGTCCACGGACTACGCCTCGGTGCTGGGTGCGACCGCGACCTTTCCGGTTCCGCCGAATCCACTGGTGCTGGGCAGCCTGGGGGCGTTGCCCGACGCCTTCATCCGCAACGCGGTGTTGATGGACCCTCTGGGCCTGTCGATCGGCCTCGATGGCGCGTCACCGGGAAGCTACCTGCCTCGCATTCAGGAACTGTCCGGGGTCATGGACGCCACGAGCACCAACATCGAGCCCTTCGTCGCGCGCGGCGGCAAGTGGCTGCTGGTGCACGGCACCTCCGATCCGCTGATCCCCTTCCAGGGATCGGTCGACTACTACAACGCGCTGCTGTTGAAGCTGGGCCGGCCGCAGGTCGACGCGTTCCTGCGCTTCTACCAGGTGCCGGGATACGGCCATGGCACCGGGCACTTCAATGCGACCGGCGGCGTGCCGGTGCTGGACGCACTGGAGGCCTGGGTGGAACGCGGCAAGGCGCCGGGAGAGCTCATGGCGACCGATGCGAACCCTGCGACGGCCGGTCGCACCCGGCCTCTTTGCATCTATCCGAGCTGGCCGAAGTACAACGGGTCTGGCGATCTGAACGCTGCGTCCAGCTACCGCTGTGCGACGAGCTAGCCGCAGTCGGCCCGCATCGGCACCGTGACGCCGGGCGAGCAGGCCGACCTGGTGTTGATCGATGCAAGACGCCCCAACATGCAGCCGCTGCACGATCCCGTCGAGGCCGCACTCATGCAGACCAGCCTGGCCAATATCGGTTCAGTGATGGCCGCGGTCAGATGGCGCGAGCTCGGCGGCCGGCTGGTTGGCGACGACCAGGTGTCGCTCGATCCCGGGCGCTGGCTGGTGCCGCTGAGGGCGAAGGGGGCGAGGGCTGGGGATGAGTATGTAAAAACTTAGGTAAATATCGATTTCTAAATGAAAATCCAAGCCGGTAAGCAAAAAGCGAGGCGGTGATGATTGGCTACGAGGCGTTGCTGTCGCGCATCCCGCTGCGCATGCCCCCCTTGAGAAGACCGGCACGCATCAAGCCGGTCACGCGCGTGGAGGCCCTGCCAGACCTGCTGGCAGTACCCAGGCAGGTCGCGCCGCGCGACGATGCCTCCATCCTGATTCACGCGCAATTCGGGCTGAAGCACGAGGGCGTCGAACTGGCGATCCTGCACGAAGCCATGAAGCTGGTGCCTGCCGAGGAAATGGCCGAGGCACTCGTCGAGCAGCCCAAGGCGGCCAACCTGCGGCGACTGGCGTTCGTCTGGGAAAAGGCCAACGCACGGGAGCTGCCGCTGCCCTGGCCGACGACGGGAGGCAACTACCTCGACATGTTCGACCCTCGAGAGCATTACACCGGCCCGGTATGGGAGAAGAGCACCCGATTGCGCGTGAACTTCAACGGCCTCGGTCCGTACCATTACTGCCCGGTGATGCTTCGCGACGCCGAGCTCGAGCGCCGCGGAGCGAAGGTACTCGAAAGGCTCGAGCGCTGGGTGACCGATCCGGGCAACGTCGATCTGGTCGATCGCGTCATGGATTGGGCGTACCTGAGCGAGACGCGCGACTCCTATGCCATCGAGAACGAGGATGCTTCGCCCGACAAGGCGCGTGCCTTCATGGCAGCCATGCAACATCTGGCGGATCGCAGGCCTCTCACCGAGTCCTACATCGCCGCACTGCAACAGGCGGTGATCAGTCGGCCCGAGCTGTCCGAACACGCGTTTCGAAGTCGCCAGAATTGGTTGCAGCGCGGCGGCCATGGCGTCCTGGCGATCCGGTACCTGCCGCCACCGCCCGAGGTCCTGCCCGGGCTCATGGATGGATTCATGCAGATGGCCAATGCTGGTGACGACGTTCCACCGCTGATCAAGGCAGCGCTGGTGAGCTTCGGCTTCGTCTTCCTGCATCCCTTCATCGATGGCAATGGCCGGCTTTCCCGACTGCTGGCTCACCACAGCCTGAACTACAACGGCGCCTTGCCGCAGACCCACGGAACGCCCGCGATCCTGCCCCTGTCGGTGGCCATGAAGAAGCACGAGAGAGACTACTTGCAGGCTCTGGAGACGTTCAGCAAGCCAGCGCGCGCTCTCTGGGACGTGACCTACATCGACGGTGCCCGGTTCGATTTCCAGTTCAGGTCGTCGCCCATGATCTACGGGAACTGGGCCGGTCAGGCGGCCGCCGAGTTCGTCACCTCCTGTGCGGAAGCGGCCCTGGAGCAGACGCTGTTCGAGGAGACGGCCTACCTTCAGGCCTACGACCAGGCCTTCGAGACAATCGATTCGGCTTTCGACCTGCCGAACAGGACGATCAATCTGTTGATCCAGTGGATCCAGCAAAACCATTGCAGGATGCCGGAGCGCCGTCGCAAGTCGCAAGAGCTGTACATGCTCAAGCCCGCCGAGATCGATGCGATCGAGGCGATCGTTGCGCGGGCGTTCGAGCCGTCGGGGCAGGACAAGCCTTCGACCTGACCTCGCGGTCACGCCGCATCGGCGCGCGGCGCCGGCCCGAATGAACCGCTCCTAGCGCGGCTTCGATGACATCTCCCACACGTCCGGCGTGGTCGCGACGAGGCCCTTGAGGTCCGTCCATTGCGGCGCTTGCGGCAGCGCGGTGCGGCCCTGCACGGCGGCCGTCGCGAACGCGACCATCCGGCTGCGCACGCGGTCGAGTTCCTGCCGGGGCCAGGTCTCCATCGAGTGCGGTCCGCGCGAGACGACGATGTCCTTGAGCCCGCGCACGCGGTCATAGGCCGCGACCGTGCCTTCGAGGCTTTCGGCGCGGTCCCACAGGCCCTTGGCGAAGAACACGGCGGGCCACTTCGGCATGTTCGCGAGCACCGCCGAGTTGGGATAGAAGGCGACGTAGTTGTCGGCCGCCATGCCGCCGAGGAAGAGGTTGCGGTCCGCGAGGTCCGGCGCCTCGGGCAGGTAGCCCGCGCCGCTCACGAACGAGGCGTAGAGGATCGCGCCCTTGATGTTGGCGTAGCCCTTGGGCGCGCTGCACTGCTCGGTCGGCATGTCGTAGCTGCAGCCGCCGGCGTAGTTCTTGGTCATGGCCCAGCCGGTGGTCATCGAGCCGCGCGAGTAGCCCAGCAGCAGCAGCGGGATCTCGCGCGACTTCATGCCGGCCATCAGCTTGCCGGCCGCCGGTGCGCCCTCGAGCTCCTGGCCCGAGGCCATCAGCACGCGCAGGCCGCGCCCGCTGTCCATCTGCGCGAGCACGCGGAAGATGTCCTCGCTCTGCTCGAGCGTGTTGGTGTCGCTGAAGCCGCCCGACAGGCCTTCGCCGCGCCGGTCGTAGGCCAGTACGTCGAAGCCCGCGCGGTTCAGCGCATGCAGGTGGTCGCGCCAGAAGCGCATGCCGGGGCCTTCGGTGGTCGCGTTGGGGAAGCGTACCGAAGTCGCGCGGCGCGTGGCGGGATCGACGCGCACCGTCACCTCGTCGGGATGGTCGATGGCCGTGAGCTGGCCGCCGCCGCCCGGGCTCATGATCACCAGCGCGCGCGTGCGGCCGCCGCGTCCGTCGTCGACGCCCGCGCCCTCCACGTACCAGCCGCGCAGCTTGATGTCGCCTTGCATGTTGAGCTTGAGGCGCTCGAGCGGATCGCGCGGCACGGTGAACTCCACCACGTGCGTGCGGCCGTTCGCCTCGGCCACCGCCTCGTTGTACGGCGCCTTCGCGAAGAAGCCCGGCTTGCGGATGTCGCGCAGGTTCACCTGCCCGTCGGAATCGATCTTGCCGACCGGATCGACCATGCCGGTGACGCGCGTCGCGCGCTCCTTGTTCGGCGGCAGCCAGCGCTGCATCTGGTCGTTGATGCGCTTGAAGCAGGCCGCATCGCTCTTGCACGCGGCCCAGCGTTCCTTGAGCTTGGCGTCGGTGAACTCCTGCACGTGGAAGTCGCCCGCGTAGCCGGCGGGCGCGTGGGCGGCGGTGAGCAGCAGGGGCACGCAGCGCGAGGTGCCGTCGGCCTGCCGCAGGGTGTAGCCGGGCAGCTCGGCGTTGCGGTCGGTGCCGACCCAGGCCTTGCAGTCGGTGGGCGGCACGACGCGTGCGACGGGCGTGGAAGCGGTGGGGGCGGTCGTGCAGGCGGCCAGGGCGATGCACGCGGCGATGGCGGCGGCGGCCGGCCGGAAGGTCGGGAAGGGCATGTGTCTCCTGTGCGCGGGTGTCTCCCGCGATCGATGCCCCATGTTCGCGGACGGCGCTGTCAGTCGGCTGTCCACGGGCTGCGGGTATTCCCGCCTTGCATCAGCGCGGGTCCGCGCCCGGCACGCACAGGCGCGGTGTCCAGTCCTCGACCTGCCGCGAGGCCGCGCGGCGCCGGAAGGTGGCGCGCCAGCGTTCGGCGAGCGCCGGCAGTTCGGCCGCGCGTTCCCACTCGGGCGCGAAGCGCTCGTCGCGTGCGAACAGCAGGGCGATGAGGCGCGACAGCGGCCACTCGGGATGCGGCCGCTCGACCAGCGCGATCGCTGCGTCGCGTTGCACCGCGCCGGGCTGCAGCACGCGGTAGTACCAGCCGGTGCGGCCGCTGTCCTGCATCTCGCGCGCCATGCCCGGTTCGCCGAAGCGCACATCGAGCTTCCAGCAGGGCTGCCGGCCCTGCGACACCTGCACCAGCGCCTCGCCGAGCCGCAGCACGTCGCCGATGCAGACGCTGGATTCGTCCCAGCCCACGGTCGAGAGGTTCTCGCCGAAGGCACCGGGCGCGGCCAGCAGGTCATGGCGGCGGCTCCATGCGGACCACGCGGCGTAGTGCTCGCGCGGATAGTGGTGCACCGCCTTCTCGGGACCGCCATGGATGCGCAGGTCGGCCTGCGCGTCGCCTGCGAGTCCGGTGGCCGAGAGCCACAGCGCATCGTCGCTCGGCGACTTGACGATGCCGCTGGGTGTGCGGCCATCGGGCAGCGGTGCGATGGGGCCCACGAGCAATGCGTCGATGCGCACCGGCGCGAGCGTCATTCGAGCTGGCCCAGCCAGGCGCGCAGCATCGCCGAGGCGCTTGCTTGCGGCGCGTTGCCCCGTGCGGAGCTTTGGCCGCGCAGGGCCGGAACATCGATGCCGGCCTGCGCGAGTTCGCACGCATGGCCGATGAGCCAGGGTTCGATGCGCGCGGGATCGGCCTCGGGATGGAACTGCAATGCGAGTGCATTGCGGCCATGGCTGAAGGCCTGGTGCGGCGTGAGGGCCGTGCTCGCGAGCAACTCCGCGCCTTCGGGCAGCTCGAAGGTGTCGCCATGCCAGTGCAGCACCGGCACGTTGGCCAGCGGCGCGAGGCACGACGCCTGGCCGGCCGCGCTCAACGCGACCGGTGCCCAGCCGATCTCCTTGGTGCCCGAGAAGTACACGCGCGCGCCGAGCGCGCTGGCCATCAGCTGCGCGCCAAGGCACAGGCCCAGCGTGGGCCGGCGCAGCGCGAGCCGCGCGCGCAGGCCCGCGATCTCGTCGTGCAGGAAGGGATAGAGGCGGGTGTCGTAGGCAGCGATCGGGCCGCCGAGCACGACGACCAGATCGGCCTCGCGCCATTCCGAGGGCTCGAGCGGCGAGACGCCGGCCTGCCGGTAGTCGATGGTCCAGCCGGCCTCCCGCAGGACCGGCGCGAACAGGCCGAGGTCCTCGAAGGCCAGGTGCTGCAGCGCGATGCATCGCATGGCAAAGGACTCCTTGTCAAAGGGCGATGGAACTCAGGCCGCGCGCAGGCAGTCCGCGTTGCGTGGGTCCTTGAGCGAGCGGCGTGCGTAGTACTCGAAGGCCACCGTGTTGCGGCGCGGCCGCACGATCCAGTCGTGCGCTTCCTTCGCAAGGCGGTGGTCGATCGGCCGGATGGTGCCGGCCGCGGCGGCCAGCAGGTGCATCCTGGCGGCGCGCTCGAAGGCGATCGACAGCACGCAGGCTTCCTCGATGCTCGTGGCCGCGACCAGCAGGCCGTGGTGCGACAGCAGCAGCGCGCGCTTCTGGCCGAGCGCGGTCGAGATGAACTCGCCCTCCTCGTTGCCCACGGGCACGCCGGGCCATTCGCCGACGAAGGCCACGTCGTCGTACAGCACGCAGTTGTCCATGTGGCTGATCTTCAGCGGTTCCTCGAGCATGCCGAGCGCCGAGGCATGCAGCGCATGGGTGTGGATGATGCAGTTGACGTCGGGCCGCGCGCGGTACACCCACGAGTGGAAGCGGTTCGCCGGGTTGGGCATGCCCGCGCCGTCGAGCACGTGGAGGTCCTCGTCGACCGTCAGCAGGTTGTCCTCGGCGATCTCGTCGAAGCCCAGGCCCAGGCGCTGCGTGAGGTATTCGCCGGGCTTGCCGGTGCGCGCGGTGATCTGGCCCGCGAGGCCCGAGTCGTGCCCGTTGTCGAACAGGATGCGGCAGGTCAGCGCGAGCTTCTGCCGCGGCGTGTAGGGGCTCTCGGCGAAGTGCTGGTCCATCTGGACGATGGATTGGGCGACGAGTTCTTCCTTCGCGAGTTCGAAGGTGTCTTGCAGTGCCATGGGGGATCTCCTTAAGGGGTTTCGCTGGTCGAGAAGGTCTTCTCGGGATGCGCGGGAAAAAGTGCCTGGTAGCCGTCGAGGTCCTCGATGCGCGCGAGCCAGGCGCGGATCGCCGCGAAGCCCTGCAGCTCGATGCCGCCCATGGGCGCGAGTCGCGTGTAAGGGTACAGCGCCACGTCGGCGATGCTCGGGTGCGTGTCGGTGGCGACCCAGCCGTCGGGGCCCTGCCGTTCGAGCCGCGCTTCGAGCAGCGCGAGCGCGGCCAGGGCCTCGTGCCGGTAGGCGCGGAATTCGGGGCTCGCCGGATCGCGGTCGCGGTGCAGCGCCAGGTGCAGGCGCAGCTTCGCGAGCGGCTTCATGTGGCGCTCCTGCTCGAAGGACAGCCAGGTCAGCACGCGCGCCTGCGCGAGCGGCTCGGCGGGCCACCACGGCGAGCCCTGCGCGAGGAAGTGGAGGATCGCCATCGATTCGGCGATGCAGTGGCCGTCGTCCAGCTCGAGCACCGGCACCTGCGCGAGCGGCGCGATCGCGAGGAAGTCGGGCCGGCGCAGGTCGCCGCGGTCGATCGAGCGCGTGTGCCGCTCGAGCGGCACGCCGAGCAGGCCGGCCATCAGCCGCACCTTCCAGGCATTGCCCGAGCGCAAGGTGTCGTGGAGCTTCATGGCCATCAGTCGACCTTGGTGCCCGCGGCGCGCACCACGCGCGTCCACTTCTCGGTCTCGGCGCGCAGGTGCTTGCCGTAGGCGGCGGCGCCCGTGGGCAGCGGCTCGATGCCGAGCTCGGCCAGGCGCGCCACCAGGGCAGGGCGCTTGAGCGCGCGCGCCAGTGCCTCGTCGACCAGCGCGACCTGGGCCGGCGGCGTGCCGGGCGGTGCCAGCAGCGCGTTCCACGAACCGATCTGGAATTCGCCCAGGCCCTGTTCCTTGCTGGTGGGCAGGTCGGGCACGGCGGGGTTGCGATGGTCGGCGGCGATCGCGAGCATGCGCAGCTTGCCGGCCTTGGCCTGCGGCTGGATCACGGGAATCGCGTCGATCACGATCTGGACCTGGCCGCCGAGCGCGGCGTTCACGGCCTCGGCGCCGCTCTTGAACGGCACGTGGAGGATGTCGCTGTGCGTCGCGAGCTTGAACAGTTCGAGACCGAGGTGCGGCGAGCTGCCGTTCCCGGCCGAGCCGAAGTTCAGCGTGCCGGGATTCTTCTTCGCATAGGCCGCCAGCGCGGGCAGGTCCTTCACGCCATCGAGGCCCGCGACCGCGAGCACATAGGGCGAGTTGCTCACCAGCGAAACGGGCGTGAGCGCCGCCGGGTCGTAGCCGAGCCGCGCATAGATCATCTTGTTGACCACCTGCGTACCGACCGTGCCGAGCAGCAGCGTGTAGCCGTCGGGCTGCGCCTGCGCCACGGCCTGCGCGGCGATCGAGCCGCCCGCGCCGGGACGGTTGTCGATCACCACCTGCTGCTTGAGTTCCTCGCCGAGCGCCTGGCCGATGAGCCGGCCGGCCATGTCGGTGATGCCGCCGGCGCCGAACGGGATCACGAGCCGGATCGGCTTGGCGGGGTAGGGCTGGGCCTGGGCCGCCGCGCCGACGCAGGCCAGCGTCAGGGCGAGGACAGGGGCGATCCAGCGGCGGAACGGCGAAGGTGCGGACATACCATACTCCTGTGCGGCGCGGGATCGGCCGCGTTGCGTGTGCGATCGGGTTCGAGAAACAAATCCATTTTAGGACACAAGTGTCCTAAAGAAAAGTCATGTCCATCAAGTTGAAGTTGTTGCGGGTCCAGTCGGGGCTCACGCTGGAGGGGTTGGCGCAGGCCACCGGGTTGACCAAGAGCTACGTGTCCAAGCTCGAGCGCGGCGTGTCCACGCCCTCGGTGGGCGCGGCGCTCAAGCTGTCGAAGGCGCTGGGCGTGCAGGTCGAGGAGCTGTTCGCCGAGTCGTCCGAGGAGGACCCGGTGGTCATCCATCGCCAGCAGCCGGCGACCGCGGGCGGCGCGGCGCGGCTGGTGTCGGGCTCGCTGCCGGGCCACCGCATGGTGGCCTTCGTGCTGCACCCGACCGACGAGCCGGTGCGCAACCACCCGATGAGCCACCACGAGGGCGAGGAGATCCTCCATGTACTCAAGGGCCGCATCACGCTGCAGCTCGCGAGCCGCACCGAAACGCTGTCGGCCGGCGACACCGCGCATTTCAACGCGGGCATCCCGCACAAGATCACGTCGGTGGGGAAGACGCCGGCCTCGGTGCTGCTGGTGATCGCGCAGGCGGAATGAGCATGCGGCCAAAGCTGCTCCTGTCGTTCGCCGCGCTGCTGCTCGCCGCTTGCGCGAACACGCCGCCGCATGCGTATTCGGTGTGCGCGACGCAGCCAGGGACCGAGGCCTGCCAGGTCGAGCGATACGACCATGTCGACTGAACGCCGGGGTCGCACACCTGCTGGCTATCCCCCGGTGGGATGAGGCGTGCGATGCGCGCAACGCCGCGACGAAATTCCGCCGGCATGTGATCGATCCGTCATCGGGACGCTTCTTCCCACCCCTAAGATTCGTCCCGCAGGCACACGCGGGACGAGGAGGGCCGTGCACTGCGCCCATCGCGGCGTACTTGGCCGAGTCCCCGAAGCTCGCTTCCACCCCGATCGACCTGGCGCGCGCGGCGCGCTTTGACAGAAGGCATGCGTGATGGTCATCTCCCGTATTTGCAAGGCCCTGCTGGGCGGATGCTGCTTGCTGGCCGCACTGGCCGTTTCGGCCCAACAGCAGCTGCCGGGTGTGCTGGGTCTCAGCTACAAGATCGGACGGCCCTCCATTCCGGCCGCGGCCTATCAGAAGATCACCGTCACGGAATTCAGGTCGATGGTGAGCAAGGCTTTCCGGACATCGGGCTTCTCTCTCGTTGCCGTGGACGCACAGAAGAACAAGTCGACGATCTTCCAGTTCAGGTTCGATGCCTATCCGAAGGTCGAGCCGAAGCCGATGATCTTCGTCTCGGCCGACGAGCTGCCCGACGAGAGAAAGCGGTGCAACCCCTGCTTCCTGCGGTTCGCCGAGATCAGGAATGCGTCCGAGTTCGAGACGCTTCCATGGATGACGCAGTACGAGTTGAGCGCGCTGCTCGTGCCGGCCATCGACAACGCGTACGCCACGATCGAATCCAACGGGCATAGGGATCCCGCGTGGGAACGCTTCAACTACAAGCGGCAGTGGGCCGGTGAGCGGAACCTGTTCGGCAACTCCTTCACCGGTATCGAATTCTCCAGTCTCAAGGAGGCCGTCGCGGGCGCCTACAGGAATGCCGGTTTCATCCCCGTCGAAAGCCTTGGCGGCATCAGGACGCCCGAAGACACGCTGGCTTTCAGTTTCCCCGTGGATCCGGGCAAGGACGGCGGTGCCATCTACACGCTGAAGTTCCGCGGCCAGTACGACGCGGACCGACGCTGCCATCCCTGTGAGGTCATCGAAGAGTACGACCCCTACCAGCAGCTTCCGCCGGCCGGCTTGTCCGGCATCGTGGGCCGCGCGACGCTCGAGTCGAGGTTCACGGCGGCCCGAAGCGCGGCCTACGAAGCCATGCGAGCCGATCTCGAACGCCATCTGCGCCCCGGCTCCGTGTTTTCGATCCCGCCCAAGCAGGCGCCCCTCGGATCGCCTCGGCCCCCGCCCACGCCGCCCGTCGTGACATGACGGCGCACGCGCAGTCCGTGTCGGGCAACGTCGCCATCGGCTCGATGCGACGCGAGCATTGGCTGGTCGTCGGCAACCTGCTCGCGGCGCTGGCGGCCGGCGCGCTGGCATCGTGGTCCACGCCGATGATGCTGGCGATCCTCTACATCGACATCTGGCTGCTGGCCAATCCCCATATCGTCGCGACCTACACGCGCCTGGGCGCGATGTCCTCGCGCCCCCGCATGCGCCAGGCGCTGGTCTTCATCGCACCGATCCTGGTACTGGCGGGCTTGACGATCGTCGCGCTCGCCTACGAGGCGGCCGGACTGTTCGCCCTCTATTTCCTCGCGCAGTCCTTCCATGTCTCCCGCCAGTGCTACGGCATCGCGAGGCGCTGCGACCGGCGGCCCCCGATGCCCTGGCGAAGCCTGCCCTATGGGCTGATCTATCTGTTCCCCGCGTGGGGCTATCTGCATCGCAGTGCACAGGGGGCCGACAGCTTCCTCGGCTACCCGATCTGGCTGCCGCCGGTTCCGCAGGCGTGGGCCCTGGCCGCGGGAATTGCAGCCCTCGTCGGCGCCGCGTGCTGGCTGGCATGCCTGGCGTATTCGAGGCGCATGAGGCAGGCGGCGGGACCGTTCGACAGCCTCGTGCTGTCCCACCTGATCGTTTCGCTGGTCGGCTATGTCTGGATCAGCGACATCACCATCGGCTGGCTGGTGGTCAACGTCTGGCACAACATCCAGTACCTGGTGTTCGTCTATCGCCAACGGCAGCGCGACGACACGACGGGCGAGGAGGGCAAGGAGGGTGAGAGGGCGAGAAGTTCACCGGCACGCGCAACGCCATGGCGCGCCGTGCTGATGCCGCCGATGCGCTTCTTCCTGCCCTGCGCGATCGGCGGTGCCCTCCTGTACCTCGCCGCCAGCCGCATCGGCGAGAGCCTGCTGTGGCTCGGGCTTCCGACCATTCTCATTGCGCACTTCGTCCTGAACTTCCATCACTACCTGGTGGACAGCGTCATATGGAAGCGCCGTCGCACCGCGACCGGGTGAGCGGCCGCCGGCCCGTGCCGATGCCGTGGCGCGGCGGCCATGGTGGAATACGCAGGCATTGCTTCATGTTCATGGAAAGGATGTGCCTTGGCTTCCACCTCGAAATTGATACCGGCCGCGACCCTGGCGCTGGCCGTCCTGTCGATCGCCGCCTGCAGCGCGCCGCAGGCGCGTGACGACGGCGCCTTCGGCATCTGCCGGCCGGAGTCGGCGAGCGCCCTCGCGGGCAAGAACCGCATCGGCGATGCCGAGGCCCGGCAGTCGACTGGAGCCTCCCTCGTTCGCCAGCTTCAGCCCGGACAGCCCGCGACGATGGACTACCGGCGCGAGCGCGTGACGATCGAGACCGACCCGGCCACCGGCAAGATCGTTCGCGCCGCCTGCGGCTAAGGCAGTGGCAGCGCGCGTCGGCGGAATGAGCACGCGCGGCGCGGGGCCGTGCGTCGGCGCCACACGACTGAACGCCGGGCTGCGATTTCAGTTCTGCCGGCTGTAGTCGGTGGCGCCGCATGTCGGAAGAATCGTCGGGCTCCGAGTTCGCCCGCGCAAAGCCTTCCGATGTCCACGCTCCCCACCTTCACCGCCGCCTGCGGCCTCGCACCCAAGGGCCCCTCCGCGCCACAGGCCCAGGCATCGCGCGCCTGGAGCGTGCATGCGCCCTTCGTCGCGCTGCTGCTCGAGCACACGCGGCCCGCCATCGTCGTCGACCTCGGCGCGGAGGGCGGCGTGCCGGCTGCCACCTTCAGGCAGTCCACCGCGCGCGGCGCGGCCTGCCATACGGTGGACGCGCGGCTCGCGGGCCACCGCGAGGCGGCCGCGGCCTTCGCGGACGGCAGCATCGACCTGCTGCATGTCGATGCCGGCGACCCGGCGCGGCTGGCCACGCTGGACCTCGCGCCGTGGCGCGCCAAGCTCGGCCCGCAGGCGCTGGTGCTGGTGCACGGAACCCGCGCCGGCCGCAAGCTGCGCCGCCTCTGGGCGCTGTTGCGGCAGCGCCATCCGTCCTTCGAATTCGAACAGGGCCTGGGGCTCGGCGTGCTGTGCCTCGGGCCGCGCGTGCCGCCGCTCGACGGCGTGCTCGCGCGCAGGATCGAGGGCCTGGTGCAGGAGCTGGAACGGCTGCGCAGCCATGCCGCGGAAGTCACGGCCAAGCGCGAGCGGGCCGAGGAAATGCTCGAGACCCGGCACTTCGAATCGCTCGAGAAGGACGTGGAGATCGCCGAGCGCGATGCACGCATCCTCGCGCTGAAGGCGCATGCCGCGGCGCAGGCCGCGCGCATCGAAGGCTTCGAAGCCAGCCTTGGATTGCAGCTGGTGCTGTTCTACGGAAGGCTGCGGCTGCGCGTCTTTCCGGCGGGCACCCGCCACGGCGATTTCTACGAGCGGCGCCGCGGGCAGCTGCTGCGGTGGGCCCAGCGCTGGGTCGCGCATCGATCGACCGGGCGCGCCCGCCCGTCGCTCGACACCATCGCCGCGCTGCCGTCGCGCGATCCCGCGCGGCACCGGCCCTGGCTCGCGCCGCTCACGCCCTTGTCGCGCCAGAGCCTGGGCGCGCGCATCCTCATCGTCGCCGAGCTGTCGATACCGGCCTGCAAGCGCTACCGGGTCGACCAGAAGGTCGACATGTTCGAGCACCTGGGCCTCGAGACCACGGTGCTCAGCTGGCGCGATGCCGAAGCCTGCCGCGCGGCCCTGCCGTTCCATGGCCTGCTGATCTTCTACCGTGTGCCGGCCGCGCCGCACATGGTGCTGCTGGCGACCGAGGCCCGGCGGCTGGGCGTGCCCAGCTTCTTCGACGTGGACGACCTGATCTTCGATTGGGACGCCTATCGCCGGCAACTGCTCGCCTCGGGCGCTCCGTCCGATCGCATGGCATCGTCGAAGGAGACGACGGCGCAGTACCGGCAGATGCTGAGCCACTGCCAGCATGGCATCGGGAGCACGGCCGCGATCGCGCGCAGCATGGGCGAGATCGTTCCCGGCAAGACGCATGTGGTGCCGAATGCATTGGACGAAGGCATCCTCGCGCTCGCCGCGGAACTCGAGCGGCGCCCGGTCAAGACCGATCCGCGCTTCGTCACCATCGGCTACGGCAGCGGCTCGCGCACGCACGACGGCGACTTCGGCATCGTGGCGTCCGCGCTGCTGGCCGTGATGCAACGCCATCCGCAGGTGCGGCTCGCCATCCATGGCCCGCTCGAGCTGCCGGCGCCGTTCCGGCGCTTCGCCGACCGGGTGTTCCAGATCCCGTTCCTGCAGGGCGACGACTACCTGCGCGCGCTCGCCTCGTGGCAGATCAGCATCGCGCCGCTCGAGGACAGCCTGTTCAACGAAGCCAAGAGCAACATCAAGTTCATCGAGGCGGCGATCCTCGGCGTGCCGAGCATCTGCTCGGGCACGGGGCCGTTCCGCGAAGGCATCGAGCATGGCCGCACGGGCATGATCGCCGACACGCCCGAGCAATGGGAGGCGGCCCTGACCCGGCTGGTGCTCGATGCCGGCCTGCGCCACGGCATCGCGGAGGAAGCCCGCCGCAGCGTGCTGTCGCGCTATCACCCGCAGGTGGTGGCCGCGCGGCAGCTGCAGCAGGTGATCGGACCGCTGCTGCCGGCGCCCGCCACGCGCCTCAAGGTGCTGGCCGTGAACGTGCTGTTCGCCCCGGTGAGCTTCGGCGGCGCGACCGTGGTCGCGGAGCAGCTGTGCCGCCGGCTGCAGGCCGATGGCTGCGACGTCACCGTCTTCACCGCCATCCTCGGGTCGGAGCTCGAGCCCTACAGCGTGATGCGCTACGAGGTCGACGGGCTGCCGGTGATCGCCGTGCAGGTGGCCGACGACACGCAGCGCGCGCTCGACTACGACGATCCGCAGGTGGGCGAGATCTTCGCGCGGCTGCTGAAATCGCTGCGGCCCGATGTCGTGCATTTCCATTCGGTGCAGCGGCTCGGCGCGACGATGGCCCATGCCTGCGTGGAGGCCGGCGTGCCCTACGCCATCACGCTGCACGACGCCTGGTGGCTGTGCGAGCGCCAGTTCATGGTGCAGGACAACGGCGTGTACTGCAACCAGAAGGCGATCGACCTGCGCGCCTGTTCCAAGTGCGTGCCGGACAGCGGCTTCACCTTCAAGCGCAGGTTCTTCCTCGGCGACGTGCTCGACCGCGCGAGCCTGCTGCTGGCGCCCAGCGAATTCCAGCGCGAGCTCTACGTGGCGAACGGCGTCGCGCCGCAGCAGATCGCGGTGAATCGCAATGGCGTGCCGCTGCCCGCGCGCCCGCGGCCGGCGCGCCGGCCCGGGTCGCCGCTGCGCATGGCCTACCTCGGCGGCCGCGCGGTGCACAAGGGCTACTTCTGGCTCCAGCAGGTGCTGGAGGGCATGCGCGCGGGCGGCTACGAACTGGTCATCACCGACATCGCCCTGCGCACCGGGGCGGCGTCCGTCGCCGCCGCCGAGTGGCGCGTGTCGGGCCAGGTGCGCGTGGTGGCGCCCTTCGAGCAGGCCGAGATGGACGCGTTCTACGACGACATCGACGTGCTGCTCGTGCCCTCGCTGTGGAAGGAGAGCTTCGGCCTGGTGGTGCGCGAGGCCCTGGCCCGCGGCATCTGGGTGATCGCGACCGCGGCGGGCGGCGTGGTCGAGGACATCGTGGACGGCGTCAACGGGCGCGTGGTCGAGATCGGCGACACCGACGCGTTCCGGGGCGCGATCGAAGACGCGCTGGCCAGCCCCGACCGCCTGCCGGCCGGCGGCGTCAACGCGATGCTGCCGCGCATCCGCGGCTACGACGAGCAGGCCGCCGAGCTCAAGGCCTACCTGCAGCGCATCGCCGCCGCGCCGGCCGCGGCCCGCGTCGTGGGCACCACCCGGCGCGCATGGCGCTCCTCGGTGATCCCGATCGCCGCGCACGGCAGCGGCCCCGGCGCCTGAGGCGTAGTCCGAATGGCCGATCCGAAAACCGGGTCGGTACTCACGGATGGGAGGGGGCTGGAAGCAGGGGAAGGGCTTACAAATCGCGGGTGGGTTCTTCGGGCCCATGCCACCACCCTTTCACCACGAATTCATGCTCTGGATGTCCTTCTCCTGCCGGCGCGGACAGACCCCGTCCTCGTTGTCGCCGCATGCCGCGCCGCGCCGGCCCGGGCGGTCTTCGGAGCGCTGGCGGCATGGGGATTCGGCCGCGCTCGCGGCCTTGCTGGCCAGGCAGGCGCCTCGCCTCCCGGTGCCCGAGGCCGCGCCCGAGTCCGTCGTCCAGAGCATGCGCTTCGAGCCGGCCCTGCATTTCCAGGTCGAGCTCGGTCCCCGCTTCTGCGTTCGCGTCGAGAGCCTGCGGCGCACGCCGCTGTACGTGGTCGGCGGCCGCGACTGCTGGCTGCAGGTCGGCAGGGAGCCGGCGCTGCACCTGCGGCATGGCGATGTCGTGTTCCTGCCGCGCGGCGATGCGCACCGTGTCTTCTCGGACCCCGGCCTGCCCGCGTCGAGCCTCGATGAACTGCTGACGCATTCCGCCGGCGCCGCCGGTGCCGAGCGGCACGCGCCGGCGGGCGGCGACCACAGTGTGTGGAGCGGCGGTTTTTACCGGTCGGTGGAACTGGCCGCCCATCCGCTGGTGGCATCGCTGCCGTCCGTGCTGCACCTGCGCGCCGCGGATGCCGCGCCCTGGCTGCGCGCCATGGCGGACGCGGTGCGCTGGATGGCCGACCGCAGGGCCGGCGGCAACGGCGTGGGCGTGACCGAGCTGTTGGGCGCGCTGATGCAGCACGCGGTGCTGGCCTGGTTGCGCAGGCCGGAGGCGGGCATGCCCATCGCGGGTGCCTCGGGCCCCGATCTTTCCGATGCGAGGTTGCTCACGGCGCTCGAGGCGATCCACGCCCGGCCCGCGGACCCATGGACGCTGGAATCGCTCGCCGCGCTGTGCCACATGAGCCGCACGGCCTTCGCCACGCGATTCCGCGCGCAGATGAATCTCTCGCCGATGCAGTACCTGGCGCGCTGGCGCATCCACCTGGCGTCGCGGCTGCTGCGCGAACGCCGGCTGACCTTGCAGCAGGCGGCCGATGCGGTGGGCTATTCGACCGGCGCGATCCTCGCGCGCGCCTACAAGCGCGAACTCGGGACCTGGCCGTCGCGGGCGGTCTGAGGGGCGAGCGTCAGATCGCTTGCCGTGCGGGGACGACGCAGGGGACGAGGCGTGCGATTCGTGCAACGGTAAGAAGAAATTCTTCTGCCGAGCGAGCGACGCGGTCCGGGACAGCGCATCTCCCACGTAAGATTCGCTGACACACAAAACTACACAGGGGACGAGGAGAGAGGTCGACGCACGGAGCCCGCAGGCTCGCGCTGGTCGTGCCAGCGGCAGGGGCGTCTCTTGCGACCGCAAGCGCATGCACCGTCGCGTCGCTTTCCCGCCCCGACAAGAAATCAATGAACAGATCGCTTCGCCTGCTGCCGACCATGCTCGGAATCTCGGCCATCCTGGCCTCGTGCGGTGGAGGAGGAAGCGACGGCTATGCCGGACTGCCGCCGGCCACGGCGGCCGCGCTGGCGGGCATCGAGGGGGCTCGCAATCCGCCTGCGACCGTGCCCGATCCCGCCACGGAACAACCGGCCACCCGCCCGATGCAGACGACGCCCTACACCTTCCTGTTGGGGAACGTCGATGCAAGCGGCTTCGATGCCTTCACGACGGAACTCACGAGTCCCGCTTTCGCCGGCTACCTGCTGGATCGGATCGTCTTCGTCGATGCCTCCGCGCGCGGCCAATGGCGAGCGATCTACCAGCGCAAGGGCCAGACGGCCCGCTACGACCATCGCTTCGTCTCGACGGGCGCGCCGCTGACGCTGGCCGATTTCCAGGCGCAGGGCGCGGAGGGTTATCGCCTCACGCCCAGCGGCGGTACCTCGCCGAAGAACGTCTTCAGCAAGGTGACGGGTGAGGCGATCCAGTACGAGTACGTGGACGCGATCAAGGTCCCTCTTATGGCCGGAAGCCCGGAGGAGTTGCTCCGGCCGCTCAACGACCTGGGCAAGCTGGGCTATTGCGGCACCCAGGTTCGGGGCGCGGGCCTTGCCCTGGTGAAGGAGACGCCATCGACCGCTCGCTGCGCCTTCGAGCTGGTGACCGCCAAGTCCGGCGGAAGCACCGGCTTCGTCGCGGAGCAGAACGAGCAGGGTGCCAAGGGTTCGGTGTTCGTGACATCGGCACTCGTCGCCGAGAAGCTGGTGAACCTCTACGTTCGAGACGAGGCGCAGGTGTCGAGCTTCAAGTTCAAGGCGGTGGACGTGACGACGGCGGCCAGGCCGAACACCATCGAGCAGGCGGCGGAGCTGATGGCCATCCTCAACCGCGAAGGCGCCACGGGCGCCAGGCCCTGGCGGAGCTACGACGATGGTGGCCGTCCCTACATCGTCTTCATGACGGCATTCGATTGCCGCGGGCTGCTTTGCTAACGCGGCCCTTTTGACGTTCATCGTCGCGGCCCCGCGATGATCTTCTCGGCGAAGCAGGGCCGGAAGATCGCGATCGCCGCGGCGGGCGGCTGGCGCGACGCGGGCTACTGCCGCCCCGCCGCCTTCACCGTGTCCTCCACCCGCCCCAGTTCGGCCTGCGTCTGCGGCCCGGCATTGCGCGCACGCACGCCCGGCAGCACCCGGTTGGCCGCGGCGATTTCCGTCGGCGTCCATGCGCGCGGATCCGTGCGCGACAGGAAATAGAGAACGTTGATCAACCCGCTCGGCGACAGCTTGTCGACCTGGCTCGCATCGAGCAGCTTCAACGCCAGCGAAATGGCCTCGGCCGAATCGTTGAAGTCGCGCTGCAGGCGACCGGTCGCGCGGCGGCGCTCGTCGGCACCGGCGGCATTCACCTGCGACACCAGCCGCACGAGTTCGGCGTTCTCGATGTTGGCGATGGTGGCCACGCCCTGCGCCGCGGCCTTGCGAACCTGTTCATCGGGCGACTGCTGCAGCCCGGCGAGCAGGCCCTCGGCTTCTTCCTTGGAGAGCGCGAGCCGCACCATGGCCAGTGCCGCGTTGCGCTTGGAGCCGTCGGTCGCGCTGAGTTCGGGCACGAGGCCATAGACCCACTTGTAGCGCTCCACCCGTTCCTTGGATTCCTCCACGCTGGTGCTGCGCCGGCGCAGTTCGGCGTCGAGCGCGGCGGTCTGCATCTTGAGGTCCGCCTCGCGCTGATCGATCTGCTGCTTGGTCTGGGCGTTCCAGGCCGTGAGCGCGACGGTGACCAGCGACCCCGCAATGCCCACCGCGGTGGTGGCCCGTTCCAGCCATGATTTCTGGGAAGGAAGATCGCTCATGGGGAACCGGACGCGAAGTCCGCCGTGCCGCAGGGAACCTGCCGATGGGCGCGACGGTACGGCGCGCGCCCGGCACCGACCATCCTCCCGAGGAAGTAGAGCAAGCGGGATATAGGCGTGGGATGGCGGCGGTGAAAGACTCGAACCCACAACAACAAGGACAGGGCCCGCGTGCAACGGCGGGCATGTCAGTCGCACGGTGGATTCGAGGTCGATTCGATCAACTTGGGGGACCATGCCATGCAATATCCCGGCCGCGTCATCAAGCAGGGCGAAACCGATGCCCGCATCGTCAAGGAACTCAAGAACCGGTTGAACCGGGTGCTGGTCCTGAAGGGCGGCGAAGCGGTCAAGCTCGATCCCCAGCAGCCGAGCTTCGGCCCGATGATGAAGAGCGCGGTCAAGCTCTTCCAGTCGCGCAGCGTGGACAGCGAAGGCCATGCGCTGAAGATCGACGGCGAGGTCGGCAGCATCACCTGGGCAGCCCTGTTCGGCGACGACCAGGTGCCCGTGGCCACCAGCACCACCGACGATCTGCTGAAGCGCGCGCTGGCAGTCGCGTCGGGCGAGGAAGCGCGCCGGGTGCGCGAAGTGCCGCCCGGCTCCAACCGGGGGCCCGACGTGGAGGCCTACCTGCGCAGCACCGGGCTCGGCGGTGGCCACTCGTGGTGCGCGGCCTACGTCTACTGGTGCTTCGAGCAGGCGGCCCGGCAGCTCGGCCGCGCCAACCCCCTGTTCAAGACCGCGGGTTGCCTCGCGCACTGGAACGGCGCGCCTTCCAAGGGTGCGCGCCGCATCAACGCATCCGCGGCCAAGGCCGACCCGGCCGTGCTGCAGCCCGGCATGATCTTCATCATGGACCACGGTGGCGGCCTGGGTCATACCGGCCTGGTCGAGAGCGTGACGGGCGGGATCATGACGACGCTCGAGGGCAATTCGAATGTCGGCGGATCGCGCGAAGGGATCGGCGTGTTCCGGCTGACCCGCAAGGTCAACAGCGTGAACAAGGGCTTCATCGACTACGCGGGTCTCTGAGGAACGCCGACCATGAGCAACGCACAGCATCCCTACCACCCGATCATCTACGTGCGCGGCTTCGCCGCCACGCAGGGCGAGATCGAGGAGACCGTGGCCGATCCCTACATGGGTTTCAACATCGGCTCGACCAAGACGCGCATGGCCTGGACCGGCGACATGCGCCGCTTCTACTTCGAGTCGCCGCTGGTCCGGCTGATGGGCGACCACCGCTACGAGGACGTGTTCGTCGATGGCGACGACCTGATGGCCGCCACGCGCGCCGACCAGGCCGTGCCCTACCGCAGCATCGTCATCTACCGCTACTACGACGATGCCTCGAAGGACTTCGGCAACGGCAAGACGCCGGCGATCGAGACCTTCGCCCAGGGGCTCGACCAGCTGATCCTGCGCCTGCGCGACCGGGTGTGCGCCAACCCGAACAACGCGATGACGCCGACCGACTTCAAGGTCTACCTGGTCGCGCATTCGATGGGCGGCCTGGTCTGCCGCGCCTTCCTGCAGAACCCCAGGCTGGGCTCGGCTGCGGCGCGCGCGGCGGTCGACAAGCTCTTCACCTATGCCACGCCGCACAACGGCATCGACATGCGCATCGTGCGCAACGTGCCGGGCTGGCTGTCCTTCGGCGACGTCAACAACTTCAACCGCGAGCGCATGGCCGGCTACATGGCCGTGCCCAAGGGCGACGACGTGTCGCTGGTGACCAACTTCCCGCCCGAGCGGGTGTTCAACCTGGTGGGCACCAACGCGCGCGACTATGCGGTGGCGGGCGGCCTCTCGTCATGGGCCGCGGGCGATGCCAGCGACGGCCTGGTGCGCATCGAGAACGCCACCACCCACGGGCTGGCGGCCGACGGAACGGACGTCGGTTCCCCGCGCGCCTTCGTCAATCGCAGCCATTCGGGGCACTACGGCATCGTCAATTCGGAAGAGGGCTACCAGAACCTCACGCGCTTCCTGTTCGGCCAGCTGCGCGCCGACGGCATCCTCGACATCGACGACATCACGCTGCCCGAAGAGGTGCAGGCGGCGCTCGACGACGGCAAGAGCGTGAAGGCCTCCTACCAGTTCGAGGTGGTGGCCAGCGTGCGAGGCGCCCAGTGGCAGATCACGCGGCGCGAAGCGCGCGAGAACTCGGCCATCTTCCGCGGCTACGACGAGCTGTTTCCGGCCAAGGGCGGAGCGCGCACGCCCGACCGCGGCAAGAGCCCGCACCTGTTCTCGCTGTTCCTGGACCCGAGCAAGAGCGTGGTGGCCTCGGGCTCGGTGAGCTTCGCCTTCGACGTCAAGGTGCTGGTGCCCGACTACGAGATCGACGGGCTGCTGTTCCTCAAGCGCCACTACGAAGGCGGCTTCGTCTATCGCGACCTGATCATCGTCGAGGCCTTTCCGGATGCCGCCGCCAAGTACGGGTGGCGCGTCTTCTATGGCGCGCAGGACGTTCATCCGGGCAAGCCCGGCATCGAGGCCACGCTGTACCCGCTGCAGGGCGCCGACGGCTATGCCTTCGACATGACGATCATCCAGGACGTCCGGCCCGGCCTCACGGGCACCCTGCGCGTGGAGATGCGCCCCTGGCGTTGAGGCGGGGAAGGCTCACCCGCGCGTCACCTGGCTCAGGACGGTGCCTGCGCGCGCCGCAGCCAGCCCAGGGTACCGCCCGCCACGCGCCAGTTCCCGCCCTGCGCATCGAGCGCGAGCCGCGCGCGGCTCTCGCCGAACGGCCCGGGGTTCTGCTGCACGATCTCGATCTCGCGGTCTCCCACGCTGGCCACGATCGCGACATGTCCATAGCGATTGAGCAACGTCGGCGCGAACACGATCAGGTCGTCGACCCGCGGCTTCTCGGCCTGGCCGTTGCGGTACTGCAGCAGCGCGCGCTTCGTGTTCGGCATGCCCTGCGGCGTGGTCGCGTCGTAGAAGTCCCTGGCGTGGCCGTAGGCGTCGGGCATGCGGTGGCCGAAGCGCTCGAAGTAGTAGCGCTTGACGAACTCCACGCACTGGTACTGGATGCCGAGGTTGTAGCCGTCGCTCGACAGCGCGCGGCCCTCGGCGTTGTTCACGCCGCCGTTGTAGTAGACCTTCACGCCGTTGAACTCGTCGACCACCGCGCCGACCTCGCGCGTGGGGTTGAGGTTGAAGTAGGTGGCGCCCCAGTAGCCGGCGACGGCCAGCGCGGCGATGCCGGCGAGGGTGGCGAGCAGAAGGGCGGGGCGGCGAAGCAGCATCGAAGGCGAGGGCATCAAGGAGCGGGACGCGCGTGCAAGCTTAACGGCAGCGGGGCGGGGCTTCGTCCATCGTCCTCAGTCCTGCGCGCGTGCGTTGCGCATGCGGATGCACGAGAAGCCCAGCGAAGATGCGACGACCTCGCGCGCGAGCGGCCAGAGCTGCGGCACCACGCGCAGCGCCACCCCGCGTTCGGCCAGCAACGACAGCGGCTGCGCGAGGCGATGCACGGCCTCGGGCTGTACCGCCTGGTCCGACACGTGGTAGCCGGCATTGGCATCGACGCAGCGGAACGACCGGGCCGGCAACGCGTACAGGTACAGCGGCGTCGATTGCGCGCGCGCATGCCAGTCCTGCTCGATCGCCAGCACGTGCCGGCTGCTGCCGCCGCCGAAGAAGTGCGCGAGATCGTGCCGCGTGGTCGCGGGCAGCGCGCGGAACGCGACCCGCGGGCAATCGCGCGGCACCAGGTAGTGCGGCAGGCAGGCGTCGTCCACGGCCCAGACCACGGGCGTGGCCACGGCCGCGTCGCGGTTCGGCGGCAGCCGGGGCTCGAAGACGGCGATGTCGGGCTGTTCGCTGACGTGCCAGAGTTTCAGGGGCAGTGGAGTGACGTTCGCGGGCATGGGCGGCCGCGATCCTCGCACGAAGCCCGAAGCGGGCTGCGGAAAAGCCACGGAGACCGGTGGCCATGACGCACCGGCACTCAGCCCGCGACCCGCTCCTCGTCGCGCAGCAGCACCGCCTTCTGCCGCTCGTACTCGGCCGCGATCTGCGCCAGCCGGCGTCCGCGCGCGGCGTCGCTGGTCCACTGGGCGGCGCGCACGCGCTGCAGCGCCAGGTCGCGCTGCAGCTGCGCCACCGGCAGCAGGGTCGCGTGGGGCGCTGCCTCGTAGCCGGCCGGCGCGTTCAGCGCGCGCAGCACGGCGCGTTCCCGGGCGCTGCGCGGCCCGGTGGCGGCGCCGTAGCGCAGCAGGAAGCGGCGGACCTCCTGGCGCGTGGCGCGCGGCCAGTCGGCGCGGATGGCGAAGCGCTCGGCGGGCAGGGGCTCCGATTGCCAGACGATCCTGAGCTGCCGGCCCTCGGGCGGAAAGCGCCGGCAGAACAGGCGGTGGTCGTCGAGCGTGCCGGTCGCGATGTCGACGTCGCCGTTGGCCAGCGCGAGGCTGCTCGCGAAGGTGGAGCCGACGGTCTCGGTGCGGAAGGCGGTCTCCATGTCGATGCCGCGCGGCAGGAACAGCCGCGCCTGCGGCAGCACATAGCCCGCGATGGAGCGCCGCTCGCCGTAGGCGATGCGCCAGTCCTGGGGCTCGGCCAGCAGCCGGTCGAGCGCGTCGGGCGGGGCCGCGCGGCGCACCAGCAGCACCGCGCGGTTGGGGTCTTGCGCCACCGGGCGCTTCGCTTGGGCGAGAATCCGCATCCGCCCCTCGACCACCGCCTGCAGCGCGGCCTCGGGGGCCAGGAAGCCGGCGTCGACCTCGGCGTGCGCGACGGCCCGTGCCAGCGATTCGAGGCTGGACAGCGTGGCCGTCTCGAGCGCGCAACCGACGGCGGCGCACAGCGGGTGCAGCAGCGGTTCCCACGCGGCGCGCGAGGCCAGGGCCTCGTCGAGCAGCGGCAGGGCGAAGCGCAACCGGGCGGAAGACACAGGGGAGAAGGCCTCGCTCGAGGCCGCCGAGGCTGGCGCGAGACGCGAGCCCGACAACAGGAGCACGCCGGCGCCGCCGCGCGCGACACGCAGCAATGCGTCGCGGCGGGTGGCACCCGGGGGTGCATGTGAAAGGGTGAGGAAGGACGGCGCCATGCGGGTTCACGACAAACGCTGGCACGGCCCGGACGCGTTGCGGCGCGCCGTGGCGCGACCGCCGTCCGGCCAATGACAGCAGAGGAGGGAGTCTGCGCATCCGCGCCCGCGCGCGCTACTCCCGAACAGGAGGGAACATGGGTCTGGAATCCACGGCGCTGGCCGACGCGGTCCGGCGGCTGTATGCCGAGGTGGCGGCGCCGGGTGCCGGCGGCATCGACCTCAACGTGCTGCGCGAGTGCATCGGCGCCGAGCACGTGGTGATGACGAGCATGCACGACGGCGACACCGAGTGGCGCGCCTGCACGCAGTTCGGCCAGGTCGAGGAACGCGAGCTCGGCCAGTGGCTCACCATGGCCGACCACGAGTCGCTGGTCCGGCTCACGGCCTCGGGCCTGCCGGTGCGCACCTCCACCTTCCTGAGCCGCCGGGCGATGGCCAGCACCGAGCTCTACCAGGAGGTGCTGCGGCCGCTCAACGGCGGCCTGGCCGCGGTGTCGTACTGGCGCGAGCACGACGGCTGGCGCGGCCTCAGCTACTGCCGCTCGCTCGAGTCGGGCCACGATTTCCGCGAGGACGAGCTGGCCTCGATCCAGGCGCTGGTGCCGCACCTGCGGACCATCGAGCAGCTGCATGCGCAGTTGCGGCAGCGCACGCGCGCCAGCGTCGATGCGGCGCACGACATGCTGAACCTGGCGCCGCAGGCGGTGCTGCTGCTCGATGCCGCGGGCCGCGTGGTGTTCCTCAACCGCAGCGCGAGCGCGCTGCTGGCGCAACCCGGTTGCGGCTTGCGCGCCGACCGCGAAGGCCTGCGCGCGCGCGACGGCGCGGAAGACCGCCGGCTGCAGCAGGCGGTGCGGCTCGCGGCCGAGCTCGCGCCCGAGTCGCGCCGCGCGGCGCTCAGCGATGGCGCGGTGGCGGCGCAGGGCCTGCCGGTCACCATCCGGCGCGCGCTGCCGCTGCGGCCGCTGATCCTGTCGATCGTGCCGGCGGCCAGCCTCTCGGCGCAGGCCGAGTTCGGCAGCGCGCGCGTCGCGGTGATGGTGCACAACGCCGGCACCGACGGCACCATCGCCGCGGCCCGGCTGGTCGAGGCCTACGGGCTCACGGCGCGCGAGGCCGAGCTGGCCGTGCTGCTCGGCAAGGGCGAGGACCTGGCCGGCGCGGCCGGACTCATGGCGCTGTCGGCGGGCACCGCGCGGCAGTACCTCAAGCAGATCTTCGCCAAGCTGGGCGTGCAGCGGCAGGCCGAGCTGGTGCGCCTGCTGGTGGCGAGCTTTCCGCAGGAGTGAGCCGAAAGGCCTCGCGCACATCGCGCTCAGGCGGCCGGCGCGCCCGGCAGCATCGCGCGCGCGGCCGCGTTCACGAGCTGCACGCGGTTGCGCACCTTGAAGCGCGCGCGCAATTGCCGCAGGTGGTAGTCGACCGCATGGCCCGACATCTGCAGCCGGTGCGCGATCTCCTTGTCGCCGCGGCCCTGCCGCAGTTCCTCGAGGATGCGCAGCTGCATCGCGCTGAGCATCCTCGAAGCGTTGCCGATGTCGCCGAGCCGGTCCGCGGTCCGCGCCGAAGCGAGGCCGCAGGACTGCACGCGCCGGTGGAAGTCCTCGGCCAGCATGCGGGCCAGCGCGACGATACCGGCGCCGATCCACGCGCTGTCCGTGCGCTCCGACTGCAGGCTCACCAGCGTGTGCTCGCCGAGCGGCAACGACAGCGGCGGTGCCGGCAGCCGGAACAGCACGCCGCTGCCGATGCCGCTGGCGCGCAGGTCCTCGAGAAAGCGTTCGTGCAGCGCGAAGCGGGCATCCTCGGGCGGGTGTTGGCGCGCGAGGCTGTCGCGGTCCCAGACCCAGGGGCCGGCGCTGCGCTGCGCGGCATCGACGCGCGGATCCACCTCCTGGTATTGCTGCGAGAAATAGCGTTCGGTCCAGCGCGGATTGGCATGGCCGGTGAAGAAGCTCGAGGGTCGCCACCGGCCCTGCGCCAGCGCCACGGTGCCGTAGGCGAACCACTGGAAGCCCAGCGCCTGCAGCATCGGGCGCATGCGCAGCAGCGGGTCGTCCTCGCCGGCCGCGGCGCCGCCGTCGACGGCGTGCGGCAGCGGGCCGTCCGTGACGAAACGAACCGGCGCCGCGCTGTGCAGCGGCAGCCCCGTCATGCCGCCCACCGCCGGGTCTTCCGATGGCATGGCGGACAGTAGCGCTTCGGCGCGTGGCTGCGGCAGCTCGGACGAGCGCGCGCTGCGTCGGTACGGCAGGAAGACATGGGCGGCGGGCAAGGGTTCGATGCGGTGGACGAGGAGGCTGGAGGCCGCGCGTGTCGCGCGGCGAGCGTGCGGTCCGGGGAACGCCGGACCGGCGCTGCGACCCGTGCGCGAGAGGCCCCTGGCACCGGTGCGAAGGGCATGTTGCCGCCCTGGCTGGAGGGCGTCGATAACCTTCCAGATAATGGCCTCGCACCATGTGCAAAGGCGCTACCGCCTGTTACCCGGATTACGCGTGTTTGTTGCGTTCGCGACGAAGCGTTTCGCCTCTCGTTCAGGTCCAATGGCGGGCTTTTCGATCCCTGGACCCCGATCCCATGAGCCTGCCTCTGCTGCTGCGCCATACGAGGGCGAGCAAGAACATCTCCCAACTCGATCTGTCGCTGCGGCTGGGCGTCTCCCAGCGGCACGTCAGCTTCCTCGAGACCGGCCGAGCCGCGCCGAGCCGCGACCTGCTGCTGGCCTGGATGAACGAGGTCGAGGCGCCGACCTCGCTGCGCAACGCGGCGCTGTCGCTCGGCGGCTTCACCACCGTCGCCAGCGAAGAGGGCGCGTCGTGGATCGGCATGACCGACGCCAACGAGGCCGCGCTGCAGCGCATGGTGCAGCTGCACAACCCGCTGCCGGGCCTGGTGTTCGATCCCGATTGGAAGATGCTCGCGACCAACTGCGCGGGCCAGTGGCTCTGCACGGTCGTGATGCCCGGCTACTGCGAGGCCATCGACCACCGCTTCGAGGGCCTGGACATGATCGACTGCGTGGCGCACGACGACGGCCTGCTGAGCCATTCGCGCAACGCGGCGCAGGTCGGTGCCAGCCTGCTCGCGCAGTTGCAGACCGAGAGCTGGCTGCGCCCGTCGCTGCGGCCGCGCGTCGATCGGCTGGCCGACTCGCTGCACCGCCGCTACGGCCGGTTGCCCGAGGTGCCCTCGCTCGGCCTCGCCACGCCGAGCCTCAACCTCAGCTTCGACACGCCGCTGGGCGTGCTGAACTTCTCCACCTTCCAGAGTGCCTTCGGCATTCCGCAGGACATCAATTCCTCGTCGCTGCGCATCGAGCTGTGGTTCGCGGCCGATGCGCACACGCGCGAGGTGATGAGCGACGCCGATGCCGACGCGGAGGCCTGCTGCTGAAGCGGTGAGGTCGGCGTCGGCGTGGCCTCAGGGCAGCTTCGCCGCCACGCGCGCGGCCAGCGCGTTGACGCGCTCGCGCGCCACCGCGTGCAGCGCCGCATCGCGCTCGCCGCCGCCCACGCGTACCTCCACGCTCAGCAGGCCCTTGCGGATCTGGATGCGGTTGAGGATGTCGATGTTCGCCTCGTCGCCGAGGCCCGCCACCGGCGTCTTGGGTTCGCCCACCTTCTTCGAGACCTCGAAGTAGCGCTGCGAGAACGCGGGCGTCGACGCGAGGTTGCGCACGCTCATCTGCACCTGGTGCGAGACGGTCACGCGCTTGCCGTCGAGGGTGTCGGTGCGGCGCACGTTGTAGAGGCAGCCGATCGGCCTGGGAATCTCCTCGATGCGGTTCTCGCGCGACTCGTGCGTGATCTTTCCCTTGAACTGCACCGGCGCCGCGATCGTCATGTCGGGGAACACGGCCTTCACGTCCTCGGGCGTCATCAGCGCGCAGGCATCGGGCCACTGGTCGGCGGGCGCGGTCTGCGACACGCGCGTGTCGGCCGGCACCTCGACCGCCGCCTGGGTCGCGATCGGCGCCGCGGCCGCCACCATGCCGGTGCCCGGCTGCCAGCGCGACAGCGCCTGGCGCGCGAGCGCGCTCGCGTTGCCGGGCGTCTGGCTCGAATAGGCGTCGAGGCTGGCCGAGACGATCAGGTCGCCCTTGCGCGCATAGACCGCGACCCGGTGCGCGCTGGTCTCCATGAAGGCCTCCTCGCCCACGCCGGCCAGCGGCTCGATGCGCAGGCTGAGCTTGGGGTCGGTGGCCACGCGTTCGCGCGCGGTGCGGATCGAGGCGAAGCTGTCCTTGGCGGTGCCACGGCCGACCACGGGCGAGTCGCCCCAGCGGATCACGGTCAGGTTCGCGAAGCGCGCGAAGTCCAGCGTCGAGGTCGGGCTCGGCAGCCGCACCACGTAGGCGCAGCTCTCGGCGTACTGCGGGCCGCGGCTCAGGGGGCTCAGCGTGGGGCCCTTGTCGGTGACCGGGCGTCCGGGGAACAGCGCCTCGATGTCGGCGCGCGGCATCAGCCTGCAGGCGTCGGGTGCGTTCGCGGCCATGGGAGAAGGCGCGGCGGGCGGCGAGGCCGTCACGGTCGCGGTCTGCGCGAGCGCGGCGACATGGACCGCGCCGGCCAGCAGCAGCCAGGCGGGGCGGATCGGGGCGAGGGTTCGGAAGGGATTCAAGCGGACTCCGGTATTCGGGTAAACGCGTAGAAGCGACGCAAGGCGCGCATCCTCGCCGCACCGGCGCGGGCCGTCGATTACCTGCGGCGTAGTCGGCCGTACGTAGTTCCCGAGGCCCGCGTGTCAGTTTTCGGTCAGCCGCCGACGCCGAGCATCCCTGCCTCCATCACAACAGGCCGCAGGCGCGCTGCGCAGGCACGCCCACAGAGACAGACATGAACGACCGCAACCTAGGCAGAGGGCTCTTCCTCATTGCCATTTCCCTCCTGTTCGGCATCACCGCCGCGCGCAACTACCCGATCGGCGACTTCTCGCGCGCCGGGCCCGGCATGTTCCCGTTCATCGTCAGCGTGCTGCTCGGCCTGATCGGCGTGGCCACCGTGATCCGCTCGCGCTTCGTCGCGCGCCAGCCGATGGAACTCAACCTGCGCAACATCGGCATCGTGATCGGCAGCCTCTGCGGCTTCGCGCTGATCTCGGAGCACATCAACATGGTCGCGGGCATCGTGTTCATGGTGTTCGCCTCGACGGCTGCCGGCCTCTCGTACTCGTGGGTGCGCAACGTCAAGATTTCCCTCGGCCTGATCGCGATGGCTTTCGCGCTCCAGAAGCTGCTGGGCCTGAACCTGCCCCTGCTCTGAGGACGAAGCCATGGAAGTCTTGAACAATCTCGCGTTCGGTTTCTCGCACGCGCTCACGATGCAGAACCTGCTGTTCTGCGCCATCGGCTGTACCGTGGGCACCCTGGTGGGCCTGCTGCCGGGCCTGGGCCCGCTGGCCACCATCAGCCTGCTGCTGCCGCTGACCTACTCGATCCCCACCGGCGGCGCGCTGATCATGCTGGCCGGCATCTACTACGGCGCCCAGTACGGCGACAGCGTGAGCGCGATCACCATGAAGATCCCGCATGCCAGCAGCATCGTGGCCTGCATCGACGGGTACGCGATGACGCTCAAGGGCCAGACCGGCCTGGCACTGTTCACCGCGGGCTTCTCGAGCTTCGTGGGCGGCACCATCGCGATCGTCGTGCTGGCCTGGATGGCGCCGATGCTCGGCGAGGTGGCCTTCCTGTTCGGCCCGGCCGACTACTGCTCGATGATGCTCGTGGGCTTCGTCTGCGTGAGCTTCGTGACCACCGGCAGCCTGCTCAACGGCCTCGCGATGTGCTTCATCGGCGTGCTGCTCGGCCAGATCGGCACCGACGTCAACAGCGGCATGCAGCGCTACACCATGGACCTGCCCTTCCTCGCCGACGGCGTGGGCCTGGTGAGCATCGCGCTGGGCTGCTTCGGCATCGCCGAGATCACCAAGAACCTCGACGCGCGCGAGGAGCGTTCGCCCTTCAACGGCAAGATCAACCTGATCCCGACCTGGGCCGAGTTCAAGCGCATCATCCCGAGCGCGCTGCGCGGCGGTGCCATCGGCTCGTTCCTCGGCATCCTGCCCGGCGGCGGTCCCTCGATCGCCCAGTTCGCGGCCTACGCCATCGACAAGAAGGTCAGCAAGTACAAGCACGAGATCGGCACCGGCTGCATCGAAGGCGTGGCCGGCCAGGCCGCGGCCGACGAGGCCGCCGCGCGCACCAGCTTCATCCCGCTGATGAGCATCGGCATCCCCGAGAACCCGGTGATGGCGCTGATGCTGGCCGCGTTCGTGATCAAGGGCATCCAGCCCGGTCCGAACATGATCGCCAGCCACCCCGACCTGTTCTGGGGCCTGGTGGCCAGCATGTGGGTGGGCAACTGCTTCCTGCTCGCGCTCAACGTGCCGCTGGTGCGCTACTGGCTGTCGGTGTTCAAGATCCCGTACGCCGTGCTGTTCCCGTCGATCCTGTTCTTCTGCTGCATCGGCACCTACAGCGTCAACAACAGCCTCGACGACATCTTCATCACCGCCGTGTTCGGCTGCCTTGGCTACGCCTTCATGCGATTGGAGCTGGATGCCGCGCCGCTGATGCTGGGCTTCATCCTCGGGCCGATGCTGGAGGAGAACTTCCGGCGCGCGATGCTGATCAGCCGCGGCAGCTTCGGCGTGTTCGTGAACCGTCCGATCAGCGCGACCCTGCTGGGCCTGATCGGTGTGTTCGTGGTGTGGCAGCTCGTGGCCTTCGTGCGCTCGATCCAGAAGGCGCGGCGCGAGGGGCCGGCGGTGGTGCCGGCGAGCGAGGCGCATGGGGCGTGAGAGGCGGTTGCAGCTGCCAAGCTTTCGTTGATCCGTTCTTCAAAGGCTGATGCCTGAGAAGGACACGGAGCCGGCCCGTTGAAGCCGGCGATGGACGCCCGATGAATCTCATCGGGCGTTTTCTTTTTGGGGGAAGGCGATCCTCGTTTGCCGGCATGTCCATGGCGGTAGCATCCGGCCAAGACCATCCATTCCCTGTCGCCTCCCAACGAAGATGAGCCGCGTGACCATTTCCACAGCGCCGTGCGACCCGTCCGCTTCGTTGGTGAGCGAAATCCGGCGCATTACGAAGCTCGGCGTTCTCGATGTGCGAGACCGCCTTTCCACCGGAAAGCCCGTGTTCGATCAGGCGCTTTTCTCCGATCGAACGGAAGACGTCTTTGCCAAAGCGCGTGCGGTGCTTTCGGCACTGGAGCGCGGCGGGCATCGGCCTCTTGTCAGTGAGGCTGGCCGGCCCATCACTCCCGAGATCCTGCGAAACATCTTGCAGGCATCAGAGGAGGGGGCCGAGGAGCTTCGGCGGCTCGATGATTTGGGACATGCATGATGAAACACAAGAACTTGCCTGATCGGGCTGACATTCACGCGGAGCTGGCTGAACAGGATGCGCTGATCCAAGCGGCGATGCGTGGCGAAGAGAAGGCGTGTGTCCAATGCGGAGGCGCGCTTGTTTTTACTTTGCGGGGTAATGGAGCCAGTGCGGACATTCGATGTGATGCGGGATGTACGAAGTACCACTTGACCATGGCACCAAGGCGCCCGTCGATCTAGTAGCGCAGCAGCATCACCGTCGAATCCGCTATCCGAACGGACATTCTCGAAACTTCGTCATTGCCGTCCGTTCTTCTCCAGAAGGAAAGAGGGTTCATCCTTCGCCTTGATCCTGCCGAGCGCCTCTCGTCGCCTCATTGAGGCGAGGCAGCGATTGCGCGCACCGACGTGGTTGGATTCGCCACCCACACGCCTCAACACCGGGAGCATAAAAAATGACAGACCCCAAACAGATCGTTCGAGACGGCTACGACAAGGTGTCCCTCGCCTACCGAAGCGGCAACGAGGCAGACGACGATCCCGTCTACGCGCGGTGGACCGCACGTCTGGCCAACGACCTCGCGCCGTCCGCCCGCCTCCTCGACCTGGGCTGCGGCTGCGGCGTGCCGACCACCCGGGCGCTTGCCGCACTCGGCAGCGTGGTCGGCGTGGACATCTCGCCAGTGCAGATCGAGCGCGCCAGGTCACTCGTACCGGCGGCCGAATTCCTGTGCGAAGACATGTCGGCGCTGCGCTTCCCGCCGGGCTCGTTCGATGCGGTCGTTTCCTTCTACGCGATCATCCACGTCCCCCTGGAAGAGCAGCCCGATCTCTTCAAGCGCATCGCGAGCTGGCTGAAGCCGGGCGGCCTCTTCGTCGCCACTTTGGGAAGCGGTGCCTGGACCGGCACGGAGCAGGACTGGCTGGGGGTCGAGGGCGCCGAGATGTACTGGAGCCACGCGGATTCGCAGACCTACAAGGCCTGGCTTGCGGAAGCCGGGATGGAATTGCTCACCGATGAGCATATCGCCGAGGCAGGAAGCCCGCTGGGCCACCACGTGTTCTACGCGAAGCGCAAGCCTGGTTCACTGGAATGACGCGATGAGAAGGACGAGGCCGCCGACGGCAGCAGCGACCAGCGCGCAGATGCCGGCGGCAGCCAGCAGATGCGTTGCCTGGCGGCGGTCGTCGGCGGCGTCGTCGTGCCGGAAGCCACGCAGCAGGCCGCCGGC
Organism: Variovorax sp. GW821-FHT09B05; assembly: GCF_059418265.1. Classification (NCBI taxonomy): domain Bacteria; kingdom Pseudomonadati; phylum Pseudomonadota; class Betaproteobacteria; order Burkholderiales; family Comamonadaceae; genus Variovorax; species Variovorax sp. GW821-FHT09B05. The sequence goes on from NZ_JBWKPN010000004.1 coordinate 380,397, forward strand.
AAGCGCGAAGACGTGGAGCAGCGCCCCGAAGGCGGCGAGGACGCCGGCCGCCATGGCAAAACCCAGTGCGGCCCACGACAGGGTCACGATGACTTTGGCGATCATGGCACTTCAGTCGGACTCTTAGTCGTCAACGCATTCCTTCGGCACGAGCCCCTGGGCTTGCACCCGGAGGCCATCGTCGTCGCCGGAATCATGGCAGTGGCGGTGGTGGGCTCGATGGGTCTCTTTCCGGTTGGCGAATGGAGCACGGAGCTTCCCATGGCGAAGCAGTCCCCGCAGGAAATCCAGGACTGCCACGGTGTCCTGCTCGTCCACCGTCGACGGTGATGATGCAGCGCTTGCCCATGCGGACTCCTCGCAGTTTTCTTTCTCGTTGGCGACCATCATTGCGCGGTTCAGGACTTCGAGAGGAATCTGGCGCCGTTCGATGATGCCCAATCTCGATGTGCGAGCCATGAAGCCTGCGTGGAACGCATCGTCGACGGTGTCGTTGGGGTTTTCAGGGCTCTCGCCGCCGTTGCTGCGCCCGGGTCTTTGTCGGCCTGGCCGGCTTCACACTCGAGCGGCTCGCCAGCGCCAGCATCTCCAGAAACGCCGCCGCCGCCGGCGACAGGCTGCGCCCCGCGCGCCGGATCACGCCGATGGTGCGCCCGATCTCTGGCCGTTCCAGCCGCACCCCGACCACCGCGGCCGGCTTGCGCGGAAGCGTGAGCTGCGGCACCACGGCCACGCCGAGGCCGTTCTCGACCATGCCGATCAGCGTGGAGACATGGCGCACCTCGCACACCGGGCGCGGCAGCGGCGGCAGCTCGGCCAGGGCCTGGTCGATGAACAGGCGGTTGCGGCTGGCCTGCGAGACGCGCGCATGCGGGTACTGGGCGAGTTCCTCCCAGCCCACGGACTTGCGCCGCGCCAGCGGATGGTCCGCGGGGCAGGCGAGCACATAGGGCTCCTTGAGCAGCGGCGTGAACTCCACCTCGGGGTCCTGCATGCCGATGTAGTTGAGCGCGAAATCGGCCTCGCCCTGCTTCACGCTCGCAAGCACCTCGTCGGCGCCCTCCTCGATGATGCGCACCAGCACATGCGGATGGCGCGCGCGGAAGGCCTGGATCACCGGTGGCATGAAGTGGTGCACGGTCGACAGCACGCAGCCGATGGTGACGTCGCCGGCCTCGAGCTCGGCCGCGTCGCGCAGGCTCAGCACCGAGCGGTCGAGGTCGTCGACCAGGCCGCGGATCTGGCCGAGGAAGCGCCGGCCCAGCAGGGTGAGCTCGACGCTGCGCGTGGTGCGGTCGAACAGGCGCACGCCCAGCAGCTCCTCGAGGTGCGAGATGCGCCGCGACAGCGCGGGCTGCGACAGGTGCAGGGTGCGCGCCGCCGCGGCGAAGCTCTGCAGCTCGCCCACGGTGACGAAGGCGCGCAGGTCGGCCAGCGAGGGCTTCAGCATCGGGTCTCACTCATGCAGTTCATGCAATAAACCCCCAAAAACTTGCAATTTACTGCAATGACGCCCAGGCAGAAGATGCGCGGCAGAACAAGGAGACACCGACATGCAACGCCGCCAACTGCTGCTGACCGCTTCCGCGGCCTCGGCCGCCATCGTGATGCCCCGCTTCGCGATCGCGCAGGACTTTCCGAGCAAGCCGATCCGCTACATCGTGCCGGTCGCCGCCGGGGGCGGCAACGACATGATCGCCCGCGTGGTCGCGGAACGCTGGGGCCGCGCGCTGGGCCAGCCCTTCGTGATCGACAACCAGAGCGGCGGCGGCGGCGTGGTGGCCTGCCAGAACACGGCGCGTGCCGCGGCCGATGGCTACACGCTGATGCAGGGCTATGTCGCGACCCACGGCACCACGCCCGCGACGCGCCGCGTGAGCTACAACGCGATCAAGGATTTCACGCCGATCGGCATGATCGGCGCCACGCCCAACGTGCTGGCCATCAATGCCGAGGTGCCCGCGAAGACCGTGGCCGAGTTCGTCGACTACGTGAAGCGCAACCCCGGCAAGGTGAGCTACGGCTCGGCCGGCGCGGGCTCGCTCACGCACATGACGATGGAGCTGTTCAAGCAGGAGACCGGCGTGGTCATGGTGCACGTGCCGTACCGCGGCATCGCGCCGGCCATCAACGACGTGCTCGGCGGCCAGACCCAGGCCATGTTCCCGGGGCTCGCGGCGGCGCTGCCGCACCTGCGCTCGGGCCGCATGCGCGCGCTGGCCGTCACCGGCAGCAAGCGCAGCGCGCAGCTCAAGGACGTGCCGACCATGGACGAGGTCGGCTTCAAGGGCTTCGACGCGATGCAGTGGTACGGCTCGGTCGGCCCGGCCGGCATGCCGGCCGACGTGGTGCGCCGCCTCAACGAGACCCAGGTCGCGGTGCTCAAGGCGCCCGACCTGGCCGAGAAGCTCGCGAGCGAGGCCGTCGAGCCCTGGCCGATGACGCCCGACCAGTTCGGCAAGTACATCGGCTCGGAGATCGCGCGGTGGACCGCGCTCGCCAAGGCCCGGAACATCCAGCTCGACGAGTAGGCCCGGCCGGCTCCCTTTCCTTTTCTCAACGCAACCAGCAAGAACACCAGTGGCCCGCAACACGCACGTTTCCGCCGACACCTCGGCCCCTCCCGTCACCGCCATCCTGGCCCGCTTCGTCGCCACGCATCCGTCGCGCGGCTGGAGCGACGCGGTCGAGCGCGAGGCGCACCGCACCTTCTACAACTGGCTCGGCTGCGCGATCGGCGCCGCGCGCCACGAGGCGGCCGAGGCCGCGATCGCCGCCGTGCGCCTGCTCGAGCCGGCGCCGCAGGCCAGTGTGCCGGGCCGCGCCGACAAGGTCGACATGGCCAGCGCGGCACTGCTCAACGGCATCACCTCGCACACCTTCGACTTCGACGATACGCACCTCAAGACCATCATCCATCCGGCCGGCCCGGTCGCCTCGGCGCTGCTCGCGCTCGGCGAGCACCGCGGGGCCTCGGGCCGCCAGCTGATCGACGCGCTGGTGCTCGGCATCGACGTGGCCTGCCGTATCGGCAACACCATGTACCCCGACCACTACGACCGTGGCTGGCACATCACGGGCTCGACCGGCATGCTCGGCGCGGCCGCGGGTTGCGCGCGGCTGCTGGGGCTGGACGAACACCGCACGGCGATGGCGATCGGCATCGCGGCCTCGCAGCCCGTGGGCCTGCGCGAGCAGTTCGGCACCATGACCAAGCCCTTCCATCCGGGCGCCGCGGCGCGCGCGGGCCTGATGTCGGCGCTGCTCGCGAGCCAGGGCTTCACGGCCAGCGAGCGGGCGCTCGAGGCGCCGCGCGGTTTCGTGCAGGTGGCTTCCGACAAGCGGGCCTGGCACGAGGTCACCGACGAACTCGGCGAGCGCTTCGAGATCTCCTTCAACACCTACAAGCCCTTCGCCTGCGGCATCGTGATCCATCCGAGCATCGACGCCTGCGTGCGGCTGCGCGCGCAGGGCATCGCGCCCGAGGACGTGGAGCGTATCGAGCTGCGCGTGCATTCGCTGGTGCTCGAGCTCACGGGCAAGAAGGAGCCGAAGGACGGGCTGCAGGGCAAGTTCAGCGTCTACCACGGCTGCGCCGTGGGCCTGATCCATGGCCGCGCGGGCGAGGAGGAGTTCTCGGATGCGGTGGTCAACGACCCGCGCGTGGTCGCGCTGCGCAACCGGGTGCAGGCGGTGGTCGACGACGGCATCGCGGAAGAATCGGTGCACGTGAGCGCGCTGCTGCGCGACGGCCGGCGCGTCGAGGTACAGGTCGATCACGCGATCGGCTCGATGCACAACCCGCTCTCCGATGCGCAGCTCGAGGCCAAGTTCGACGCGCTCGCGGTGCCGCTGCTCGGCGCGCAGCGCTCGGGCCGGATCACCGAGGTGTGCCGCACGCTGGCCGCGTTGCCCGACCTGCGCGCGCTGACCGCATTGACCGCACCGTCGGCTTGAACAGGAGGCACGCATGACGAACAGCATTCCATCGCTTCGCATCGGCATCCTCGACGGCGACGACATCGGCCACGAGATCGTGCCGGCCTCGGTCGACATCGCGCGCGCGGCCGCCGAGCTGCACGGCGTGGCCATCGACTGGCATCCACTGCCGATCGGCGCGCGCGCGCTCCAGACCCACGGCCACACCCTGCCGCCCGGCACGCTCGAGACCCTGCGCACGCTCGACGGCTGGCTCCTCGGGCCCATCGGCCACCGCGCCTATCCCAAGGGACCGAACGCGATCAACCCGCATCCGATCCTGCGCAAGACCTTCAACCTGTTCGCCAACGTGCGGCCCACGCGCTCGTACCCGGACATCGGTTGCCTGCACGACGGCGTCGACCTGGTGATCGTGCGCGAGAACAACGAGGGCTTCCAGCCCGACCGCAACATGGTCGCGGGCTCGGGCGAGTTCCGGCCCAACGACGAGGTCACGCTGTCGGTGCGCGTGATCACCCGCACCGGCAGCCGGCGCGTGGCGCGCGCGGCCTTCGAACTCGCGCGGCAGCGCCGCAAGCACCTGACCTATGTGCACAAGGACACCGTGTTCAAGCTCGGCTGCGGGATGTTCGTCGAGGAGTGCCGGAAGCTCGCCGAGGAGTACCCCGACGTGCGCGTGGACGACGTGATCGTCGACACCTTCGCGATGCGGCTGGTGCGCGATCCGCAGAGCTTCGACGTGGTGGTCACGACCAACATGTTCGGCGACATCCTGTCGGACGAGGCGGCCGGCCTGGTCGGCGGCCTGGGCATGGCGCCGGGGCTGTGCATCGGCGACGGCGATATCGCGATGGCACAGGCCACGCACGGCTCGGCGCCCGACATCGCGGGCCAGGGCATCGCCAATCCCTACGCGATGATCGAATCGACGCGCATGCTGTTCGACTGGCTCGGCCACAGCCGCGGCAACGAGGGCGCGGTGCGCATGGCGGCGTCGATGTCGCGCGCCACCACGGCCGCGCTGGCCGATCGTTCGGCGCGCACCGGCGACATCCGCGGCAGCGGCAACACGGTGGCGTTCACGCAGGCCGTGCTGCGCCATCTGAGTGTTTGAAGGGGAATCTCTCGATGACCGAAGTGGCCACCATGCAGTCCTTCTGGATGCGGATGAGCGAGGCGGGCGGCGTGCTCGAGCAGCGCGAGGTGCCGGTGCCCACCGCGGGCCCGGGACAGTTGCTGGTGCGCCTGCATGCGGCATCGCTCAACCGGGGCGAGTTCCTGGCGAGCCACGGCGCTTCGGGTGCGTGGCGGCCGGCCGGCGGGGAGGGTGCAGGCAGGGTGGTCGATGTTGGAAATGCCGTTAGTGGATTTCAAGTCGGCGATCGCGTGATGGGCCGCTGCGCCGGGGCCTTCGCCGAGTACGCGCTGATGGAAGCGGCCGAGGCCATGGCCGTGCCGCAGGCGCTGTCGTGGGAAGAGGCCGCGAGCATTCCGCTGGCGTTCCTGGTCGCGTTCGACATGCTGGTGCTGCAGGGCCGGCTGCAGCCCGGCGAATGGCTGCTGGTCAACGGCGTGTCCTCGGGCGTCGGGGTGGCGTCGCTGCAACTGGGCAAGGCGCTCGGCGCGCGCGTCATCGGCACCTCGGGCTCGGCCGACAAGCTCGCGGCCCTCGCGCCGCTGGGGCTCGATGTCGCGCTGCCCACCCGTGCCGCCGATTTTGCGCCGGCCGTGCTGCGGGCCACCGGCGACAAGGGCGCGAACCTCGTCGTCAACACGGTCGGCGGTTCGGTCTTCGCCGAGAACCTGCGCGCGATGGCTTTCGAGGGGCGGCACGCGACCGTGGGCCATGTCGACGGCGTGCTGCAGGCCGAGCTCGACCTCGAGGCCCTGCATGCGCGCCGGCTGGTGCTGTTCGGTGTCTCGAACAAGCTGCGCACCAAGGCCCAGCGCGCCTCGGGCGTGCCGCGTTTCGTCGCCGAGGTGCTGCCGCTGTTCGCGGCCGGGCGCATCCGGCCGCGCATCGACCAGGTGGTGGCGTTCACCGAGTTGCCGGCGGCCAAGGCGCGCATGGAGGCCGGCGCGCACATCGGGAAGATCGTGCTGCGCCTGCCGGGAGCGGACTGAGACTCAGGGCACGGCGGCGAGCAGCGCGATTCCCGCTTCCTCCAGTTCGTCGGCCAGGACGGCTTGCGCCACGAAGATCGTGGCCTCCTCGTAACGCAGGGCCGCGGTCGCGTCGAACAGTTCGGCGACCACCGTCTGGGGCTGTGTGCCGGGGGGAAGATCGAAGATGCCGTTGCCCGCGATGCTGTTGATCACCTGCTGGCGCCCCGACTGCATGGCCATGGCGAGCGACTGGACGCAGAGGCTGCTTAGCTGAGGTTCCTCCACCAGGTACTTGAAGACGTACTGGATGTCGGTGTTGGCGACCCGTGCGACCCACCGTCCTTGCTCGATCTCGAGAATCAGCAGGTCGTTCATGGCTTGCCTCCCGTGTAGTCGCTGATGGTCACGGTCAGGTCGAGCGCCGTGTGCCACGACTGCGCGCGGCCGATGGCCGCGAGGCCGCCGACATGCCCGTCGGCGAAGAAGGTCCTGGGGTCCGACGGATCCGATCCCGAGCGTGCCCATTGCGGATCCCGGCCCGGGTTGTTGTCCCAGCACACGTCCCAGTACGGGCGCTTGCCCATGCCGAAGACCTGCACCGGCGCGACGATCCGCACGCCGAAGCGCACCGGGATCTCGGGGCTGTACCAGGTGACGTAGGCGTTGTTGGCGCCGTCGGCGATCCATGAAAACGCGATCTGGCAGATGTCGAGCGTCTCCATGCCCGAACGGGCCTTGAGCACCGGCCCCGGCGAGGAGGTCACGCTGCCGAACGCGAAGTCCTTGGTGTAGCCGGTGACGTCGCGCCGCAGCTCGAACTTCGAGTAGTTGACGAAAGTGATCTTGATCTCGCCGCTGTCGACGGCCGCGCTCGGGACCAAGGACGCATTGGCGATGATGTCGGGCGATAGATGCATGTCGGTCATGGATTGCTCCTCCTGCTCTGCAATCGGCCTGTGCGATGGTGCGAAAAGCGGGCCCGCTTTTCTCTGGTGAAGAAGCGCGGCATTTCGCCGGTCCCGGTGAGTGGCCGAGGAACTCGCCTGGACATCGCGGCAAGCGTAGGCAGGCCGGTCGATGCGGGGAATCCCCGAAACCAAGTAAACGACCGGGCGGGCCGGGGTGGACCTACGCGGGCGAGCTCGGCGTCGATGCGGCGACGCGGCTACCGAGCGTGAACCCGATCTCGTTGGTCCCCGCCGCGCCCTGCACGAAGGTCTCCCCCCCATGCATGCGCGCAATGGCGCGCACGATCGCCAGCCCGAGTCCGAAGCGCTCGCCGGTCCTGGGCCGCGAGCTGTCGCCGCGCCAGAAGCGCTCGAACATGTGCTGCCGCACTTCTTCCGGAATCGCGTCGCCCGGGTTGGCGACCGTGATGCGCGCACCCTCCGGCAGTGCCTCGATGCGCAGGCCGATCACGGCCTCCTGCGGCGCATGCCGCGATGCGTTCGTCAGCAAGTTCACGAGCGCGCGGCGCAGCAGCACGCGGTTGACCGGCACCGAGGCATCGCCCTCGATCTCGAGCCGCTGGCGCTTCTCCTCGAGGAAGACCTCGACGAACTCGCCGACCTGCCGCGCCTGCTCGCCCAGCGAGAGCTCGCGCAGGTCCTCGGCCGCGTCGCCGCGGTCGGCGCGCGCGAGGAACAGCATGTCGTTGACCATCGAGCCCAGCGTGCGCAGCTCCTCGAGGTGCGACTCGAGCACCTCGCGCATCTCGTCCTGGGGCCGGTCGCGCGCGAGCGCGAGCTCGGCGCCGTTGATCATGATGGCCAGCGGCGTGCGCAGCTCGTGCGCCACGTCGGCATTGAAGCCCTCGAGCTGGGTCCACGCATCCTCCATGCGCGCCAGCACCTCGTTGAAGCGCAGGGCCAGCGGCAGCAGTTCGGTGCTGTCGGCCGGCAGGGTCAGGCGCTGCGACAGCCCGCCGGGGCGTATCACCGAGGCCTCGCGCGACAGGTCCGCGAGCGCGCGCAGGCCGCGTCGGGTGGCGATGGCGCCGAGCGCCACGGTGCACAGCACGCCGAGCGCGCCGACCAGCAGGCCGTAGTTGTCGTAGCGGTCGAGCATCTCGGCGCGCGGCCGCGGGTCCATGCCGATCAGCACCTGCGCACCCGGAAAGATGGCGTGCTCGTCGAGCCGGTAATGCGCGCCGCGCAGCACCACGCCGTCCTGCCGCTGCAGCCAGACCTTGTTGCCCTCGCCGCGCAATGTGGGCGGCATCGGCTCGGCGCCGTAGAGCATCTCGCCGTCGCGCGCGATCAGCCACACGTTCCAGCGGTAGCGCCCGCCCACGCTGGTGGCCGCGAGGTGGCGCCGCAGCATCGGCAGGTCGGCCGGCGTGCGCACCTCGTCGATGAAGTGCTGCACCACCTCGGTCTTGCCGCTGAGGTCCGAGCGCTCGTCGGCGATCAGCACCTGCTCGAGCGCCTTGTGCAGCAGGTAGCCGGTGGCCGCGAACACCGCGACCGCGACCACCGCCAGCATCAGCACCAGGCGCGCCGAGATCGACCCGAAGCGCACCCGCGGTGCCTTCACGCGGACTCCAGCACGTAGCCCATGCCGCGCACGGTGCGCAGCATCGGGGTCTCGAACGGCTCGTCGAGCTTGGCGCGCAGGCGGCGCACCGCCACCTCGACCACGTTGGTGTCGCTGTCGAAGTTCATGTCCCACACCTGCTCGGCGATCACCGTGCGCGACAGCACCTCGCCGCGGCGCCGCATCAGCAGCGCCAGGATCAGGAACTCCTTGTTGGTCAGCTCGAGCGCCTGGCCGCCGCGCGAGGCCTTGCGCCGCGCGAGGTCCAGCTGCAGCTCGCCCAGGGTCAGCACGGTGGGTTCCGAGGTGCCGCCCGAGCGCACGCCGCGGCGGCGCAGCGCGGTCAGGCGCGCCAGCAGCTCCGAGAACGCGAAGGGCTTGACCAGGTAGTCGTCGGCGCCGTCCTGCAGGCCGCGCACGCGGTCCTCGACCTGGTCGCGCGCCGTCAGCATGAGCACCGCCACGTCCTTGGTGGCGCGGATCGCCTTGAGCACCGCGAAGCCGTCGATGCCGGGCAGCATCACGTCGAGCACCACGATGTCGTACTCGCCGTTCACCGCGAGATGGCGGCCATCGATGCCGTCGGCCGCGACGTCGACGACGTAGCCGTTCTCGGTGAGTCCCTTGCGCAGGTAGTCCGCCAGCTTGGGATGATCTTCGACGACGAGCACGCGCATGTTGTGTCCTTCCGGGGGCGCCGCCGGCGGCTCGACCGGCGCGGCGGTTCCGCAGTCTATCGCCGGGCCGCGCGCTCAGCGCCGGCCCTGCGCCGCCTTCACGATCAGGTCGGCCACCGCCTGGGGCTGCGACAGCAGCGACACATGGCTCGCATCGAGCTCGACCGTGCTGGCCTTCATGCGCTGGGCCATGAAGCGCTGCAGCTCGGGATCGATGGTGCGGTCCTGGCGCGAGACGGCATACCAGGTCGGCTTGTCGTGCCAGGCCGCCGCCGTGGTTTTGGCGGTGGTGATGGCGCGCGCGAACGGTTGCTGCACCGCGTAGTAGGCGAGCGCCTCGGCCGGCGGCAGGTCGCCTGCGAAGTCCTTCAGGAAGGCCGGCTGGCTCAGCGAACCCCAGCCGTTGGTGTCCCACTGCAGGCCGGCGCCGGCGGGCGCGGCCGCGAACTTGCGAGTGAGAGCCGGGTAGTCCTCGCCGGCATCGGGCGCGCGCGCCGCGATGTAGACCAGGCCCGCCACGTGCGGGTCGGTGCCCGCCTCGCTGATCACCATGCCGGCATACGAGTGGCCGACCAGCAGCGTGGGGCCGGCCTGCTGCGCCAGCACGCGCTTGACCGCGTCGACGTCGTCCTGGAAGTCGCTCAGCGGGTTCTGCACCGAGGTCACGTGCAGGCCCTGGGCCTGCAGCAGCGGAATCACCTTGCCCCAGCTCGAGCCGTCGGCATAGAGGCCGTGCACCAGCACCACGTTGTGGACGGCGACCGGCGCCGAAGGCGCCGTCTGCGCACTGGCGGCGGCCGCGGAGAAGACACCGGCGAGGGCGATGGCCGCGATGCGGCCCATGAGGGTTCTGCGATGCATGAAAGGCTCCAGGTTCTGGCGGCGCCGGCTGCGGCGCCGAGGGTCTTGCAGTGACGACCGGCACTGCTCTGGAGCGGACTGTGGCGCCAGGCCCTCGACCTGGATCGCACATTTCGATTACAAAAATGTCATCTGGCCGGTGCCAGCCGCTGCAGCATGGCGTGCCAGGCCCGCTGGTCGGGATCGGTCTGCCCCTTCATGCGGTTGCCGTCGCCGCTCTCGAGCTGCCGCAGCGTCTTCTGGCGGATGGCCTCGGGGATCGCGCGCACGGGCCGCCCGGTCGAGAGCACCGCGATCTGCGCCCGGCAGGCCTTCTCGAGCGCGAGCATCGTCAGCACCGCGTCCGCCACGCTGCGCCCCACGGTCAGCAGGCCGTGGTTGCGCAGGATCAGCACCTTGGCGGTGGCGCCCAGATCGGCCACCAGCCGCTCGCGCTCGTCGAGGTCGAGCGCGATGCCCTCGAAGTCGTGATAGGCCACGCGCTGGTGGAACAGCAGCGACCACTGGTTGAGCGGCAGCAGCCCTTCCTCGAGCGTCGACACCGCCACGCCGGCCACCGTGTGGGTGTGCAGCACGCAGGCGGCATCGTGGCGCGCCGCATGGATCGCGCTGTGGATGGTGAAGCCCGCGGGGTTCACGTCGTGCGGCGAGTCCTCGAGCCGGCGGCCCTCGAGGTCGATCTTCACCAGCGAGCCGGCCGTGACGTCGCGAAACAGCAGGCCGAAGGGATTGATCAGGAACTGGTTCTCGGCATCGGGCACGCGCGCGGAGATGTGCGTGTAGATGCTGTCGTCCAGGCCGTGCAGCGCGATCAGCCGGTAGGCGGCCGCGAGGTCGCAGCGCACCGCGATCTCGGCCTGCGAGCGCTTCGGTCCGGCGGCGTCCGCCGCATACGCACCATCCATCGGGGTCATCGTTCGCGCTCCTTCGTCTCAGGAGATGGCACAGGCCTTGGCCTGGCGGATCACCGCTTCGTGGTCGTAGCGGTCCACGCGCTCGGCGAAGCCGGGCGTGCGGATCACGAAGGTCTCGGGCGCCACCTTCCTGTCGATCACCTTGTTGTCGAACAGGAAGTCCTGCATGCGCTGGAAGCCGGCCGCATCGACGCGGCCCCAGGCCTGGCCGCCGTCGAGCCGCCGTGCCTTGTCCATCGACCCGACCACCGCCGCCACCAGCCGATCGTCGTTGCGCGCCAGCGTGGCCTCGTCGGCGCCGGTGGGCTTGCTCTGCGGGAAGCGCTTCCAGTGCAGCTGGCGCGCGCACTGCGGATTGGTGGCGGTGAACAGGCTGGCCTTGGCCACGCCGCGCGCGATGGCCTCGACCATCGCCGGGTCGCTGTCGATGATGCGCTGCGTGGTCGCGAGGCTGAAGTCGGCGAAGGTCTCCCAGGCGGGGTCCGACAGGTAGCGCAGCCGGCCGCCGGCATTCTCGAAGCCCACCAGCGCCGTGTGCCAGAACATCAGCCCCTGCACCCGGTTGGCGCGCAGCGCCTCCAGCGCGGGCGCGCCGGTGCCCACGGCGACGATGGTCACGTCCTTGTCGGGATCGAGGCCGCCGGCGCGCAGCAGCGCCTTGAGCATCGGCAGGCCGCCGCTGGCCAGGCTCACGATGCCGATGTTCTTGCCCTTGAGGTCGGCCACCTTCGCGACCGGTCCGTCGGCCTGCACGCCCACGGCCCAGTCGAGCACGTTGTTCACGCTGATCGCGCGGATCGGCAGGTTGTTCATCACGTTGGCCTGGATCAGGGCGCCCGCGCTCATCTGCGACAGCGCAATGCTGCCCGCGGCGAGCTGCTGCACCGTCTGCAGCGAGCCGGGCGTGGCCACCACCTCGACGTCGTAGCCCTCGTCGCGCCAGTAGCCGAGCGCCAGCGGCATCATGAGCCAGGGATAGGCCGCGTTGAGCACGCTCACGCCGCCGACGGCCAGCGTGACCTTCTTCAGGGGCTTGGCGCTCTGGGCCGATGCGTGCAGCGCGCAGGCCAGGAGCAGCAGCAGGAGGGCGCGCAGGCCGCCGGCGAGGATGCGAGTGGTCATGAAGACTCCAGAAGTGAAGTGCGAGGGGAAACCGGGGCTCAGGCGCCGAGCGTGGCGTCCTTCTGTGTCTCGAGCCAGAACACGACCCGCTTGCGGGCGTACTTCATGACCGCATGCAGCACGATGCCCATGGCCGACAGCAGGATGAGGATGGCGAACATGCCCGCCGTGTCCATCGAGAAGGTGCGCTGCAGGATCAGGTAGCCCAGCCCCGCCTGCGCGCCGACGAACTCGCCGACCACCGCGCCGATCACCGACAGCACGATCGACACGTCGAGCCCCGCGAAGATGTAGGGCAGCGCATGCGGCACGCGCGCCATGCGGAAGATCTGCCAGCGCGTCGCGGTGAAGGCCCGCAGCAGCTCGATCTGGTCCGCCGGCGCCGCGCGCAGCCCGACGATGGTGTTGGCCAGTGCCGGAAAGAAGGCGATGGTGGCGGTGATGATCACCTTCGAGGTCATGCCGTAGCCGAACCAGATCACGAACAGCGGCGCGATCGCCACCTTGGGGATGGTCTGGAACGCGACGATGTAGGGATAGAGCGTCTTCTCGACCAGCACGAACTGCGACACCAGCGAGCCCAGCACCAGCCCGAGGCCCGCGCCGACCGCGAAGCCCGCGAGCGTCTCGTAGGCGGTCACGCCGAAGTGGTAGGTGAAGGCGTTGGAGATCAGTCCGCTCCACAGCGCCAGCGCGACCGCCGAGGGCGGCGGCACCACGAGCGCGGAGACGTCGAGCGCGCGCACCGCGAGCTCCCAGCCGCCGACCACGACGACGAACAGCGCGATGGCCAGCGGGATCTCGGGCCGGGCGATGCGCCGCGCGGGAGGCGCCGAAGGCGCGGCGGGCAGCACGGTGGAAGCGGTGCGGATGTTCATGCGTCGAGTGCTCCGAGCGAATGGAAGTGCCTGCGGATGGCCGAGACGTAGCCGCCGAAGCGTTCCGAATTGATCATCTCGAGCCGCCGCGGGCGCGGCAGGTCGATCGGCAGGATCTCGGTGATGCGGCCCGGCCGCGGCGACATCACGACCACGCGGTCGGCGAGGAACACGGCCTCTGGGATGCTGTGCGTGACCAGCACCACCGTCTTGCCGCTCTCCTTCCAGATGCGCAGCAGCTCGAGGTTCATGGTCTCGCGCGTCATCGCGTCGAGCGCGCCGAAGGGCTCGTCCATCAGCACGAAGGCCGGGTCGTGCACCAGCCCGCGCGAGATGCCCACGCGCTGCTGCATGCCGCCCGAGAGTTCGGACGGGTACTTGCCCTCGAAGCCCTCGAGGCCCACCAGCTTGAGCAGAGCGCGGGCGCGCGGCTCGTAGACCTTGCGGTCCAGGCGCTGGATCTCGACCGGCACCATCACGTTCTCGAGCACCGTGCGCCAGGGCAGCAGCACCGGCGCCTGCAGCACCACGCCGACGTCGCGGCTCGGTCCGTCGAGCGGGATGTCGCGCGCCTTCACCGAGCCCGAGCTGCGCCGCAGCGTGCCGGCCAGGATCTTCAGCAGGGTGGACTTGCCGCAGCCGCTGGGCCCGACCACGGTGACGAACTCGCCGTCGGCCACCGAGAGGTTCACGTCCTTCAGCGCGTCGATGTCCACGCCGTCGCGCGTGAGGTAGCGCTTGTTGAGTCCCGAGATCTCGATCATGGTGCGTGCCTTTCGAGGTGCGCCCGGCCTGGCCTCACTGCGGGCCTTCGAGTGCGAAGCGCGCGTCGCGCCACTTGAAGGCGGCCTTCAGGCCTTGCGCGCCGGCCACCTTGAAGAACTCGTCGGCCTCGGCCGATTCCGCCATCAGCACCAGCGTGAAGACCTCGGCGCCGTAGTCGATGGTGGACTGGAAGCCGCGCATCTCGTAGGCGCGGTTCAGCCCCATCTTGTTGAGCTGCATCGCGGGCGGCGGAATCATCGACAGCTTGGTCGCCAGCCGCCGGGCCTCGGCCAGCAGCTGGTCGGCCGGCACCACGCGGTTGGCAAGGCCGATGCGCTGCGCCTCCTGCGCGTCCACGCGGTCGCCGGTCAGCAGCAGCTCCTTGGTCTTCTTCATGCCCAGCACCCAGGGCATGATCGCGTAGGGCGGGGCCGACTTGAACTGGATCTCGGGCTCGCCGAACTGCGCGGTGTCGGCGGCCAGCGTGATGTCGCAGACCATCGAGAGGTCGCAGGCGCCGCCGAGGCAGAAGCCGTTGACCGCCGCGATCACCGGCAGCCGCGAGCGCCAGATGCGCGACCAGGTGTCGTTGCCCAGCTTCACGTGCTCGCGCCAGTCCTGCACGGTGGTGAACGGCTCCTCGCGCGGGCTGAGATCGAAGCCCGCGCTGAAGGCGCGGCCCGCGCCGGTGACGATGAGGGCGCGTACGGCCAGGTTCGCCTCGAGGCTGTCGAGCGCATGCTGCATCTCGCGCAGCAGCTGGTCGTCGAGCGCGTTCATCTTCTCGGGGCGGTTGAGCGTGAGCGTGGCGATGCTGCCGTCGATGGCGAGCTGGATGGCCTGGTAGTCCATGGGTACTTCCTTTCAGTTGAGCGTCGGTCCGCGCAGCTCGACCAGGGCGTCGAGCACGCGCACGCCCTGTCCCGCGGCAAGCACGGCGACCGGGTTGATTTCGATGGCCTCCACGAGGTCCGCATAGGCCGCGGCGATCTCCGACAGTCGCACCATCAGGGCCTCGAGGGCCGCGGCGTCGGCGGGTGCCGCGCCCCTGAAACCGTCGAGCAGCGCCGCCGCGCGCGTCGCGCGCAGCATCCGGTGCGCGCGTGCCGGGCTCACGGGCGCCAGCGCCAGCACCGAATCGCGCACCAGCTCGACCCAGATGCCGCCGGTGCCGACCACCAGCGCGGGACCGAAGGGCGCGCGCCGCGAGGTGCCGGCGATCATCTCGACGCCGCCGCGCACCATCTCCTGCACGGCCACGCCGCGCAGGCGGGCCTGCGGCTGGTGGCGGCTCACGTCGGCCAGGATGCGGTCGAAGGCCGCGCGCACCGCGGCGTCGTCGGCCAGGCCCAGGGCCACGCCGCCGGCCTCGGTCTTGTGGGCGATGTCGGGCGACTCGATCTTCATCACCACCGGATGGCCGATCTCGCGCGCGGCGGCGACCGCCTGCTCGGCGCTGGTGCACAGGCGCTCGCGCGTCGTGGCGATGCCGTGGTCGGCGAGGAAGCGCTTGGCCTCGCCTTCCGACAGGGGCTCGCCGCTCGCGAAGCGGTCGCGCCAGGCGGGCTGCGGCTGCGAGAGAGCGGGCTCGAAGGCCGGCTCGGGCTGCCAGCGGTGCCAGGCGAGCCAGTGCGCGATCGCCTGCAGTGCGGGGCGCGCGCCCTGCAGTGCCGCGACGCGCGACTCGTGCAGCGGTGCGACGACATCCGCATGCATGCCGCCGCCGACATTGCTGTAGAACAGCACGGGCTTCGAAAGCGCCTGGGCCGCCTGTGCCGCCGCCTGCGCGATCAGCCGGTAGTTGCTGGCCGCGCGTTCGCCGATGCCCGGCGGG
Organism: Variovorax sp. GW821-FHT09B05; assembly: GCF_059418265.1. Taxonomy (NCBI): domain Bacteria; kingdom Pseudomonadati; phylum Pseudomonadota; class Betaproteobacteria; order Burkholderiales; family Comamonadaceae; genus Variovorax; species Variovorax sp. GW821-FHT09B05. The sequence goes on from NZ_JBWKPN010000004.1 coordinate 396,028, forward strand.
CAGTCCTGCGAGATCGCGAGCACCGCCACGTCGGGATCGGCCGCGAGGATGTCGACGCATTGCCGGTACAGGCTGCCATCGGACACCGCTGCGCCAGTCACGTCGAGCGGATTGCTCGGCGTGGCGAACGAGGGCAGCACCTCGGCCAGGCGTTGCAGCGTGGCCGCGGCCGGCCTGGCGAAGCGCAGGCCGGCGGCCTCGCCGAGGTCGCAGGTCAGCGCGATCTCGCCGCCGCTCACGTTGAGCACCGCCACGCCGTCGCCCCGTGGCGCCCGGGCGCCGCTCTCGAACAGCACGCAGGTCTCGACGAACTCGTCCATGTCGTTCGACACCACCACGCCGAGGCCGCGGAAGAAGTCGAGGTAGGCCTCGTCGGAGCCGGCCAGCGAGCCGGTATGCGCGGCCGTGGCCGCGGCGCCCTGGCTCGAGCGGCCCACGCGCAGCAGCACGATGGGCTTGCCGGCCGCGCGCATCAGCCGCGCGGCACGCGCGAAGCCTTCGGGGTGGCGCACGGTCTCCATGAACACCGCGGCGAGCTTCACCTTGTCGTCGCCCGCGAAGTGGGCGAGGTAGTCGTGGATGTCAAGCACCGCCGCGTTGCCGACCGAGACCATGTGGCTCAGGCCCAGGCGCCCGGTGCCGCCGAGCGCGATGCAGGCCGAGCCCGAATGCGACACCACCGCCACGCCGCCGGCGGGCAGCGGATCGGGCGGCGGCGCGCTGTAGAGCGCGGTGCGCGCATGCACGTCGATCAGGCCCAGGCAGTTGGGGCCGCACACCAGCAGGCCGGTCCGCGCATGCAGCTCGGCGAACTGCCGCTGCAGCGCCGCGCCCTCGGCGCCGAGTTCGGCGAAGCCGCTCGCGAACACCACCGCCGACTTCACGCCCTGGGCCGCGGCATCGCGCAGCGCGCCCATCACCTTGTCGGCCGACAGCGCGACCACGGCGCAATCGGGCACGCGCGGCAGCGAGGCCAGGTCGGGGTAGCAGCGCATCCCCTCGACCTCGGTGGCCGTCGGATGGATCGGGTAGATCTCGCCCGCGTAGCCCCCGTCGCGCAGGTTGCGCGCGACATAGGTGCCCATGGCATCGGCGCGCGGCGAGGCGCCCAGCACCGCGACGGCGGCGGGTCGGAACAGCGCCTGCAGGTTCATGCTCATGCGCGGCTCCCGGCGATGTGCGACGCATTGACGTCGACGCAGATGCGGCCGCGCACCTCGCCGGCCATCAGCTTGTGCGCATGCGCGATCACCTGCGACAGGCCGATCTCGTGGGCGATGTCGCCGAGCCGCAGTGCATCGAGCACATGCGACAGCCGCTGCCAGGCGCTGATGCGCTCGGCGCGCGGCGCCATCACCGAGTCCACGCCGCGCAAGGTCACGCCGCGCAGGATGAAGGGCGCGACCGAGGCCGGGAAGTCCAGCCCCTGCGCCATGCCGCAGGCCGCCACCACGCCGCCGTAGCGCGTGGCCGCGCAGGCATTGGCCAGCGTGTGGCTGCCGACCGTGTCGACCGCCGCGGCCCAGCGTTCGCGCGCCAATGGCTTGCCGGGCGCGGCGAGTTCGGCGCGGTCGATCACTTCGGCGGCGCCCAGGCTTTTCAGGTAGTCGGCCTCGGCGGCGCGGCCGGTCGAGGCCACCACGCGATAGCCGAGGTGGGCCAGCAGCGCGACGGCGATGCTGCCCACGCCGCCCGCGGCGCCGGTCACCAGCACCTCGCCCGCGCCGGGCCGCACGTGATGGCGCTCGATGGCTTGCACGCAGAGCATCGCGGTGTAGCCGGCGGTGCCCAGGGCCATGGCCGAGCGCGAATCGAGCCGGTCGGGCATCGGGATCAGCCAGTCGCTCTTCAGCCGTGCGTACTGCGCGAGACAGCCGAACCAGTGCTCGCCGACACCCCAGCCGTTGAGGATCACACGGTCGCCGACGCGGAACTCCTCGCTGTCGCTGGCCTCGACCACGCCGGCGCCGTCGATGCCGGGAATCATCGGCCACTGGCGCACCACGGGACCGCGGTTCGCGATGGCCAGCGCGTCCTTGTAGTTGAGCGACGAATGCTCGATGCGCACGGTCACGTCGGCCTGCGGCAGGACGGACCGGTCGAGCTCGACCTCGGCGGCTGCGAAGCCGCCTTCAGGCCGGGACAGATGGATGGCTTTGAACACGTGGGCTCCTGCTTTTTGCTGCACTGCATCGAAAAACTCGATGGACACAGCGCGATGGGAAGCGCCACTCTATGAGCGAGGTCCGCTCTACTCAAGATCAATAAACGTCGATACGCGTTCTCTTTATTAGCGCATTGAAGGCGCGGCTCGGCGCCGCGTGCCGGTGCCGTTCAGCGTTCGCTGCGCGCCTGCAGCACCGCGGCCATGCTCTCGAGCAGCGTGAGGCTGGCCACCGACAGATGGCGTCCCTTGCGCACGCAGCACGACACCGCCTGCTTCTTCACGCGCGTGTCGCGGATCGGCACGAACACCGCATGCGGATAGTTGGGATCGAGCCCGTGCAGGTACTGGCTCACGATCGCGATGCCCAGCCCCGCCGAGGCCGCGCTGCGCATCATTTCGTAGGAGTCGGTGGTGAGCGCGATGCTCGGCTGGATGCCGACGCTGGCGAACATGCGGTCGATGGTCGGGCGCAGCGCCATGCTCTCGTGCGGCATGATGAAACCGTAGGGTGCGCAATCGGCCAGCCGCACCGAGCTCTTCGAGGCCAGCGGATGCTGGCGCGGCACCATGATGCAGGAGCCCACGAGGCAGCGCGCCTGCACCTGCAGGCCCGCATGCGGCGCGACGTTGTAGGCGATGATGAGATCGACCTCGTCGGCCATCACCATCTCCACCAATCGGGGCGACGCGGCCACCAGCAATTCGAAGGTGACCTGCGGATGCCGCTGGTTGAACGGCGTCAGCGTCTCGCGCAGCAGCTCGCGCGCGAAGCCCTCGTTGACGCCCATGCGGATGTTGCCGCGCTTCAGGCCCTTGAGCGCATCGATCTGGGTCTTCGCCGCATTGAGCTCGTTCGCGATGGTGCGCACGTGCAGCAGCAGGATCTCGCCGGCGGCCGTGAGCTTGAGTCCCGAACGGCCGCGGCCGCGTTCGAACAGCGGCGCCTCGACCTCGTCCTCGAGGTTCTTCACCTGCCGGTTGATGGCCGAGGCCGCGACATGCGTGACCTCGGCGGCCTTGCGGAACGAGCCGGCCTTCGCCACCTCGCGGAAGTAGTGGAGCGCGGTCGGGTTCTTGAGCTGGGCGGAAAATTCGCGGGACATCGCGGGCCTCCTGGAAATCCTGTGGCGAGGCCGATGCTATGCGCAGACGTCCAGGCGCTATTCCGCGAGCCGTTTCTTTCCGGCCTCGGCCTTCCGGCGGCGGGGCTTGTCGGCCCGGCGCTTCTCCACGGCCGAGGCCATGCCCGCGGCCTCGGGGCCGAGCGCTCGCAGCCGCCGCACATGAACCGCGGCGGCACTGCGGCTGCGCAGGAACAGGAAGATCATGGCCGGGGGCCCGATGCGATGGACGCGCTCAACGTCCCGCCAGCGAGAGCGGCCGCATGTCCTGCCAGTTCGCCTCGATGTAGGCGCTGCACGCGGCGCGGTCGGTGGTGGGCAGGGCCACGCGCCAGCCCGCGGGCACGGCGATGAAGGCGGGCCACAGCGAGTGCTGGCCCTCGTCGTTGACCAGCACCTGGAAGCTGGCGTTCTTGTCGTCGAAGGGATTGGTCATGGCGGTTCTTTCGATGGGATGCGAAGGGGCTGGCGCTCAGGCCGCTTCCAGGGATTCGACGCGCGGCAGGGCCTCGAGCGCCTGCGCGATGCCGTGCAGCGCGCGGTGGCGCGCGAACTCCTCGCGCAGGGCGTTCGCGCGTTCGCGGTAGCTGGGCGTGGCGAGCAGCTTGCGCACCGCATCGCCGACCTGGCGGGCGGCCGGCTGCGCGGTGCCGAGGTTGATGCCCACGCCCGACCAGGCCACGCGCGCGGCGATCTCGGGCTTCTCCTCCGAGCTGCCGGCCACCACCAGTGGCACGCCGAGGCTCAGCGCATGGTTGACCGAGCCGTAGCCGCCGTTGGTGACCATCGCATGCAGCTTGGGCAGCAGGCGGTCGTAGGGCAGGAAGGGCAGCACGCGCGCATTGGCCGGCACGTTGGCCGACAGCGCGGGCGGCACCGGGCCGCCGGTGGTGGCGATCACGAGCAAGTTCGGATCGCCGGCCAGTGCCTGCAGCGTGGGGACTATCAGCTGCGCGGGATTCTGGTTGGCCAGCGTGCCCTGCGTGACCAGCACGACCGAGCGGCCGTCGTCGAGTTCGTCCCACCAGTCGGGTGGCGTGAAGTCGCGGCTGGCCGGCGCGAGCAGCGGGCCGACGAAGCGCACCGAGGCCGGCAGGTCGCTGCGCGGGTATTCGAAGGACGGGCCGGTGAGCTGCAGGTAGAGGTCGGGCATGCGCACCATGGCGTCGACGAAGAAGGCCGGCAGCGCGCTGGCGCCCAGGCGCCGCAGCACGGCGTCGAAGTGGCGCTGCACGTCGCCGAACATCGCCTGCTGCAGGTTGGCGTTCATCGCCTTGTTGCGCGCGCGGCCCTCGGGCGTGGAAGACGGCGGCAGCGCGGTGCCGAAGAAGGCGGTGTCGCAGCTCGACAGCGGCAGCGCCGAGATGCCGACCGCGACCACCGCGGGCCGCTCGTCGCGCGGCCCCAGCAGCAGCGGGAAGGTGCCGCAGAACATGGTGTCGACCACGATGGCGTCGGCCTCGAAGTCCTCGAGGATGGCGCGCAGGCCCGCATGCTGCGCCTCGATCGCGTCGGCGAAGAAGTGCTTGAGGCCGAAGCACAGCTGCGCATGCGGCGAGTTCAGCCGGCGGCGCTCGGGAAAGCGTTCGTCGAGATCGCGGTAGTCGCCGTCGATGGCGCGCGCGAAGGGCGTGAAGCTCGCGCCGGTCGCCTCGGCCTGGGCCCTGAACTGGCTCGCGGTGTGCACCCGCACCTCGTGGCCGAGGCCCGTGAGGTGCTGGGCGATGGCCAGCATCGGCAGGACGTGGCCGGGCAGGGCGGTTGCCGCGATGAGATAGCGTGCCATGGGATGCTCCTTAGGAAGCGGTGGTTTCCAGGGCGCGGCGCGCCTTGGTGTGGATGCCAAGGTCGACGAAGTAGCGCTGCAGCAGGTCGCGGTCGACCGGGCGGATCGGCGTGCCGATCGCCTCGAGCTGCGCCTGCGTGGCCGCGCCGCACACCTGCGGCGGCGTGGCCGAGGTGTCGTAGCGGTCGAGGATGGCGAGCACCGCCGCGAGGTCGCGGTCCTGCCCCACCGCCAGCCGCGCATGCGCGCGCTCGAGCCAGGGGTCGAGTCCCACCGGCTCGAGGCGCATGCCCAGCCGCTCGAACACCGGTGGGATGTCGCGCACGCGCAGCGGCGCCTGCCCCATCAGGTGGAACACCTGGCCCCACGAGGCGCGCTGCGCCGCGAGGCCGAGGATGGCGCGCGCCACGTCGTCCACCGGCGTGAGGTTCAGCGGCAGGTCCATGTCGGGGATGGCTTCCAGGTCGGCGTAGAGATGGGCCACGCGCCAGATCAGGTCGTCGGCATTGCAGATCGCATGCGTGTGGTCGCCGGTGACCGCGCCCAGCCGGTAGATCGCGACCGGCATGCCGCGCGCCTGCGCCTCGCGCGCGATCGCGTCGCCCACCCATTTGCTCTGGCTGTAGCCGTCGACCAGGCCGCGCCACGAGTTCAGCGCCGAGCGCTCGGTGACGGTGCCCTCCTGGTTGTTGGCCTGGTCGATCACGGCCAGCGTGGAGACGTAGTGCAGCGTCTTCGCGCAGCCCTGCGCGGTCCAGTCGAGCAGCGTGACCACGCTGTCGACGTTGGCCGGCTTGAGGCTGGCGTAGGGATGCAGGAAGTCGACCTGCGCCGCGCAGTGGTAGAGCGCGTCGCAGCCGTCGCGCACCAGCCGCACCGCGTCGTCGTCCAGGCCCAGGCGCGGCTTGCCGAGGTCGCCCGTGACGACCTCGATGCGCGCGTCGTCCCAGATCGATGCGAGCTGGCGCGTGGCCAGCGTGCGCTTCAGCCGCAGCGCGCCGGCCTCGGCGTCGGCGGCACGCACGTGGCAGACCACGCGGGCTTCGGTGTCGCGCAGCAGCGCGGCCAGCAGGTGGCTGCCGACGAAGCCGCTGGCGCCGGTGAGGAACACGCGTCGCGGTGCCAGCGTGGGCGCGACCGCCTGCGCCTGCACATGCGCGGGCAGCACCACCTCGCGCGACAGGTCCAGCGCCTCGGCCGTGCCCGCGTTGTCGTCGATCCAGGCGGCGAGCTCGGCGATCGAGGGCCGGTTGTAGACCTCGGCATGCGGGAAGTCCGCGCGCACCTGCTGGCGGATGCGCATGCCGAGCTGGATCGCCATCAGCGAATGGCCGCCGATCTCGAAGAAGTTGTCGTGGATGCCCACGCGCTCCAGCCGCAGCGTCTCGCGCCACAGGCCGGCCAGCAGTTCCTCGGTGGGCGTGCGCGGCGCGACGTACTGCACCGCGGCCTGCTGCTCGGGCTCGGGCAGCGCCTTGCGGTCGAGCTTGCCGCTTGGCGTGAGCGGCAGCGCGGGCAGGTGCACGAAGGCCGAGGGCACCATGTAGTCGGGCAGGGCACGCGCCATGTGGGCGCGCAGCTCGGTCGGCTGCGGATCGGCGGCGGCGACGAAGTAGGCCACCAGGCGCTTGTCGCCGGGCGTGTCTTCGCGCGCGATCACCGCGGCCTGCGTCACCTGCGGATGCTGCAGCAGCGCCGACTCGATCTCGCCGGGCTCGATGCGGTAGCCGCGGATCTTCACCTGCTGGTCGGCGCGGCCGAGGAAATCGAGGTTGCCGTCGGCGCGCCAGCGCGCGAGGTCGCCGCTGCGGTACATGCGGCTGCCGGGTGCGCCATGCGGATCGGCCACGAAGCGCTCGGCGCTGAGCGCGGCGCGGTTCAGGTAGCCGCGTGCCACGCCGGCGCCCGCGATGTAGAGCTCGCCCGCGACGCCGGGCGGCACCGGCTGCAGCAGTTCGTCGAGCACGTACATGCGCGTGTTCCAGATCGGCTGGCCGATCGAGGGCTGCCGGCCGGCTTCCATCGGCGCGCTCATGCTCGCGCAGATGGTGATCTCGGTCGGGCCGTAGGCGTTGACCATGCGGCGACCCGGCGCCCAGCGCGCGGCCAGCTCGGCCGAGCAGGCATCGCCGCCGACGATCAGCGTCCGCAGCGCCGCGAACTCGCCGGGCGGCAGCGTCGAGAGCGCGGCCGGCGGAATCAGCGCATGGCTCACGGCCCGGGCTTCGAGCAGCTCGGCGAGGTCGCTGCCCAGCAGCTGCTGCGCGCCCGGCACCACCAGCGCGGCGCCCGCGTGGAAGGCCATGAGCTGGTCCATCACCGAGGCATCGAAGCCGCAGGAGGAGAACTGCAGCACGCGCGAGTCGGGCGCGATCGCCAGCCGCTCCTGCATGGCGGCGCCGAGGCTGGCCAGGCCCGCATGCGGCACGACCACGCCCTTGGGCAGGCCGGTGGAGCCCGAGGTGTAGATCACATAGGCGGCCTCGCGCGGATCGGCGGGCGGTGCCGAGGGCGCGGCCTCGGACTGGGCCGCGATCGCTTCAAGCATGTCGGAAGCGTCGAGCGCGATGCAACGCGCGACGTCGGCCAGCTGCGGCAGCAGCGCCGCATGCGTGAGCACCGCCGCGGGCGCGGCCTCCTGGAACACGAAGGCGCTGCGCGCCGCCATGTGGTTCGGATCGATCGGCAGGTAGGTGGCGCCGGCCTTGACGATCGCGAGGTGGGCCACGATCAGGTCGAGCGAGCGCGGCAGCACCGTGGCGACGATGGCGCCGGGCGCGATGCCGCGGGCGCGCAGCAACTGCGCGAGCCGGTTGGCGCGCGCGTCGAGTTCGGCGTAGCCGACGGTCGCGTCGTCGAGCACCACGGCGGGCGCCTGCGGGCGTTCGGCGGCATGCGCGGCCACCATGGCCGCCAGCGAGCGCGGTGCGAGTTCGCGCGGCTGGCCGCTCCACTGCGCGAGCAGCCGGTGCCGTTCCTCGGCGCTCAGGATCGCGAGCTCGGCGATCGGCGCGTCGGGCGCGTCGCAGGCCTCCTCGAGCAACCGGGCCAGCCGCGCGGCCATGGCCTCGACGGTGGCGCGCTCGAACAGGTCGCTGCTGTACTGGATGCCGCCGCCGATGCCGCCCGGCAGGCCGTCGGCGCCGCGTTGTTCGCTGAGGATGAAGGACAGGTCGAACTTCGCGGTGTCGATCTCCACCGGCTGCGGCGTGATCGACAGGCCCGGCAGGCTGAACGACAGCCGGCTGCTGTTCTGGAAGCCCAGCATCACCTGGAACAGCGGCTGGTTGGTGCGCGCGCGGCCCGCGCCGCTGCGCTGCAGCTCCACCAGGCGGTCGTACGGGAACTCCTGGTTCGCATAGGCCGCGAGGTTGGTGGCGCGCACGCGCGAAACCAGCTCGCGCAGGCTGGGCCGGCCCGAGGTGTCGGTGCGCAGCACCAGCGTGTTGACGAAGCAGCCGATCAGCTCGTCGAGCGCGTGGTCGCTGCGGCCCGCGACCGGGCTGCCGATCACGATGTCGTTGCCCGCGCCGAGCCGGCTCAGCAGGCCCGCGAGCGCGGCCTGCAGCACCATGAAGACGCTGGCCTGCCCGTCGCGCGCCAGCTGCAGGATGCGCTCGTGCACCTGCGGCGCGATCTGCAGCGGCACCACGTCGCCGCGGTAGCTCGGCGCCAGCGGGCGCGAATGGTCGGCCGGCAGCGCGAGCTGCTCGGGCAGGTCCTGCAGCGTGGCCTGCCAGAAGGCGCGCTGGCGTCCGGCCATGCTCTCTGCATCGTCCTCGCTGCCCAGCAGTTCCTGCTGCCACAGCGCGTAGTCGGCGTACTGCAGCGGCAGCGGCGTCCAGCCCGGCGCCTTGCCCTCGCAGCGCGCCGCGTAGGCCACGCTGAGGTCGCGCGCCAGCGGCAGCAACGAGGCGCCGTCGCCGGCGATGTGGTGCGTGAGCAGCAGCAGCACGTGCTCGTCGTCGGCCAGTTTGAACAGCGAGACGCGCAGCGGCGCGGTGCTGCCGAGGTCGAAGGCATGGCCCGCGGCCGCGTGCAGCTGCGCGGCGATCTCGTCCTCGCTGCTGTCGGCCTCGAGCACGGCGGGGCGCGCCTGCGCGCCGTCGAGCACCTGCTGCCACGGCAGCCCGTCCTCGTTCGGGTAGATGGTGCGCAGGCTCTCGTGGCGCTGCACCAGGTCGTCGAGCGCCGCATGCAGGGCCGTGCGGTCGAGCGCGCCCGACAGGCGCAGCGCCAGCGGCATGTTGTAGGCCGGGTTGGCGCCCTCGAGCTGGTTCATCAGCCACAGGCGGCGCTGCGCGAAGGACAGCGGGATGCGCGCCGGGCGCGGCATTGGCACCAGGCTGGGCCGCGCCACCGATTCCTGGTCGAGCAGCTCGGCGAGGCCGGCGATGGTCGAGACCTGGAACAGCGTGTCCAGCGGCAGGTCGATCATGAACTGCTGGCGGATCATCGAGACCAGCTGCACGATCATCAGCGAGTGGCCGCCGAGCTCGAAGAAGTTGTCGTGGATGCCCACGCGCTGCAGGTGCAGGGTCTCGGCCCAGAGGCCGGCCAGGATCTTCTCGGTGGGCGTGCGCGGCGCGGCATAGGGCGTGGCGGCCTGCACCTCGGGCGGCGGCAGCGCCTTGCGGTCGAGCTTGCCGCTCGGGCCCAGCGGCAGCGCGGGCAGGCTCACGAAGGCCGAGGGCACCATGTAGTCGGGCAGCGCCTGCGCGAGGTGCGTGCGCAGCTCGGCCGCCTGTGGATCGGCGGACTCGGCCGGCACGAGGTAGGCCACCAGGCGCTTCTCGCCGGGAGCGTCCTCGCGCGCCACCACCGCGGCCTGTGCGATCTGCGGATGCTGGAGCAGCACCGCCTCGATCTCGCCCGGTTCGATGCGCAGGCCGCGGATCTTCACCTGCTGGTCGGCGCGGCCCAGGTAGTCCAGGCTGCCGTCGGCGCGCCAGCTCGCGAGGTCGCCGGTGCGGTACATGCGGCTGCCGGGCGCGCCATGCGGATTGGCGACGAAGCGCTCGGCGCTCAGCAGCGGCCGGCCCAGGTAGCCGCGTGCCAGGCCCGTGCCCGCGATGTACAGCTCGCCCGCCACGCCGGCCGGCACCGGCTGCAGGCCGCTGTCGAGCACGTACATCTGCGTGTTCCAGATCGGCCGGCCGATCGGCACGCTCTTCGGCGCGGCCTGCGCGCGTTCGCATTCCCACGCGGTGACGTCGACCGCGGCCTCGGTCGGGCCGTAGAGGTTGTGCAGCTCGGCGCCCAGGCGCTCGTGGCATTGCGCCTGCAGCGCGGGCGACAGCGCCTCGCCGCTGCAGATCACGCGGCGCAGCGTGGTGCAGCCGGCGGCCGCGGGCTCGCGCAGGAAGACCTCGAGCATCGAGGGCACGAAATGCAGCGTCGTGATGCCCTCGTCGGCGATCAGGCCCGCGAGATAGGCCGCGTCCTTGTGGCCGCCGGGTTTGGCGAACACCAGCGTGGCGCCGTCGATCAGCGGCCAGAAGAACTCCCACACCGACACGTCGAAGCTCGAGGGCGTCTTCTGCAGCACGCGGTCGTCGGCCGCGAGGCCGTAGCGCGCCTGCATCCATTGCAGGCGGTTGACGATGGCGCGGTGCGACACCACCGCGCCCTTGGGCCGGCCGGTCGAGCCCGAGGTGTAGATCACGTAGGCCGGGTGCGCGGGATCGATCGCGATGGCGAAGTTGGCTTCGTCGCAATTCGCCAGATCGGCAATCGTTTGCGCCCCATCGATCAACAGGCGCGGGGCATCGGCGGGCAGCACCTGCGCGAGCGCCTCGGTGGTGACCAGGCACGCGGGCGCAGCGTCGCCGAGCATGAAGGCGATGCGATCGGCCGGGAAATCGGGATCGACCGGCAGGTAGGCCGCGCCGGTCTTCAGGGTGGCGAGCAGCGCCACCATCAGTTCCATCGAACGCGGGATCGCGAGCGCCACCGTGCGCTCGGGGCCCGCGTCGCGCGCGCGCAGCAACTGCGCGAGGCGGTTGGCGCGGCGGTTCAGTTCGGCGTTGGACATCGCCTCGCCCTCGAAGCGCAGCGCGACGGCCTCGGGCCGCTCGGCGAGCTGGGCCTCGATCAGCGCGACCAGGTGCGTGTCGGGCACGGCGTGCGCGGTGTCGTTCCAGCCGAACAGCAACTGCCGGCGCTCCTCGGCACCGAGCAGGTCGACATGGCCGATGGCCTGCTGCGGTTGCCGGATCACGGCATCGATGAAGGCGATCAGCCGGCGCTGGTGATCGGCCAGCCCCTGCGCGGTGTGCACCGCGGGATTGGCGTCGAAGTCGATCTGCAGGTCCTGCCCGTTGCCGCGCTCGTAGAGGAAGATGCCCAGGTCCTCGGCCGTGCCGTTCGAGAGGTTGCGCGGCCGCGCCGCATGGCCGGCGAAACGGAAGTCGTAGTCGAAGGGCTCGACGTTGACCACGGTGGTGAACAGCTGCCGGTTGTTGACCAGCATGTTGAGGTCGCTGCGCAAGTGCTCGTAGCGGTACGACTGGTGGCGCAGCACCTGCCGCATCTGGCGGCCCACCTCGCGGATCAGTTCGGGGATCGGCAGGTCGGCGCGCATCGCGAGCCGCAGCGGCACCGCATTGGCCACCATCGCGGGCACGCGCCGCATGCGCTCGTTGTGGCGCGCGGTGACCGGGATGCCGATCGCCATGTCCTCGATGCCGGTGGCGCGATAGAGGTAGGCCGCGGTGGTGGCGATCAGGATCTGCGGCAGCGTGGTGCCGAGCTCCTGCGCGATCTGCTGCAGCGCCTGCACGCTGGCCGCGGGCAGGTGCACCGTCTGGCGCAGCAGGCCGCCGATGTTGACCGAGCGCTGCGCTGCGAGGCTCAGCGGATCGGGCGCGTCGGCGAAGCGCTCGGTCCAGTACTGGCGGTCGCGCGGGAAGCGGCCCGATTCGCGGTAGGCGCGGTCTTCCTCAGCCAGCTGCGACAGCGGTGCCAGGCGCGAGGCCTCGGGCACCTCGGCGGCGCCTTCGGCCATCGCGCTGTAGATGTCGGCGAAGCGCCGCGCGATCAGCCCGCCGCCGAAGCCGTCGAGCACGATGTGGTGGCTGCGGTGGTACCAGACGTGGCGATCCGGCGCGAGGCGGATCAGCGCCGACAGCCACAGCTGGCCGTGCGCGAGGTCGATGTTGCGTTCGAAGTCCGCGCGCATCCAGCGCTCGGCCCGCGCCGCGGGATCGGCCTCGGCGCTGAGGTCGAGGTAGGGGATCTCGCCCTCGAAGGTGTGGGCCACCACCTGGCGCGGCCCCTGGCCTGCGTCGACGAAGTTGAGCCGCGTGGCCTCGACCTCCTCGGTGATGCGGCGCATGGCCGCGAGGAAGACGGCGGGATCGATCGGGCCCTCGATGTCGATGGCTTCCGCGAGGTTGAAATTGGTGTCGGGCGACGCGAACTTCGCGCCCAGCCACATCGCCATCTGACCCGAGGTGAGAGGCGCCGAACTGCTCAGGGGACCACTGCCTTGCATGCGCTGCTCCAAGTTGGACATGGGGTTGCCAACGGGGCATTGCAGGCGCGAAGCGAATTGCCAGAAGCTGCCTTCTCGCACATCCGCAGCGGGTCGAATTGACATTCCGTTGACATTTCAAAACCAAATGTACAAGCGGTTGCAGTCACTTCGATGGCAGTTTCGAGTGCGGCAATATTTCACGCTCTCAATTGAGCAAGAAAGGTTTCCTGGGGTTTTTCGCACTGCACCCAGAAAGCCTCATTTTCGAGGCGGTTCGGCTTACTTTCAGAGGGAAAAGCAGGAGGAAAAAGTTTGTTGCGTCGCAGCAACTTCAATACGCCCAGCAGGGGTATGGCAAATATGTTGGAGATGCCGCGCAGCGTATTGGCTGAATAAAAACTGCCTAATTCCCACGGAATTCCGTGGGTAATAGAAAAGTGTGGCGAGGACTTTCGGCGTAATTAAATGGCGCCTAATTCGCGTCCTTCCGCCGCGCCGGATCGGGGCTCGCGGCGGGGTCGATCAGGCGCCGCCGCGCGCCGACCGCGACAGCGCCGCCAGCGTCTTCTTCGCGCTGTGCAGCAGCCCGCCGCGCTCGGGCTTCAGGCGCGCCTTGGTGTCGCCCGGCGCGACGATCTCGAAGGCCGTGTCGGCCGCGAGCTTCGTGGCCAGCGCATCGCGCGGCGTCAGGCGCTCGAAGCGCGCGCTCGAGATCACGTGCACCTGCAGATGGCGATGGATGGCCTTCGACAGCTTCTGGCAGGCGACGGTCATCGCCGCCTCGTCGGGTGTCACGGCGCCGTGCACGACGAGCACCTCCACGATGCCGTTCCTGTCCTCGCCGAGCACGAAGGCGCGCACCACTGAGTCCTTGAACTTCGCGCGCAGCATCGCGCGCACCGGCTCGGCCGCCGCGAAGGACTTCAGCGCGATGCGGCGCAGCTCGCGATAGAAGACGAAGCCGCGGTCGAGCATGACGGTCTCGGGCAGTTCCTCCTTCGCGGCCTGCCGCGACAGCATGCCGCTGCCGACGAGGTGCGCGAGCGTGCCTTCGACCTCGGCCGCGTCGAGCTTGGTTTTCTGGGCCAGTTCGTTCGTGGTGAAGGGTTCCTCGGGGTTCCCGTAGAGCACCTGCAGGAGCTTCTGGACGGAGGGGGACAGGAGGAAGTCGGCGGCGCTCATGGGGGCTGTGGGATCCGGTGCGGGGGAAAGGCAGGGATTATGGGAGCGTGGGTTGCGCCGGGGCGCGCTGTCGGCGTTTCAAACGAGCCAACTGCGAACCTTCGACACCGCGTCGGCAAAGTCACGCGGCCTCTCCTGCGGAAGGTTGTGCCCCGCCTCGACGACGCGGTGCTCGTGCGCCGCGAGGAACAGGGGCGCATCGCTCTTCGTGCCGCCGGGCTTGAGGGGATCCTGCGTCCCATCGAGGGTCACGGCCGGAATCGCGATCGCCGGCCGCCGGGCCAGTCGATCTTCGAGCGGCTGCAGCGCGGGGTCTCCGGCTTCCAGGCCGAAGACATGGCGGTAGCAATGGATCACGATATCGACGAAGTCCGGGTTGTCGAAGGACGCGGCGCTGCGTTCGAAGGTCGCCGTGTCGAACCGCCAGCCTGGTGACCACGCTTCCCACAGCAGCCTGCACAGATCGCGGCGATGCTCGGCCAGGCACTGCCGGCCGCGTTCGGTCTGGAAGAGGTGTTGATACCAGCAGACGCGTTCGAGCGCTGGCGAGGCGGGACGTCGCTGTGCGCCGATGTCGATGATGTCGTAGCTGGCGTAGGAAACGAGACCGCCGAAGCGGTGCGGCCACAGGGCGGCTGCCACGCAGGAGGCGTTGCCGCCCCAGTCGAAGCCGGCCAGGATGGGGCGTTGCAGTGCGAGCGCATCGGCGAGCTGAAGGATGTCGAGGCCGCGCGCGGCCTGCTGTCCGCTTCGCAGGGTGGCGTCGGAGACGAAGCGGGTCGGGCCGAAGCCGCGCGCGCAGGGTGCGATCACCCGGGCTCCCGCATCGGCGAGGATCGGGGCGACTTCGTCGAAGGCGCGAACGTCGTAGGGAAATCCGTGCGACAGGATCACGGGCCAGCCGCTGTCGGCGCCCCATTCTTCGTACGCGATGCGCAGCGTCCGGGTCTCGACGCTTCTCGGCGCCCGCTCATTCACGAGCGGCTTCCGACACCGTGGCGATGAAAGCCCGCAGGTCGGCCAGCATCAGCTCGGGTTGCTCCCAGGCGGCGAAGTGTCCGCCGGCAGCCATGTCGGTCCAATGCACGATGTCGTAGGTCTTCTCGGCGAACGAGCGCAGCGGTGGCAGGAACACGGGGTCGGGAAACGCGGCGAAACCCGCGGGCACACGGATGCGCGTGCCCGCGGGAAAGCGCGAGGATCCTTCGAGGCGCTTGCCGTGGTAGATCCAGGTCGCGGTGACGACCGCCGCCGGTGCGACGTACAGCATGATGGAGGTCAGCAGTTCCTCTTCCGAGAACCTGGACCAGAGGTCCGGGCTGCCATCGGCCCGGGCCGGCAGGTCGGCCCATTTGCCGAATTTTTCGAGGATCCATGCAGCCGCGCCGACCGGGCTGTCGGCCATCGCGACGCCCAGTGTCTGCGGGCGCGTCTCCTGCGCATGGTTGTAGCCGGTCTCCTCGTCGAGGATCACGGCGCTGCGCGCGGCCCGTTCCCTTTCTTCGGCGGTCGTGGGCGTGGCGTCCTGGGCAAAGATGCTCATCATGTTGATGTGGAAGCCGAGCAGCGCTTCCGGGTGGGTGAATGCCATCCAGCTCGCGATGTGCGCACCCCAGTCGCCGCCCTGGACGATGTAGCGCGCCGGGCCGAAGAGCCGGCCCATCAATCCATGCAGGAGCTCGCCGGCCCGACGAGGGCCGATCACGCCGGTGATCGGGTTGGAGAAGGCAAAGCCCGGCAGGGAAGGGACGATGACGTCGTGCCCATCCGACGCCAGAGGCTGCAGCAGCTGCTCGAACTCGAGGTAGGAACCCGGCCAGCCATGCAGCAGGAGCAGGGGGGGCCTGGAGCCGTCTCCCTTCAGATGGAGGAAGTGAATGCGCTCGCCCTCGATGTCGGTCGTGAAGTTGGGCAGCCGGTTCAGGCGTTGTTCGACCGCGCGCCAGTCGTAGCGGTTCAGCCAGTGGTCGACGAGGCGTTGGAGATCCTCGATTCCCACGCCCGCGCTCCAACCTCCCGCGTCCGGCAGCTGCGTCCAATCGAAGGCCTCCACTTTCTTGCGGATGGCATCGAGCCGCGTATCGGGAATATGGAGGGTGTAGGGCGAAACCATGGTTCGAAGCGGCTCTTCAGTGGATCGAATCGAGATGTCTACGCTCTCGTGGGGTGCAGGCCTTGTCCGTCCTGGGACTACATTCCCGTGCGACATCGGCGCGTCTTCGACATCAAGGCGGCAGGACCCGCGCGAGAAAGCCGCCGATGTCGCGCGTGCATTGCGCGGCGCCTTCCACGCTGCGGCTGAAGCCGAAGAACAGGTGCGTCATGCCACGGTAGATCTCGAGCCGGTGCAATCGCCCGGCGGACTCGAGCGAACGCGCCATGGCCGAGGACGCGTCGAGGAACACATCGAACTGCGCCGCGGCCAGGAAGGTGGTCGGCAGCAGGCCGGGGTCCGCGAGCAGCAGGTTGGCGCGTGGATCGTTCCGGCTGGCCTCGTCGGGAAGGTAGTCGCCGAAGATGGACGGCACGGATGCGAGGTCCGGGAACAGGCCGGCGTTGCCATGGCGGCGCATCGAGTCGGTCGAGGTGTCCCCGTTGAACGCGCCGACGATGCCGACGGCCGCCTGCAGCCAGGGTTGGCGTCCCAGTGCGACCGCCGCCCCGAACGACACGTTGGCACCGGCCGAGCATCCGCCGCATGCGAGCCTGTCGCCATCGATGCCCCATTCGTCGCCGCGTGCGTGCAATGCGCGAAGCAGCGAGGCGGTCTGCTCGACCGCCACGGGAAAGCGATGCTCGGGTGCATGCGCATAGTCCGCGCTCACGACGATGCCACCCCAGGCCTTGGCGATCTCGCGCATCTGCCGGTCGTTGGTCCATTCGGAGCCGGTCTTGAAACCGCCGCCGTGCAGGTAGACGAAGGCCGGCAGAAGCGCCGGTCCGTCCTCCGGCCGGTAGACCACGATCGAGACGGTGCCGCCCTCGACGGGAACGCGCACGCGCTCGATCTCGCGCATCGACGGACCGCCCTCGTTCCAGTACTGGCGGGTCAGTTCCATGCCGCGCCGAACGGCCGCGATGCCATCGCTCGGGTTGCCGTGCGCCGCGGCCTGCTCGGCCGATTGGCGCAGGGCCTCGCGAAGCGCCGGATCCACGCCCCAAAGGGTCTCGTTCATGGATGCTTCTCCCCCTGCCGCCCGAGTGCATACCGGTACGGCCCCAGCAGCATCATGGCCACGCTCGCCACCACGAGGCCGATCGCCAGCCCGGCGAGCGTGGGCCCGTAGCTGCCCAGGCGGCTGTACGACAGCCCCATCAGGAACGGGCCGAGGCCGGAGCCGAACATGAAGACCGCGAACAGATAGCCGTAGATCTCGCCGAAGGCGCGCATCCCGAGGTAGCGCGAGATGAAGAACGCGATCAGGTCCACCTCGGCGCCCAGGCCCAGGCCGATGCACACGGTGGCGATCAGGTAGATCGCAGGATGCGCGGGCGCATGGAGCAGCACGATGCCGATCAGCGGCATGAGGATGAAGACCAGCGCCACGTACGGACCGAAGATGCGGTCGAGCAGGAAGCCCGCGAGCAGTCGCCCGATGATGAGCGCGATGCCCGCCGCGCTGATTGCCGTGGTCGCCAGCTGCGCCGAGACGCCGCGGTCGGTGAGGATCGCCGTGATGTGCGCGATGGTCCCGCCGCAGGCCATCACGACCGCGAAGAAGACCAGGGCCAGGCACCAGAACTGCTTCGTGCGGAACGCTTCCCGCGCGCTCAGGCCCGGCGCGGCCTGCCGCGCGAGCGAGGCCGCGGGCACGGGTTCCTTCAGCAGCAGGCAGGCTGGCGGGAAGGCGACGAGCAGCACGGTGGCGCCCAGCCCGACGAACGCGGTGCGCCAGCCGTGCGCCGCGATCAGCGCCTGGGCCAGATGCGGCAGCAGGGCCGCGCCGAGGCCCACGCCCGCCATCGACAGGCCGAGCGCGAGGCCGCGATGGCGTTCGAAGGCGCCGGTCACCGCCTTGGCGTAAGGCAGTGGTGATTGCGCCGCCGCGAAGACGCCGGCCACGCCGTACATGAGGATGAACTGCAGCGGCGTCTGCGGCACCACGCCGAGGGCCGCGATGGACAGTGCGAACAGCACGATCCCCGGCAGCACGACCGCGCGCACGCCGTACCGGTCGACCAGACGTCCCGCGAACGGTGTCGAGAGACTCGTCACCACGAAGCCCACCAGGATCGCCGAGGAGATGGTCGCGCGGTCGGTGGCGAAGGCCTCCGCCAGCGGCTTGACGAACACGCTGAAGCTGAACTGGAGCAGCGGCCCGTTGCCCACGAGCGTGCCGAGCACCGCCGCGACGACCACCCACCAGGGGCTGCGCGCGCGCGACGAGAAGCCGGCGCGCGGTTTCGCGACCGCGTGGCCCTGTGCCGCATCGGTCATTGCCGTGCCTCCGGGGTGCCCGCGTCGGGCGTGATCAAGTCCTCGAGCGCCGCCTTGATCAGCAGCGCCGTGACGTGCGAGTAGAAGCGGCACATGGTCAAGGTGCCGCCGGCGACGTAGAAGCCTTCCTGGCGCGTGCGCACCCACATGTTGCGCATCTCGCCATCGGGGCCGATGCCCCAGATCGGACCGACGCGCTCGGCGACCTCGCTGCCGAACATCGTGCGCACGGCCTCCTGCAGCGGCTGGTAGCCGGTCGCCATCACCAGCATGTCCGCGGGCATCGCAGCGCCGTCGGTGAAGAGCACTTCCTTGTCCTTCACGCGCTCGATGCCCACGCCGGTCTTGAGCTTGATCTTGCGCTCGACGATCAGGTCGGACGCGCCGACGTTGAGGTAGTAGCCGCTGAGGGAACGCAGCAGCTTCATGAAGAAGCCCGTGTCGTCCTCGCCGTTGTCGAGCATGAAGCCCACGCTGCGCAGGCCTTCCAGCAGTTCCTTGTCGTCCTGCGCCATCTGTTGGCTCAGCGGACCGTGCAGTTGCCGGACCAGGTCGAAGGGGATCGCGGCGCTCATCAGGTCCGTTTCCTCGATGGGCCGCAGGCCTTCGTTGGCGCGGTAGATCGCATAGGCGCGCACCGATGCGGGCTCCAGGCCGACCACCGTGGTGGAGGAGCGCTGCAGCATGGTGACTTCGGCGCCGCGCAGATGCAGGTCCTGCGCGATGTCGTGCGCACTGGTGCCGGCACCGACGACCAGCACGGACTTGCCCGCGACCTCGAGGTCGTCGGTGCTGCGGCTCGAATGCACCACCTGACCGCCGAAGTCTTCCAGCCCGCGGATGCGCGGCACCTTGGGAACACCGCTCGCGCCGACCGCCATCACGACCTGGCTCGGCCGCAGCGTCCGGATGGAACCGTCCGCGCGTTGCACGCGGACCGTCCAGCGCCTGGCCGTGGCGTCGTAGGTGCCATCGAGGAAGCTCGTGCGGTTCCACACGTTGAGCTCCATGCTCATCGCATAGAACTCCATGAAGTTGGCCAGCATGTCCTTCGGGATGTAAACCGGCCAGGTCTTGGGAAAGGGAAGGTAGGGCAGGTGGTTGGTGCAGATCTCGTTGTGCAGCGTCAGCGAGTGGTAGCGCTTGCGCCAGTTGTCGCCCACGCGTTCGTGCCTGTCCACGATCAGCGTGGCGACATCGAGCTGCGCGAGGCGTGCGCCCAGCGCGAGGCCGGCTTGCCCGGCGCCGATGATCAGCACCTCGGGGTCCTTCTCGGCGAACTCGGCGGCGGCCTGGCGGCGGTCGAGCCAGTTGTCCACGCTGCGGCGGCCCGTGCTCTCGCGGCGACGGGTCAGGAACGGGTCTTCGGGGAAGGCTTTCAGTTCGTGGATCGTCGTGAGGAAGTTCAGCGCCTTCCAGCCGCCAGGCTGGGCCGGGTCGGGCGTCAAACGCAGGAAGCCACGTCCGTGCGCGACACGGGTGTCGAAGCGGAAAAAGGCCTCGAGGGTCTCGACGCCGCCGAGTTGGCCGCGCATCGGCGCCTGCGCTTCGAGGCGGAAGTTGGCCGCGCCGCAGGCCTCGAGCGTGGACTGCAGTGCTTCCGCAATCTCGAGCGCTCCCTGTCGCGTGGCGATCTTCCAGGTGAAGCTCAGGATGTCGCGCCAGTAGCCGTCGTCACCGAACAGGCTGGCCGCACGATGGCAGTCGCGCTGTCGAAGCGCGTCGTCGAAGCCCTCGATCCATTGCTGCGCGATCTGCCTGCGTTCGCGGGCGCCGCTGTCTGGCGCGTCGTGGCTCGGTGTCCCGATCCCGGTCGATGTCTCATGCATGGGGAGCTGCTTCCTTGTCGAGAGGCCGTGGTGGATCGCGGCCTGTTTTAATCAATGATTAAAGTATAGGTTCGGCCATGAAACGGAGACAAGCGGCGCACCGGCTCGGATTTCCCCTATGGAAGCCGACGCCGTTTCGTGCTTTAATCATTGATTAAGAAGGATGCATCCCTGGATTTCATGGCCACGAACACCAAGTCCCGCGCCGACGGCGCCGAGGAAAAGAACGCGGATGTGCAGCGCAGGCTGCTCGCGGCCGCGACGCATCTGTTCATCAAGAACGGCTACCGCGGCGTATCGATCCGCGAGATCGCGGACCGCGCCAAGACCAACTCCGCGCTGATCTCCTACTACTTCGGCGGCAAGGAAGGCCTGTTCGTGCAGGTGTTCAAGGAGGTCGCCGCGCCGCTGAACGACAAGCGCGCCGCCAACTTCGAGCAGCTCGAGCAAGCGGGCACGCTCACGGTCGAATCGATCGTGCGGGCCTGGGTGTCGCCGATGTTCGAAGGCCGATCCTTGGCCAAGGAAAGCCCGGTCACCACGCTGTCATTCAGCCTGAATGCCGAGCAGGGCAAGCTGTCGGAGCAGCTGATCGTCGAGATATACGACGCCATCAATTTCCGTTTTCTCTCGATGCTCGAGGCCTGCCTGCCGGGCATTCCGCGCGACACGCTGGTCTGGCGGCTCTTCTTCCTCGTGGGCGCGATCCTGACCGCCACGCGGCCGCACGGACGCAGCTTCAAGCGGCTCTCCCAGGGCAACGCCACGGCGCAGGACTCCAACGAGCTGATCGAGCAGCTGGTGCAGTTCGCCGCTGCGGGCTTCCGCGCACCGCCGCTTCGTTGACTAAGAAGGTGTGAAGGAACCGTCGCGCAGCAGGTTCATTCACACCTTCTCAGTGCAGGTAGCCCGACACGCCGTCCCATAGCAGCTTGATGGCCGTGATCACGAGCAGGCCATAGCAGACCCGGTACATCTGCCGCTGGTCGAGCTGGGCATGCAGGCGCCAGCCCAGCCAGACGCCCGAGGGAATGGCGAGAAGGCAGATGGCCATCAACGTCCACACGCTGCCCGCGGGCCGGGCCAGGGCCAGCCACGGTACGGCCTTGAGGATGTTGCCGACCGTGAAGAACATGCTCGTGGTTCCGGCGTAGACCTGCTTGCTAAGGCCGAGCGGCAGCAGGTACATGGCCAGCGGCGGTCCGCCCGAGTGCGCCACCATCGTGGTGATGCCCGATGTCAGGCCGGCGGCGATCGCCTTGGGCGACGAGCGCGGCCGCACCACCACCTCGCCACCACGCACGAACCACAGCCCGACGAAGACCAATGTGATCGCCGCCATCACGATGGCGATCGCACGGTGGTCGAGCACGCGGAACAGCACATAGCCCGCGCCGATGCCGACCACGAGCCCGGGCACCAGCAGCAGCAGGTCGGGCCTGGACCACGTGGAAGGCTTCCAGTAGCGCAGGCTGAACAGGTCCATCGCGATGAACAGCGGCGCGAGCAGGCCACCGGCCGTTACCGGATCCATCACCAGCGACAGCAGCGGAATGCCGATGATCGCGAAGCCGCCGCCGAAGGCGCCCTTCATGAAGCAGATCAGGAACACACCGGCGAAGGTGACGAGGATGGTGGTGAGCGTCAGTTCCATGCGGCGGAAACGGGTGGATCGGTGGAAGGCCCGGATCGTAGTTCCCCGATGCAAGACAATCAAATTATTGTCATGAATACAATGGCGCAATGCCCCAGGCTCGCTACAAGCAGTTGGTCGACCGGCTCTCGGAGGACATCCGCCAGGGCCGCCTGAAACCCGGAACGGCGCTGCCCACGCATCGCCGGCTGGCCACGCGCGAGGGCATCTCGCTGGCCACGGCCACGCGCACCTACGCGGAGCTGCAGGCCATGGGGCTGGTCTCCGGCGAGGTCGGCCGCGGCACCTTCGTGCGCGAGCCCATCCCCTTCGGCGACGGCGTGGAGATGCACGTGGCCAGCGGCGATCTGCTGGACCTGAGCTTCAACTATCCGGCGCTGCCGATGCAGACGGACCTGCTGCGCACTGCGCTCCGGCAACTGGCCTCGGCGGGCGAGCTCGAGTCCGTGCTGCGCTACCAGCCGCATGGCGGCCGGCCGCACGAGAAAGCCATCGTGGCGGCGCACCTGAAGAGCCGGGGCCTGTCGGTTGCTACCGACGAGGTGCTGATCACCAGCGGCGCGATCCATGGGCTCGCTTGCTCAGCGATGTCCTTGCTGCGGCCCGGCGATGCGGTGGCGGTGGATGCCCTGAGCTATCCGGGCATCCAGGTGGTGGCCGAGCTCAGCGGGCTGGAACTGGTGGCGCTGCCGGCGTCCGGCCCGGGGCTCGATCCGGACGCGCTCGACGCGCTGTGCCGCCGGCGAAAGATCCGCGCCGTCTACTGCATGCCCACGCTGCACAACCCGCTCGGCTGGGTGATGCCGCTGGCGCAGCGCGAGGCCCTGATCGCGATGGCGCGCCGCCGCGGCCTGCTGCTGCTGGAGGATGGCACCTACGCCTTCCTCGAGAAGAAGGCGCCCGCGCCGCTGGCGGCGCTCGCGCCCGACATCACCGTCTACGTCTCCAGCCTCTCGAAGAGCGTGGCGGCCGGCCTGCGCTTCGGCTTTGCATGCGCGCCCGCCGCTCTCGTTCCCAAGATCCATCGCGCGATCCGCGCCACGGTCTGGAACACGCCGACCCTGGTGACCTCCCTGTGCTGCGGCTGGCTGCAGGACGGCACGGTCGCGCGGCTGGAGCAGGAGAAGCGGCGCGATGCCGTCGCGCGCCAGCGCATCGTGTCCACGGTGCTGCCGCGGTTCGAGATGGTTCGCCACCCGGCTTCGTACTTCGTCTGGCTGCCCTTGCCCGCCGGGGTGCGGTCGGACGCGGTCGCCATGCGGCTGAAAGAGGACAACGTGCTGGTCTCCACCGCCGCGCCGTATGCCGTGGGCTCTCAGCCGCCGCATGCCATCCGGCTGGCGCTGGGCTCGGTGTCGCATGCCGACCTGAAGCGGGCCCTGGAAAAAGTCGGCGGCGTCGTGGCGAGTCTCGACTGCTGAGTCGGTGCCTGCCTCGAACGGAGCGCTCGCGGCGTCGAGCGTCGGGGGGCAGCGCTAGGTTCGCTCGTGCGCGGAGGCCGCAGCGACGACGGGTTGCGGCCGCAGCCGGACGTGGCTCAGATGGCTCTTGCGCATCTTCTCGAGCGCATGCGGTTCTTCGGGCCAGCGGCACCAGTTCGGCCGCGGTGCGCCGAGGGCCGCGAGCCGCGCCATGACCACCTGCTCCGTGCGTGCGCATTCGGCTTCCGCCGCGGCCAGTTCCGCCTGGAGGCCGTCGATCTCGCCCTGGTAGCGCGCCAGGGTTTCACGCGCGCGCCGGAGGCTCGCGAGCACCGGGAATGCATTCGACGCGCTGCCCGCGAAGTAGGTCCGTGCGAACTGTTCCGGATCGGCTTCGTATTCGAGGATCTGCTGCTGGCAGTGAAAGATCAGCGCCTCGCCACGCGCGCAGGCGCAGCGGCGCTCGCGCAGCTTCTCGTAGCTGCCGCGCAACTGCAGTGCCAGTTGCCGCGGGACGGCCGGGCGCCTGGTCTTCGCGAGCGCGGGCGATGGCGGCGCGCTGAAGGTGGGCATGGGAAAGCTCATCGACATGCTGCTGCTTCCGGATGCGACGTGCGACACGGCTCAGCCGACGCCGGGCACGTTGCGCACGCCGGCCTCCAGGTAGTCCATGAACTCGCGCCGCTCGCGCGCCTCGTTGCCGCGCTCCGACATCGGCATCACGCCGAAGGGCGAGCGCTTGAGGTAGCTGCGGTAGGAGATGCCGTAGTACACGACGTTCATGCTGAGGATGAGCCGGTACTGGATCGTCTCGCGCGGCGTGCCGGGCAACTGTGCCTCGAGCAGCTCGACCGCGAGGCCCAGCAGCCTGCGGTGCAGCTTCGCGGACAGCCGCTGGCCGGCCTCGCCGAAGTCCCAGCCGAGCCGGCCGATGAAGCTCACCGCGTCGCGGCCGAAGCCCGGCGTCTGCAGCATCTCGATCATCGGACCGAAGGCGGCTTCCATGATGTCGCGCACGCCATGCGGCCGCGCGCGCAACGCCTCCAGGCCCGCGCACGAACGCGGCTCCAGCCATTGCTGCAGCATCGCGGTGATCTCGCCCACCAGTCCCTCGCGGCTGCCGAAGTGGTAGTGCAGCGCGGAGGCATTGTTCGCGCCCGCCGCCACCACGATGCGCCGCAGCGAGACCGCATTCATGCCTTCGCGCGCCATCAGCTTCATGGCCTCGGCGAGCAGCCGCGCATGCGTGCTGTCGCCGGGGGCGTCGGCATGCGGCGCGGGGGGGGCGGGCTTGGAAGTTCGACGGGCGAGGGCGGGCACGGGCGGAATAATGCAAGTTGATTAATTCATCTGCATCAGCGGATACCCTCGATCGACTCGGAGCGCCTTCGCCCTCGCAGTGGAAGCGCAGCGCGGCCTCGGGGGTCATCCCGTTGACACCCGCACTCACGCTGCGTTAACCTGCGCGCCGTTCCCTTCTCCGGCAGCTTTGCCGGATTTCCTCGGCGCCCTCGCGGCGCAACCGGCAGCTTCGCTGGTTCTCCCCTCGGCAGTTCTGCCGTCCCCTTCGTGTCCGCGGTCGCACCGCATTGCCGACGCGCTTGCGCGCGCTTCGCATGGTCTGCCCATGCGCGCGTGCCGGCGCCTGCATCGGCATGGCGTCCCGGGCACGTCGATCCATCCAGACACCCCAGGAGACAGCCACCATGCACACCCCTTCTTCGCGTCCCTTCGCGCGGCTTGCCGGACTCTTCCTCGCCGCGGGCCTCGCCGCCTTCGGCACCCACGCCTTCGCCGCCGGCGAGCCCGTGCGCATCGGCGCCATCTTCGACAAGACCGGCGGCCTCAACATCTACGGCATCCAGCAGAGCCGGGCGCTGCGGCTCGCGGTCGACGAGATCAACGCGGCGGGCGGCGTGGCCGGCGCCAAGGTCGAGGTGGCCGAGGCCGACGCGCAGTCGGAGGACGCCAAGTACACGCAGTACACGACCACGCTGATCCTCAAGGACAAGGTGCAGGCACTGTTCGCGGGCCTCACGAGCTCGAGCCGCGAGGCGATCCGCCCGATCGTGCGGCGCTCGAAGATCCCTTACTTCTATTCCTCGCTCTACGAGGGCGGTGCCTGCGACCGGCAGACTTTCGTGACGGGCGCCACGGCCTCGCAGCAGCTCAGCGTGCTCGTGAAGTGGGCGATCAAGAAGTACGGGCCCAAGGTCTACATCATGGCGCCCGACTACAACTTCGGCACCATCTCGGCGCAGTGGGTGCGGCTCTACGCCAAGGAGTTCGGCGGCGAGGTGGTCGGCGCCGACTTCCTGCCGCTCACGCTGACCGACTACTCGCCCACCATCAACAAGATCCAGCAGGCCAAACCCGACTTCGTGGTCGCGCTGCCGGTGGGCGCGAACCAGACCGGTTTCCTCGAGCAGATGGCGGCCGCGGGCCTGAAGAGCCGCGTGGGCGTGGTGTCGACCAACTACGGCGGCGGCAACCAGCAGGTGGTGGTGTCGCCGCAGGCTGGCGAGGGCATCGTGGCCGCGCTCGAATACTTCGCCTGGCTCGACACGCCGCGCAACAAGGCTTTCAAGGCCTCCTGGGAGAAGGCCTACGGCAACAAGGAGCCGGTGACCGCGGTCGCGGTCGACGTCTACAACGCGGTGCACCTGTGGGCCAAGGCCGCGAACAAGGCGAAGTCGGCCGAACCCGCGAAGGTGATCCAGGCCTTCGAGGAGGGCGAGGGCGTGGCCTTCGACTCGCCGGCCGGTCCGGTGTCGATGCAGCCGAAGTCGCACCACGTGCGCCAGAACATCTACATCGGCGTGGGCACGAAGACGCAGAGCTTCGACATCGTCGAGACCTATGCCTCGGTGGCGCCGAAGTTCGAGGACCAGGTCTGCGACCTGGTCGCCAAGCCGCAGACGGCGCAGCACTTCACGCCCGGCGCGTCGAACTGAGCGAGGCCCCCGATGGCATGGGATCAATTGCTGACCGGCGTGCTCTCGTCGGTCGCCAGCGGCTCGGTGCTGCTGATCGCGACGCTCGGCCTGGCCGTGGTGTTCGGGCTGATGGGCGTGGTGAACCTCGCGCACGGCGAATTCATCATGTTCGGCGCCTACGCGGCGCTGACCGCGGTGCGTGCCGGCGTGCCGTTCCCGCTCGCGGTGGCGCTGGCCGCGCTGGCGGCCGCGGCCTTCGGCGCGCTGGTCGAATGGCTGATCGTGCGGCGCCTGCACGGCCGGCCCTTCGACACGCTGCTGGCCATGTGGGGCCTGAGCCTCGCGCTCTACCAGAGCGCGGTGCTGCTGTTCGGCACAGTCACGCCGGGCATCGGCATGCCGGCGTCGAACGTGCGCATCGGCGACTACACGATCTCCAGCTACCTGCTGTTCCTGATCGTGGTGGCGGCGGTGCTGATCGCGGCCGTGTATGCGCTGCTCACGCGCACGAACTACGGCCTGATGGCGCGCGCCGCGATCCAGGACCCGACCACCGCGGCCGCGATGGGCGTGCGCACGGTGCGCATCAACAACCTCACCTTCGCTTTGGGCTGCGGCCTCGCGGGCCTGGCCGGCGCGATCCTGGTGCCGGCCGTGCCGGCCACGCCCAGCATGGGCTTCGCCTTCGGCATCAAGGCCTTCCTGGCGGTGGTGGTGGCGGGCCCGGTCACGCTCGCGGGCACCATCGCCGCGGGCGGCATCCTGGGCTCGGCCGCGAGCGCGGTGGCCAGCGTCTGGTCCACCGTCGCGGGCGACGTGGTGTTCTTCGTGATCACGCTCGTGGCCTTGCGCGCCTGGCCGCAGGGCATCTCCGAGCGCTGGCGCCTGAAGCTCTGAACGGAGGCGACGCATGAACATGAGCAGAACCCTCGCCGCACCCGTGGCCACGACCCCGGCCACCAAGCGCCGTGCGGCGCCCTGGTGGCTGGCCACCGTCGCCGGCACCGTCGTGCTGGGCGCCGGCGCCTTCTTCGTCGACGAATACCTTGCCTACCTCGCGAGCTCCTGGCTGATCTTCGGTCTGCTGGGCCTGAGCCTGGACATGGTGTGGGGCCGCGGCGGCATGCTGAGCCTCGGGCAGACGGCCTTCTTCGGCCTCGGCGGCTACGCGGGCAGCGTGGCGGCGATCAACCTCGCGAGCATCACCGGCAACACGCTGGTGTGGTCGCTGCCGGTTGGCGCAATCGTGGGCGCGGCCGCCGCCGGCGCGGTCGGCTGGCTGCTGTTCCACGGCCGCCTTGGCGCGCTGCAGGCCACCATCCTGACCTACACCGTCACCCTGCTGCTGTGGACCGGCAGCATCTCGTTCTCGGCGCGCTTCGGCGACGCGGTGGTGGGCGGCGACAACGGCCTGTCGAACATCCCGGGCATCGTGCTGGGCTTCGGCGCCGACGCGCAGGGGCTCGGGCCGCAGGGCACCTTCGCCTGCGTGCTGGCGGTCTCGGCGCTGGTGCTGCTGGGCGTGCGCGCGCTGCTGCGCTCGCCCTTCGGCACGGTGGTGGACTGCGTGCGCCTCGACGGCCCCAAGACCGAGCTGCTGGGCTACGACGTGCGGCGCTGCCAGCTCGTGGTGTTCACGCTGGCCGGCGGCATCGCGGGCCTGGCCGGCGCGCTCTACGGTGCCTGGGCCAACTACCTCAACCCCTCGCTGTTCAGCGCGCAGCAGGCGCTGCTGGTGCCGATCTACGTGCTGGTCGGCGGGCTCGGCACGCTGGCCGGCCCCTTTGTCGGCGCGGTGGCGGTCGGCGGCCTGTCGTACTGGCTGGGCGGCGGCGTGGTCGGTGGGCAGACCACGCTGATCATGGGCGTGGCGCTGATCCTGCTCGTGCTGTTCCTGCGCGGCGGGCTGCTCGGCGGCCTCGGGCGGCTGTGGGCGCTGCGCGGGCCGGGCGGCGCGCAGGGCAAGGCGCGCCAGGCAAAGACCGCGATGGACGTGGACCTGGTGCGCGGCCTGCGCGAAGGCGCGGCCGTGCCGGCGCCGGTGCTCGAGATCCGCGACGGGGTCAAGCGCTTCGGCGGCGTGGTGCCCGTCAATCGTGTCACCCAGCGCTTCGCGCCGGGCCGCGTGCGCTGCCTGATCGGGCCCAACGGCGCGGGCAAGAGCTCGCTGCTGCGCTGCCTCACCGGCACGCACCTGCTCGACGCGGGCGAGATCGTGCTCGACGGGCGACCCGTCACGCGCTGGATGCCGTACCGCCGCGTGCAGGCCGGCGTGGGCATCAAGATGCAGGTGGCGCAGGTGTTCGGCGAACTGAGCGTGCGCACCAACCTCTGGATCGCCGCCTACAGCCGTGACCGCGATGCCGCGGTCGCCGACCGGCTCAGCGAGCGCACGCTGCGCGCGCTCGGCCTCGAGGCGCTGGCCGAGCGCGATGCGGCCGACCTCTCGCATGGCGAGCAGCAATGGCTGGACCTCGGCATGGTGCTGTGCCTGCAGCCCTCGGTGGTGCTGCTCGACGAGCCGGCCGCGGGCATGACCGGCGACGAGCGCCGCGAGCTCTCGCAGCTGGTGCGCGTGCTGGCCGAGACGGCGGCCGTGGTGGTGGTCGAGCACGACATGGCCTTCGTGCGCACGCTCGACGCCGAAGTGACCGTCCTGCACCGCGGCGAGGTCTTCGCCCAGGGCGACCTCGACACCCTGCGCCAGGACGAACGCATCCTGGACATCTATCTCGGGAGACAGCAGCATGTTCGAAGCCATTGAGATCAGCGGCGGCTACGGCAAGACGTCGATCGTCGAGCGCGCCAGCCTGCGCGTGGGGCGCGGCGAGATCGTCGCGCTGCTGGGCCGCAACGGCGTGGGCAAGTCCACGCTGATGCGCCTGCTGGTCGGCCAGGCCACGTCCATGGGCGGCAACGCACGGCTCGACGGCCGGCCGCTGCCCGAGCGCACCGACGACCGCGCGCGCTGCGGCCTGGGCTACGTGCCGCAGGGTCGCTTCGTGTTTCCGCGGCTGTCGGTCAGCGAGAACATCGCACTGGCGGCCGTGGCCTGCGGCCATCCGCGCGCCGAGGCGATCGCGCGCGCCTTCGCCGACTTCCCGGCGCTGGTGCCCAAGGCCAACGACCTCGCGGGCCGGCTGAGCGG
Organism: Variovorax sp. GW821-FHT09B05; assembly: GCF_059418265.1. Classification (NCBI taxonomy): domain Bacteria; kingdom Pseudomonadati; phylum Pseudomonadota; class Betaproteobacteria; order Burkholderiales; family Comamonadaceae; genus Variovorax; species Variovorax sp. GW821-FHT09B05. Next base: position 425,187 of record NZ_JBWKPN010000004.1, read on the forward strand.
CGGCCAGCAGCAGATCCTCGCGATGGCGCGCGCGCTGGCCACGCGGCCCAGGCTGCTGCTGCTCGACGAGCCGACCGAGGGCGTGCAGCCCTCGATCGTCGACGAGATCGCCGAGGTGCTGCTGCGGCTGCGCCGCGACGGCCTGTCGGTGCTGGTCGCCGAGCAGGACCTGAACTTCTGCCTCTCGATCGCCGAGCGCGCCTACGTCATGGACCAGGGCCGCATCGTGCGCGAGACGCGCAAGGCCGAGCTAGAGGGCGACCGCGCGCTCCTCCAGGAACTGCTCGGCGTCTGAGCCCCCACATCCACGCACACATCCAAAGAGAGGAACGAACACCATGGACCACGAGATCTTCGAGGCGGGCGACATCGCCCTGCAATCGGGCCGCATGCTGCGCAACGCGAAGCTGGCCTACAAGACCTACGGCAAGCTCAATGCCAGGCGCGACAACGCCATCGTCTACCCGACCTGGTTCGCGAGCACGCACGCCGACAACGAATGGCTGATCGGGCCCGGCAAGGCGCTCGATCCGTCGGAGTACTTCATCGTCGTGCCGAACTCCTTCGGCAACGGCGTCTCGAGCTCGCCGAGCAACCAGCCCGCGCCCAACGACCGCGGCCGCTTCCCCGACGTGACCGTCTACGACAACGTGGTGCAGCAGCACCGGCTGGTGACCGAGCACCTGGGCATCGACACCTTGCGGCTGGTCACGGGCTGGTCGCTGGGTGCGGTGCATGCGTTCCACTGGGCCGCGCTGTACCCGGACATGGTGCAGCGGCTGCTGCCGTTCCAGGGCGCGGCGCGCGCGTCGCGCCACTTCCAGGTCTTCTTCGCGGGCGTGAAGGCCGCGCTGCAGGCCGACGCCGAATGGCGCGAGGGCTTCTACGAGCGCCAGCCCGAGCGCGGCCTGCGCGCCGCCGGCCGGGTATACGCGGGCTGGGGCTTCTCGCAGAAGTTCCTGCGTGACCGGCTCGACATCGAGGCACTGGGCTTCGCCTCGCTCGAGGACTTCCTGATCGAGTTCTGGGAAGGCTGGCTGCTGTCGAAGGATGCGAACAACCTGGTCGCGTCGCTGTGGACCGGGCAGCACGGCGACATCGCCGACAACCCGGTCTACCGGGGCGACTTCGTCGCGGCGCTGTCGGCGATCAAGGCGCGCGCCATCGTCATGCCCTCGTCGAGCGATCTCTACTTCCCGTCCGAGGATTCGGCCTTCGAGGTCGCGCACATGCCCAACGCCGAGCTGCGCGTGCTGCCTTCCGACTGGGGCCACCTGGCGGGCAAGGGCCTGCACGAACCCGACAACGCGTTCATCGACAACGCGCTGCGCGAACTGCTGGCGGCATGACCATGGCAGACCTTCCCACCAAGATCGCGGCGCCATGGAACGCCGACAGCGTGGCCGCGCATCGCCGCGCCGCAGGCCTCGCGGCGCTCGACCCCGCGCTGTGCGGAGAGGTCGCGACGATCCTCGAGGACCTGCGCACGGGCCTGCGCGAGCTGCCCGGGCGTGCCTGGTTCGCGCTCGTTCCACCGTCGACGGAGACCGATCATGTCCATCGTTGAGCGGTCCCCCGTCGAGGACATCGACCGCGCGGGCGTGGCGCAATTGGCCGCGCTGATCCGCCGCGGCGAGCTCGGCGCGGTCGAGCTCGCCGAACGCCGGCTGGCCGACATCGAGCGCCGCGCCGCGCGCACCAATGCCTTCGTGACCGTCGACCCCGAAGGCGCGCTGGCCCAGGCGCGCGAGGCCGACCGCGCGCTGGCGCGCGGCCTGCCGCTGGGGCCGCTGCATGGCGTGCCGATCGCGGTGAAGGACAACGTGCTGACCGCCGGCCTCGGCAGCGGCGCGGCCTCGGCCGTGCTGGCCGACGCGCCGCTGCAGGGCGAGGCGCCGCTGGTCGCGCGGCTGCGCCGGGCCGGCGCCATCGTGGTGGCCAAGACCAACATGCACGAGTGGGCCTACGGCGCGACCAACAAGGGATCGCACCATGGCCCCACGCGCAATCCCTGGGACCCGCGCGCGATCACTGGTGGCTCCAGCGGCGGCTCGGCCGCCTGCGTGGCCGACGGGCTGCTGCCGCTGGCCATCGGCACCGACACCGGCGGCTCGATCCGCATTCCCGCCGCGGCCTGCGGCATCTCGGGCATCAAGCCGGGCACCGGCCGCGTCGAGGGCGAGGGCGTGCTGCCGCTGGCCTGGAGCTTCGATGCCGCCGGGCCGATGGCGCGCAGCGCCGAGGACCTGTGGCTGGGGCTCGACGCGATGCTGCCCGGCTCGGTTGGCGATTCGTCGCGCCATGCCGCGCAGTTCCGCGAGGCGCGCGGCCGCGCCCGGCTGCGCATCGGCGTGCTGGCGGGCGATGGCTTCGAGACCGCGTCCGACGTGGGCCGGGCCTTCGAGGCGGCGCTCGAAGTTTTCGGCCAGCGCGGCGGCGATCTCGTGCCCGTGCCGGTGCGCGGCATGGCGGCGGTGTTCGCGGCCTGGAAGGCCATCATGTACGCGGAGGCCAGCACCTTCCACCGCCCGCTGATGCACGACCGGGCACAGCACTACGCCCCCGACGTGCGCGCGCTGCTGCATGCGGGCGAGAGCGTGTCGGCCGTCGACTACCTCGCGGCGCAGCAGTTCCGCGGCGCCTTCTGCGCCGCGCTCGCGCGCGACATGGCGGGGCTCGACGCGCTCGTGCTGCCGACGCTGCCCGTGACCGCGCCGCCCTTGGCAGAATCGCGCATCGAATTCGCCGGCCGCACGACCACCGTCCAGGACGCCATGACCGCCATGCCCTGCCTCGCCAACTTCACCGGCCTGCCGGCGGTGAGCCTGCCTTGCGGCTTCGGCGACACGGGCCTGCCGGTGGGTCTCACGCTGATCGGCCATGCCGGCGGCGAGTTCGCGCTGCTCGGGCTGGCCGCGGCCTTCCAGGACGACACCGCCTGGCATGCCATGCGGCCCGGCCATGCGACGGCGATGGGCCGCGAGGAGGGTGCGCATGTCTGATGAGATCGGCGTGGGCGTGCTGTTCGCCCAGACCGGCAACATGGCCGTGACCGAGCAGGCGCTGCTGAGCGGCACGCTGGTCGCCATCGACGAGATCAACTCGGGCGGCGGCGTCGCGGGCCGGCCCATCGTGCCGATCATCGAGGACCCGGGCCCCGATCCCGCGAGCTACCGCGACATCGCGCGCCGCATGGTGCTGCACCACCAGGTGCCGGTGATCTTCGGCTGCTGCTCGTCGGCCAGCCGCAAGGCCGTGCTGCCGGTGGTCGAGCGCCACGGCGCGGTGCTGTTCTATCCCTCTGTGTACGAGGGCTTCGAGTATTCGCCCAACGTGATCTACACCGGGCCCACGCCCGCGCAGACCATCGTGCCGCTGATCAAGTACCTGTTCGCGCATCACGGGCGGCGTTTCTTCCTGGTCGGTTCCGAATACGTGTTCGCGCGCGAGATCTCGCGCATCGCGAAGGAGTTCCTGCTCGAGAGCGCGGGCAGCGTCGCGGGCGAGACCTACCTGCCCATGGGCGCGCCCGACAGCGCCTTCGCCGAGGTGGCCGAGCGCATCGCCGCCGCGCGGCCCGACGTGGTGCTCAGCACCGTGGTGGGCGCCGACACCGCGCGGCTCTATGCGGCCTGCCATGCCATCGGCGCCACCTCGGCCGGGCACCCGATCGCGAGCCTCACCGCGAGCGAGGCCGAGATCGCGCCGCTGAGCCCGGCCGCGCGCGCGGGCCACCTCACGGTCGCGCCCTACTTCGCGGGCATCGAGAGCCCGGCCAGCGCGCGCTTCACCGCGCTCTACGAGAAGCGCTACGGCGCCGGCCGCCGGCCCAACATGTATGCCGAGGCCGGCTACCTGCAGGTGCACCTGTTCGCACGCGCCGTGCCGCGCGAGGGCGCGCCCGACCCCGACCGCATCGTGCGCAGCCTCGGTGGCACGCGCCATGCTTCGGCCCAGGGCGAGGTCGAGATCGACGCCGACACCAACCACACCGCGCTCAAGGCCCGCATCGGGCGCTCGCGCGAGGATGGCGGTTTCGACCTGCTGTGGGAGGATGCTTCCATCGTCCGCCCCGATCCCTACCTCGTCGCCTACGAACGGAAGATCCTCTGATGTCGCCCGATCCGATCCAGCTGCGCTCCCTGCGTGACATCCGGGTCGCCGTCATCCATCCCGACGACGAGGACGCCCGCGTGCTGTGCGAGCAGCTGCGCCGCTTCGGTTGTCGCGTCACCGCGCTGTGGCCCGAGCCGAACCACCTGCCCGAGGGCACCGAGGCCGTGTTCTTCAGCATCCAGTCGGAGCGCGATGCCGCGCACCCGTGGTTGGCCGGTTCCTCGCACGCCGTGCTGATCGCGCTGCTGGCCTACGAGAACCCGGCCGTGCTCGAGGCCGCGGCGGCCGCCAACGTGCACGGCGTGCTGCCCAAGCCGATCCGGCCCTTCGGCGTGCTCGCCACGCTGTACGTCGCGCGCATGCTGTTCCGCTACGAGGAGCGGCTGCTCAACCGCATCGCCAAGCTCGACGAGACCCTGCGCACGCGCCGCATCGTCGAGCGCGCGATGAAGATCCTTGCCACGCGCCAGGGCATCTCGGAGGACGAGGCCTACGCCATCATCCGGCGCGAGGCCATGCGCAAGCAGTTGCCGGTGTCGTCGATGGCCGAGTCGATCGTGCATGCGGAAGCGATCTACGGGCTGCCGCCCGATCGCGGCGCTTCGGACCCGGCCGAGTGATGGCCCGCGCTCCCGTCCAGAGTCCGGAACGCTTCGGACTCGATCCTTCGTTCGCGCGCGATCCGTGCAGCGATGGCCCGTTGAGCGGCCTCAGCTTCGCCGCCAAGGAGGTGTTCGACCTCGCGGGCCACGTCACGCGCTCGGGCAACCCTGATTGGCTGCGCACGCATGCGCCGGCCAAGGCCGATGCACCCGCGGTCGCGCGCCTGCTCGAGGCCGGCGCGCGGTTGCAAGGGCGAACGCTCAGCGACGAACTTGCGTTCTCGCTCGCCGGCGAGAACCTGCACTACGGCACGCCGCTGAACCCGCGCGCACCCGGCCGCGTGCCCGGCGGTTCATCGAGCGGCTCGGCCTCTGCCGTGGCCGGTGGCTGCGTCGACTTCGCGCTGGGCACCGACACCTCGGGATCGGTGCGCATCCCGGCCAGCTACTGCGGCCTGTACGGCCTGCGGCCCACGCATGGCACGATCGATGCGCATGGCGTGACGCCGCTGGCGCCGGCCTTCGACACGGTCGGCTGGTTCGCCGCGACCGCGGCGGTGCTCGAGCGCGTGGGCGTGGTGCTGTTGCCGCCGGGCGAGATACGGTCACTGCGACGCATCGTGCCGATCGTCGATGCCTTCGACGATGCCGCGCCGGGCGTGGCCGCAGCGCTTCGTCTCGCGCTTCATCGCCTGGCGTCGCTGGGCCTGGCCTTCGATGCGCCCGCGCAAGGCTTGGCGCTGGCCGCTGCGGCACAGGCCTACCGCGTGCTGCAGAGCGCCGAGGTCTGGCGCACGCATGGCGAATGGTTCGAGCGCACCCGGCCATCGATGGCGCCCGAGATCGCGGCGCGGCTGCGCGCCGCGTCGCAGGTCACGGCCCATGAGATCGAGGCCGCGCGGCGCGAGGCCGACGCGCTGCGCGCGAACATCGACGACCTGCTCGGGCACGACGGCGTGCTGTGCCTGCCGACCGCGCCCGACGTGGCGCCGCGGCTGGGCGCTTCGACGCAGCCCGATGCGCAGACCCGCATGCGCGTGCTGGCCCATACCTGCATCGCGGGGCTGTGCGGCTTGCCGCAGCTCAGCCTGCCGCTGGGGTGGGTCGATGGCCTGCCCGTGGGGCTGGGGCTGATCGCGGGGCGGGGGAGGGATCGGGATCTGCTGGCGTTGGTGGGGCGGATCGCATCCGACGATGGGACCAAGACGGCGAGGGCTTGATCTACATTCGGCTGAAGGAGGCCATCGATGCCAAGGACCAGGGATAAGGAGATGGAGCAGTTCGAGAAGGATCTGCTCCAGTCGATCGCGGAGATGAAGCGCGGCGAGTTTGCATCTCGCATGCCCCACCTCGTCTTCGTCTTCGGCACTCTGAAAGAGGGCTACCCCAACTTCGCCACCAACCGCGGTCGCCGCATCCCCGGCGACTTCGTCACGCTCGAACGCTATCCGCTGTACCTGATGGGCGAGCGCTTCTCGCCATGGCTGGTCTTTCTGCCCGGCGAAGGGGAGCGCGTCGTCGGCCAGTTGTTCGAGGTCGACGATGCCGTATTGGCGGCCATGGACCTGCTCGAGCGGGTCAGCGAGGTGGACGGCTATCGGCGTGTGCCGATCGGCGTCGAAGGCATCGGCAAGGCATCCGGCCAGCCAAGGATCGTTCACGCCTATGTCAAGCCGCCCGAGCAATTCGATGGGGCGCAGGCGAGGCTGGGCCCGCTGACCGAATACACGATGGCGCATGCCGGGCTCTATCGCTCGCGCTCGGCCATGCCCTGAGCCACGGCGGCTTTCGGCGATAGCAGCGCCACGGAACGCCACCGTATCCCGTAGCGCCGCTCCCAGGCCCGCCGGCCTGCGCCTCTCATTCATTTGCATGATGTGAGTGCCTTCGTATTCAAGAACACTGGCCTACAGGGCGCTCGGAGGGGCGAGCCCGGATACCAGGATCTACAACGAGGAGCTTCTCACCATGGCGCGTGCATTCCAGCGTTCCTGCATCGGCGTTGCGGCGTGCCGGCCCCGGTCGCCTGCAATGGCCGTCGCCGCCGCGGTGCTCGTGGCGGCCGGCACGGGCGCTGCCCATGCCGCCGATGCGCTCGTGTGCGCGCACGACACCACGGTGACCGAGCGCTTCATCCCCGTCGAGCTGCTCACCGGCCTGCCGCTGCCCGCGCCCGAGTCGCAGGCGCTGACTTTCGGCGAGGTCGATCGCACCTATCCCTTCGTCGACGTGCTGCCCGACGGCAGCGTGGGGTCCGGCGAGGTCGCGCTCAAGGGACCGATGAAGTGGTCGGGCTACCGGGGCATCGAGTTCGAGGTCTACGAGCGCAAGGTACCGCGGGCGCATGAGCGCTTCGCGCTGACCGAGGACAGGAGCGCCATCGGCCGGGTGTACGACCAGCGCTTCGGCAACGCCTACAACGAGGGGAAGTTTCCCGTCGGCAAGTGGCAGCAGGGCCAGAAGAAGAGCTACGACACGCTCTACAACACGCGCAGCGCCGTGTCGTCGCTCGAGATCGAGAAGCTCTCGTGCACCTACGACGGTATCGCCGGCGCGTTGCAATACCGCTGGCGCACGAACAACGGCCTCGACTACGGGTACATCTACGCGCCCGGCAAGGGCGTGGTCCAGGTCTTCACCTACAAGGGCGGGCGTTGAACGGTTCGCCGAGAACACGTTCGCGACAAGCCATGAGCTGGGACTCCGGCCTGAACCCCGCCATCGCAGCCGCCTGCGCGGCGGCCACCGATGCCTCGCGCTGGGAGACCATGCTCGAGGCGCTGTGCGAACGCTTCGGCGCCACCGCCGCGGCCATCCACACGCCGCGCGGTGCGCCGGCCGGCAAGCCGCTGTTCGTCGACATCGGGCTGCCCCAGCACACGGTGCCCGACTACATCGACTACTGGTCGCAAAGAGACCCGTGGTTCGCGGGCGCCGCGACCAAGGAAATCTGCGTGCGCACCGGCGAATGCGGCATCGGCCGCGAACTCTGCGAATGGAGCGAGCTGGAGCGCATGGACTACTACCACGAGTTCGCGGCACCGACCGGTGTGCACGGGTTGCTGGCGATGATCGTCGACGACGGCAGCCGGCCCGCGCAGGCGCCGCTCACGGCGATCGGTCTCTATCGCCGGCCCGGGCTCGAGGAGTTCAGCTACCAGGACAAGCGCGCCTTCGAGGCGGTGCACAAGCCGCTGCAGCTCGCGCTGCACGCGCACTGGTCGCTGGTGCGCTCCACGCCGGTCGAGAAGGCCACCGCCGACGCCTTCGACGTGGTGCCCAAGCCGCTCGTGGTGCTGGCGGCCACGGGCGCGATCCTGCATGCCAACGTCGCGGCCGCGGCCCTGCTGTCGCGCAGCGACTGGATCGGCATCCGCAACGGCAAGCTGGCGCGCCTGGGCCAGCTGGGACCGGAAGCGGTGGAGGCCTCGCTGCGCGAGGTGGCGCGCGGCCTGATCCAGACCCACGTGCTGTGGACACCCGAAACCGCGCGGCCGAGCGCGCCGGCCATCGCGCGGCTGGTGCCGCTGGACGAGGGCAACGCCTGCCGCCTCGCCTGGCCGCATGCGGTGGCGCTGCTGATGGTCGAGGAGCCGCCCGAACGCGAGGCCAGCGACCGCCGGCTCGAGGCGCTCGCGCTGCAGTACCGGCTCACGCCTTCGGAGCTCCAGTTGGTCGTTCAGCTCTCGGAAGGCGCGCGGCCGGCCCAGGTCGCCGAGCGCTGCGGCATCTCGATCAACACCGTGCGCACCCACCTGCGCAACATCTTCGACAAGACGGGCGTGCGGCGGCAGAGCGAGTTGATCCGGTTGCTGGGGCCGTTGGCGCTGTCGGGACGTTGAAGCAGGGGGCGATGCCGCGAGCCGCCCACGCCCATCCGCTCGCCTTCCTATAATCGCGACCCTCCCGCCCGGCCCGCGCCAGATCCAGCCGCCGCCACATCGCCAGCACCCGGACGGATTCAACTGAGCCGGTGTGGCTGGAGTGCATCGTGGCGGCACGTTATTACCTGGAGCTTTTCAATTTCTGCAACCGGTACCTGCGCGACCGCGCGCTGGCGCAGGACATCGTGCAGGAGGTCTACGCGCGCTTCGCCGCCTTCGAGCGCCATGGCGCGCAGCCGGTGGTCGAGGTGCGCGGGCTGCTCTACCAGATCGCGCGCAACCTGCTGGTCGACCACCATCGCCAGCAGATCGTGCGCGCGCACGACAGCGACGACGTGCTGCTCGAGATGCCGGCGCCCGATGCCGACAACCCCGAGGTGGCCTATGCGGCGACGCAGCGCATGCGGCTCCTGGTCGCGGCGATCGAGAACCTGCCGCCGCGCTGCCGCGAGGCCTTCGTGCTGCACCGCATCGAGGGCCTGCCGCAGGCCGAGGTGGCGCAGCGCATGGGCATCTCGCGCAACATGGTCGAGCGGCACGTGATGATCGCGGTCGCGGCCTGTCGCAAGCGGCTGCGCGACACGGCCGAAGCGCCTGAGCCCATGCCGGCGCGGCCCGAGAAAATTTGAGTCGCCGCCTCAGGATCGGCGCTCCCGATCCGTCATCATCCAGGCCGAGACACCGAATTTCCGCACCCCGATGAACGATCGCACGCGACCCACCGCCCCCGGCATGCCGGCGCGCGATGGCGCGCGCATGCCGGACGTGCCGGACACCGCGGGCGAGGAACTGCTCGAGGAGCTGTCGCCCGCGGAGTTCGAGGCACTGCGCTGGTCGGTGCGCCTCGGCGACGGACTCGATGCCGCCGAGCGCGCCGAGTTCGAGGCCTGGCGCCGGGCCGATCCCGCGCACCAGGCGGCCTACGACGAGATGACCGGCGTGAGCGAGGCGATCGATGCGATGCCCGCGGCGGGCGCGGCGCGGCTGCAGGCACGCGTGGCGATCGACCGGGCCGGCGAATCGGCCACCCATGCCGCCGCGCCCGTTGCGCCCGCAACGCCGCCGGCCCCGCCGCGCCCCACGCGCCGTCGCGCGCTCGCCGCCGCCGCGGCGGTGTTCGCGGCCGCGGGCGGCGGCTGGTTCGGCTGGGAGGCCTGGCGCAGCGAGCCGGTGTTCGAGCAGCGCTACCAGACGCAGCGCGGCCAGCAGCTCGACGTGGCGCTGCCCGACGGCAGCCAGATGCGGCTGGACACGGCCACCACGGCCGAGGTCAGCCTGTACCGCGGCCGTCGCGAGGTGCGCCTCGCCGAGGGACAGGCGATGTTCACCGTGCAGTCCGACAAGGCGCGGCCCTTCGACGTGCGCGCGGGCGGCACGCGCGTCACGGTGGTGGGCACGCGCTTCTCGGTGCGCTACACGCCGTCCATCGGCCGTCCCGAGGTGCAGGTCGCGGTGCAGGAAGGCCGCGTGCGCGTGGCCGCGGCAGGCAACGAAGCCGCGCCGGCCGCGATCGAGCTGGCACCGGGCGAGACGGTGGCGGCCGACGCGCAGGGCCGGCCCGGCCCGGTCGCACGGATCGAGCCCGAGGGCGTCGCCGCGTGGCGCAGCAACCGCCTGAGCTTCGACAACCTGCCGCTGTCCGCCGTGCTGGCCGAGCTCGGCCGCTACGGCGACGTCGGCATCGCGGTGCACGACCCGGCCGTGGCCGCGCTGCCGGTGACGGCCAGTGTCGACCTGCAGCGCATGGGCGACTTCGTGCGCAGCCTGCCGCAGGTGCTGCCGGTGCGGCTGGAGCGCCGGCAGGGCACGACAGAAATCGTCTTGGCGAAGCGCTGACGAGGCGCCGGCGCGCCGTCCAACTTTTTTCTTCACTCCACGTCAGGATCGCGCGCGGCGATCCGTCTTCATCGGAAAGGCGCCGATTCCGGCCCTGCGTCGTTCCCCTGGAGATCGTTTCGATGTCGTTCCGTGATTCGTCCTTTCCGCTGCGCCCGTTGCCGTTCGCGCTCGCGGCCTGCCTGGCCCTGGCCGCCGCGCTGCCCGCGCGGGCGCAGCCCTCGGCCGGTGCGCCCGCGCAGGTGGCCATCGGCGCGCAGCCGCTGTCGCAAGCGCTGACCGAGCTCGCGCGCCAGACCGGCGTCACGTTGGTGGTGTCGCCCGCGCTGGTGGCGGGCCGCACGGCGCCGGCCGTGTCGGGCCGGCTGACGCCGCGCCAGGCGCTCGACCGGCTGCTGGCCGGCAGCGGCCTCGTGGCCGACATCGACGGCGGTGCCGTCACGGTGCGGCGCGAAGGCGAGGCGGGCACCTCGGCGCTGCCCGCGGTGACGGTCACGGCCGGCGTGGAACAGGAATCGCCCTGGGGCCCGGCCACCGGCTTCGTGGCGCGCCGCAGCGCGACCGCGACCAAGACCGACACGCCGATCCTCGAGACCTCGCAGTCGGTCGCGGTGATCACGCGCGAGGAAATGGATGCGCAGCAGGCGCAGACCGTGCGCGCCACCCTGCGCTTCGCGCCCGGCGTGAGCATCAGCGACGACGCCGACAACCGGCTCGACACCATCAGCTCGCGCGGCTTCGCGCTCGACCAGTACCTCGACGGCCTCAAGACCATCGCCGGCACCTGGTCGGTGACCAAGGTCGAGCCCTACCTGCTCGAGCGCGTCGAGGTGCTCAAGGGGCCGTCGTCGGTGCTCTACGGCCAGGCCTCGCCCGGCGGCGTGCTCAACCTCGTGAGCAAGCGCGCGAGCCCGGAGACGGTGCGCGAGGTACAGCTGCAGTACGGCAGCAACGCCTTCAAGGAAGGCGCCTTCGACATCGGCGGCGCGATCGATGCCGACAAGACGCTGTCGGCGCGCATCGCCGGCGTGGTGCGCGACAGCGAGACCGAGGTCAACGACCTCAAGGAGCGGCGCATCGCGATCGCGCCTTCGCTGACCTGGCAGCCCGATGCGCGCACCAAGGTCACGCTGATGGCGGACTACCTGCGCGATCCCTCGGGCGGCTTCTGGAACCTGCTGCCCTACCAGGGCACCTTGCTGCCGAATCCCTATGGCCGCATCGACCGCAGCTTCTACACCGGCCAGTCCTCGTTCGAGCATTTCGCGCGCACGCAGTACTCGCTGGGCTGGGCCGCCGAGCACCAGGTCGACGACCACCTCACCGTGCGCCAGAACCTGCGCTATCGCCACCTCGACATCGACTATCGCTCGGTGCAGGGCCTCGGGCTGCAGGCGGACTACCGCACGATGAACCGTCAGGCCTACACCGCCAACGAGCAGCTCGACACGCTGACGCTCGACACCCAGGCCGAGTGGCGCTTCCGCACCGGCGCGCTCGCGCACAAGCTGCTGACCGGCATCGACTACCAGCACCTCGATTGGGACAACCTCACGCGCTTCGGCAATGCGCCCACGCTCGACATCCTCGCGCCCAACTACAACCAGGTCATCGCGCTGCCGGGCATCTTCCAGAACGCGCACCAGAAGCAGAGCCAGATTGGCCTGTATGCGCAGGACGAGATCGCCTGGGACCGGTTGCGGCTGCAACTCGGCGCGCGCAAGGACTGGACGCGCACCGACACCGACAACTACGTGGCGCGCAGCGTCACGCGCCAGCGCGACGATGCCTTCACCGGCCGTGCCGGCCTGCTCTACCTGTTCGACAGCGGCGTCGCGCCCTACGTCAGCTACGCCACTTCGTTCCAGCCGCAGGCCGGCACCGGCTTCGACGGCAACGCCTTCCTCCCGACCAAGGGCAAGCAGACCGAGATCGGCCTCAAGTACCAGCCGTCGAACACCGACATGCTGTTCACCGCCGCGGCCTACGACCTGCGGCAGAGCAACGTCGGCACGCCCGATCCGCTGCATGCCAACTTCACGGTGCAGACCGGCGAGGTGCGCTCGCGCGGCATCGAGCTCTCGGCCGTCGCCAACCTCGGCGAGCAGCTCAAGCTGCGCGCGTCCTACAGCCATCTCGACAACGAGATCAGCAAGACCACCACCACCTCGACGCTGGGCAACCGCCTGGCCGGCACGCCGGCCGAGCAGGCTTCGCTGTGGGCCGACTACGCCTTTCGCGGCGAGGCGCTCAAGGGCCTGAGCATCGGCGGCGGCGTGCGCCGCATCGGCTCCGCCTACACCACCAATGCCAACACGCAGCTCATTCCGGGCGCCACCGTGTTCGATGCGGCGGTCCGCTACGACTTCGGCGTGCTCGACCCCTCGCTGCGCGGGCTGAAGGCCGCGCTCAACGTCTCGAACCTGTTCGACAAGGAGTACATCTCGATCTGCTCGGCCATCGGCTGCCGCTACGGCCTGGGCCGCGCGGTCTACGCCACGCTCAAGTACAACTGGTAGGCACCGGGCCATGAACGCGCGCGACGGCCACCGCACGGCCCTGCAACGCTGGAGTGCCCTCCACAAGTGGACCAGCCTGGCCTGCACGCTGTTCCTGCTGCTGATCTGCCTCACGGGCCTGCCGCTGATCTTCTCGGAGGAGATCGAGGCGGGGTTCGACGACGGCCTGCCCGCCGCCACCGTGCCCGCGGGCACGCCGGCGCTGAGCATCGACCGTATCGTCGCGACCGCGCGCGAGCGCCTGCCGGGCTGGACCACCGACTTCGTCGTGCTCGACGAGGACAAGCCCTACGCCACCGTCTTCATGCGGCCCTCGGCCACGGCCGGCATCGAGACCCGGCGGCGCATCCGCTACGACCTGCACACCGGCCGCGAGCTCAAGCAGATGCTGCCGATCGCGCACAGCCGCGGTGTCATGGACGTGATGCTCTCGCTGCACACCGACCTGTTCGCGGGGCTCGCGGGCGAGCTGTTCCTCGGCGTGGTGGGGCTGTGCTTCGTCGTCGCCACCGTCTCGGGCGTGCTGCTCTACGCGCCCTACATGCGCAAGCTGGCCTTCGGCACCGTGCGCGACACGCGTTCGCCGCGGCTGAAGTGGCTCGACCTGCACAACCTGCTGGGCATCGTCACGCTGGTGTGGGCGCTGGTGGTGGGCGCGACCGGCTTCATCAACGAGCTCTCGAAGCCGCTGTTCGGCATCTGGCAACTGACCGACGTGCGCACCATGCTCGCACCGTACGCCGGCAAGCCGCCGCCGAAGTTCGAGGACCTGGCCTCGGCCCAGGCCGCGTTCGACACGGCACAGGCGGCCGTGCCCACGATGCGCATCACCAGCGTGGTGTTCCCGGGCAATCCCTTCGGCAGCCCCTATCACTTCCTGCTGTGGACCCAGGGCGACACCGCGCTGACCAGCCGGCTCTTCAGCCCCGTGCTGGTCGATGCGCGCACCGGCGCGCTGACCACCGTCGTGCGCATGCCCTGGTACCTGCGCGCGCTCGAGGTGTCGCGGCCGCTGCACTTCGGCGATTACGGCGGGCTGCCGCTGAAGCTGATCTGGGCGGCGCTCGACCTGATCACGATCGTGGTGTTGGGGAGCGGGGTTTATCTGTGGGTGTCGCGGCGCCGGCAGCGCGCCGGGCGAGCGGAGCGGTTCGGGAGGCCGGCCTGACGCCGTTCAGGCGGCCGCGGCGATCGGCCGTTGCCGCGGCAGCCGCGTGAACGCGAAGGCGGCCAGGAAGGCGCCGATGCCCAGCGAGAACGCGCCGATGAACAGCCACGCGTAGCTCGAGTACGTGTCGTAGATCAGGCCGCCCAGCACCGGGCCCAGTGCCATGCCGAGGCTGCTGGCCATCGTGGTGCTCCCGATCACCGTTCCCATCATGCGCAGCGGGAAGTTGTCGCGCGCGATCACCGCGAACAGCGGCATCACGCCCGCGTAGGTGAAACCGAACAGCGCGGCCACGGTGTAGAAGCTGCCCAGCTGCCGCGCGAACACGTAGCCCAGCACCACGATCGCCTGGGCCAGCAGCGCCAGCACCAGCACGCGCGCCGCGCCGAACCGGTCGCCCAGCAGCCCGAACACGAGGCGCCCGCCCAGGCCCGCGAGTCCTTCCATGCTGTAGATCGACACGGCGGCCATCAGCGGAATGCCGCAGGTGACCGCATAGCTCACGGTGTGGAAGATCGGCCCCGAGTGGGTGGCGCAGCTCAGGAAGCTGGTCAGCACCAGGATCAGGAAGGGCGGCGAGCGCAGCGCCTGCGCGACGGACAGCGACGATTCGCGCGAGGCCTCCGGTGCCGCGGCGGAGGCGGCCTGCAGCAGCGCCGGCGGACGGCGCACCAGCAGGGCCAGGGGAATCATGGTGACCGCCGCCAGCGCCGCGATGATCTGCAGCGCGCTGCGCCAGTCGTGCGTCTGCACGAGCCACGCGGCCAGCGGCGACATGGTCATCGGCGCCACGCCCATGCCGGCCGACACCAGCGACACCGCCAGGCTGCGGTGCGTGTCGAACCACCCGGTCACGCAGGCCATCATCGGCGCGAAGATCGCCGCCGCGCCGATGCCGACGACCACGCCGAACAGCAGCTGGAAGGCGAGCAGCGACGTCGCCAGGCTGGCCAGCGCGAGCCCGAGCGCGAGCAGCACGGCACCCACCAGCACCACGAGGCGCGGACCCACGCGGTCGCTGAGGGCGCCCCAGGCGATGCTGCCGAGCGCCAGCGCCACGAAGGCGAGCGTCATCGCCGTGGAGATGCCGGTGCTCGACCAGCCGGTGTCCTGCGCGATCGGCCGCAGGAACACCGGCAGCGAGAACAGCCCGCCGATCGCCACGCAGCCGAGGGCGCCGCCCGCGGCCACGATGATCCAGCGGTAGTGGGTGCGCATTGCATCGGGCCAGGAAGTCATGGTGAGTCCTCGATGGGTTCAACGAGGGCTCAGGTTACCCCCGTGCACGTGACAAGGGGAGTAACAAAGATGGCGCGATTGGCTGCGCTAGCCGTCGATGCGTATCCGATTCGCCTTCGCGATGCGTCCCCACTTCTCGAACTCGCTGCGCGAGATCGCGCCGAACTGCTCGACCGAATTGCCCACCGGCACCAGCCCCAGCTCGGTGAGCTTGCGCTGCACCTCGGGGTTGCGCAGGATCTTCACCAACTCCTGGTTGTAGCGCGCGACGATGGGCTTGGGCGTCGCGGCCGGCACGTAGAAGCCCTGCCAGCCGTCGCCGTCGTAGCCGGGCAGCAGTTCCGCCACGGCCGGCACCTCGGGCAGCAGCGCGCTGCGCCTGGCGCTCGTCACCGCGAGCGCGCGGAGCTTGCCGCTGCGCACCAGCGGGATCGCCGTGGTCGCGGGCTCGAAGGCGATCGGCATCTGGCCGGCCATCACGTCGGCCAGCGGGCTGCCCTTGTAGGGCACGTGCACCATCTGCACGCCGGCCATGTTGTTCATCATCTCCATCACCACGTGCGGGCCCGAGCCCACGCCGAGCGAGCCGTAGTCGACCGAGCCCGGCTTGGCCTTGGCGCGCGCCAGCAGCTCGCGCAGGCTGGCGTCGGGCTGGCCCGGGCCGGTGATCAGCACATAGGGCACCAGCGCGACCTGCGTCACGGGCGCGAAGTCGCGGAAGGTGTCGTAGGGCAGCTTGGCGTAGACGTTGGGATTGATCCCCATGATCGAGTTGACGGTCATGAAGAGGGTGTAGCCATCGCCGGGACTGCGCGCCGCGACCTCGGCGCCGATGATGCCGGCCGCGCCGGCGCGGTTGTCGATGACGATCGGCTGCCCGAGCGCCTGGCCCAGCGGCTCGCTGAGGATGCGCGCCACCACGTCGGGCGACACGCCGGCCGAGAACGGCACGACGAGCTTGATCGGCTTGGTGGGCCAGGCGGCCTGCGCGAAGGCCGCGCGGCCCGTGGTGGCGGCCAGGGCCGCGAGGCCCAGGCGCTGGAGCGCGAGGCGCCGGGAACGAGAGACGGGCATGGGGAACTCCTCAGCGTGGGTCGATGCAGGTGTCATGAGTGTTGTCATTGCAGCCAGTCGCGCATGCGCTCGACCAGCAATTCGGCCGCGACGATGTGCGGGTAGTGGCCGCCCTGCGCCTGCGCGAGATGGCGGGCCTTCGGATAGCGCGCCCGCACGCGGGCACGGGTCGCGGGCGCGATGATCGCGTCGTCCTCGCATTCGAAGACCACGGTGTTGGCGATCGCCTGCGGCGCCGGCAGCTCGGCCGCCCCCGCCACCTGGCGCAGCCGTCCGTGGAAGTCCGAAGCGGGCAGGCCGGCATGCAGCATGTGCAGCTGCACCGCGCGCAGCAGGTCGTCGGGCCGCGCGCGCAGCGCCTGGTCCCAGCGCGCGATCACGGTGGCGCTGTCGCTGGCCGCGAGCCAGCCCGCGTCGAACAGCGGATGCTGCGCCACGTCGCGCCCGTCGACGAAGGTGTTGCCGAGCCAGAGCGCCGCCACCTGATCAGGAAAACGCAGTGCAAAGGCCTGCGCCCACCAGGCGCCGTACGACGAGGCCCAGAGCGCGACCGCGCCGGTGCGCCGTTCGCGCAGCAGTTCCTCGAGCCCGAGCGCGAGCAGCTCGGGCGCGACGCCGCCCGGGTAGGTGATGCTCAGCACGCGGCGCTCGGCGGCGAAGGCCTGCGCGATGCGCCAGGCGCTGTCGCCGTTGCCCAGCGCGCCCGGCAGCAGGACCAGCGGCGGCGGCTCGGCGGTGGCCGTGTCGCCGCGCGCGCCGCTGTCGCGCAGCGACCAGGCCAAACCCCGCGTGTCGGTGAAGCGATGCAGCGGCTGCGCGGCGACGAAGCGATGCAGGGCCTCGGGCATCGCGGGCAGGTCTTCGGCGATCGTTGTCATGCGGTGGGCCGTCGCGCGCATCAGGCCAGCAGGCCTTCTTCGCGCAGCGTCTTCTTTGCTTCTTCGGTGAAGTCCGCCTCGGGCGCGTTGCCGCCGATCACGAACATCAGGAAGTGCGTCTTGCCCGGCTCCTCGTGCGTGATGTTCTCGAAGCGGCGGTTGACGCCGGCCGGGAACGAGAAGATGTCCCACGGCCCGACGTCGAAGTACTCCTCGCGGCCGTCGAGCTCCCACGAACAGCGCCAGCGGCCCGTGAGCGGCATGAAGGTCTCGTTGGTGTCGTGGTTGTGCATCATCGGGCCCTTGCCGGGCTTCGCTTCGCAGAAGCCGAGGTTGAAGCCCTCGCTGATGCGGATGGCGGCGTTCTCGGCCGCCTGCGCGCCGACCGGCGAGACCACCTCGTCGCCGCCCTTGCCGCGCGGCGGCTGGAAGCCCACCGCGTTGTAGAGCTTGCGCTCGGCGCTCGGATGGCGGCTGTCGGGCAGCCCGCCGTCGAAACCCTTGAGGTCCTTGAAGTAGGCGACGCGCTGGCGCATCTCTTCGCGGGTGACACGGATCTGGGGAATGGCCATGGCGATCTTTCTGGCGGAGTGAATAATGGCCGCCAGTATTCGAGGCCGCGGCCGCGCGGTCCATCGAAGCCGCCGATGCCCGGCATCGCGTTCATGATGATCCATGCGGGTTTACCCGCCCGCGCCCCGCTATCGCCCCCGATGAAGCTGCAAGACCTCGACCTGAACCTGCTGCGTGCCTTCGATGCGCTGATGCGCGAGCGGCACGTCACGCGCGCGGGCGAGCGGCTCGAGATGAGCCAGTCGTCGATGAGCGTCTCGCTCGCCAAGCTGCGCGACCTGCTGGGCGACGAGCTGCTGATGCGCGCCGGCACCGGCTGGATGCCGACCGAGCTCGCGCTCGTGCTGTGGCCGCGCGTGCAGGAGGCGATCGCCGCGCTCGAGCGCCTGACCGAGCCCGTGCGCTTCGACCCCGCGACCTCGACGCAGGTGTTCCGGCTTATCGTCATCGACTACATCGACCTGCTGATGATGCCCTCGGTCATGCGCCGCATCCGCCAGGAGGCGCCGGGCGTGCGGGTGCACATGCTGCAGACCAACCCGCATCACTTCGGCGAGATGATGGCGGCCGGCGAGCTCGACCTGGCGCTGACCTACTTCCCGAACGCGCCCACCTACGTCAAGGGCCGCAAGCTGTTCTCCGACCGCTTCCTGGGCCTGGCCGCGCGCTCGCACCCCGTGCATGGCGCGGCGCTCGACGTGCCTTCGTTCTGCGCGCTGCCGCACGTGACGATCGAGCCCGACGCCTCGCAGATCTACAACGTGCAGATCGATGCCGCGCTCGAGCCGCACGGCCTGCGTCGGCGCGTGCAGATGATCAAGCCGAGCTTCCTCGCGCTGCCCTTCGTGCTCGAGACCTCCGACATGGTGGCCAGCGTGCCGGCGCGGCTCGCACGCCGCATGTCGCGCATGGCCGAGGTCGAGGCCTTCGACCTGCCGCTGGACCTGCCGCTGTTCGACGTGCGCATGGTCTGGCATCCGCGCACCGACCATTCGCCGGCGCACGAGTGGCTGCGCGAGCTGATGCTGGCCTGCGCGCGCGACGCCTGAGCGATGCGGCCGGCGCCGCGTCGGCTCAGGCGGCCTCGGCGGCGGATATCGCCTCGATGCGCGCGCAGGCGCGCAGCAGCTCCGCATCGCGGCCGCGCGGCATGCTGAAGAGCACGCTGGTGGGCAGGCCCTGGGCATCGAAGCCGCTGGGCATCGCGATGCCCGGCATGTCGAGCAGGCTGCCGACCATGCAATGGGCCAGCGCGCGTGCGTTGAGGGCCGCGTGCCGCGCGGGATCCGAGGCGTGGTCGATCGTGGGCGCGACGATGGGCGTGGTGGGGAACATGAACAGCGTTCCGGGCGCACAGGCACGCAGCGCGCGCAGGCCGCTGTCGCGCGCCGCGAGCAGCGCGAGGTAGTCGGCCGCGAGGAAGCCGCGCGCGCTTTCCAGGCGTGCGCGGATGTGCGGATCGATGCGCGCGGCCGCGGGACCGTCGAGCAGCGCGCGACGGCGATGGAAGGCATGCGCGGCCACCACCGTGCCGTGGCGCGCCATGGCCTCGCGCGCGGCGGTCAGCGGCGCGGAGCGACCGCGCGAGACGGCGAAGCCGGAGCGGCGCAGCCGCTCGAACAGCGTGAGGCAGTGGGCGCGCTGCGCCGCGTCCACCGTGTCGTCCATGAAGTCGTCGAGCAGCACGATGCGCAGCGGGCCGATGTCCTCGTCCGGCGGCGTGCGGGTGGCAAGCACCGCGTCGACCCGCGCGATGTCCTCCACGCTGCGCGCGAGCACGCCGAGGGTGTCGAGCAGCGGCGACAGGCCTTGCAGGCCCGCCATCGGATAGCGGCCGCGGCTCGCGCGGAATCCGCACAGGCCCGTGAAGGCGGCCGGCACGCGCACCGAGCCCGAGGTGTCGGTGCCCATGCCGACCGCGCACAGCCCCAGCGCGACCGAGGCCGCCGCGCCGCTCGAGGAGCCGCCGCACACGCGCGGTTCGGCCTGGCTGCCGAAAGGATTGGCGGGCGTGCCGAAATGCGGGTTCAGGCCCAAGCCCGAGAAGGCGAATTCGCTGAGGTTGGTCTTGCCCACGCACACCGCGCCGGCCGCGCGCAGGCGGGCCACGGCCGCTGCGTCGGCGGGGCGCGGCGCCGACGGCAGCACGCGCGAGCCGGCGGTGGTCGGCAGGCCCTCGAGATCGAACAGGTCCTTCCACGACACGGGTACGCCATCGAGCGGGCCCAGGGCCGCGCCGCGCGCCAGGCGCGCGTCGGCCGCGGCCGCTTCGACGCGGGCGCGTTCGGCGGTGGTCGCGATGAAGACCGACCGCGCCGCGGGCAGCGCCGCGTCCGCGAGGCAGGTGTCGAGCACCTCCGATGGCCCGCGCGCGCCGCTTCGGAAATCCGCCGCGAGGCCCGCGACCGTCAGGCGCCGCATGCCATCCGTTCGCGCACGCGCCGGTCGATCTCGGCGAAGGTGCAGAAGCGCACGCCGGGCTTGCTCAGGAAGTAGTCGATCAGCCGCTCGTGCATCAGCACCGCCTGCGCGCGGCCCGACACGTCGGGATGGATGGTCATCGGGAACACCGCGAAGTCGTATTCGCGCCAGACGTAATCGAACTGGTCGCGCCATTGCACCTCGAGGTTGCGCGCGCCCACGTAGCCCTGCGCGTTGGCGAAGGACTTGATGTAGAGCAGTGCCTCCATGTCGTCGAGCTCCCAGTTGGCGGGGATCTCGAGCAGCGAGGTCTCGGTGCCGCGCTCCACCGGCTTCATCCAGCTCGCGGCGGGCTGGCCGTAGTCGATCGGCGTCCAGCGGTCGCCGCGGCGCAGGAAGTAGGCCTCGAAATCGCGGTGCATCAGGCTGTGGTCGTAGACGATGCCGCGTTCGAGCAGAAGCTCGAGCGTGTCGGCGCTGAACTCCCACCAGGGCGCGTTGTGGCCCACCGGTGCGCGGCCGGTGAGGTCGGTGATCAGCGCGATGCAGCGGTCGAGCACGTCGGCCTGCTGCTGGCGGCTCATCGCGGTGGGGTTCTCGTGGGTGTAGCCGTGCAGGCCGACCTCGTGGCCGGCCTCGACCACGGCGCGCGCCTGCGCGGGAAAGCTCTCGATCGAGTGCCCGGGCATGAACCAGGTGGTGGCGATGCCGCGGCTCGCGAAAAGCTTCAGCAGGCGCGGCACGCCGACCTCGCCCGCGAAGAAGCCGCGCGACACATCGCTGGGCGAATCCTGGCCGCCGTAGGAACCGAGCCAGCCGGCCACGGCATCGAAGTCCACGCTGTAGGCGCAGAGGATCTCCTTGGTCGTCGAACTGCTCATGCGGCGGCCCCCGTCACTCGGAACTGCAGAGCCTTCGGCACGCAGTCGGCGCCGTTGACCGGCACCATGTCCTGCGGGCAGGCCGACATCACGACGACGCAGTCGAGGCAAGCCTCGAACACCGTGCGATCGCCGGGCCTGGACACCGGCGGCGCCCAGCCGATGGTGCCATCGGCGGCCACGGGGTTGTTCATCCATACGTTGAAGGGCGCGGGCACTTCGGTGGTGCGAAGGCCGATGGCGCGCAGTGCCAGGCGCAGGTTGTCGCTGCAGTTGTCGTGGTAGCCGTGCACGCCCAGCGCGCGGTAGCGCGGCAGGTCGCAGGCCGCGATCAGCGTGTCGTGCACGCCGGGCGAGCTGTCCTCCACCAGCCGCAGGATCGCGCGGCGGCGGTTGGTGAGGAGTTCGTCGCCCACGCGCGGCGTGGTGCGGCCGAGGCCGGCGCGCAGGTGCTCCATCGACAGCGCCTCGTGCAGCCCATCGCGGCAGAAGGCCCAGAGGTCGCAGACCTGGGTGCCGTGCGTGTTGACCAGCGCCAGCTGCTGGCCGCGCCGCAGCGCGACCGCGCGGCCCTGCCGCGCGGGCAGGGTGTAGAGCTGCCCGGGCTCGGGCGTGCCGTCGGGCGAGATCGGCGTGTGCAGCGTGTCGTTCTCGCCGTCGGCGTGGCCGTTGTCGGTGTAGTGGGGATTGATCCAGTCCATGCGCTTCGTCTCCGTGGTGCGTGGCGGCGAGTGTTCGCGCGGACCGTGGTCGCGACAAACGGGAATTTCTCAGCCGGGGATGAGCCCCGCTCACCCATGGCCCGTGCGCAGGTGCCACGACGAACAAATCTCAGCCCGACGCCGAGAACTCATCAGTTGTCGCCGCGGCCCGCGGCCCCGAAGCTTCGACCCCGGCCGCATCCATCGCGGCCTTCGACGAACCGAACCCCCGGAGACAAGTCCATGAAGAATCCTCCTTTCGCCGTGTCCGACGCACCGGCTTCGCCCGACGACGCGAGCGCCGTGCAAACCGCGCGGCGTCGGCTGATCCGCGGCGCGGCCGCGGCCGGTGCCGCGCTGGCATTGCCCGGCCTCGCGCAGCGTGCCTTCGCGCAGGCCAAGCCCACCGAACTCACCATGCTCGCTTGGTACGGCCATGCCGAGAAGGACGTGGTGGCCGAGTTCGAGGCGCAGCACAACGTGAAGATCCGCCCCAAGTACTACGTGGGCGGCGACAACATGCTCGCGCTGATCTCGCAGTCGCCGCCCGGCACCTACGACCTGATCCAGGCCGACGCCGAGTACGTGCAGCAGCTGGTGCGCGCGGGCCATGTCGAGCGGCTGCAGCCGGCCGACTATCCGTTCGACGACTTCTTTCCCGAGTTCCATCGCTTCCCCGGCCACTGGGACGGCGACCGGCTCTACGCGGTGATGATCCGCTTCGGCTTCCTCGGCGTGGCCTACAACACCACGGCCGTGAGCGAGAAGGAGGCGCGCAGCTACAAGGTCTATGCCGATCCCAAGTACAAGGGCCGGGTCGGCCATTTCGACTGGCACCTGCCGAGCATCGGCCAGGCCAGCCTGCTCGACGGCCAGCGCAAGCCCTTCGACATCGATGCCGCCGCCTGGGGCCGCGTGCAGCAGCAGATGATGGGCATGCGCCGCAATGTCGGCGGCTTCTTCGACTACGGCGGCACCTTCGCCTCGCTGCGCAACGGCCAGATGGTGCTGATGGCCGGCATCGGCGACTGGATCACCGGCGTGCTCGAGAAGAACGGCGCCACCGTGCGCACCGTGCTGCCCGACGAAGGCGGGCTGCAGTGGACCGAGTCGTTCTCGATCGGCAAGGGCTCGAGGAAGGCCGAGCTGGCCCGTGCCTTCATCCAGTACATGGCCTCGCCGGCCGGGCAGGTGCGCTCGGCCACCATGCAGGCCTATCCCGCGCTGGTGCCCAACCGCAAGGGCTGGGAACTGCTCGCGCAGCAGCAGCCGCAGGAGGCGAAGCGCTCGCGCATGGAGCCCGGCAAGCGCAACGCGATGGACGACATCCGCGAAGGCCGCATCACCAACCGCGCGCTGCCGGTGCGCCAGTCGCTCGAGGACTGGAGCGATTTCTGGTCGCGCTACAAGAACGCCTGAGCCGGGGAGCACGCCATGAACACCCTCACTTCCACGGCGGGCCCGCCGTTGCCAGCGACGACCCCGGTCGCCACCGACCGGGCGAAGGCAGCCCGGCACGAGCGCGCGCGCCGGCGCCGCTTCGCGCTGCTGCATGCGCTGCCGCTGCCCGCGTGGCAGTTGGCCTTCTTCCTCGGCCCGCTGCTGTTCCTGCTGGTGCTGAGCTTCTGGACCGTGCGCGACTTCCGCATCGAGCCCGCCTTCGCGTGGATCAACTGGGAGCGCATGCTCGGCCAGCCGCATGTGTGGCAGACCTATGCGCGCACCTTCGGCTACGCGCTGCTCGCCACCGTGCTGGCGTCGCTGATCGCGTTCCCGGCCTCGTTCGCGATCGCCTTCCAGCTCTCGGAACGCCGGCGGCGGCTGTGCATGTTCCTGCTGGTGATCCCTTTCTTCACCAGCTACCTGGTGCGCGTCTATGCCTGGCAGATCTTCCTGAGCGACGAGGGCGTGATCAACGCGCTGCTCGGCGCGCTGGGGCTCGGTCCGGCGCGCATGCTCAACACCGCGCTGGGCACGCAGATCGGCTACCTCACGCTCACGCTGCCGCTGGTGGTGCTGATCCAGACCATGAGCCTGCTGCTGGTCGACCGCAGCCAGGTCGAGGCCGCGCGCAACCTCGGCTGCGCGCCGCTGCGCAGCGTGTTCCAGGTCGTGATCCCGGCCGCGCGCGTGGGCCTGGTGGTGGCGGCGCTGTTCTGCTTCATCTTCGCCTTCGGCGATTTCGTCTCGCCGCTGTACCTCGGCGGCGGCACCGCGCCCACCATGAGCCTGCTGATCATCGACACCACCAAGGCCGGCCAGCAGTGGCCGCGCGCCGCGGTACTGGCCGTGCTGATGATCGCCACGCTGATGGCGGTGGCGCTGGCGATGACTTCGTACGCCTACCGGGGGCGCAAATGAGCGCCGCGCGCTGGGTGCGGCCGCTGCTCGCGGCCTACGTGGTGGCGGTGCTCGCGTTCCTGTTCGCGCCCATCGGCGCGAGCTTCGTGTTCTCGTTCAACTCCGACCGCTTCCCGACCCTGCCGCTGGGATCGTTCACGCTCGAGTGGTACGAGGCCGTGTTCGGCGACGAGCTGGTGCGCGAGGCGCTGGTCAACAGCATCGTGGTGAGCCTGGCCTCGGCCACGTTGGCCACGCTGATCGGCTTCGCCGCGGCCTACACGGATTACCGCTACCGTTTCTTCGGCCAGCGGCTGTACCTCGCGCTCGGGCTGCTGCCGCCGACCGTGCCCGCGATCATCCTCGGGCTCGCGATGCTGGCCTACCTCTCGCGCATCGGACTGGCCGGCGGCCGCTTCTCGATCGTGATCGCGCATGTCGTGATCTGCACGCCGTTCGCGGTGGCGCTGATCCGGCTGCGGCTGTCGCAGATCGATGCCTCGCTCGAAGCCGCGGCCTGGAACCTCGGCGCCGGCCCGGGCCGCGCGCTGTGGCACGTGATGCTGCGCTTCGCCGCGCCGGCCATGCTCGGTGCCTGGCTGCTCACCATGGCCGTGTCCTTCGACGAGTTCGCCATCGCCTGGTTCGTGGGCGGGCTCGAGGAGACGCTGCCGGTGCGCGTGCTCGGCTTCCTCCAGGGACAGGTGAGTCCGCGCATCAACGCCATCGGCACCCTGGTCTTCATCGTCAGCATCAGCCTCGTGGGCATCGCCCAGGTGCTGCTGAACCAGCGCATATCGCAGCGCATTCCATCGCGTCCACGCAAAGAGGGCACCACGCCATGACTTCCTCCCCCGTCCCCGAATCCGGCCGCGCACCGCTGGTGCAACTGAGCGGCGTTTCCAAGTCCTATGGCGGCGTGATGGCCGTGAGCGGCGTCGACCTCGAGATCGCGCGCGGCGAGTTCGTCGCGATCATGGGACCGAGCGGCTGCGGCAAGACCACCACGCTGCGCATGCTCGCGGGCCTCGAGAACCCGAGCAGCGGATCGATCCGGCTCAACGGCGAGGAAGTGCGCGACCTCGCGCCCTGGCAGCGCGACACGCCGATGGTGTGGCAGAGCCTCGCGCTGTTCCCGTTCCTCAGCGTGATCGAGAACGTGGAGTTCGGCCTTCGCATGCGCAAGGTGGGCCGCGCCGAGCGCCGCCGGCGCGCCACCGACTGGCTCGCGCGCCTGGGCCTGGCCGACTTCGCGCAGCGCCGCGTCGACGAACTCTCGGGCGGCCAGCGCCAGCGCGTCGCGCTCGCGCGCTCGCTGGTGACCGAGCCGCCGCTGCTGCTGCTCGACGAGCCGCTGAGCGCGCTCGACCATCACCTGTCGCTGAAGATGCAGGGCGAGCTGACCCGGCTGCAGCGCGAGCTGGGCATTGCCTTCGTCTACGTCACGCACAGCCATTCGGAGGCTTTCGCCATGGCCGACCGCGTGGTGATCATGGCCAACGGCGAGGTGGCGCAGTGCGGCGCGCCGATGGAGGTGTTCCATCGGCCGGCCTCGCGCTTCGTGGCCGAGTTCCTCGGCGGCAACAACATCTTCCAGGCCGACGTCGTCGCGCGCGACGGCTCGCGGCTCGAGCTGCGCACGCCCGAGGGCCGCTTCACCGCGGAGGCGGGCGCGCAGGGCGGCGCTGCGCTCGCGGCCGGCGCGGCGATCGACCTGGTGGTGCGCGCCGACCGCATCTCGCTGACCGCGCAACCGGGCTGGGCCACCAACGAGGTCGCCTGCACCCTGGTGGGCGAGGAGTTCATCGGCTCGACGGTCAACGGCCACCTCGAGACCTCGGGCGGCAAGCAGATCGTGGTGCAGCTCAACGCCAAGGACCTGGAGGAGATCGAGCTCGACGTGGGGCGCCAGTTCTACGCCTCGTGGCATCCCGAGGACTGCCACCTGGTGCAGCGGCCGCACGCGGCCCACTGAGCGAGGGCGCGCCTGCGGGACGCACCGGATGCGCCGCGGGCCCGCCGCCGATACGATGGGCCCGCATCGGCGCCGCCCCGGCCTCGGTTTTTCTCCTCATCCAGCCCGAACCGCACCATGGCCACCCGCGGCAAGCTCCCACCGCTCAACGCGCTGCGCGCCTTCGAGGCGGCCGCGCGCCACCTGAGCTTCAAGGCTGCGGCCGAGGAGCTGTGCGTGACCTCGACTGCCATCAGCCACCAGATCCGGCATCTCGAGAGCCTGGTCGGCATGCGGCTGTTCGATCGCACGCCGCGCGCCATCAGCCTCACCGAGCCCGGCCGGCGCCTGTTCCCGGTGCTGCGTGACGGCTTCGACCGGCTCGCGCAGGCGGTCGGCGAACTCAGCGAGGTCAGCCATTCGATCTCGGTCAGCGTCACGCCCGCCTTCGCCTCGAAGATCCTGATCCCGTCGCTGGCCGGCCTGCACGACGCGCATCCCGAGATCCAGCTGACCGTGGATGCCACCGAGCGCCTGGCCGACGTCGCGCGCGGCGAGGTCGACCTGGCCGTGCGCTACGGACCGCCGGCCGATGCCGCGAGCCCCGCGCTCGCGCCCGGCCTGCGCGCCGTGCCGCTGTACACCGACCGCTACTTCGCCTGTGCCTCGCCGGCCTGGGTGGCCGGCCGCGCGCTGCCGATCGCGGCGGCGCAGCTGTCGAACGAGCGCCTGCTGAGCTATGCGTGGAAGAACCCCGCGCTGCGCGGGCCGACCTGGCCGCGCTGGATGCAGCATGCGGCCGTGGCCGGTTTCGACGAGGGCCGATGCGTGCTGTTCAGCGAGGAGAGCCATGCCCTGCAGGCCGCGATCGACGGCGCGGGCGTGGCGCTGGTCAGCAACCTGCTGGTGAGCCGGGACGAGGCCGCGGGCCGGCTGCTGCGGGTCTGCGCCGAATCGCTCGATGGGTTGCAGTACCAGTGCGTTTCGCGCGCCGACAACCCGAAGATCGAGACGCTGCGGCGGGTGGAGGGATGGCTGGCGGGGTTGATGCCGGTTGCCGAGTGAAGCGCGCGGGCTCCATCAGGCGCGCGCCAGTGCCGATGGCAGGTTGAGCACGGCGAAGCCCAGCAGGCCCCAGCAGCCGAGCAGCAGCTGCGTGAGCAACAGGCCTTCCTGCCGGATCCAGGCCCCGAACCACAGCCCCGCGACGCACATCGCCGCCCAGCACAGCACGAAGGCGCCGAGCCCGAGGTTGAGGCAGGCGAGGGCGGAAGCCGAAGCGAAGCGCAGCGGCTCGCAGGCGATCAGCAGCGTGCCCGCCAGCAATGCCAGCGCGCTCGCCGCCTGCAGTGCGATCACGCCGAGCAGCGCGACCCGGTGCACGGCCGACGATGCGATCGCGCGTCGCCGCAGCGGCAGCGTGTCGAACGGCGGCTCGCGCAGCAGCACCATGCCCATCGTGAGACCGATGGCGCCGGCGGAGGCCTGGAAGGCCTGCAGGTTGTTGAGGACCGCGACGCTCATCCACGCCGCCAGGCCGGCCGCGACCGCGAGCTGGAACATCCACACCGAGATTTCTGGATCCACATGCACTCCTTGAAAGGGATGGCGAGAATGTAGAAGCCGCACCGCCGCGAAGGCGGCGCGCCCGCGCCAACACGATGTTGCTGGCCGCGCAACAGCCCACCCAGGTCACCCCATGCGTCCCCCTCTGGAAGAACTCGAAGCCTTCCTGCTCGTTGCCGAAACGGGAAGCTTCACCAAGGCCGCGCAGCGGCTCGGACTGTCGAAGTCGGTGCTGAGCCGCCGCGTCGGCGCGCTCGAACGGCGGCTCGGCGTGCAGCTGGTGCATCGCACCACGCATGCCGTGACGCTCACCGAACTGGGCACGGGCTTCCAGGAGCGCACGCGCAAGGCGCTCGAGGACCTCGACGATGCGGTCGATGCGAGTTCGCGCGGCGCGGCGGCCGTGCGCGGGCTGGTGCGCATCACCGCGCCCACCAATCTCGGCGTGCTGCACGTGCTGCCGGCCATCGCCGAGCTGATGGCGCAGCACGAGGGACTGGAGATCGACATCGATCTCAACGACCGCTATGCCGACATCGTCGGCGGCGGCTTCGACCTGGCGCTGCGCATCGGCGAGCTCAAGGACTCGACCCTGGTCTCGCGTCGGCTCGGCACCATCCATCGCGCGGTGGTGTGCAGCCCCGACTACCTCGCGCGGCGCGGACGCCCGTCGACCCCTGCCGACCTCGAGGCGCACGAGTGCCTGGCCTACGCCAACATGGGCGCGGCCGATCAATGGCGCTTCCTGGTAGACGGCGAATGGAAGGCCGTGCGCGCGGGCGGCCGGCTGCGCACCAACGATGGCGGCGCGTTGCGCGCGGCGGCGCTCGCGGGCCGCGGCCTGGTCGGGTTGCCGGCCTTCATCACCGAAAGCGACGTGCGGGCGGGCCGGCTCGTGCGCGTGCTCGAGGAATTCCGCATGCCCGAGGCCGGGCTGTTCGCGTTGTTCCATTCGAGCGCGCGGCTGCCGGGCCGCGCCCGCGCGGTCGTCGAGCACCTCGGGGCCCATTTCCAGCGCATGGGTTTCTGATCGCCGTTGTGCCGCGCGCAACACGGTTGTGCGCCGTGCCGGGCTACCCGCGCCGCGGCCCTGTCGCTAAGTTCGTCGCCTTCACTCCACTCACGAAGGCTGCCGCGATGCCCGCGAAGATCCTGGTTCTCTACTACTCCTCCTACGGCCACGTCGAGGCGATGGCCGACGCCGTGGCCGAGGGCGCACGCGCGGCCGGCGCCGAGGTGCACGTCAAGCGCGTTCCCGAACTCGTGCCGGACGAGGCCGTGCGGGCCGCGGGCTACCGGCGCGACCCCGCCGTGCCGATCGCGACGGTGGACGAACTGCCCGGCTACGACGCCATCCTGTTCGGCACGCCCACGCGCTACGGCGCGATGGCCGCGCAGATGAAGAACTTCATCGACCAGACCGGCGGCCTGTGGTCCGAGAACCGGCTGGTGGGCAAGGCCGCCGGCGTGTTCGTCTCGACCGGTTCGCAGCATGGCGGCCAGGAGTCGACGATCCTCGGCTTCCACACGGTGCTGCTGCACCTGGGCATGGTGGTCGTCGGGCTGCCCTACAGCTTCGCGGGACTGAATCGCATGGACGAGGTCGCGGGCGGTTCGCCCTATGGCGCGTCGACGCTCTCGGGCAGCGACGACGCGAGGCGGCCATCGGCGCTGGAACTCGACGGTGCGCGCTTCCAGGGGCGGCACGTGGCCACCATCGCCGGCAAGCTCGTGGCCTGAGCGGCGCCGCGATGGTCGATGAAACGCAAGCGTTGCCGCTGCATGGCGAGCTCGACGGGCTGCGGCTCTACGTCTCGCATGCCTGTCCCTTCGCGCACCGCGTGCTGATCGGGCTCGCGCTGACGGAGGCGGTCCATCGGCTGCCGGTCCGCGTGGTCGAGCCCGTGATGGGGCCGCAGGGCTGGGTGCTCGATCCGCCGGACGAGTGCACCGGCGCCACCACGCTGCGAGATATCTGCAGCCGCGCGCAGCCCGGCTTCGAAGGGCGCGCCACTGTGCCGATGCTCTACGACGCGCGGGCGGATCGCATCCTCAGCCGCGATTCGATGCGGATCCTGCGCTGGATCGACCGGCGCTTCGGCCGCGGCGCGAGCACGAGCCTCTTCGCGCCAACGCTGGAGCCCGAGCTCGGCGCGCTGAGCCGCTTCATCGCCGAGGCGATCAATCATGGCGTCTACGATGCCGGCTTCGCGACCACCCAGCACGCGCACGACCGCGCCGTCGAGCGATTGTTCTCGGCGCTCGCGCTGCTGGAGAAGCGGCTGCCGCCGCGCCCGTCGTGGCTGTTCGGCGACCGGCTCACGGTGGCGGACATCCAGCTCTTCACCACGCTGGTCCGCTTCGACCGCGTCTACCACACGCTCTTCAAGTGCAACTGGCGCCATGCCTTCGAGCACCCGAGGCTGTGGGCGCTCGCGCAACGCCTGCATGGCCTGCCCGGCGTGGCGGACACCGTGCGGCTGGACGACATCGCGCAGCACTACTACCGCAGCCTGCCGACGCTCAATCCGTCGGGGATCGTGCCGCGCGGGCCGGAGCTGCCGTGGCCCGTGCGATCCGGCATCGCGCCTCAGCCGACGGTGCCCGGGCGCGGCGCGCCGGACACCGGCGGGGCCGCGGCATCGCCGACCCGCTTCAGCAGGTCGTCCACTTCCCAGTGATCGTCCGCATGCTGGCCGTACTTGCAGGCCACCACGCGACCCCGAGCGTCGATCAGGAAGTCCGCCGGCAGGCCCAGGATGCCGTTCTCGGCCCTGCGATAGAAGCGGCCGGTGGACAGCACCCAGCGCAGGCCGCTCCAGAACACCCCGGGATGCAGCACCGCGCGCCACGAGGTCTCGACGCCATAGGCGCGGTAGTACCGCTTCGTCGGATCCGTGATGCAGTCGAAGGGAAGCTGGGCCTGGTACTCGAGCATCTCCTCGGGCGACGAATGGAAGAACACGATCTGCCGCACGCCGGCCGCGGCGATCTCCGGCTGGCGCAGGCTCATCGTGCGCAGGTGGAAGTTGCACACCGGGCAGCCGGCGAAGCGGCGGAACTGCAGGTGCAGGTAGGGCGCGCCGTCGGTCGGTATGCGGACGGACTGGCCGAGGATCGTTCGGGCGACGAGTGCCGGCGCGATGGAACCCGGGGTGAGCTTCATGTGATTCCTTGCAGGAAGGTGGTGGAAAATTAAAATACGTACGATGTACGTAAAAGACTATAATCGTTCCATCCGAAGAAAGTCAATGGAGCAGCGATGGGCCGACCCGCCAGATTCACGCATGCGCAACTGCAGGCTGCCGCCCTGCGCCTGCTCGACAGGGAGGGCCTCGCCGGCCTCTCGATGCGCTCGCTCGCGGCCGAGCTGGGCACGGGCGCGATGACGCTCTACAACTACGTGCCGCAGCGCGAGGCGATCGATCTGCTGGTGATCGAGGCGGTGCTCGCCGAGGTGGCCTGGGATCGCGGGCCGTACGCCGCATGGGGCGACGAGGTGCGCGCCATCGCCACCGCGCTGTGGCGCGCGGTGCGTGCGCATCCCCACGCCATTCCGCTGATCCTGACCCGCCGCAGCCGCGCCCCCGCGACCTTCGAAGTGGCCGAGGCGCTGCTGGCCGCGCTGGCGCGCAGTGGTCGTTCGGGCACGCGGTTGCTGGTGGCCTTCCGGACCATCTCCGCGCTGGTCACGGGCATGGCGCAGGCCGAGCTGGCGGGTCCGCTGTCGCTGCAGGCGGCGGAATCGGCCGAGGACACCATTGCGCGCTTCCGCGCGCTACCGGCCGATCGCTTTCCGCAACTGATCGGCGTGGCTTCCGCCGCGATGCGGAGCACGGCGGAAGATGAATTCCAGGCGAGTCTTCGGTTGTTGCTGGCGGGGTTGGAGGCGGGTTGATCGCGCAGGCACCGCATCAAGCGCGCACGAGCCGCGCGCGGCACTTGTCGACCGTCGTTTTCATCTGCCGCACCGTCGCTCGGCGGATCGGACAGTCGGTCGCGCGTTGCGCGAAGGTCGCGGCCTGCGCCAGCATCCGTTCGAGGGTTGCCTCGGCCGCAGCCGCCGGCACACCGCCTTCCGAAGCCAGGCGCATCAGGTGGCCCCGTTCCACGGCACGGGCCTCGCCGCAGATGTCCATGTGGTGCTGCCCCATCGGGCCTTCGCTGAAGCTCAGGTCGAAGGCAGGCGCCAGCCGCCAGCGGCGATCGCGTTCGAGGCGCCACGCGAAGTTCTTCGGGTGGTCGTCGCGGTTGTGGAACAGCACGTTGAAGACGGCTCGCGCATAGGCCTTCTCGACCTCGCGCTCGTCGCGGGTCAGGAAGCGCGTGGCGCGCAGCAAGGCGGTGTAGTCCGTGCTGCCCGGGATGCGGAAGTCCACGTGCAGCAGGCTCGCGAGGCTTTGCACCGGCGCGCGCAATCCCTGTTCGCGATCGAAGCGCGCCACGCCGAAGGCCGCCAGCGCGGGCGACAGATCGAACCATGCACTGGCCGGCATCTCCAGCCCGCAGTCGCGCGCGAGCTGCGCATACATCTGCTCGATGGCGCAGACCTCCTTGTGCTCCCCCTGGGCAGGAAACTTCACCAGCCAGGGCTCGCCCGGGGCGTCGCTGCGCGTGCTCACCTGCCCCGACGCCGCGTCGTACTGCACGAGGGCCTTGGGTCGCGCGCCTTGCGGGGAACCACCGGTCAGCGCCAGTTCGCGCAGGGCGGCACCCGCTTCCCCGGCCAGGGCGCGTTCGCTTTCCTTCGCCAATGCCAGCAGGTTCCAGTCCGGCTCTTCGGCATCGGGTGGCGTGGCCGGCACGAAGCGCAGGGCGCCCATGGCGCGGTCGCCGACGAAGGCCAGGCGATCCAGCGGTCCGGGATGGCGCAGCCCCTGCTGGCGGAACAGCCGGTCCATCAGCAGCAGCCCCCAGCCGTCGGGCAGGCTGTCGGCGATCAGGCCGGGCAGGCGGTGCAGATGCTGCGGGAAACCGCCATGGGCCGTGGCGCGCAACGGAAGGTGCAGCGGCGACAGTTCCAGCCCTTGTCCCAGCGCCTCGGGCGCGTACTCGAACAGCAGCGTGTGGCCGTCGTCGGCCAGCCGGCCCAGCGGCCAGTCCTCGCCCCAGCCGCAGTAGCGGACGGCCAGCTGTTTCATGAACGGCCCCCTCGTCTGCGTGTGGCCCGCTGTCGTTGGCTCACGGCTTCCGCCTGCTCCATCTGGGCGATGGATTGGCGCTTGAGCACGAACAGGTCTTCCAGCTCATTCACCAGGCCAAGCGCCTGTACCGCGCGGACCAGGGTTTCCAGCGAGGTCTGGCCGCTGCTTTCCAGCTTGCGCACCGCACCCAGGGAGAGGCCGGCCATCTGGGCCAGCTCGCGCTGAGGCACCTGCTGGGCCAGCCGCTGCGCGCGCACGCGCTGGCCCAGGGCCTGCAGGACTTCGGTAGCGGGTGCCAGAGCAAATGCCATTATTATGGTCTTTATGTCGTGTTTTCAAAGATAAAAGCCATTTTAGTGGCTCTTGCGATTCAAATGGGTGTCCCTGTCGACGGCCTGGCCGGGCATGCGGCTTTTGCCTACGCGAATGCCGGGCGCTCGCCTTAGGCGACCGCGGCCCGCGTGGGAGAGGCTGGCGTTCAACACATCAGCAAAGCGGAGATTTCAATGACGATCCAGCCGAACACCCCCCGGTCCCTGTCCGAACCGAGCGCAGAAGAGCTGACGCCGCTGGAGATTTCGCGGGCCGTCCTCGAAGGCGAGGAAAACCCCAACACCGCACGCGCCATCACCCCGCTGGAGCGTGCCGCCTCCGGCACGCCCGCGCACCCCGAGCGTCAACGCTCGGCCCTCAGCCGCGCGTTGCACAGCCCCGCCGTCGCATGGGGCGGCGCCGCGCTCACGGGCCTGGGCCTGATCGCGGCGCTGGTCTACGCGCGCCGCTCGCCGCCCTCGCGTTGGCAGGCACTCCAGGCGCTGCCTTCGAAGGTGCTGCCGTTCAAGGCGCGGGCCATGAAGGCCCTGCCGTCGAAGTCGGAGTCCTTGAAGGCGCTGCGTTCGTTCAAGATCTGAGAGCGAACAGGCGCGAGTCGCGTTCGATCTCGCGAGGCCACCGCCCGATGTGGGTTTCGCGTCGGCGCGCTTGAAAGCGTTCAGTGCCTGCGCGGTGCCGCGTCGGCCGTCGGCGCATGCCGCAGCCGGTAGTCGCGCGGTGCCATGCCGTGCCGGCGCCGGAACGCCGCGCTGAAGCGCCCGTGGCATTCCCACCCAGCCTCGGCCGCCACCGCCTGCACGCCGAGCTGCGTGTCGCGCAGCAGCCGCGCCGCGAGCGCGAGCCGCTCGTCGACCAGCAGGCCATGCACTGACAGCCCCGAAGCCGCGCGCACCTGCGCCTGGAGCCGCGCCGTGCGCAGGCCGACGCGCTGCGCGAGTTCGTCGACCGACCAGGCGCGTGCCGGCGCCTCGCCGACCAGCGCGCGCAGCCGGCGCACCGTGGCCTCGGCGTCGTCGGCGCCTTCCTCGGCGCCCGAGCGCGCGGGGCGCAGCAGTTGGTGCAGGTCGAGCAGCACACAGGTCAGCAGCTCGGTCGCGCGCGCATGGAATAGCGGCACGAAGGCCGGCTGATCGGCGGGCTCGTCGCGGATGCGCGCGAGGCAGTCGCGCACGCGCGGCGTGAGCGCCGCGTTGCACAGCACGCGGCCGTCGTCGCGGTCCACGAGTTCGGCCATCTGCCGCGCCGGCAGTTGCACGCCCAGCGCCTGCAGCCAGCGCGGCAGCAGCGCGCGGCGCAGCCGGAACTGCACGAAGTTGTTGCGGCAGGCGCCCGGGATGTGGATCAGGTAGCCGCCGTCGCGGTTGGGCGTGCGCAGCAGCGCGCGGTCGACGCGGAAATCGAGCGCGCGGCCCTGCGCGCTGCCGATCTGACCGGTGACGTGGCCGGCCAGGAAGAAGGTGACCAGCAGCTCGTCGCCGGGTGGCAGCTGCACGTGCAGGTCGTCGTTGAGGCGGAAGTCGAAGTACAGCGCGCTCGCGCCTTCCCAAGGCATGGTGCGCAGCCGCAGGATGCGGCCGCCGTCGCGCGGCCAGCGCACCTCGCGGCTCGCGCCGTCGTGCAGGCCCGCGAGCGCGAGCGGTCTTTCGACCGGCAGCCGGACCAGGGCCGCGTTGAAGTCGTCCTCGGGCAGCGCGCCCGGGGGCATGGCCGGGAGCAGCGAAGGGATCGGCACAGTCTGCGAGCGGATCGGCATAGAAAACCCTGCCCTGCGGCGTTAGCGTTGCAATACTTTGATAGAGCGCGGAGTTTAGGTATGAATGTGCGACGTGTCTGCCGGTTTCTGGGGCTTGCGGCGGCCTCCCTGGCACTGGTGCTGCCGGCGTTGTCGGCGGCCCAGGCCGCCTGGCCCGCGCGGCCGATCCGGCTGGTGGTGCCCTTCGTGGCGGGTGGCGGCGCCGACGTGACGGCGCGGCTCATCGCAGCGAAGTTGCAGGAGCGGCTCGGCCAGCAGATCGTGGTCGACAACAAGCCCGGCGGCAACACGCTGATCGGCGCGCAAGAACTGATGAAGGCCCAGCCCGACGGCTATACGCTGCTGTGGTCGATCGACCAGACCTTCGTGCTCAACCCCTCGCTCTACAACCGCCTGCCCTACGACCCGCGCAAGGACTTCGCGCCGGTGGCGCTCGCGATCACCTCGCCCAACGCGGTGATCGTGCGCGCCGGCGCGCCGGGCGCGGTGGCCGACGTGCACGAGCTCGTGAAGCGCGCCCGGGCCGAGCCCGGCAAGGTCAATATCGGCGCGGCGGCGATCCTGTCGCAGATGGCGCTCGAGGAGTTCAACCGCAGCGCCGGCATCCAGAGCACGCGCGTGCCCTACAAGGGCAGCGCCGAGGTCGCGCAGGCCACGGTCGCGGGCGACATCGACGCGGCCTTCGATGGCATCGCGCCCTATGTGCAGTTCGCGAAGGCGGGCCGCGCGAAGATCCTGGCCTTCGCGTCCTCGCGGCGCTTCTCGGGACAGCCCGAAGTGCCCACGCTCGAGGAGCTGGGCTACAAGGGCGTGGACTTCTCGGTCTGGTTCGGCATCGTCGGGCCCAGGGGCCTGCCGCCCGAGATCGTGGCGCGCGTGAGCGAAGGCGTGGACTGGGCGCTGCACCAGCCCGACGTGGTCGAGAAGCTGCTGGTGCTCGGCTTCGAGCCCGCGGCCCAGACCGGGCCGCAGGCGCTCGCGACGCGCATCGACGCCGACCTGGCGCGCTATGCGCCGGTGATCCGCCGGCTCGGCTTCAAGCTCGACTGAGGGCCTTCCCATCATGAAAGTCGCGGGCCTGATCGGAGGCGTCGCGTGGCCCTCCACGCTCGGCTACTACAAGCTGCTCAACGAAGGCGTGCAGCGCGAACTCGGCGGCCTGCACTCGGCGCGCTGCGTGATCGTGAGCCTGGACTTCGCCTGCATCCATGCGGCCATGGCCGCGGGCCGGCCGGCCGATGCGCGCACGCAGATGGAGACGGCCGCGCGGCAGGCGCGCGCCGCGGGCGCCGAGCTGATCGCCATCCTCGCCAACACCGGTCATTTCGCGGCCGACGAGGTGCAGGCCGCGGCCGGCGTGCCGCTGGTGCACGTGGCGCGCGAGACCGGCGATGCCGTCGCCGCCGAGCAGCCGGGCCTGCGCCGCCTGGGCGTGCTGGCCACCAGCTTCGCGCTCGACGCGCCCTTCTTCGGCCGCCTGCTCGGCGAGGGCGCGGGCTTCGAACTGGTGCTGCCCGACGCGGCCCAGCGCCGCACCCTCGATGCCGCGATCTTCGGGCCACTGGCGCGCGGCGAGGCCGGCCGCGACGAGGGCCTGATGGTCTCGACCTTGTGCAACGCGCTGGTGGCGCGCGGCGCCGAGGGCGTGGTGCTGGGCTGCTCCGAACTGAGCCACGCCAGGCCCTGGCTGCGCTGCCGCGCGCCGATCTTCGATGCGACCGAGATCCATGCGCGCGCCATCGTGCGCGAGATGCTGCGCACCTGATTTTTTTCCTTTCCTCCGTTCATTCCATCGCCAGAAAGAGAGACACCGCATGCAGACCGCCGAGTTCCCGCTGCCCTTCGTCAATGCACCGTACAGCCGCGCGCTGTTCGACGACGACTGGATCTTCGTCTCCGGCACCATCGGCATGGACTACGACACGCAGCAGCTCGCCGAGAGCGCCGAGGACCAGACCCGGCTGATGATGCGCAACATCGAGCGCTACCTCGCGGCCTGCGGCGGACGGCTCGACCAGATCGTCAACTACACCTTGATCGTCGCGGGCGCCGAGCACCTGGGCGCGGTGGTGCGCACGTTGTCCGAAGTGCTGCCGACCAAGCCCACCGGCACCGCGATGCTGGCCGGCATCGCGGTGCCCAAGGCCTGGGTCGAGATGCAGGTGATCGCGCGCAAGAGCCACGGTGCCGGCGGAGGCGCGCGATGAAGGCAACGCTGCTGCGCGCGCTGGCGTGCGGTGCGGTGGTGGCTGGCGCGATCGCGGCCTGCGGCGGCGACGGGGGCGGCGGTGGATTTCTGCCCGGCCCCGTCGGCGGCAATCCTCCTGCAACGCCGGACAAGTACAGCGCGGAAGTTCGCTGGACACAGTACGGCCTGCCGCACGTGAAGGCCGCCGACTACGCGGGTCTTGGCTATGGCTACGGCTATGCGGTGGCGCGCGACCA
Source organism: Variovorax sp. GW821-FHT09B05 (assembly GCF_059418265.1). NCBI lineage: Bacteria > Pseudomonadati > Pseudomonadota > Betaproteobacteria > Burkholderiales > Comamonadaceae > Variovorax > Variovorax sp. GW821-FHT09B05. The sequence goes on from NZ_JBWKPN010000004.1 coordinate 462,614, forward strand.
CCTGTGCCTGCTGGCCGATCGCGTGGTCACGCTGCGTGGCGAGCGTTCCGAACGCTTCGGACCCGACGGGGCATCGCTGGTCGCGTTCCTGCAGACCTCGAACTTGAACAGCGACCTGTTCTACCGCGTGCAACTGTCCGACGAAGAGGTCGATTCCGCATGGCGCGATCTCTCGGCCGATGCGCGTGGCCTGGCCGAGGGCTATGCGGCCGGCTTCAACCGCCGGCTGCGCAACATCGGCGCCGAGGCCGCCACCACCGCCTGCCAGGGCGCGGCGCCGCCGCAGATGCGCGCCAGCGACGTGGTGCGCGCCACGATGCAGGTCAACTCGCTTTGGAAAGCGCTGGCCGTGGCGCCCTACGCCGCGGCCTCGACCTGGGGCCAGCTGGGCGCCCCGGCCGTTGCCAAGGCCGCCGAAGACCGCCCACCCGCGCAGCGCATGGCGAGCAATGCCTGGGCTTTCGGCGCCGAGGCCACGGGCACCGGTGCATCGATCATGGTCGCGAACCCGCACACGCTGTGGCAGGGCCACTGGCTGCTGATGCACCAGATGCACCTGAGCATCCCCGGCGAGATCGACGTGATGGGCGCCGATTTCCTCGGGCTGCCGCTGCCGCTCTCGGGCTTCACGCAGCACCTGGCGTGGAGCATCGAGGCGCCGTCGACCGTGACCTATCCGTTGCTGATCGCGCTCGACGTGCGCGACGGCGACAAGCCTTCGTACACGGTCGACGGCCAGCGCCGCGACCTCGGCACGAAGCGCGTGGCGCTGCGCGTGCGCCAGGCCGATGGCAGCGTGGCCACGCAGCAGCACGAGCTGCCCGTGTCGCACCTCGGGCCGCTGTACCGGCTGCCGGCCGATGGCGACCGCGCCGCGGGCTGGTATGCGATCACCGACCCCAGTATTGCGAACGCGCGCGCGCTCGACCAGATGCTCGCGGTCGCGAAGGCGCGCGACATCGCGGGCTTCGAGCAGGCGGTGGCCAGCAACCGCGGCATCACCGCCCACCTGATCGCGGGCGACAGCCAGGGCCGCGCGATGTACATCGAGTCGGGCCCCTTGCTGGACATCGACGATACGGCGCTGCGCGACTGCGCCACCGTGCCGCCGCCCGACGACATGACGGTGCCGGCCGCGCTCGACGGCCGTCGCGGCGCCTGCGCCGTGCGCGATGCGCAGGGCCGGCCGAAGCTCGCGCCCGCGAGCCGCATTCCGGCGCTCGCCACGCGCGGCATCGTGCAGAACGCGAACGACAGCTACAGCCTGTCGCTGGTGGGGCAGCAGCTCGACGGCTATTCGCTGCTGCTCGGCAGCCCGAAGGCACCGCCCGGCCTGCGCACGCTGATGTCGCAGCGCCAGATCCAGGAGGGCCTGCGCGACGGCCGCATCGACAGCGCCGAGGCGCTCGGCATGGTGTTCGACAACCGCAACTACCTGGCGGAAACCACGCTCGATGCGGTGCTCGCGGCCTGCGCGGGCGCGAAGAGCGATGCGCAGGTGCAGGCGGCCTGCGCCATCCTCTTGGCCTGGGACCGGCGCCACGACGTGGACAGCCGCGGCGCGCTGCTGTTCCATGAGCTGGGCCCACGGCTAGCATCGGTGCCGGGCCTCTACGCCGAGCCCTACGACAGCGCGCGGCCCTACCGCGTGCGGCCGGTCTCCACCGCGCCGGCCGTGAGCGCGGCCATCGTCGCCGCGGTGCGCGACACGGCGCAGACGCTCGCCGCGCTGGGCCTGCGTGGCGACGAGCGCTGGGGCGACATGCTCGCGCGCCCCACGCCGCAAGGCCGCGTGCCGCTGCATGGCGGTTCGGGCGAGCAGGGCGTGCTCAACGCGCTCGACGGCGCGCCGCTCGGTCGCGAGGGCTTCGGCGACATCATTGCGGGCACCTCCTACGTGCACCTCGTGACCTGGGACCAGGGCCGACTGGTGGCCAGGCTGATGATGGCGGCCGGCCAGTCCACCGATCCGGCTTCGCCGCACCACGACGACCAGCTGCCACTGTTCTCGCGCAAGCAGCTCGTGACGCCGCCTTTCACCGAGGCGGAGATCGCGGCCGATCCGAAGCTAGAGCGGCTGGTGTTGCGCGAGTGAGGCGTCGTTAGACTGGCGGGCCGTCGTCTCTTCGTTCCGATCGCCCAGCCCATGGCAACCCCCCGCCCCGAGAACATCTTCGATCTGCTGCAGGTGGCGCAAGCCGGCCTCAAGGAAGCACGCGCCGACGACGGCGCGCTGCTGCTGATGCATTTCGCGTTCCGCGGCCTGGTCGCGAAGGCCGACCTGTTCCTGGCCGGCCATGGCCTGTCGCGCGTCCATCACCGCATGCTCTATGCGATCGCGCGCACCGACGGCATCGCGGTCGGCCAGCTGATCGCGCTGCTGGGCGTGTCGAAGCAGGCGATGCACCGGCCGCTCAAGCATCTGCAGGAACAGGGGCTGGTGCTGGCCGAGCGCAGCCCGCACGAGCATCGCAGCAAGCTGCTGCGGCTCACGCGCGAGGGCGCGCGAATCGAGCGCCAGGCTTCCGCGCACGAGGCGGCGGCGATGGAGCGCGCGCTGAAGTCGGTCGGCGAGAGCGAGCGCCAGGCCTGGCGCACGGTCATGCTCGAGCTGGCGCGGCAGATCTAGGCCGCCGAGATGCCCGCATTCTCGAAGTAGGCGTCGCGCTGCTGGCGGAAACGCGCCGCCTCGTCGAGCAGCCATGCCAGCACGGTCGGCGTGGCGGGATGGGAAGGGCTGCCGATGAAGCGGTACGTCGCGTTGGAAAGCACCCGCTGGCGGAACGCGAGCACCAGCCGTCCCGACGTGAGGTAGTGCAGCACGAGCGCCAGCCGCCCCATGGCGATGCCTTGGCCTCCCAGTGCCGCCTGCACCGCCAACAGCGACAGGTTGAACTGCGTCCCCTGCCGCAGCGCCGAGGGCGCGAGGTCCACGCCCACGGCGCCGAGCCACTGCGCCCACTCCTCCGTCGGCTCGCCGCCTTCCCCCGGGTCCGCGGCATGCAGCAGCTGCGAGCCCTCGAGCTTGCTCGCCTTGCGCAACTCGGGATGGGCCTGCATGAAGCTAGGCGCAGCCACCGGCACCAGCCATTCGTCGAGCAGGTCGACCGCTTTCGCATCCTCGCTGCCCGCGGCACCCAGCCGCACCGCCGCGGCGATGCCTTCGCGCGACATGCGCGAGGGATCGACGCGGTCGGACTCTCCGACCACCCGGAACGCCATGTCCGGATTGGCGCGGTAGAGGCTGCCCAGCCGCAGCGTGAGCCACAGCATGGCGAGCGACGGCGAGCAACTGATGTTGACCGGCTCGCCCACATGCGCGAGCTGCAACCGGTGCACGGTGCTTGCCAGGTTGCGGAACGACTCGCGCGTTGCCGCGTAGAGCTGCTCCCCCTGCGGCGTCAGCGCCAGTCCCGCGGGCGTGCGCAGCAGCAGCACGTGTCCGAGCCGGTCCTCCAGTCGCTTGACCTGCTGGCTCACTGCGCCCTGCGAGACGTGCAGCTCCACGGCCGCCTTGGTGAAGCTGCAACAGCGCGCGGCTGCGTCGAAGCAGCGCAGCCATGCCAGCAGCGAGGGGGACAACGAGGGTGTGGTGCTCGGACTCATTAGTTTCATTGAGGCAGAAGCACTATAAATCCATTGCTGGTTGCTGGCTCGACGCAAAGAATCGCCTCAACAAAACTGATGTGGAGTCGATATGCGCGTACTGGTGGCCGGGTTCAAGCACGAGACGAACACCTTTGCCTCGAACCGTGCCGATTGGGCCGCCTTCGAGCGTGGCGAGAGCTTTCCGAAACCCACGCACGGCGACGCGATGCTGGAGATGATCTCGAAGGTGGACGTCTCCGCCAGCGGTTTCGCCAGCGTCGCCAAGCGCCATGGCTGGACGCTGGTTCCGAGCCTGTGGGCTGGCGCCGTTCCCTCGTCATACATCACCGACGATGCCTTCGAGCGCATCTGCGACACCATCCTGCGCGACGTGAAGACGCTCGCATACGACGCCATCTACCTCGAGCTGCATGGCGCCGCCATGAGCGAGTCGTTCGACGATGCCGAGGGCGAACTGCTCGCGCGCATCCGAAAGGCCGTCGGGAAGAACGTGCCGCTCGTGGCGAGCCTGGACCTGCATGCCAACGTCACCCGCGCGATGCTCGCGCATGCCGATGCGCTGGTGGCGTTCCGCACCTATCCGCACATCGACTACGTGAAGTCGGGCGACCGTGCGGCCGATCTGCTCGATCGATTGACGCGCCATGGCGGGCGCGAGCCTTGGCATTGCGAACGCCTTCCCTTCCTCATCTCGGTGAGCATGCAAAGCACATCGGCCGAACCCGCCCGAGGCTGCTACGAACTGCTCGAGGACATCGACCGGCGGCTGGGCACGGTCTCCAGCTTCTGCATGGCTTTCCCGGCCTCGGACTTCGAGGAATGCGGGCCGACCGTCTGGTCCCATGGCGAGCGTGCGCGCGAGGCCGTGGGCCTGCTCCATGCGCATGTCGGCGAGCCCGGCCAGTGGCGGTTGAAGGCACTGGACGCCAAGGAGGCCGTGGACGCCGCCTTGCAGCGCGCCGACCGGAGCCCGCGCACCGTGGTGGTCGCGGACCTGCAGGACAACCCCGGCGTCGGCGGCACCGCGTCCACCACCGGCATGCTCCACGCGCTGCTCGCGGCCGGCGCGGGGCGCCGCTTTCCGGGCCGGGTGGCGCTGGGCGTGCTCTACGACCCCGCGGCGGCAACGCTGGCGCACCGTGCCGGCATCGGCCAGACGATCGACTGCCCCCTCGGGGAGTCGCTGGCCACGCCCATCGGCCAGAGCGAGCCGCCGCTGCAGGGCAGGTTCGAGGTCCGTTCGCTTTCCGATGGCGCCGTCACCTTCAAGGGACCGAAGATGACCGGGTTCCAGGCCATGCTCGGTCCTACCGCCTGCCTGGAGATCGAAGGCGTGCTCATCGTGGTCTCCAGCGGGCGCATCGGCACGCAGGATCGCGAGCTCTTTCGCATGGTCGACATCGCGCCGGAGGCGATGAAGATCGTCGTCGTCAAGAGTTCGCACCACTTCCGCGCGGACTTCGAGCCACTGACCGAGCAGCCCGAAACCGATGTCGTGATCGCGCATGCGAAGGGAATGTTCCCCTCCGATCCCGGGGCGTTGACGTGGAAGAAGCTGTCCCCGGCCACCCGCACGCGGCCCTGAGGGAGCGTGGCCATGTTTCGCCTCGGCCTGCACCACCTCGAGACGCTGTTCTGGATCGACCGGCTCGGCTCGTTCGCGGCCGCGGCGGAACGCCTGAACACCACCCAGTCGGGCATCTCGAGCCGCGTGCGCGAGCTGGAAGCGCGGCTGAAGACACGCGTCTTCCAGAAGGAAGGCCGTCGCATGCTGCTCACGCTGCGAGGCCGGGACCTGGTGCGGCGCTGCGAGCCCTTGCTGCAACAGGTGAATGGCGTGCTGCTGTCGGTGACCGACGAGGCCTACGCGACCGGCACCGTGCGGCTCGGTCTCGACGAGATCGCCGCGGCGCCGCGCGTGTTCGGCTTCGTGCACGACGTCGGCTCGGACATGCCGCATCTGAACTGGGACCTGATCGTCGATGCCGGCGCGGCGCTGCGACAGAAGATCGCCGATGGCGTGCTCGACATGGGCATCGTCAGCGGCCCCCTCGATGCGCAGGAACTGGTCGCCCAGCCGATCGGCCAGACCGGACTGGCCTGGATGGCGAGCGCAACCTACTTCGCCGCAAGGCAGGACCGGGTGTCGCTGCACGATGGCCCGATCTGGGCCTTGCCGCGGCCCTCGCACCACCATCTGTTGACGACCGGCATGTTGCGCGAGGCCGGCCTGTCCCCTTCGGGCATCAATGTCTGCAACCACGTGCAGGCGATGATCGACATCGTGCGGGCGGGGGCCGGCATCGGCATGCTGCCCGAGCATCTGGTGGGCGAGGACCTGGCACGTGGCGTCCTGCGGCGCCTGGACATCGAGGCCGCGCCTCACGCGCTGGAGCTCCACGCCGTGCGCCGCCGCGACGAGGCCGACTCGATCGTGCTGCGCGTGTTCGAACGCGCGTCTCGAAGGCTGCGCTCCGCCTCGCCGGATGCTGTCGCGGTGGCAGCGAACGCGAGTCCGCGCGTGCACGTCCTCAGTCGACCTTGACGCCCACGCGCTGGATCACCTGTTCATTGCGGACCACCTCGGCCTTCATGAAATCGACCATCTGCGCAGGCGTCATGCGCCGCAGCTGAATCCCCTGCATCTGCAGCGCCTTCTTCATCTCGGGCTGTGCCAGCGCGGCTTCGATCTCCCGGCGCCGCGCCGCCGCGCTGTCCGCCGGAATGCCTGCGGGGCTGACGATCGCCAGCCAGGCATCGACATCGAACTTCGGGAACCCGCTTTCCGCGAGCGTCGGCACCTGCGGCGCGATCTCCGTGCGCGTGGGCGTGTTCACCGCGATGGCCTTGAGCTTGCCCGCGGCGATGTGCGGCGCCGCGCCCTGCGCGGAGACGAACGCGAGATCCAGGATGCCGGCGAGCAGGTCGTTCGTGATCTGTGCCGAGCCCTTGTAGAAGATGCGGTTGGTGGCGATGCCCGCCTGTTCCTTGAAGACCTCGCTGGCGATCTGGTACACGCTGCCGGTCACCAGCCCCTCCGCCAGAGTCGTGGAGCGGGATTTCGCGAGCTTCACCAGCTCCGCCGCCGTCGATGCTTCGACGTTCCTCGACGCGACCAGCATCATGGGCAGGCTGCCGATCATCGTGATCGGCTCGAAGTCGGCGATCGCGTCGAAAGGAGCGTTCTTGAAGATGCCGGGAATGATCGTGTGGTTGGAGCTGACGACCCCGAGCACCAGTCCGTCCTTCGGCGCGCGCGCGAGCTGCTGCGTGCCGACCAGCGAGCCCGCGCCGGCGATGTTCTCGACGACGACGCCACGGCCGCTCTGGCGCCCCAGTGACACCGACAACGCGCGTGCCAGCGCATCGGCCGCGGAGCCGGGCGGCGTGGGCACGATCAGCTTGAGGGGCGCGGAGGCGTCGGCGGCGAAGCCGTTGCCGGCAGCGCCGGCGAGCAGTGAAGTCAGACCGACCAGGAAACGGCGGCGGTGGGAGACGGACGGCATGGCACTGGGTTCCTTGACACGCGATGGCGGTTCGAAGCGATGGGATCTCTCCCATCGGCCAGGTCCAGCTTACAGCGGACCTCGCGCGGCGAACGCGCGAGTCTTCGATGCGATTGCATCGTGAATTCCGATGGATCGCGGGGGCGTGTCGTGCCGCCTGGCCGTCGCGTTCAGCCCTTCACCATCAGCGTGGCGGAAGCCATCGCATGCAGCTTGCCGTCCGCACCGCGCAGCTCGGCATTGCAGATGCCCAGCGAGCGCGTGCGCTCGACCAGCGTGGCGCTGGCCAGGTACTCGGTGTGCGGCGCCAGCGGCCGCAGGTATTTCACGCTGAGGTCGACGGTGGAATAGGCCGTGTTCGCGTCGAGCGCCGAATACAGCGCGAGCGCCGCGGCGCCGTCGAGGCAGGTGGCCGCGAAGCCGCCGTGCACCATGCCCGCGGGATTGAGATGCCGCTCGTCGGGCGTGACGCGCATGCTGACCTTGCCGGCCTCGATCGCCGAGAGCTGCATCGGCATGGTGTGGGCGATGCCCGAGCGCTCGATGCGCCCGTCCATCATGGCTTGCAGGACGTCGAGGCCCTTGGCGGGCGAGGCAGGGGTCGATGCGGTTGGATTTGTCATGTCAACATTATTGACCTAAAGTCGCGGCTTCGCGAACAAGCTCAAGGACGTTGCGGTGCAATCCATGGTCTGGACAGGTCTTCTGTTGCTCAATGCCGCCTGGTTCGCGCTGGGCGCGCGCTTCTTCTGCCTCGACTCGCTGCGCGCCGCGCGACTGCTCGTGGCGAAGACGGACCGTGCTTCGCCGCTGCTGCCCGCCATCGCCGGCGCCGTGCGTTTTCTCGGCGCGATGAACCTGGCCTGGCTGGCGTTGTGCCTCGTGCTGCTGGCGGGACACGGCCTGTTCGAGACGCCGGCGCAACGCGCGTCGATGGCCGCCGTGCTCGCGCTGGTGCATGCGGGGCAGTTCGCGGTCAATGCCCACATGGTGGGCCAGCATCGCCGCGGCCGGCCCGGCAGCTGGGTGGTGCTGCGCGGGCCTATGCGGTTCATCTTCTTCGTCGACCTGGCGTTCGCGGCGGCGGATGCGGTGTTCGTGGTCTGGGTGCTCGGCTGAGTGATCCGCATCGTGCCGTCAACGCCGCGAAGGGCGCGACCTACCAGCGATACGTCGCCGTCGCCAGCACCTTGCGCGGCTCCCCGTAGTAGCAGCTGCCCGAGCTGCAGTTCGCCACGTAGTTGCGGTTGCCCAGGTTGCGCAGGTTGAGCGCGAGGCTCCAGCGCTCGAAGTCGTAGCCCAGCAGCGCGTCGAACACGGTGTACGAGGGCACGGGCACCGGCGTGCTCTGCTGGTAGCCGCGGTTCGAGCCCATGAAGCGCGCGCCCAGGCCGAGCTTCACGCCGTTGGCGAAGCGGTAGTCGGCCCACACCGAGAGCTGGTTGCGCGACACCGCCTGCATCTGCTTGCCGATCTCGCTGGGCGTGCTGCTGGCCGTGACCTCGGCCTTGGGCGTGTAGGTGTAGGCCGCCGTCACGTTCATGCGCGACATGGGTTCGAACGAGGCCTCGAGCTCGAGGCCGCGCACCAGGATCTCGCCGGTCTGGCGCGGCGTGTAGTCGGCGTCGTAGGTGATGTAGTTCTGGCGCCGCAGGTCGAACACGGCGGCGCTGTACTTGTCCTTGCGGCCCGCCGGCTGGTAGCGCACGCCCACCTCGTACTGGCGGCCGGTCTCGGGCTTCAGCGGCTGGTTGGTCTGCGGGTCGACCGTGACCGTGGGCGAGAACGACTCCGAGTAGCTGAAGTAGGGCGCCCAGCCGCTCGGATGCAGGTAGACCAGGCCCGCGCGGCTGGTGAACTTGTGGTCGTCGATGCGCGTGGTCGAGCCGTCGATGTGGCTGAAGGACACGGCGCGCGCGCTGTCGTAGCGGCCGCCCAGCGTGGCCACCCAGTCGCCCCACTTGATCTGGTCCTGCAGGTAGAAGCCGGTCTGCGACAGCGTGGTGCGGGCATCGAACCACGGGTCGGCGGTGGTGGTGAGGCCGGTGCTCACCGGCAGGTAGCCGTCGATGTCGCTCACGGTGCCGCTGTTGGAGGTGCGCTGGTCGTTGCGCGAGCGCTGGTAGTCGAGGCCGACCAGCAGCGTGTGCTGCCAGTCGCCCCAGCGCAGCTTCGCCTGCAGCTGGTTGTCGATCGAGGCGATGCGCGCGGCCTCCTTGCTCGCGAACGGGAAGCGGCTCAGCACGCGGTAGTTGGCGGGGCTGTCCGGGTTGTCGGCATCCACGGTGACGAAGCTGGGCTGGTTGTAGACCTGCCCGTAGTCGACCTTGATCGAGCCGTAGCGCGCGTTCTGGCGAAAGCTCAGCGTGTCGTTCAGGCGATGCTCGAACAGGTAGCCGACCATCCACTGGTCCTGGTTGAAGCGGTCGAAGTTCGGGTCGCCGACGTAGGTCTTGCGTGAGAACTGGCCGTTGGGGTTGGGCAGCAGGGTGCCGACCTCGGGGAAGCTGCCGTAGGAACTGCCGTCGCGGATGCGCAGGTAGTGCGACAGCAGGGTCAGCGAGGTGTCGCCCGAGGGCTTCCAGGTCAGCGAGGGCGCGATGAAGCTGCGGTCGTTCGGCAGGCCGCTGGCCGGCAGGCTGGCATCGCGCAGCAGGCCCGTGATGCGGTAGAGCAGCTTGCCTTCGGCATCGAGCGGCCCCGAGAAATCGCCCGCGATCTGGCGCCGCGCGTTGTCGCCGAACTGCAGCTGCAGCTCGCGCAGCGGCTGCGCGGTGGGGCGCTTGCTGACCACGTTGATCATGCCGCCCGGGCCGTTCTGCCCGTAGAGCACCGAGCTCGGGCCGCGCAGCACCTCCACGCGCTCGGTGCCGTAGCTCTCGGTCTGCCAGATCGCCCAGCCGTTGTTGTTGCGCAGCTGCAGGCCGTCGAGGTAGTAGCCGGGCGCCTGCGCGTCGAAGCCGCGCAGGATGGTCCAGTCGAAGCGCGAGTCGGCGCCCCAGGGCGAGACGTTGATGCCCGGCGTGTAGGCCAGCGATTCCTTGAGCCGGGTGGCGCCCGTGGCCTCGATGAAGTCGGCGGTGACGACCGAGATCGATTGCGGCGTCTCGATGATCGGCGTGTCGGTCTTGCTGCCGGCGGTGGCGCGCCGCGCGATGTAGCCGGGAACATGGCCGGTGGCGGTCTCCTCGGTGCCGGCCGTGACCACGATCGGCGGCAGCGCGCCGGTGTCGCCGGCCGAGGCGCGCACCACGGTGAAGGCCGCGTCGCCGTTGCGCACGTAGCCCAGGCCGCTGCCCGCGAGCACGCGCTCGAGCGCCTGCTGCAGCGTGACGGCGCCGCGCACCGCGGGCGCGGTGCGGCCCTCGAGCAGCGAGCTCTCGCCGCCGATGGCGATGCCGTACTGGCGCGACAGCACGCCCAGGCTCTGGGCTAGCGGCTGGGCCGGCAGCGCGAGCTGCAAGGTGGTCGACGGGGCCGCCGGCGCGCCCTGCGCACACGCGGGGCCGCCCATCGCGAGCAGGGCCGAGGCGATGGCGCAGGCGAGGGCCGCGGCCTGGAGGGAATCGATGCGGGGGCGCCGCGGGGTCTGCTGGTTCATGTCCGAAGGTCCTGGAGCTGGTTTGCTACAGAAGACCAGCGAGACGCCGCGTACCCCCCAAAAATAATCAAAACTTTTTTCAGGGCCGACGCGCCATGCCGGCGGCGTGGCCAACGATTTGCGTGCCGCCGTCGGCCAGGCGCTGCGTGCGCACCGGCAGCATCACCGGCAGCGCGCCCACGAAGGCCTGCGGATCGCGCAGCCGGTAGCTGCCGGTCACACGCAGCTCGCGCAGCGCGGGGTCGTCGGCCAACTGCAGCGGCTGGCGCAGGTAGTCGTTCCAGCGCGCCACGGCCTCGGGCAGGCGCGTGTTGCGGAACACCAGCCAGCCCTGCCGCCAGTCGGCCACCTCGCCGACGTCGACGCTGCTGCGCGGGCCCAGCCCGCGCGCATCGGCCTCGATGGCCTCGCCGGCCTGCAGCACGGTGCTGGGGGCGGCCGCCTCGTCCTGACCAGCGGCCCAGACCGCGACCCGGCCCTCGGCCACCGCGAGGCGCATGCGGCCCTCGCGCACCGACACCGTGAACACGGTGCCGAGCACGCGCACGCGGCCCCAGTCGGTGCTCACGGTGAAGGAGCGTTCGGCATCGCGCGCGACCGCGAAGCGTGCCTCGCCGCGCGCCAGGTGCACCGTGCGGCGGTCGCGGTAGAGCACGACACGCAGCGCCGTGTTGGCCGCCAGGTCGAGCGTGCTGCCGTCGGGCAGTGCATGGGCCAGGGTCTGCGCCTGGCCGGTGCTCGGCATCGCCTCGTAGACCGGCTGCCGCCAGTACCAGCGTCCGCCGGCACCGGCCAGCGCGGCCAGGCCAGCCACGCCCAGCAGGCCGATCGTGCGGCGCCGCGCGCGCCGTTCCTGCGCGGCGCTCGGCGGCATCGGCAACTGGCCGCGCAGCGCGCCGTCGTCGACCGCGTTCCAGATCCGGTGCGCGGTCGCCGCGGCATCGGCGTTGGCGGGCGACAGCGCGCGCCAGCGGCCCAGCTCGGCCTGCGCGGCGTCGGCGGCCTCGGGGCTGCCGCGGTGGATGCGGCCGATCAGCGTCAGCGCATGCTCGACCAGCGCGCGCGGCGCGCGCCGTTCGTCTGCGCCGAGCAGGGGCTGTGCGCGCGCGGCCATGGTCAGTCCGCTCCCCCGCCGTAGCCCGCGCAGTCGAGCAAGGCGCGCGTCATGTGGTGCTCGACCGCCTTCTCGCTGATCTCCATGTGCGCCGCGGTCTGCGCATAGCTGAGGCCGTGGATGCGCACGAGGATGAAGGCATGGCGGCGCTTGCGCGGCATGGCCTCGAGCAGCGCGACCAGCCGCTGCAGCTGCTGCCGGGCCGCCACGTGGCGTTCCACCGAGGGCGCGCTGTCGGGCGCGACCAGCGCCAGCGTGTCGAGCATGCGCAGCTCGGCGGCGCGGCGCGCGGCCTGGGTGGCGAGCAGGTTGCGGCCGGTCTGGTAGAGCAGGGCGCGCGGTTCGAGCACCAGGCCGCCCGCGTCCTGGTGGCCCAGCACGCGCGCATAGGCTTCCTGCACGAGGTCGGCGGCGGTGTCGCCATCGCCGGCCTTGCGGGTGAAATAGCGCAGCAATTCTCTGTGGTAGCGCTCGAGCACGGTACACCTCAGCCGGTGTGGAAACAGGGAACTCCCGTCTTGGCTGAGATGTGGCGGCGGCTGATCCGTGGCGCGGGAGAGGGAGCGGAAATTATAGGGAGGGGCCGTGTCAGCCCGTCTTGCGCTGCATCTTGCGCGCGGTCTCCACCACCACCGCGCGCAGCGACTGCACCATCGGCTGCCCCTCCAGTTCCTTCAGCGTGAAGAAGCTCACCGGCGGCAGGTTCCAGCTCAGCCGGTAGGGCAGCGCGGCCCAGTGGCCGGCCTGTTCCATCTCGGCCACCACGTCGCGCGCGAGGATGGCGATGGCGTTGGGCTCGGTGCGCAGCACCGTCTCCATGCTGCGGATGGCGGTGGTCTCGAGCATCGGCACCGGCGGCTGCACGCCGGCGCCGACGAAGATCGCGTTGTAGGTGCGGCGCATCGGCGTGTTCGGCGGCGGCAGGATCCAGTCGAGCTGCGCGAGCCGGGCCCAGTCGAGCGGCCCGCGCGAGAGCCGCTTCGCGCTCTTGGCCGACACCACGAGGCAGGGCTCCTGCTGGTGGATCGCCTCCTGCACCAGGCCGGTGGCGTCGCCGTCGTACGAACGGCCGATCGCGCAGTCGAGCTCGCGCGCGAGCAGGCCGGCCACCAGTTCGTCGGTCGTGCCTTCGCGCGTCATCACCGCCATGCGCGGCGTGCGGTCGAGCAGGTGCGCGAGCGCGGCCGACAGCAGCTGCTGCGGCACCTGCTGCGTGAGGCCCAGGCGCAGCCGGCCGCCGCGGCCCGCCTCGAGCGAGGTCAGCACGCGCGTGGTGGCCTCGAGCTCGGCGAGCCAGCGCCGCGCGTAGTGCAGCACCGCCTCGCCGGCCGCGGTGGGCACCAGGCCACGGCTGCTGCGCTCGAACAGCCGGTTGCCGAAGATGTCCTCGGTTTCGCGCAGCGCCTTGGTGATCGCGGGCTGGCTCAGCCGCATCTCTGCCGCCACGCGGCCCAGCGTGCGGTGCCGGTCGATGGCCTGCAGCAGCGAGAGCTGGCGCAGCTTGAGGCGCGAGAGCAGCGCGTGCTGCAGGTCGGCGGCGGGGTCGCGGGCGGTCGGTGAGGCCATAACCGTCAGGTTATCGCCCGATCAGAATTTAGTCCACTTTGGTGAATCTCGAGGCCTAGACTTTTCTCCATGCCCGCAGCCACCGCCACGACGCTCATGGCCACCTTGGCCGATCTCCTCGACGCGCTCGACGCAGCGCGCGATGCCGAGGAGGCGCTGCGCCGGATCGATCGCTGCCGGCGCGAGCTCGTGCCCGGCAGCATCTTCAGCATCCAGCAGAACGTGACGACCGAAGACGATCCGGCCAGCGAGATCCGGCTGCGCCGCTTCTATTCGTCGGAGGCGCACCGCTATCCGGTCAATGGCGCCAAGCGCAAGACGCACACGAGCTGGACCGATCGCCTGTTCCGCCAGGGCCGCGTGTTCGTGGGCGAGGGCACGCAGGTGCTGGCGCGCCACTTCGACGACTTCGAGCAGATGCGGCCCGCGGGCCTGTGCAGCGTGGTCAACGTGCCGCTGCTGCAAGGCGCGCTGTGCTTCGCCACCTTCAACGTGTTCGGCGTCCGCGAGCGCTGGCAGCCCGGCGAGGTGCTCGGCATCCGCCTGCTGGCGCTGGCCGCCGCGCGCTGGGTGCCGGTCGCGCCGGGCCTCGCCTACCGCTTCGCCGCCGACGCGGTGCCGCTCGATCTCCCCGCTCTCTCTCCTGAAGTGAAGGCCTGACCATGCAATCCAAGAACCTCGTCGTGATCGTCGGCGGCGGCCCCGTGGGCCTGTCGATGGCGATCCTGCTGCAGCGCTTCGGCGTCGACTTCGTGCTGCTCGAGCGCAGCCCGACCACCACCGACCATCCGAAGGCGCGCGGCACCTACACGCGCACGATGGAGATCTTTCGCCAGTGGGGCATCGACGGCCTGATGAAGCGCCATGCGCTGCCCGACGGCGCCGACTTCTTCGCCTTCTGCGAATCGATGACCGGCCACGAATGGGGCCGCACGAATCCCGAGCCGAACCTCGGCCACTCGCCGTGCTGGAAGATCATCCAGTCGCAGGACACGGTGGAGCAGGAGCTGCTCGCCCATGCCAAGAAGAGCGAGGTCGGCCGCTTCCTGTTCGGCCACGAATTCCTGCACTACGCCGAGAGCGCCGACGGCATTGCCGTGACCGGCCGCCGGCTCGACACCGGCGAGACCCTGACCTGGCAGGCCCGCTACCTGATCGCGGCGGACGGCGCCGCGAGCTCGGTGCGGCGGCAGGCCGACATCGAGATGCGCGGGCCGGCCACGCTGGCCGTGATGGCCAACGAGTTCTGGCAGGCCGATCTCTCGCAGGTGCGCGACTCGGCCACCTGCGCCGGCTGGCGCGTCTACGCCAAAGACTCGCCGTACCCGATCACCACCGTGCTCAACACCAACGGAAAAGACCGCTGGCTCAACCTGCTGCCGGTGGGCCGCGAGACCGACGAGCGCACCGGCGCGCGCAGCGACGCCGAGGTGGTGCAGCTCGCGCGCACCGTCTCGGGCGTGCCCAACCTCGAGGTGAAGGTCATCAACCGCTCGGTGTGGCGCATGAGCCGCCAGGTGGCCGCGAACTTCCGGCGCGGCCGCGTGCTGCTGGTCGGCGATTCGGCGCACCGCTTTCCGCCCAATGGTGGCTACGGCATGAACTCGGGCATCCAGGACGCGCACAACCTGGCCTGGAAGCTGGCCTTCGTGCTCAGCGGGCGCGCCAGCGCGCGGCTGCTCGACAGCTACGAGAGCGAGCGCCGGCCGATCGCCGAATCGAACGCCGACTTCAGCCTGCACAACGCGATGCGCTTCAACCATTGCGACGAGGCGCTGCGCTCGGGCAACCGCGAGCGCATCGAGTTCTGGATCCGCGACAGCGACAACCACATCCACAGCATCGGCCAGTCGCTGGGCTTCTGTTACGAGGACGGCGCCGTGATCCCCGACGGCACCGGCCGCCACGTGATGCGCGCGCGCTGGTACGAGCCGGCCGACAAGCCCGGCATGCGCTTTCCGCACCTGTGGCTGGACCTCGCGCGGCGCCACACCACGCTCGACTGGTTCGACCGCGAGTTTGTGCTCGTGGCCGGCCCGCGCGCCGATGCCTGGATGGAGGCGGCGCGCCAGGTGTCGGGCCGCAACGGCCGCGTGGTGCAGGCGCGCCAGCTCGAGGACGCGCACGAGAAGGACGGCCTGCTGCTGGGCCAGCACGGCGCGGTGCTGGTACGGCCCGACGGCCACGTCGCCTTCCGCATGCCGTGGACGCCAACGGACCCGGCCGCCGAGCTGTCGGCCGTGCTGTCGAAGCTGCTGGACTGACGCCATGCCCGTCACCGCGCTGCACCACTTCACGATCCGCTGCACGCCCGCGGAGCTGCCGCCGTTGCTGGACTTCTACACGCGCGTGCTGCGCCTGGAAGCCGGCGCGCGGCCCGAGATTCCCGCGCCCGGCGCCTGGCTCTATGCCGAGGGCCAGCCCATCGTGCACCTGTTCGCCCATCTCGCGACGGCCGACGCGCCGCCGCAGCCGCCCACGGGCCACGTCGACCACATCTCGTTCCGCGCCCACGGTCTGCGCGAGATGCGAGCGCACCTGCGCGCGCTCGAATTGCCCTTCGCAGAGGCGCCGATCCCGGGCTGGGACATCCACCAGCTTTTTCTGCACGACCCGCGCGGACTGAAGATCGAGATGACCTTCTGGCTGGACAGCGAGGAAGAACCGTGGGAGGAAGCGGCATGACTGAGTTCGTGCAGACCGGCGAGGTCCGCATCGCCTTCGACCGCGCGGGCCAGGGTCCGGCGCTGCTGCTGATGCATGGCGCGGAAGCCTCGCGCCAGATGTTCGCCGCGCTGGTGCCGCATCTCGCGAAGCAGTTCACCGTGATCGCCTACGACCAGCGCGACTGCGGCGAGACGGAAGCGCCCGAGCGCGCGGCCACGCTGGCGGACCTCGCGAACGACGCGCAGCAGCTCGTGAAGGCCCTGGGCCTCAAGCGCGCGCACGTGTTCGGCTCCTCCTTCGGCGGCCGCGTGGCGCAGGCGCTGGCGCTGCTGCATCCGCGCGCGGTCGACCGGCTCGTGCTCGGCAGCACCTGGCCGCTACCGCGCCCCTATGAAGAGCTGTGCCCCGATGCGCACCGCCTGGCCGAGCTGCGCCGCGGCCTGCCGGGCACGGCCGAGGAACTCGCGACCTGGTTCTTTCCCGAGGCCTTTCTCGCGCAGCGCCCCGAGCTGCGCCGCGTGTTCGCGGCCGCGCGGCCCGAGACCGCGCGCTCGGCGCGGCGCATGGCGACCGTCGCCACCACCTTGGCGCAGGGCGTGGCCGACATCGTCGCGCCGACGCTGGTGCTCGCCGGCGAGCTCGACCGGGTGGTGCCGCCGACCGTGACGCTCGCGATGGCCGGCCGCATCCGCGGCGCCGATGCCGTGCTGCTGCCGGCCATCGGCCATGTGACCGCGATGCAGGCGCCCGAGGTGCTCGCGCGCCACATGGTCCGTTTTCTGAACCCCGAAGGAGTCCACGCATGAATGCCGTCCTGGAACCCGAGATTGCCCCCGCGGCGCCCGCCGGCAAGGAGGACTACATCCGCGTCGAGGGCCTGTCGAAGACCTTCGGCGGCGGCAGCGAGGGCGTGCTCGCACTGAAGCAGATCGACTTCGGCATCCGCCAGGGCTCCTTCGTCACCATCGTCGGCCCGAGCGGCTGCGGCAAGAGCACGCTGCTGCGCATCCTGGCCGGCCTGCTCGACTACGAGGTCGGCACCGTGCTGCTCGACGGCCAGCCGATCCGCGGCACGCGGCGCGACGTGGGCGTGGTGTTCCAGAGCTCGATCCTGCTGCCCTGGCGCAGCATCCTCGAGAACGTGATGCTGCCGGCCGAGGTGCTGGGCCTCGACAAGGCGAAGGCGCGCGAGCGCGCGATGCAGCTGCTCGCGATGGTGCGGCTCGAGGGCTTCGAGCACAAGCTGCCGCGCCAGCTCAGCGGCGGCATGCAGCAGCGCGCCTCGATCGCGCGGGCGCTGCTGCACGACCCCAAGATCCTCTTGATGGACGAGCCCTTCGGCGCGCTCGACGCGATGACGCGCGAACGCATGAATCTCGAGCTGCAGCGCATCTGGATGGAGAGCGGCAAGACCGTGGTGCTGATCACGCACTCCATTCCCGAGGCCGTGTTCCTCGGCGACCGCGTGTTCGTGATGTCGCCGCGCCCCGGCATGCTCGAGCGCGTGCTGCCCATCGACCTGCCGCGCCCGCGCGGCATGGAGGCGATGTCGCATCCGGCCTTCGCGGCCGCGGCCGCCTCGATCCGCGAGCGCTTCTCGCATGCCGCTTCCTTCGATTGAGAGAAAGGCCGACGCCATGACCACCGCCCTGTTGAGTTCCGAGGCCGCGCCGCTATCGGCCAAGCCACCGCGCCGGCGCCGCACCAACCCGCTGGCCTCGCCGCGCGTGCAGTCGATCCTCCTGCTGATCACGCTGCTCGGTTCGTGGGAAGGCGCCGTGCGGCTGTTCAAGGTGCCCAGGCACCTGGTGCCGCCGGTCAGCGACATCGCGATCGCGCTGTGGCGCGGCCTCGCCACCGGGCCGTTCGCGAAGGACGGCTTCTGGTACCACGGCGGCATCACGCTGGCCGAGATCCTGCTGGGCCTCTTCGTCGGCGGCGGCATCGGACTCGCGATCGGCATCGTGGTCTCGCAGATGCCGCGGCTCGAGCGCCTGCTCGAGCCCTACGTGGCCGCGCTGCAGAGCGTGCCCAAGGTGGCGGTGGCGCCGATCATCGTGGTCTGGCTGGGCTTCGGCATCAGCTCCAAGGTGATGATCATCTGCCTGCTGACCTTCTTCCCGGTGCTGGTGACCAGCATCGCGGGCTTCAAGGCCGTGGACCCGGACCGCATCGACCTGCTGCGTTCGCTGTCGGCCACGCCGTGGCAGATCTTCCGCAAGGCCAAGTTCCCGAGCGCGCTGCCCTACATCTTCGCGGGCCTCAACATGGCCGCGGCCTTCAGCGTGGTCGGCGCCGTGGTGGGCGAGTTCGTCGGCGCCCAGGCCGGGCTCGGCGTGCTGATCCTGCAGATGGAAGCCCAGGCCGACAGCGGCGGCAGCTTCGCCGTCTGCGTCGTGCTCTCGGTGATCGGCATCGCGCTGACCAGTGTCCTGCGCCGCGTGCAGCAGCGCGTGCTGCACTGGATGCCGGCCGATGCCTCGCAGCGCACGGTCAACGTCTGATCCCTTCCTTCCCCTTTTTTCTCTTGCCATCTCGAAACGTCCGGCGCGACGCCGGTGAGGAGCGAACCATGTGGACACGACGCGATTTCGGCCTGGGCCTCGGCGCCCTGGGATTGACGGGCAGCCTGCCGGCCCTGGCGCAGAAGCTGCGCGTGATGAAGGTGGCGAACACCGCTGGCGTCAACGATCCGCAGCAGTGCTTCGTGACCGCGGGCCAGCATCCGCGGCTGAACTTCTACAAGCCCGAGGGCGTGGACGTCGAGTACGTCAACATGTCGAGCATGACGCAGGCGCTGCAGAGCCTGCGCGCCGGCCACGTCGACTACGGGCCCGCCGTGCCCGGCATCCTGCTGCCCGCGATGGCCAAGGACCCGGGGCTCGATCTCGTGAGCGTCTACAAGTGGCTGCCGCGCAATGCCAACGTCGTCGTCGTCAAGCCCGGCAGCCCGATCCGCTCGGTGGCCGATCTCGCGGGCAAGCGCATCGGCGTGCGCAGCCAGGGCGACACCGGCATCGTCGTCACCCGCACCATGCTGGCCGAGCTGGGCCTGAAAGACGACCGATGCGAATACATCGCCATCGGTGACGGCGCACCGGCCGGCGCGGCGATCGACAACGACCGCGTCGATGCGATGGTGGCCTTCGACACCGCGGCCGCGCGCGTCGAACTCGTCGGCACCAAGCTGCGCTACGTGCCGCTCACGCCGAAGTTTGCGCAGTTCGGCTCGGGCTGGCTGTGCGTGCCGCGCGAACTGCTGAAGAAGGAGCGCAAGGCCTTGGTGGGCCTGTTCCGCGGCATGGCCAAGTCCACCCTGTTCGCGCACCACAACCTCGAGGCCGGCATCGACCTGCACTGGGCCGTGTACCCCGAGAGCCGGCCCAAGGGGCGCAGCGAGGACGAGGCGCGCAAGGAGCTGGCCTTCATCCTCAAGGACCGCCGCAACAGCTGGATGCGCCGGCCCGACGATCCCGATCAGCGCATCGGTGCCTCGTCGCTGGCCGAATGGAAGTCCAACATCGAGATGGCCGTGGACGGCAGCAGGAACCCGAAGCTGGCCGACGAACTCGGCGACCCGAACCGGCTGTTCACCAACGAGCTGATCGACGAGGTCAATGCCTTCGACAGGCAGGCGGTGGTGGAGATGGCGAAGGCGTTCAGGCTGTAGCCGACCCGGCTCAAGCCATGTAGCCGAGGTCGCGGATGTCCGCGCGCACCGATTCGCGGTCGGAGCCGTACAGCGGCAGGCTGGCCAGCAGCTCAAGCCGCCGCCGCATCGAATAGAGCGTCTGGAGCGCCTTGTGCGCCGCCTCCTCGGGATCGGCGATGGCCGCCGTGTCGGGATAGGCCCACAGCGCGGTATGGGGCTGGCCGGGCCAGGCCGGCTGCAGGCGGTCGATGTCGGCATCGAGCGCGATCACGAACTCGGCCTCGAAGCCGCGCGCGGGCACGAACTCGTTCCAGCCGCGCGGTTTGATCTCGGGCAAGGGAATACCCGCGGTGCGCAGCGCCGACACGGCCGCCGGGTCCACCGCTGCGCCAATGCGCAAGGGCTGGCCGCAGGAGCGGGCGTGGAAGCGTTTCTCGGCGATGTGGGTGAGACAGGCCTGCGCCATGACGCTGCGCAGCGTGTTTCGTCGGGAGACGAAGAGCACGTTGATTTTTCTGTGCATGACCGCCGAATGTAGCGCGCCTCGCGCCGGTCCGTCGGCGGGCATTCATGGGCTTGACGCGGTGCTCGGGTATATCGGTTGCATGACGAGATCGAGACTTCCGGCCCTGGCGACGTGGGCTGCGGCCGCGCGGCGTGCCACCCTACCGATCGCCATGGGCCTGGCCCTGTGCGGACCCGCGGGCGCGCAGGAGGCACCGTTCAGGATCGGGGGCAAGGCGGCGGAGCCGGTCCGTGCCGTCTGCGCGCCCATGCGCGACGAGATCTCGCGCCGCGGCCTCGAGGACCTGCAGCGCGGCATCCTTCCGCCGGGCGTTCCCACGCCGCAGATCGCGAAGGCCTTGCTGGAACTGCGCATCGGCGCCGCCGAGGCCGACCCGGCCTATCTCCGGCGCGCGATCGATTACTTCCAGCAGACGCCTTCCGAAGAAAGTATGTACCGCGTCGCATGGTTCGCGCAGCTGCTGCTCGCGACCTACACGCGCGATCTCGAGCTGCATGCGGCTGCGCGCCGGCAGTATGCGAAGTCCCTGCCGCCCGATACCAACCGGCGCAGTCCTTCGCAACTGAGCCTGCGGGCAACGCTCATGGCCGCGGCACATCGAGAGGCCGACGGCCTCGGCGGGGGGGCCGGACGCGCGCTGTTGCGCGAGACGGTGGCGCGGTCGAGCGAACTGCTGCGCTCGGCGGGCACGGTCGAGCAGGGCGAGGAGCTGCGCTCGATGGAACGCTTTCATCGCCAGCTGGTGGCGCAGCTCGCGCTGTTGGAGCGCGATGGCGCCACCTTGAGGGCACAGGTCGCGAGCCAGCGCGCGGCTGCGGATGCGAGCGCGACACCGGAGATCCAGCAGGCCGATCTGCAGGCCCTGACGAAGATGCTCTACGACCTCGCGACCCTCGTGCGCGGCGAGGAAGGCCTGCAGGCGGTAGCGCTGCTGCGCCAAGGCTTCGACCGCCAGGCCGAGCTCATCGCCTTGCCCGCGAACCGGGGCATCGGCCTGCCCGAGGTCACCTACCGCGGGCTCGAAACCTCACGTGGCCAATGGCAGATCCATGGCGTCGAGGGCGATCGCCTCTGCCTGCTGCGCACGAACCTCGATCGGCAGCGCGCGATGGTCGACGTGCTCGAGCAGTCGCTGCGCGCCGACACGGGCGTGCCCGACACGGCGCGGCTCGACACTGCCATCGCTGCACTGCAGCGCGCCGGCGCCGCGCTCTCGCTCCAGCCGCTGCCCCTGCTGGCACCCACGCTCGAATTGACGCTGGGCACGGCCTACCGGCTGCAGGCCGTGGCAAGCCCGGCCGGCCCGCTGCGTTCGCAGCGCATCGACCGGGCGCGGGCGCAGTTCAGCGCCAGCGAGCAGCGCCTGCGCCAGTGCTTCTGCCGCTGGTTCGAGGAAGAACTGGCGCACGAGCGCGCGGCGCTCGACACACTGTCGTAGCGCGCCGGCTCAATCCGCCTGCCGCAGCCAGTCGGTGAACTGCGCAAGCGCCGGCAAGCCCGCGCTGTGCTCCGGATAGCACAGCTGATACGACCGCCCCGTCGCCGACTCGATGGCCGACAGCGCCACCAGCTGCCCCGCATCGAGCGCCGCCCGAACCATGAAGGCCGGCAGCAGCGCCACCCCGATGCCCGCGATCGCCGCATGCAGCGACATCGACAGCAGGTCGTAGCTCGGACCCGCATGCAGCTCGGGCAGGACCTCGTCGGCACCCGCGGCCTGTCGCAGCCATAGCGCCCAGGCACCGGGCAGCGAGCTGTTGTGGATCAGCGTGAGGTCGGGCGGCGCCTGCCGCAGCACGGTGGCGAAATCGTCGCCGGCCCAGCGCGCCGCCAGGGCGGGGCTGGCGTAGGGCCGCACGGTCAGGTCGAGCACGGGGATGGCATGCAGGCCCGGCACCGGCGCGCCCACCACCATGATGGCCGCGTCGATCCGGCTCGCGGTGAAATCGACCGGACCGAGGTAGGTCGAGAGGTCGAGCGTGATGTGCGGATGCGCGTTCACGAAACCCGACAGCCGCGGCGCGAGCCAGTAGTTGCAGAACGAGGAGGGGGCGGAGAGCTGCAGGCGGCCGCCGCGGCCCTGGTGCAGCGCGATGTCGGTGGTGGCGCGCTCGAGCCGCAGCAGCAGGGGGCGGACCTCGGCCAGGTAGGCTTGCCCCGCGGGCGTGGCCACCAGCGATTCGCGCCGGCGCTCGAGCAGTTGCGCGCCGAGCCGCTGCTCGAGGCCGATGACCTGGCGGCTGATGGCGCCCTGCGTGAGGTTGAGCGCCTTGGCGGCACGCGTGAAGCTGCCCAGCCTTTCACTGGCTTCCAGGCATTGCAGCGCGATGGTGGAGGGGAGGCGAAGCGGCATCAGCTTTTTGCATGCGAGCAGGAGTTATTTTCGATTGTGGCGCTCGCCGTGGGCGTCGATCCTCGGGCATCGTGCTTTCTGGAAGGATGCAAGCCATGTTGGAGACCGGGATCGATCGCGGCCGGCGCCGCGCGCTGCTGTCGGCGGCCGCGCTGGCGGCCGGGCCTTGGCGCAGCGCGCGCGCCGCTGTCTACCCCGAGCGGCCGCTGCGCTTCGTGGTGCCCGGCGGCGCGGGTGGCGCGCCCGACCTGCTGTGCCGCGTGATGGGCGCGGCGCTGGCCAAGGGGCTCGGGCAGGCGGTGGTGATCGAGAACCGGCCGGGCGCGGGCGGCATCGTCGGCATCTCCGAGGTGGCGCGCGCGGCGCCCGATGGCTACACGATCGGCTATGCCAACGTGGGCACGCTCGCGATCAACAAGTCGCTCTACGCGAGGCTGCCCTATGACCCCGATCGGCAACTCGCGCCGGTCGCGATGACCGGCTTCGTGCAGAACGCGCTGGTGGTGCGCAACGAGCTGCCGGTGAAGACCGTGGCGGAACTGGTGGCCCACCTGCGCGCGCATCCCGGCAAGCTGACCCTGGCCTCGGCCGGCAACGGCACCACCAGCCACCTGGGCGGCGAACTGTTCAAGAGCATGACGGGCACCTTCATGCTCCATGTGCCCTACCGTGGCAGCCTGGCGGCGATCCAGGACCTGATCGGCGGCGGGGTCGACGTGATGTTCGACAACCTGTCCTCGATCAGCCCCTTCATCGCCTCGGGCCGGGTGCGCGCGCTGGCGGTCACGGGGGCTCATCGCTCGCCGCTCTTTCCGGCGCTGCCGACGGTGCAGGAGGCCGGCGTGCCGGGATACGAGAGCGTGGCCTGGGGCGGCGTGGTGGTGCCGGCGGGCACGCCCGCCGAGGTGGTGGCGCGGCTCAATGCCGAGTTCAACGCGATGATGAACGACGCCGAGGTGCGCGAGCGGCTCGCGCGGCTGTCGCTCGAGACCGCGAGCGGGCCGCCCGAGCGGCTGTTCGAGCTGGCGCGGCGCGAGACGCCGGTGTGGGCCGCGGTGATCCGGCGCGCGAACGCCCGCGTCGACTGATGCCGCCGCTCGACCTGGTCATCGAGGGCGGCGACGTCATCGATGGCAGCGCGGCGCCGCGCGTGCGGCAGGACGTGGGCGTGCGCGATGGCGTGATCGAGCGCCTGGGCGATCTGCGCGCCGTGCCCGCGCACCGGCGCATCGATGCCCGCGGCCGCATCGTCGCGCCCGGCTTCATCGATGCGCATGCGCACGACGACCGGCTGCTGCTCGAGCCGCCCGCCGACCGCCATCCGAAGCTGATGCAGGGCGTGACCACCGTGGTGGCCGGCAACTGCGGCTGGAGCCTGGCGCCGCTGCGCATTCCCTTCGAGCGGGTGCCGCCGCCGCTGCGCGAATTCATCGGGCGCGACGATCGCCGCTTCGCGCGCTTCGGCGACTACCTCGATGCGGTGCGCGGGATCGGTCCCGCGACCAATGCCGCCTTCCTGGTCGGCCACACCACGCTGCGCGCGCAGCATGTGCGGGACCTGGATCGCGCCGCCACGCCCGCCGAGGCCGCGGCCATGGCACGCGAGGTCGAGGAGGCTCTGGACGCGGGCGCGATCGGCCTGTCGACCGGTGTCTTCTATGCCCCGGCGCGCGCCGCCACGGCGCACGAGATGACGGCGGTGGGCGCGCCGCTGCGCGCGCACGGCGGCCTGATCGCGATGCACATCCGCGACGAGTCCGATGCGATCGACGAAGCGCTGCACGAGGCGCTCGGCGTGGGCCGCGCGCTCGGCGTGCCGCTCGTGATCTCGCACCACAAGCTCACGGGCCTGTCGAACCACGGGCGTTCCGTGTCCACGCTGCGCCTGCTCGCGCGGGCCGCAAAGGGGCAACCGGTGTGCATCGACTGCTATCCCTATGCCGCCTCCTCGACTCTGCTGATTCCGGCGCGCGTGAGCCAGTCGGCGCGCGTGCGCATCACCTGGTCCGAACCGATGCCGCAGCACACCGGGCGCGAGCTCGCAGACATCGCCGCCGAGATGGGCCTGGGCCTCGAGCAGGCCGCGCAGCGCCTCTGCCCGGCCGGCGCGGTCTACTTCTCGATGGACGAGGCCGACGTGCAGCGCATCCTCGCGGCGCCCGGCACCATGGTCGGATCGGACGGCCTGCCGAACGACGTGCAGCCGCACCCGCGGTTGTGGGGCGCCTTTCCGCGCGTGCTGGGCCACTATGCACGCGACCTGAAGCTGTTCGCGCTCGAGACCGCGGTGCACAAGATGACCGGCCTGCCGGCCGCGCGCTTCGGCCTCGCGGGCCGCGGCCGCATCGCGGCGGGCTGCGCGGCCGACCTCGTGGTCTTCGATGCCGCGCGCATCGCCGACCGCGCGAGCTACGACGATCCGCTGGCCGCGCCCGCCGGCATCGATGCCGTGCTGGTCAACGGCCGCGTGGCCGTCGCGCACGGCGTGCTGAAGGACGCGCACGCGGGCACGGTGCTGCGCCGCGGCTGAAACGCGGGGCCGCGGCCCCGCGCTCCGGCCGCGTGCCACCTCAGTGGTGGTGGTCATGCCCATAGCCGCTGGCGACCTCGCCGCATTCGTGCGGCGTGGTCCGGCACAGGCGCTGGTAGGCCAGCACCGTCTTGCGCCGCTCGGCCAGCGCGGCCGGGGTGCGGAACGGCGCGAGGATCTCCGCGAGCGAGTAGCTCACGCCGTTCTTCACCACGTAGCGCACGTCGGCCGCGGCCTTCAGGTCCTGCAGCGGGTTGCCGCGCACGATGGCCAGGTCGGCCAGCTTGCCCACCTCCACCGTGCCCAGGTCCTTGTCGACCAGGCTCATGCGCGCGGCATTGACCGTCACGTCCTGCAGCACCTGCAGGTTCGAGTTGGTCAGCGCGGCGGCGCGCATGTTGTTGTGCAGCGCGATGCCCGGCGGCACCAGCGGCGAGTCGGTGCCGATGGCGATCATGGCGCCGGCCGTGCGCAGCTTGCTCACCTGGTCCTCCTGCAGCCGCGCGCTGGCCACCGCCGCCTCGGTCGGCGGCTGCGGGTTGCCGCGCAGCACATCGAGGAAGTTCGGCGAGGTCAGCAGCTCGAAGCGGTCGCCGCCGGTCAGGTCCGCGCCGACGAAGGGATAGGCGAACAGGGCGGTGTGGATCAGCCGGAAGTCGCCCTTGCCGTGCAGGTCGTAGGCGTCCTGGTAGGTGGTGCCGCCGGCCGAGCGCGACCAGCCGTAGCCGAGGCGCTGCGGTGCCGAGAGGTGCGTGGTCTCGGCCAGGCCCGAGGCCGCGCCCGGCGACAGGTTGTGCGTGCCGCTCGGGATGCCGATGTCGAGCGCCGCCTGCGCGATCTTGTGCATCAGCGGGATCGGCGCGCGCATGTAGGCCTTGAGGTAGTCCACGCCGAGCGTGCGCACCTTCGCGATCTCGAGGTCGGCCGCCTCGGGCGTGCGCACGCTGCGCGCGAAGCTCCATGTGATGCGGTTGCCGTCCCACAGCGGCGGCGAGACGAACAGGCGTGGGCCCAGCAGGTTGCCGGCCTCGAGCGCCTCGCGCATCTCGATGCTCTGGTGCAGCGGCCCGCCGACCGATTGCGTCGAGGTGACGCCATAGGCCAGCATCGAGGCCGAGCCCTGGCCGTACTGGCCGCCCTGGTAGAGCGTCAGCGGATGCGAGTGGGCATCCCACAGGCCGGGCATCACCGTGAGGCCCGAGGCATCGACGTACTTGTCCGCGGCCTTGGCCACCGCCTCGTCGTGCGGCTGGATCGCGGTGATGCGGTTGCCCTTGATGACGATGTCGACGTCGTTCTGCAACTGGCCGTCCTTGCCGCTCCACAGCTGGCCCGCGCGCACCACGGTCGTGCCCTGGGACGCCGCCTGCTTCCACGTCAGGCTCGCGGGCACCTCGGTCGCGCCCGCGCCGTCGGCGCCGATGGTCTTGAGCTTGTCGGCGGCCTTGTAGAGCAGCGTGCGCGAGTCGCCGGCCCACGAGGGCAGGTCGGCGGCCTCGGTGGTGATGGCCTTGGCGGGGCCGTCGGGCGAACCATCGGCCTTCAGCGGCATCACGTGCAGCACCGAGTCCATCACGAAGGCCACCTTGCTGCCGTCGGGCGAGACCACGGCCGCGCCTTCCTCGCGGTCCGAGATCTGGCGCGGCGCGTCGCCCACCGGGTAGAAGGTGCCGCTCTTCGTGCCGAGGTCGATCACGCGCAGCTTGTTGTAGCCCTCGAAGGAACGGCTGCTGACCGAGTCGTTGTCGACCACCACGATTTTCTTGCCGTCGGGCGTCCACTGCGGCGTGCTGATCTGCGAGCCCACCGCCTCGACCACCTTCTGCGCGGTCTTCGAGGCGATGTCCCAGACCTCGAGCGTGCCCGAGCCCGTGGTGTAGGCGATGCGGTCGCCCGCGGGCGACATCTTCGGCATCACCATCGACTTGCCGGTCTGCGCGCCGAGCCGCGTGCGCGCGCGGCTCGCGATGTCGATGCGGTCGATCGCGAGCGCGCCGCCGTTGCCCTTCTCGGTCGAGAAGTAGACCGCGCTGCCGTCGGGCGTGAACTGCGGATTGCCGTCGCGGTCCTTGTCGTTGGTCAGGCGCACCGGCGTGCCGCCGATCGGCATCACCCAGATGTCGTTGAGCGCGACGAAGGCGACGCGGCGGCCATCGGGCGAGATCACCGGGCTGCTGATGCCGCGCACCGGCTGGTCGCCGAGCACGCCGAAGCCGCGCTCGCGCGACTTGGCGAACACCGGACGGCGCACCTCGAGCGTGGCGCTGAACGGCACTTCCGCGAGGCCGTCGCCGCCCGCGTTGCGGATCTTGATCTTGCCGTCGGCCGTGTAGAGAAAGCGCCCGCCGGGCAGCCAGCGCGGCGGGAAGGCGAACATGTCCTCGTTGGGCGCCACCACCTCCTTGCCGGCGACCACGATCGACTTGGTCGTGCCCTGGTAGGCCAGGCCCGAGCCGTCGGGCAGCCACACCGGCAGCACGCCGGGGCCGACGAGTTTCGGTGCCTCGGTGCTGCCCATCGGCTGCGTGAAGATGCGCCGCGCGCTGACGAACGCGAGCTGCGTGCCGTCGGGCGAGACCACCGGATTGCTCTCGGTGCCCGCGCCCTGCGTGAGCGCTGAGTACTTGCGCGAGCCGAGCTCCACCTGCCAGATCTTGTACTGGCGGTCCTGGCTGCGGTCGGAGGCGAAGACCAGCGTGCGGCCATCGGGCGTCCAGGCCGGCTCGCGGTCGTCGAACGCGCCGCTGGTGATGCGCGTGAGGTCCGCGCCATTGGGCCGCACGGTCCAGATGTGGAAGTTGCCTTCGGCGTCGTAGTTCTGGAACGCGATGCGGCTGCCGTCGGGCGACCACACCGGCGAGGTCGGCTCCATGTCCCAGCCCGTGATGCGCGTGGCCTTGCCGCCGCCGATCGGCACCACCCACAGCACGCCCTGCGCGGTGAAGGCCACGCGCTGGCCGTCGGGCGAGGGCGCGGCCGCCATGTTGGTGCCCTCGTGGAACTCGATCGCGACGTCCTTGGTGCTGCCCTGCAGCGTGCTCAGCGCCTGGATCTTCACGGGCGGTTCGTTGTTGCCGCCATCGCCACCGCCCGTACCGCCGCCGCCCGCGATCGGCAGGAAGCCGCTGCCGCCACCTCCGCCGCCGCCGCAGGCCGTGGCCAGCAGCGCGGCCACGGCGACGGCGGCCAGCGCATGGCGCCGCGGTCGTGATGAAAAGAGATGCGAAAACGATGGGCGTGACGAAGCCAACGCTGCCTGGCGCTTGTTCATGGTCTGTCTCCAATGAGGTGTTATTGCGGTCCGCGGATGCGGCCGATCTGCACATCGACGCGATCGCCAATGTCGAAACCAGTGTTGGAAATCTTCCTTACCGATTACTTACCCTGGCCCTCTGTACAGGCGTGCATCGGCCCTGGCGCGGGTCGATTTTTTTGCATGGCGCCATGAGGGTTTGGCATTCGCGAAGCTGCGTTGCCAATTCGGATCGGTGAATTGCGCGCAGCCATGCTGCCATGGCGCAATGAATTGGCGCGATGACGCGCCAATTCAAGGAGAGGGCGGCATCAAAGCGGAGCCGCCACGCCCATCCACTCGCGCAACACCTCGTCGGTGTGCTCGCCCAGGCGCGGCGCCATCGCGCCGGCGGCCAGCGGGGTGCGCGTCCATTGCACGGTCGGCGACAGGCCCCGGTACCAGCGGCCTGCGGCATCCTGGTAACGATGCACGACGCCGCGCTCGGCGTTCTCCAGCGAATCGATCAGCTCGCCGAGTTCGGGGCAGGCGGCCACGGGAATGTCCGCGTCCGTCAGCAATTGCAGCCAGGTTGCAGTGCTGCGCGTGGCGAGCCGGCTTTCCACATAGGCATACACGGCATCGATGTGCTTCGTGCGGTTCGCCATGCTGCGAAAGCGCGCATCGCGGTCCCAGAGTTCGCCGTCGCCCACGAGGCGCATGAACGACTCCCAATGGCGGTCGGTGTAGACGATGGTGCAGATCCAGCCGTTGACCGTCCGGTAGGGCCGGCGGTAGGCCGACAGCAGGCGCGGGTTGCCGGCCTGCGCGGCATCGTTGGCCGCGAAGGTGGCGGCGCCCAGGTGGTCGCTGAGCATGAAGGAGGCCATGGTCTCGTACATCGGCACCTCGATGTACTGGCCTTGCTCGGCCCGGCGCTGCTGCAGCAGCGCGGCGAGCACCGTCTGCACCACGTACAGGCCCACCGTCTTGTCCGCGATGTTGAGCGGCAGGTAGCGCGGGCGTCCGTCCGCGGCGCGGGCCACCAGGCCCGGCAGTCCGACCATGCCCTGGATCAGGTCGTCGTAGGCCGGCTTGCCCGCGTCGGGGCCGTGCTCGGCGAAGCCGGCCAGGAAGACGTAGATCAGCCGCGGGTTGTGGCGGCGCAGGGTGTCCCAGTCCAGTCCCAGTTTGGCGAGCGCCTTCTTGCGCATGTTGGTGACGAACACGTCGCTGGCCTGCGCGGCACGCGCGATCACCTCGCGCGATTCGGGCTGCTTGAGGTCCAGGCAGACGCTGCGCTTGCCGCGGTTGAGGTTCAGGTAGACCGGCCCCATGCCCGGCTCGAGGTGCGGGCCCATCTCGCGCATGATGTCGCCCTCGGGCGGCTCGAGCTTGACCACGTCGGCGCCGTACTCCGCCAGCATCTGGGTCGCGAACGGACCCATGATCACGCTGGTGAGGTCGAGGATCCGGATGCCGGACAGCGGCAGTCCGGCGTTGCGCGTCGCGGCGGTCGTCATTGGGCCTCGATGCCGGCTTTCTTGACGATGTCGTCCCACTTGCGGATCTCGCTCGCCACGTAGCGCCGCGTCGCGGCCACGTCCATGGTGCCCGGCGTGGTCGCCTGCTCGTCGAGCGTCTTGCGGAAGCCGGGCTCGCCCATCGATTGCAGCGCCAGCGCATTGAGCTTCTCGAGGATGGCCGGCGGCGTGCCCGCGGGCGCGTAGAGCCCGATCCAGATCTCGGTCTCGTAGCCGGGCACGCCCTGCTCGGCGATGGTCGGCACCTCGGCCAGCGTGGGATTGCGTTCGCGCGTCGAAACGCCGATGGCGCGCAGGCTGCCGGCCTTCACGTACTTCAGCGCGCTCAGGCCGTCGACGAAGGAGGCCTGGATCTGGCCGCCGAGCAGGTCGTTGACCGCGAGCGCCGTGCCCTTGTAGGGCACGTGGATCAGCGGCGCGCCGGTGCGGCTCGCGAGCAGCTCGCCCGACAGGTGCGTGGTGCCGCCCGTGCCCGAGGAGCCGTAGGTGACGCCCTTGTTCTTGCGCGCATAGTCCAGCAGTTCGGGCACCGTCGTCACCGGCAGCGACGGGTTCACCAGCAGCACGTTGGGCGTGCGCGCCAGCATGGCGATGGGCGCGAAGTCCTTCTCGGTGTCGTAGGGCAGGTTCTTGGTGATCGAGGGGTTCACCACGTGCGCCGTGGTGGTGATCAGCAGGGTGTAGCCGTCGGGCCTGGCGCGCGCGACCCGGGTCGCGCCGATCACGCCGCCGGCACCGGGCTTGTTGTCGACGATGGCGGTCTGCCGCAGCTTCTCCTGCACCGTCTTCGCGAATTGCCGGGCCAGGATGTCGGTCATGCCGCCGGCCGCGAAGGGCACCACCAGCGTGAGCGGTTGCGAGGGATAGTCGTCGGCATGCGCGGCGCCGAGGGCGAAGGGCAGCGCGAACAGGGCGCACAGGGCGCGGCGCAGGGGCTTGAACTTCATGGTGTCTCCTTGGATGTCTCGTGGGCTCGCCGGTGCCGTCTCAGCGGCGCTTCCGGTTCGCGAGGAAGGCTTCCATGTAGCGCTTGGGCTCGTCGCTGTCGTAGGCGCTCACGAGGCCGGCGATGCCGACGTTGATGGCTTCCTGCAGCGGCATGCGCTCCCAGTCGCGGATCAGCTTCTTCTGGATGCGCATCGCGAGCGGGCCGTTGGCCTCGATCTCGGCCTGCCAGTGCGCGAGGGCGGCATCGAGGCCGTCGTCGCCCGCGACGTCGGTGACCAGGCCCCAGTCGAGCGCCAGCGCGGCCGGGATGATGCGGCCGCTGAGCAGCAGGTCGCGCGTGCGCGTGGCGCCGATCATGCCGGGCAGCATCGCGCCGTGGATCACCGAGGGCACGCCGAGCTTGACCTCGGGCATGCCGAACCTGGCGTCGCGCGCGGCCAGCTTGATGTCGCAGACGGCGGCCACCTCCATGCCGGCGCCCAGGCAGTAGCCCGAGATCACCGACATCGTGGCGAAGGGGATGTCGCGGATGGTCTCGCACAGCCGCCACACGCTGCGGATGTAGGCATCGATGTCGCGCCTGGAGGCGTCCTTCAGGAACTTGATGTCGGCGCCGCCGAGGAAAGCGCTGTCGCCGCCGCAGATCACGAGCAGCTTCGTGGTCTCGTCGGCGGCCAGTTCCTGCAGCGTGTCGGCGTAGATGTGGGCGGCGTCCCCGGTCAGCAGGTTCAGCCGGCCGTTGTCGAAACGGACCGTGACGACGCCTTCGGCGGTGCGGGCGACATGGCATTGGGGACGGGTGTCGGAGGGATGCATGGGATGTCTCTGGTCTGTGTGAGCCGGCGCATCTTGCGCGGCGAAGTTCCATGCCACAATGGAATTTTTCTACTGCATTCAGTAGAAGATGGAATGAATATCTCCTTTCGCCAGTTGCAGGTCTTCCTCGCCGTCTACGAGGCCGGCAGCTTCACCGTGGCGGCGAACGGCCTGCACATCTCGCAGTCCGCGGCGAGCAAGATGGTCGCCGAGCTCGAGAACCAGCTCGGCATGACCCTGTTCGAGCGCACCACGCGCACCGTGGTGCCCAACGACGCGGCGCGCGAGTTCTTCGAGTTCGCCCAGGACGTGACAGCCACCATGGCGACCGCCAAGCGCAGCATCACCGAGCTGATCACGCTGGAGCGCGGCAAGGTCAGCGTGGCCGCCTCGCCGCTGATGCACTACGGCCTGCTGGCGGGGCCGATCGCGAGCTACCGCCAGCGCTATCCGGGCATCGACTTCGAGATCCACGAATGCTCGACCGACGAGACCCTGGACCGCGTGCGTTCGGGCGTGGTGGACATCGGCTTCTGCGCCACGGATTCCGAGATCAGCGGCCTCGAGGCCACCGTGGCGATCGAGGACGCGATGTATGCCATCGTCGACGACGCGCATCCGCTCGCGCGTCGGCGTTCGATCCGGGCCGCGGAGCTGCTGCCCTACAACTACATCTCGCTGCGCGACTCCTACAGCATCCGCCGCACGCTCGACCAGATCTTCGCGCGCACGCCGCTGCGCTTCGAGAACCACATCGAGGTCGGTTCGCTCACGGCGGCCCTGGGCTTCGCGCGGCAGGGCGCGGGCTTCCTGATCGTGCCGGGCTACGCCGCCGACATCGCGCAGCAGTGGGGCATGCGGCGGATCGCGATCTCCGACCTCGCGAGCTTCCGCCACCGGATCTCGCTGATCCGCCGCCGCACCACGCGGCTGTCGGTGGCCGCGCGGCATTGGCTCGCGGTGTTGCCGCAGAGCTTTCCGTTGCTGAAGTGAGCGGGCGCTCGCGCGCTTCGATGCCGACGGTGCCGAGCGTCTGTTTATAATAATAGTTCTCATTTGCATCGTAGGGCCCCGCGTCCTCTCTTGTGTAGACAGTCTCGCCATGGGTCCGCGCGCCACGCCAATGCAAGCCGTCGAAGCCTTCTATGCCGACCACCACGGCTGGCTCCAGGCCCTGCTGCGCAGGAAGCTCGGCGACATCCACCATGCGGCCGACCTGGCGCATGACACCTTCCTCACGCTGGTCGCCGCGCCCTCGAAGGCGCAGCAGCTGCGCGAGCCGCGCGCCTACCTGCGCACCGTCGCGCACGGGCTGCTGGTCGATCACTTCCGCCGCCGCGCGCTCGAGCAGGCCTATGTCGAGCAACTGGCCGCCATGCCCGAGCCGCTCGCGCCGTCGCCCGAGGACCGCCTGCTCGTGATCGAGGCGCTGCACCGCATCGACGCCATGCTCGACGCGCTGCCCGCGCGCACGCGCACCGTGTTCCTGCTGTCGCAGCTCGAGGGCCTGGGCTACGAGGAGATCGCGCAGCGGCTCGAGGTGTCGGTGCGCACCGTCAAGCGCGACATGCGCGCGGGTTTTGCCCAATGCATCGCCTCGATGCTTTGAACCCCACGCGCCCGCGCGGCGACGACCCGGTGGTGCTGCAGGCCGCGGACTGGCTCGTGAAGCTGCATGCCGGCGAGATGGACGAGGCCGGGCACCGCGCCCTGCATGCCTGGCGCGCGCAGGCGCCCGAGCACGAGCGCGCGTGGCAGGCCGCCGACGAACTGGCGCGCACCTTCGGTCGCGTGCCGGTGGGACTCGGCGTGCCCACGCTCGAGAGCGCGCGCCGCCTGCGCCGCCGCGTGCTGCTGCGCTCCACGGTGCTGCTGGCCACCGGCGCGCCGGCCGCCTGGCTGGCCTGGCGCACCTGGGGCGTCGAGCTCGCGGCCGAGTACCGCACGGCCGTCGGCGAGCGGCGCGGCTTCGTGCTGGCCGACGGCACCCGGCTGCTGCTCGACACCGGCAGCGCGGCCGACGTGGTGTTCGACGAGCGCGAGCGGCTGGTGCTGCTGCGCGAGGGCCGGATCCTGGTCGAGACCGGCCATGCCGCCGGGCTGCCCGCGCGGCCGTTCTTCGTGCAGACCACGCAGGGCCGGGTGCGCGCGCTCGGCACGCGCTTCACGGTGCGTGGCGGCGACGAGCGCACGCGCGTGGCGGTGCTCGAGCATGCGGTCGAGATCGCGCCGCGTGCAACCGACGCGACCCGCGTCGTCGTGCGCGCCGGCCAGGAGGTCGACTTCACGCGCGACGCCGCCGGCACGCCGCGCGCCATCGCGGCCGGCGCCGATGCCTGGTCGCAGGGCGCGCTGGTGGCCGACCGGCAGCGGCTCGAGGATTTCCTCGCCGAGCTCTCGCGCTACCGCCCCGGCGTGCTGCACTGCGCGCCCGAGGTCGCGAACCTGCGCATCTCGGGCGTGTTCCAGGTCGCCGACACCGACCAGGTGCTCGCCACCCTGGCGCAGACGCTGCCGGTGCAGGTCCGCACGCGCACGCGCTACTGGGTCACGGTCGGGGCGCGCGCAGCAGGTTAAGAGCGGCCGGCGCGCGCATCGCGGCGCTGCGTGTCCCTTTTTCGGCGCTCGTTCGACAAGTCAGAAAGCAACACCTTTTCACCGACTTGCCGACCGGACCCGCCATGCCTTCCTCCTTCGCTTCGCGCCATCGCTTCACCGCCATCGCCTTCGCCGCGGCGCTCGCCGCCGCGCTGCCGCCCGCCATCGCCCAGGCCGCCGACGCGCCCGCCAGCCAGGCGATCGCGCCCGGGCCATTGAGCCAGGCGCTCTACGGCTTCGCGAGCGCGAACGGCATCACGCTGTCCTTCGATCCCGCGCTGACCGAGGGCCTGCGTTCGCCAGGCCTCGAAGGCGGCCAGGGCATCGAGCAGGGCCTGCGGCGCCTGCTGGCCGGCAGCGGCCTCGAGGCGGTGCCGGTCGCGCCCGGCAACTACCGCCTGCGCAAGGCGGCCGCCGATGGCGCCGCGGCATCGGGCGATGGCGGCCTGGCCCCCGTGGTGGTGACCGCGCGCGGCGAGCGCAGCGCGCTCACCGAAGGCAGCGGCTCCTACGCCGCCCGCGCCGTGACCGTGGCCGGCAAGACACCCACGCCGTGGAAGGACGTGCCGAACTCGGTCTCGGTCATCACGCGCCAGCAGATGGACGACCAGAACATGACCACGGTCGAGGACGCGCTGCGCCAGACCGTCGGCGTCACGGCCATTCCCTACGGCGATGGCACGGCCTATTTCCAGTCGCGCGGCTATGCCTCCGAGGTGCAGTACGACGGCCTGCCGTTCAACAACGGCATCCAGTACCTGCGCCAGTTCGACCTCTCGATGTACGACCGGGTCGAGGTGTTCCGCGGTCCCGCCGGCGTGCTGCAGGGATCGGGCACGCCGGCCGGCACCGTGAACCTGGTGCGCAAGCGGCCGCTGGCCGAGCCCGCGATCTCGGGCCTGCTGTCGGCCGGCTCGTGGAACCAGCACCGCGGCGAGATCGACATCAGCCGCCCGCTCAACGAGGCCGGCACGGTGCGTGGCCGCGCGCTGCTGTCCTCCGAGGGCGGCGACAGCTTCCGCACCCAGGGCACGAGCCGCCACACGCTGGGCTACGCGATCGTCGAGGCCGACCTCGGCCCGCGCTCGACGCTGAGCCTGTCGGGCAGCGTGCAGCCCCAGCATGACCGCGGTGTCGACTACGGCCCGGGCACCTACACCAACGGCAGCTTCCTCAACGCGCCGCGCAAGACCTTCTTCGGCACCGACTGGAGCGGCAGCTCGGGCACCGCCAAGGAGGTCTATGCCGAGTTCGTGCACCGCTTCGACGACGACTGGGTCGCGAAGGCCGCCTACATCCGGCGCAGCATCGACGGCGACTCGCGCTACGGCTACATCAACGGCCTGGTGCGCCTCGACAACCGCGCGGCCTACACGTTGCAGGCGCAGAGCGGCGAGACCACCTGGCAGGGGCTGGACCTGAACCTCGCGGGCAGCTTCAGGCTGTGGGGCCGCAAGCATGACCTGCTGATCGGCGCCAACCATTCGAAGCGCGACGAAACCTCGCTCTCGGGCTCGGTCGGCATCCCGCAGGTCGACATCTACAACCTCTACGTTCCCGACCGCCCGATCCCGTTGCGCTTCGGCAGCAACACGCGCAGCGAGCAGAGCGGCCTCTACGGCCAGACGCGGCTGCGGCTCGCCGACCCGCTCACGCTGGTGCTCGGCGGCCGCGTGAGCCATTACCGCAGCGAGAGCCAGACGCTGCTGCCCACGCCCGGCGCATGGAAGAGCGATGCCGGCGGCGTGAATCACAAGTTTTCGCCCTATGGCGGCCTGGTCTACGAGCTGCGGCCCGACATCTCGCTCTACGGCAGCTACAGCGACATCTTCATTCCGCAGACCCAGCTCGCGGTCGGCAACGCCGCCTTGCTGCCGCGCGTGGGCCGGCAGTTCGAGATCGGCACCAAGGGCAGCTTCATGGACGGCCGGCTCAACGCCTCGCTGGCCGCCTTCCGCATCGAGGACCGCAACCGCGCCGTCACCGACCCCGACAACCCCGGCTTCTTCGTCGCGGAGGGCAAGGTCCGCAGCAAGGGATGGGAGGCCGAGGTCTCGGGCAGCCTCGCGCGCGGCTGGGACCTCTACGCGGGCTACACCCGGCTCGACACGCGCTACGCCGACGACCCGAGCAATGCCGGCAAGCCCTTCTCGAGCGAGGAGCCCAGGCACACCGTCAAGCTCTGGACGCGCTACGAGTTCCAGCAGCCTTCGGTCGCGGGCCTGCATGTGGGCCTGGGCGTGCGCGCCGTCAGCAAGACCGACCGCGGCGCGGCCGTGCAGGGCGGCTATGCGGTGGCCGATGCGCAGGTCGGCTACCGCTTCAACAGGAACCTGTCGCTGACGCTCGACGTGCACAACCTGTTCGATCGCGTCTACTACGCGCGGCTGCCTTCGCGCTTCTACAGCGTGTATGGCGATCCGCGCAATGTGCGGCTGACCTTGCGCGCGAGCTATTGAGATCGCGCGTGGATCCGGGGCGCGGGGACGGCGCAGAATGCCGGGCTTCCGATCGCAGCCGATTCCCCGTTTCCATGCACGACCGCTTCCTCGACGACATCCGCCGCAACCCGAACAACCGCGCCATCCTCGAGCGCTGGGATGCGCTGGCCTTGCCCGACGGCTGGCTGGTCGCGGGTTGCCTGTTCCAGACCGTCTGGAACCTGCGCTCGGGCGACGCACCGGCGTCGCGGATCAAGGACTACGACCTGTTCTACTTCGACGCCGAGGACCTGAGCCAGGCCGGCGAGGCGCGCGTGCAGGCGCGTGCCGATGCGCTGCTCGGCGACCTCGGCATCGAAGTCGAGGTGGCGAACCAGGCGCGCGTGCATCTCTGGTACGAGTCGCACTTCGGCGAGCGCTACGACGCACTGCACAGCGCGCGCGACGGCATCGACCGCTTCCTCGTGCCCGCCACCTGCGTCGGCGTGCGGCCCGGCGAGCTCTATGCGCCGAACGGGCTGGCACTGCTGTACGAGGGCGTGCTCACGATGAATCCGCTGGTGCCGCACCGCGAACTGTTCGAGCGCAAGGCGGCCTCGTACCGCGCGCGCTGGCCGTGGTTGCGCATCGAAGCCTGAGCGATGCGCTAACATCCGGCCCGCGGTTGCAAGCCGCGCCCGGGCCCGCGGGAAGGGTTGAACCCACTTGCCTTCGCACGCTGAGCAACCAGCAGTCCTTTGTGCAGCCGAATTTGCGGGTCTTCGGCGTCGATGCACGGAGGTTCCTGTGAAGCGCATCCCCCCTCGGCCCGACCTGGGCCATCTCAAGAAGCAAGCCAAGACGCTGCTGTCGTCCTACCGCCAGGGCGACGCGGCGGCCATCGCGCAGTTTCGCGCGCACCTGCCGGCAGCGGCCGCAAGGAGCGACGCGGCCATCGCCGCGATGGACTTGCGATTGCACGACGCGCAGTCGTGCATCGCGCGCGAATACGGCTTCGTCTCCTGGCCCGACCTGCAGGGCTTCGTGCTCGCGCGCCAGGCGGCCGTGGCCGATCCCGCGAAGGCACTGCGGCATTGGCTCGTCCTGGTCTATGCGGGCGACGTGGCCGGCGGCACCCACCGCGTGCGGCCCGCGGTGGCCGAGCGGCTGCTCGCCGAAACGCCGCAGCTGCTGGGCGACGATCCCTGGCTGGCCTGCGCCATTGGCGACGAGGCCGCGCTGCGCGCCGCGATCGCGCGCGATCCCTCGTGGGTGCATCGCGCGGGCGGGCCGCTGAAGCTGCCGCCGCTGGTGGCCGTCACGCACTCGGCCTTCCTGCAATTGCCGGCCCACCGCGAACGCATGCGCGCCTGCGTGCGCCTGCTGCTCGCGGCCGGTGCGCAGGCCGACCAGTCCATCGGCAACCGCTGGCCGCCCGCATCGCTGGCCACGCCCAACGAAGACGAGCGGCTGAGCGCGCTGTACGGCGCGGCCGGCCAGCAGCGCGATCCCGAGACCACGCGGCTGCTGCTCGATGCCGGCGCCGATCCCAATGACAACGAGTCGCTCTACCACTCGCTCGAGAACCGCGCCTGCACCGCGCTGCTGCTCGCGGCGGGTGCGCGCGTGACCGGCACCAACGCGCTCTATCGCGTGCTCGACCTCGATGATGTCGAGGCGCTGAAGCTGCTGCTCGCCCATGGCGGCGATGCCAACGAGGGCGCCGGCAGCGCGCCGACCCACGAATGGGGCACGCCGCTGCTGTGGGCGATCCGCCGCCGCCGTTCGCCGGCCCACATCGAAGCCCTGCTGGCCGCGGGGGCCGATGCGTCGGTGCGCACGCGCGAGGGCATCGATGCGCGCACGCTGGCGCTGCGCTTCGGGCTGGTCGAGGTCGCGCGCCTGCTGGCAGGCATCGGCGGCGACGCGCAAGGCTCGCCGCAGGAGGCCTTCATCGCGGCCTG
Source organism: Variovorax sp. GW821-FHT09B05 (assembly GCF_059418265.1). Classification (NCBI taxonomy): domain Bacteria; kingdom Pseudomonadati; phylum Pseudomonadota; class Betaproteobacteria; order Burkholderiales; family Comamonadaceae; genus Variovorax; species Variovorax sp. GW821-FHT09B05. The sequence continues at coordinate 501,260 of NZ_JBWKPN010000004.1, forward strand.
CGCGCGCGCCGACGAGCCGGCGGCCCGCGCGCTGCAGGCCGCGAACCCCGGCCTCGTCGACACGCTGTCCGCGTCGCAGCTTCGCCTGCTGTCCGAACTCGCGGCGCAGGAAGGCTGCGGCGACGCGGTGCGCACCATGGTGCGCTGCGGCTGGCCGATCGCCGCGCGCGGCGGCGACTGGGATGCCTCGGCCCTCAACCAGGCCGTGTTCCGCGGGGACGCCGCGCTCGCGCGCTTCCTGCTCGAACACGGCGCGAGCTGGACCGAGAAGCACGGCTATGGCGACAACGCCATCGGCTCGCTGTCATGGGCCTCGTACAACGAGCCCGTCGAAGACGGCGACTGGCTCGGCTGCGCCGAGGCGCTGGTCGCGCACGGCATGCCGACCGCGCTGCCCGATCCGGCGAGTGCCGATACGGTGCTGATCGATGGGCGGCCCGGGGTGTTCTCGGAGGAGGTGGCGGAGTTCCTGTTGGCTGCGTCGGCCCCCGAAACGCCGCCCGGCGGCTGAGCCGCACGCGCGGCCTTCGGCGCCGCGCCCCGCGTTGCCGGGCGGAGACAGCGATCCCCCGCGGAAGACCTTCGTGGCTACGATCGCTGTCGAAGACCAACAAGAGGGGGACGCCATGCATGGAGGACGAGGAACGGCACCGCGGCTGGCCGCGCTGCTGCTGATCGCCGGGGCGGCCTGGGGCTTGTCGCCCCTGGCCGTCGCCCAACCGGCCAGCGAGGCGCTGATCGCCGCGTCGCGCAGTGCCGTCGAGGTGATCGCGGGCACTTCGATCTTCGAAGGCGTGGCCGTTGCCGCTGGCGAGGTCGCGACCCCCTGTCATCGGCTCGGCGGCACCGCGCCTCCCTATGCGGTGCGCCAGGGCGCAGCGCGTCTTCCGGCCGAACTGGTCGCCGCCGACGAGGACCGCGACGTCTGCCTGCTGCGGGTGCCGGGCCTGGGCGCGGCGCCGGCGCGCATGGGCCGCACGCGCGACAGCGGCACGCTCTTCGGGCTGCATGGCATCTCCCTGCTCGACGGCCTCGTGCGCACCGGCCGGCTCGATATCGTCTACATGGGCCGGGTCACCGAAGGCCTCTACCTGGGCCTGGTGCCGTCCGTGACCAGCCCGGCGTTTCCGTGGCGCGACGGCATGGGCGTTCACGACAGCCAGGGCCTGCTGCTGGGGCTGGTCGTGATGGAGGCCGGCAGCGACAACCCGCGCGGCATGTCGCTGCCCGTCGAATGGATCGCGCAGGTGCAGGAGCGCAGGCCGCGGCCGCCGGCCGAACTCGGCACCGTGCCCTGGATGAACCAGGCGCGCCTGCTCGATGCCAAGGGCGATGCCGCGGGCCTGCTGCAGAACAATCTGCGCTGGACCGAGGCGCGGCCCCTGAGCGCCTGGGCCTGGAACAACCTGGGCAACGCCTACATGCTCGGCGGCACCGGCCCCGAACGGGGCCGGAACGGCGAAGCCGCCTACCAGAAGGCGGTGGAGCTCGACCCGCGACTGGCCCAGGCCTGGAACAACCTGGGCAACGTCTACGCGCAGACCCGCCGCTCCCCGCTCGCGATCGAGGCCTATCGCACGGCAACGCGCGCCGATCCGAGCTACAGCGTCGCCTGGCGCAACCTCGGCGAGCTGCTGCGCAAGAACGGTCAACGCGAACAGGCGATCGAGGCCCTGCAGCTCGCGGCAAGGTCGGGCACCGGCGGCGATCGCGCGCTCGCGCTCAACGGCCTGGCCTTCATCTACGGCGAGGGGCCGCAGGCCATCCAGGCCCTGCAGGAGGCCGTGAATGCCGATCCCCTCTTCGTGCTGGCCTGGAAGAACCTGGGCGCCGCGCTCGAGAAGGCCGGTGACCGGCCGCGCGCGATCACGGCCTACGAAATCGCGCTGCGCATCGACCCGCGCGACGCCGGCACCTGGACGCGGCTCGGCGATGCCTACACCTGGGCCGGCAAATCCGATGCCGCGCTGCAGGCCTACCGTGCCGCCACCGGCCTCGATCCCGGCAACGGCACGGCCTGGAAATGGCAGGGCATGCAGTACTTCAAGCGCGGCGACTTCAAGCAGGCGGCCAGCGCCTTCGACGAGGCGCTGCGCCATGGCGAATCCAATGCCCAGGTCTACGAGCTGCTCGGCGAGGCCCAGCAGAAGGACGGGCAGAACGACAAGGCCGAGGCCAGCTACCTGAAGGCGATCGAGCTCGCACCGCTGAAGGCCACGCCCAGCGCGCGGCTCGCCGACCTGTACCGCCAGCTCGGGCGGCCCGACGAGGGCCTGCGGCTGGCCGAGCGCGCGGTGCAGATCGATCCGAAGGATGCGGTGGCCTGGGACGTGCTCGGCACCAGCCGCGTCGGCAAGGGCCAGGTGCCCCAGAGCGTCGAGGCCTACCAGCGCGCGGTGGCGCTCGATCCGCAGATGGCCACCGGCTGGATCAATCTCGGCATCCAGCTCAACGAGCTGCGGCGGCTGCCGGAGGCGAAGGACGCACTCGAGCGCGCGCTGCGCATCGCGCCGGACAACCGCGCGGCGCTCACCAACCTCGGCGTGACGCACATCCGCGCGCGCGATTTCGATGCCGCCATCGGCGTGTTCGAACGCCTCGACGACGTGAAGCCGCCCGATCCGCTGGTGCTGGCGAACCTCTGCAGCGTCTACAGGCGCGCCGGCCGCGCGCAGGACGCGCTGCGCACCTACGACCGCCTCAAGGCGGTGGACACCGCCTGGGCGGCGCGGGTGTACGAGACGGAGCTCAAGGGCCTGCCCGGCGCGGCCGCGCCGGGCACGGCGGCGCGCTGAACGCCGCCCGTCGTCTCGACTCAACTCTCCAACACCTCCCTCACCTTCACCGCCAACGCCTCCAGCGTGAACGGCTTCCCGATCAGCTCCACCCCCGCGTCGAGCACCCCGTTGTGCACCACCGCGTTGCGCGTGTAGCCGGTGGTGAACAGGATCTTCACCGCGGGCCAGCGGCGGCGCACTTCCTCGGCGAGCTTGGCGCCGTTGACCTCGGGCATGACGACGTCGGTGAACAGCAGCGCGATCTCGGGATGGGCCTCGAGCTGGCGCAGGGCGGCGGCGGCGCCGTCGGCCTCGAGCACGCGGTAGCCGAGCTCGGTCAGCGCGTCGACGCTGAACTGGCGCACGGCCGGCTCGTCCTCCACCACCAGCACCACCTCCTGCATCTCGCCGAGCGGCACCTCGTCGGCGCGCTCGGCGTCGGGGCCGTCCTCGCCGGCGCCGGCAAAGCGCGGCAGGTAGACCTTGACGGTGGTGCCGTGGCCGACCTCCGAATAGATCTTTACGTGGCCGCCGGTCTGCTTGACGAAGCCGTAGACCTGGCTCAGGCCGAGGCCGGTGCCCTTGCCGACGCCCTTGGTGGTGAAGAAGGGATCGAAGGCCTTGGCGATGACCTCCTCGCTCATGCCCATGCCGGTGTCGGTCACGGCGATCATCACGTACTGCCCCGAGGGCACGCCCAGGTGGGTGCTCGCGTAGTGGCCGTCGAGGTGGGCGTTCTGGGTCTCGATGGTGAGGCGGCCGCCCTCGGGCATGGCGTCGCGCGCATTCACCGCGAGGTTGAGGATGACGTTCTCGAGCTGGTTCGGGTCGGCGTGCGCGCGCCACAGGCCGCCGGCCAGCACGGTCTCGAGCTGCACCTCGGCACCGAGCGCGCGGCGCAACAGGTCGGACATGCCGGCCACCAGCTTGTTGGCGTCGATGGCCTCGGGCCGCAGCGGCTGCTGGCGCGAGAAGGCGAGCAGCCGCTGGGTCAGCACGGCGGCGCGGCGCGCGCCGTCCATGGCCGATTCGGTGTAGCGCTGGGCGCGCGGATCGCTGTCGCCCATGCGGCGCTTGAGCAGTTCGAGCGAGCCCATGACCACGGCCAGCATGTTGTTGAAGTCGTGCGCGATGCCGCCGGTGAGCTGGCCCACGGCCTCCATCTTCTGCGACTGGTGCAACCGCTCGTGCGCGAGCTCGAGCTCGGCGGTGCGCGCCTTCACGCGCTCCTCGAGCTGGGTGTTGGCATGCTGCACGGCATCGAACAGCCGCGCGTTGTCGATCGCGATCGCGGCCTGCGCGGCCAGACCGACCATCACGCGCTCCGAGCGCTCGCTGAACATGCCGGTGCGCACATGGCCGAAGAACAGGCCGCCGATGACCTCGCCCGAGCGCGAGACCACGGGCACGGCGAGGTAGCTGCGCACGGGCAGGTGGCCGCGGGGCATGCCCTTGTGCGGCGGGTTCTGCGCGTAGCGCGGATCCGCGAGGATGTCGTCCGAGCGGATCACGCCCTCGCCACGGAAGGTGGGCGCGAAGACCGCGGTGGCGCGCGGCATGCCGAAGTTCTCGAAGGCGGCGCGGTCGGCGCCCGAGAGCGAATAGAGCATGTAGCGCTCGCCGGCATCGTCGAGCACGTTGTAGAAGAAGGCGCCGAAGCTCGCGCCCGTGAGTTCCACGCCGGCATCGACCACGTGCTGCACCAGCTTCTGCAGATCGAGCTCGGCGGCGATCTGCGCGCCGGTGCCGTTGATGATCTCCAGCGTCTGCGTCTCCATCGCGAGCCGGTCGCGGCTGTCGCGCAGCCGCGCCTCGATGCGCGCGCGCTCGGCCGCGTCCCAGGTGCGCTCGGCGGTCAGCTCGGCCAGCTCGATCTCGTGCGGTGTCCACGTCCTGGGCGCGGCCTGGTGCAGGTAGAAGACGGCCCGCAGCGCACCCGCGCGCAGCAGCGGCACCACGACCAGCGCGCGCGTGCCGATGCTCTCCCAGGTGTCGGCATACGCGCCGCCCGCGCGCGCATCGGCGCGGAAGTCCGCGATGACCAGCGTGCGGCCGGCCTTGAGCTCGGCCACCACCTCGGGGCCGAAGCCGTCGAGCACGCGCGATTCGCCCGCGAGGCTGGGCATGGCGCCGGCGCTCCAGTCGCGCGCCACGGTCACGTGCTTTTGCGTGGCATCGACCACGCCATAACCGGCGCGCCCCACCGCGAGATGGCGGCCCAGCAGTTCGGCGGCGGCGCGGGTCACGGCCACCGGGTCGGCGAGGTCGCGCACCGTGTCGCTGAGCTTGAGCAGGAAGCGCTCGCGCTCCTCCACCGATTTGCGCTCCGAGATGTCGCGGTAGAAGATCGCGAGCCCGTCGCCCGAGGGATAGGCGCGCATCTCGATCCAGGCGCTGCGGCCGCTGGGCCAGGTGTAGAAGTGCTCGATCTCGACGCGCCGGCGCTCGCTCATCGCCTGGCGGTAGAGCCGGCCGAAGGCGCTGTCGAGCGTGCCCGGCCAGGCGTCCCACAGGGTGCGGCCGAGGATCTCCTCGCGCGAGCGCGTCTCCAGCCGCATGCCCTCGGCGTTGATGGCCAGCACGCGGTACTCGGCATCGACCAGCACGAAGCCCTCGGCCATGCCCTCGAGCACGCCGCTGGCGCGCGCCTCGCTCTCGCGCAGCGCGGCCTCGGCATGCACGCGCTCGGTGGTCTCGATGACGATCGCCAGCACGCCGGCGGGGCGGCCGCTCTCGTCGAGCACCGGGGAGTAGTCGAGGTTCATCCACACCGGCTCGGGTTTGCCGTGGCGGTGCAGCACCAGCTCCTGGTCCTTGAAGGCCAGGGTGCCGCCGGCCAGGCCGACCTTCATCACGTGGTCGTTGAAGTCCGCCACCTCGGGCCAGCCCTGGCGCACCTCGGAGCCCAGCAGCTGCGGATGACGGCCGCCCGCGAACACCGAGTAGGCGTCGTTGTAGATCATGAAGCCGGGCTCGCCCCACAGCATCACGATCGGCACCGGCGAGCGCAGCAGCAGGCTGGTCGCGGTCCGCAGGCTCTGCGGCCAGGCGGCGATCGGCCCGAGCGAGGTGCGCTCCCAGGGGAAGTCGCGCACCAGGCGGCCCAGTTCGCCGCCGCCCTCGAGGAAGGCCAGGTGCGTGCGTTCTCCTTCGTCGTCCGTTCGCTGCGTGTTGCCGGAACCGTCCATCATTGCCTGTGCCTTTCGTGGGCGAGCCGCCGCCTCGCCGGGCGGAAATGCCGGCAAATATAGAGGGGCGCGGTGCCGGCGGGAAGTCAGCGGGTTTCAACCCCGGCCGAGGGCGGGCGCTGACAGCGCGGGAGGCTGCCCCGCCGGTGTGCCGTTCAGCGCTGCGACTTGCGCAATCGGTGGATCAGGAACGCCTCGAGCAGCTCGGCCGCCTTGCGCCCCGGCAGCGGCGCCGTGGCCAGCCAGGCCTCGGACTCGGGCAGCGCGGGCAGGCCTTCCTTGGCGCCGAGGATGCGCAGCCGCTTGGAGATCGTGGCCTCGCGGAACACGCCCACCGCGATGCCCGCGCGCACCGCCGCTTCGAGGCCGGTGACGGTGGTGCTGGTGTAGGCGATGCGCCAGGGGATGCCGGCGCGGTCGAGCGCGTGGGTGGCCCAGTCGCGCAGCATCGCGCCCTCGGGATTGAGCGCCAGCGGCAGCGGCCGTTGCAGGTGCGTCGACGAGCCCGGCGCGGCGGCCCAGACGATGCGCGACTTCGACAGCGGCAGTCCCTCGCCCGAGCCGACCGGGCCGATGCCGATGACCATGTCGTAGCGTGCGCCCAGCTCGGCATGCATCAGCGACGACACGCCATGCTGCAGTTCGACATGGATGCGCGGATGCAGCCGGCAGAACTCGGCGATGAGAGCCGGCAGCACGCGCGTGGCGTAGTGCTCGATCGAGCCCAGGCGCACGCTGCCCGAGACCTCCTGCGCATCGACGTCGCGAAACAGCTGGTCGTTGAGCCGCAGCATCTGGCGCGCCAGCGGCAGCAGCTGCAGGCCCTCGGCGGTGGGCACCAGCTTGCGGCTGCCGCGCTCCACCAGCTGCACGCCGAGCTGCTCCTCGAGCCGGCGCATCTGCATGCTGACCGCCGACTGCGTGCGCGACAGCGCCTTGGCCGCGGTGGTGAAGCTGCCGATGCGCACCAGCGTGTCGAACACGCGCAGCAGGTCGATGTCGGCCGTGTGGCTGCGCGGGGCGGGGGTGTTCGGGGTGGGCATGGGGCCTCGATTCAATCACGGAACGTGATGGAAGCGATCATTAAACATCACGTTTCGAGCTGGATCGCGGATCAAGAATGAAGGCTCACGGGACCCCATGAGCCCGAACAGGAGACCGCATCCATGCCTCACCCCCCGTCTTTCTCGCCGCCGCGCCGGCGCCTGCTGCAGGGCGCGCTCGCGGCCTCGGTCGTGCCCGCCTGGGCGCGGCCGGCGCGGGCCGCGGCGCCCTGGCCGCAGAAGCCCGTGCGGCTGGTCGTCGGCTTTCCGCCGGGTTCCTCGCCCGACGCCCTGGCGCGCACCGTCGCCGATCCGCTGGCGCAGGCGCTGGGCCAGGCGGTGATCGTCGAGAACAAGGTCGGCGCCGCCGGCACCATCGGCGTGACCGCGGTGGCCCGGGCCACCGATGGCCACACCATCGGCCTGACCGGCAACGGCCCGCTGACCACCGCGAAGCTGCTCAATCCCGCCGTGCCCTACGACGTGGCGCGCGACCTGCGGCCGATCTCGCTGGTGGGCAGCAGCCCCTTCGTGCTGGCCGGCAGCACCGACATGCCCGCCACCGACCTGCGCGGGCTGCTGGCCCATGCCAGGTCGCGCGGCGACCGGCTCAGCTACGGCTCGGTCGGGCCTGGCTCGGGCTCGCACCTGGCGATGGAGCTGCTCAAGACGCTGAGCGGCATCCAGGCGGTGCACGTGCCGTTTCCGGGCTTTCCGCAGGTGGCGACCGCGCTGATGGGCCAGCAGATCGACCTGTCGTTCATGATCCCGTCGATCGCCGTGCCGCAGGCGCGCAACGGGCGGCTGCGGCTCTACGGCGTCAGCACCGCGACGCCGTTCCCGGCCTTCGCGGACCTGCCGCCGCTGCAGTCGGCGCTGGCGGCCGGCCAGTCCTTCGACGTGGCTTCGTGGAACGCGATCTTCGGTCCCGCGAGCCTGCCGGCGCCGGTGGCGCAGCGGCTGTCGGAGGAGATCGCGCGCATCCTGAAGGCGCCCGAGGTGCGGCAGCGGCTGTTCGACCAGGGCTGGCAGGCGCTGGGCACCGCGCCCGAGGCGCTCACGCGCACTATCGTCCAGGACACGGCGATGTGGGGCGGCGTGATCCAGCGCACCGGCGTGCGCGGCGAATGAGGGGCCGCGCATGAAACGCCGACACCTCCTTTCGGGCGCGGCCGGCATCGCCGGTGCCAGCCTTGCGTCTGCTGGTCTCGCGCAGCCGGCGCGCATTGCACAGCCTTCGACCTTCGTGCTCGTGCACGGCGCCTGGCATGGCGGCTGGTGCTGGTCGCGCGTGGCGGTGCGGCTGCGCGAACGCGGCCACGCGGTGTACACGCCCACGCTCACCGGCCTCGGCGAGCGCCGCCACCTGATCTCGCCGCAGATCAATCTCGACACGCATGTGGAAGACGTCGTCAACCTGCTGCAGTTCGAGGAGCTCGAGCGCGTGGTGCTGGTGGGCCACAGCTATGCGGGCATCGTGATCTCGGGCGTGGCCGACCGCGTGCCGCAGCGGCTGCGCCAGCTCGTCTACCTCGATGCCTTGCTGCTCGAGTCCGGCAAGAGCCTGTTCTCGGACTTCCCGCCGGCAGTTGTCGAGCAGCGCTTGAAGGCCATCCGCGAGACGGGCGGCGGCGTGGGCGCCGCCGCCGCGCTGCCGCCCGCGGCCTTCGGCGTGAAGGACCCGGCCGACGCGGCCTGGGTCGCGCGCCACCTCACGCCGCAGCCCGTGGGCACCTACCTGCAGCCGCTGCTGCTGAAGGCGCCGCTGGGCAACGGCCTGCCCAAGACCTACGTCGAGTGCACGGGCGACCCGATCGCCACGCTCGAACCCACCAAGGCACGCGTGCGCGCCGATGCCGGCTGGCAACTGCGCACGCTGTCCACCGGGCACGACGCCATGGTCACCGCGCCCGCGGCGCTGAGCGAACTGCTGACCGATCTCGCGGCCCCGGCCGCTTCTTCCTCCTGATTGACCTGAATGAAAGCCTCGCGATGGGAACCCTGACCCCCCGAAGAACGCCATTTTTTCCGCTCCGACGTGCATGCACGCCAGGGCGAGCGCCGCACGCGCCAGCCGCACGGCCACATCACCGAACCGGCGCGCCAGGTCCCGGTGCACGAGCGTTGCGACGTGCTGGTGCTCGGCGGCGGCCCGTCGGGCGTGGCGGCCGCCGTGGCCGCGGCGCGCAGCGGTGCGCGCACCGTGCTGCTCGAGCGCTACAACCACCTGGGCGGCCTGTCGACCGGCGGCCTCGTGATCTGGATCGACCGCATGAGCGACTGGTCGGGCCGGCACGTGATCCAGGGCCTGGCGGCCGAGTTCATGGACCGCCTGGGCCGCGAGGCCGTCGCGGGCCCGCCGCGCGAGGACTGGGGTTCGCGCGACGCCGCCAAGGCCGAGCACTGGTCGTTGCGCACCGCGGCCTTCCATGGCGTGGTGACCCATTCGCCGACCATCGACCCCGAGATGCTCAAGGGCGTGTATCACCAGATGGTGCGCGAGGCCGGCGTCGACCTGATCCTGCATGGCTGGATGGTCGCGCCGATCGCCGAGGCCGGGCGCGTGACCGGCGCCGTGTTCGAGAGCAAGCAGGGCCGGCGCGCCATCCTCGCGCGCGTGGTGGTCGACACCACGGGCGAGGGCGACCTCTACGCCGCCGCGGGCGCGGCCTTCTCGTCCGACATCGACGCGCACGACATCCACCACTGCATCAACACCTCGTGGCTGTTCGCGGGCGTCGACATGCGGCGCTGGCTCGACTTCCGCGCGCACCAGCCGCAGGCCTACTCGGCGCTGCTGGCTCGGGGGCGAGAGTCGCTGGGCAGCTTCGAGAAGCCCATCGTCTCCTGGCGCGACGACGTCGCCACCTTCCTCGGTCCGCGCAAGTCGGGCTTCAGCGCGCTCGACGTCGACGAGATGACGCAGGTCGAATGGGAGTCGCGCCGCAGCATGGCCGAGCACCTGGCCTTCTACCGCGCGCATGCGCCGGGCTTCGAGCAGGCCTGGCCGATGCTGATGGCGCCGCAGATCGGCACCCGGCATGGCCGGCGCCTCGCGGGCGTCAAGAGCGTGCGGCGCGCGGACTGGGACGCGGGCGCGGTCGAGGCCGACGAGATCGGCATCAGCCCCAGTCCCTCGCCGAAGTTCCCGAACATCTCGGTCCCCTATGGCGCGCTGGTGCCCGAGCGGCTCGACGGCGTGCTCGCCGCGGGCAAGCACATCTCGTGCGACACCAACTCGCACGGCTTCATGCGCGAGATCCCGCAATGCTGGCTCACGGGCCAGGCGGCCGGCACCGCGGCCGCGCTGGCGGCCGATGCGGGCGTGCTGCCGCGCGAGGTCGACGTGGGCCGGCTGCAGGCGCTGCTGATCGCGCAGGGCGTGCCGCTGCGGCAGACCGCGCCGGTGGCAACGGAAGCGCAGGCGACCGCATGAGCTTCCGGCTCGCACTGGCCCATCTCGGCATGCTCGATGCGGCGCCGCCGCGGCTGGTCGAGGCCGCGCATGCGGCGGGCTTCGCGGGTGTCGGCATCCGCTTGCTGCCAGCGCGACTCGGCGAGGCACCGTTTCCGATGGCCGTGGGCGGTGCGATGCTGCGCGAAACGCTGGCGCGGCTGGGCGACCTGGGCATGGCGGTGCACGACATCGAGATCGCGCGCATCAAGCCGGACTTCGATGCCGCGGCCCTGGCCGGCGTGCTCGAATCGGCGCAGGCGCTGGGCGCGCGCTGCCTCATGGTCAATGTCGACGATGCCGACCTCGCGCGCGCCGCCGACGGCATCGCCGCGCTGGCCGAACGGGCGCGGCCGCATGGGCTGTCGCTCGGCGTCGAGTTCATGGTCTACACCGCCGCGCGCAGCCTGGCCGATGCGCAGCGGCTGGTGGCCGCGGTGCCGGCGTCCGATGCACGCATCGTGGTCGACGCCTTGCACTTCTGCCGTGCCGGCTGCCAGCTGTCGGACCTGCATGCAGAGCGCATCGACCACGCCTTCATGCAGATCAACGATGCGCCCGCGCAGCGCCACCCGGGTCTCTCGCCCGCCGAGGAGGGCCGGGCCCACCGGCTGTTTCCGGGCGAAGGCGCGCTGCCGCTGGCCGCGCTGCTCGCCTCCCTGGCCGGCGACGCGCTGCTGTCGGTCGAGGCACCCAGCGCCATCCGCATGGCCACCATGGATCCACAGGCGCGCGCCGCGGCCGCCTATCGCGCGACCACCTCCTTCCTGCAACGAAACGGCTTCGCCCATGCCTGACAACACCCTCGACTGGAACGGCCTCAAGCTCGACGGCAGCACCGCCGTGCTCGGCATCATCGGCGACCCGATCGCGCAGGTGAAGGCGCCGCTGCCGCTGACACAGCGCCTTCAGCGGCGCGGCCTCAACGCCGTGCTGGTGCCGCTGCATGTGCACGCCGACGACGTGGCGCCGCTGCTGCAGAGCCTGCATGCGGTGCGCAACCTCGCGGGCATCGTCGTCACCGTGCCGCACAAGCAGCAGGTGGCGGCACTGCCGATCGAACTGATGAGTGCGGCGCGCGAAGCGCGCGCCGTGAACGTGCTGCGCCGCCATGGCCAGGCCTGGCAGGGCGAGCTGCTCGATGGCGCCGGTTTTCTCGCGGGCCTGGTGCGCAACGGCTTCGAGGTGCGGGGCCGCAGCGTCGGTCTCGCGGGCGCCGGTGGCGCGGGCAATGCGATCGCCTTCGCGCTCGCCGCCGCGGGTGCCGCCTCCATCGACATCCGCGATGCCGACGACGCGAAGCGCGTCGATCTCGTCGCGCGACTGCGCGCGCTCGGCTGCAACGCCGGCGCATGGGATGGCGAGAGCCCGCGCGACCTGCTCGTCAACGCCACGCCCGCCGGCATGCGCGCGGACGATCCGCTGCCGATCGCGCCCTCGGCGATCCGCGCGGGCCAGACGGTGGCCGACGTGATCATGGAGCCGCCCACCACCGCGCTGCTCGCGCTCGCCGAATCCATGGGCGCGCGCATCGTGCACGGCCGCCACATGATGGACGAGCAGCTCGAGGCCATGGCCGATTTCTTCGCCGAGGTGCTGCGATGAGCGCGCCTTTCTTCCCCGGCTTCACGGCGCGCAACATCGAACTCGGCGATGCGCGGATCCACGTCGAAGTCGGCGGCAGCGGACCACCGCTGCTGCTCTTGCATGGCTACCCGCAGACGCATGTGGCCTGGCACCGCGTCGCGCCCGTGCTCGCACGGCATTTCACCGTGGTCGCGCCCGACCTGCGCGGCTATGGCGACAGCACCGGGCCCGCCGGCGATCCGCTGCATCTGAACCACTGCAAGCGCACGCTGGCCGCCGACCAGCTCGCGCTGATGCGCGCGCTGGGCTTCGAGCGCTTCGCCGTCATGGCCCACGACCGCGGCGCGCGCGTGGGCTACCGGCTCGCGCTCGACACGCCCGAGGCCGTGCGCTGCCTCGTCTCGCTCACCGTGATTCCCACCGAGGAGATGTGGAAGCGCGCCGGCATGGCCTTCGGGCTCAAGGCCTTCCACTGGTACCTGTTCGCGCAGCCCTTCGACCTGCCCGAGCGCATGCTGCGCGCCGACCCCGCCTACTACCTCGACTGGACCCTGCGCAACATGGTGCAGAAGGTCGACGCCGTCACGCCCGAGGCGCTGGCCGAGTACCACCGCGCCTTCGCGAAGGAATCGGTGCGCCACGCGATGCTCGAGGACTACCGCGCCGCCGCCTCGATCGACCTGCAGCACGACCGCGAGGACCTCGCGGCCGGCCGTCGCCTGGCCTGCCCGGTGCAGGTGCTGTGGAGCGCGTCGAACACCGCGCGGCCCGACCCGGCCGAAGTCTGGAAGACCTGGGCTGACACCGTGGAGGGCGGCACCGTCGACTGCGGCCACCTGATGGCCGAGGAGGCGCCCGAGGAGGTGTTGGCACACGTGCTGCCGTTCCTGCGGCGCCACGCCTGAATGGCCGCACCCGCATTCACGAAGGAGAAGAAGACCATGAGAGACAGGACGCTCCGCTTGCGCCTGCTGGCGCCGCTGTGCATCGTGATGGCACAGCTGCAGTCCACGTTGACGTACGCGCAACCCCAGCCACCCGTGCGCCTGAGCGGCCTGCAGGACGCTGCGCTCACTCGCCAGCAGGAGTTCTTTCCATCGACCGCGTTCGAGACCGTGCATGCGGGCGGCTGCGGCGTGATGGAGGGCATCGCCACCGCATCGGACGGCAGCGTCTATTTCACCGAGATCACGCGCTCGGTCGGCTGCAGCGATGCCAGGGGCGTGCAGGGCGGCCGCATCTGGGTGATTCCACCGGGCGGCAGGCCGCGCGTGTTCCGCGAGCCCAGCAACATGGCGGCGGGCCTGGCCATCGATGCGCAGGACCGCCTGGTGGCGGCCGAGGGCGCCGACTTCGGCGGTCGCCGCGTGTCGGTCACCGATCTGCGCAGCGGCGACTACCGCGTGGTCGCCTACTTCCACGACAACCGGCAGCTCAATGCGCCCAACGACGTGGCCATCGACCGCGCGGGCCGCATCTATTTCTCCGACCTGCGGCTGTTCGGCCCCGAGACCATCGAGCAGCGCATCCATGCCGTCTACCGGCTCGACCCGCCGGCCGCGGGCAGCGGCGCCAAGGGCCTGTGGCCCATCGCCCGCATCCTCGGCGACAACGCCAAGGTCAACGGCGTCGAGCTCTCGCCCGACGGGCGCACGCTCTACGCGGGCCTGTGCGACCCCGGCACCAACGCGCTCGGCGAGCAGGGCCCGGCCCCGCTCGACCGCACCGGCTCGGGCGGGCTGCTCGCCTATGCACTCGATGCCGCGGGCCAGCCCGGTTCGCCGCGCGTGCTGCTCGACCTCGAGAAGGCCGGCTGCGTCGACGGCATGGCCACCGACACCGAGGGCAACGTCTACCTCGCGCTGCCGTCCTCGCCCGGCGGGCCGGGCCTCTATGTGCTCACGCCCGCGGGGCAGCTCGTGGCGCGGCTCGTGCTGCCGAACCGCGAGAGCCCGGTGAACGTGGGCTTCGGCCGCGGCGCCGAGGCGAACATGCTCTACGTGGCGACCGTGGGCGTGGGCAAGGTGTACCGGTTGCGCGTGGGCAAGAGCGGAGCTGCACCCGCGCCCTGAGGCCGCGAAGCCTTCCTCAGGGCTGCGCCTGGCCGCGCGGCCGCATGCCGGTGGCGCGCTTGAAGGAACGCGAGAGCGCGAGCCCGTTCGAGTAGCCCACCTGCTGCGCCACCTGGTCGAGCGTGAGCCGCTGCTCCTTCAGCAGGCGCGCGGCGATGCGCATGCGCGTGTGGAAGAGGTAGCGCAGCGGCGGCAGGCCGAACTGCTGGCTGAAGCGCGAAGCGAAGGCGCTGCGGCTCAGGTGGCACAGCGCGGCCAGCGCATCGACGGTCCAGTTGCGCGCCGGATGCTCGTGCATCGCGAGCACGGCCGTCGAGAGCTGGCGATCGCGGCGTCCGGGCGCGGCCTCCAGTCCCACCGCATGGGCCGGGTCGGCGAAGTGGCGCGACAGCAGCATGCGCAGGATGCCGTTGATCGAAGGCCCCATCGCCATCGCATTGCCGGCGTCGAGGTCGGAGATCCAGCGCACCCAGTCGACCACGCGCGCATCCCCGGCGCCTTCGCCGGCCTTGCAGTGCACCACCTCGGGCAACAGCGCCATCAGCGGGTGTTCCATCAGGGCGCTGGTCTCGAAGAAGCTGCCCGCGACGAGCGCGTCGTGCTCGGAGCCCACCGCATAGACACCGTGACGGTTGCGAAAGCCCGCGCGCACCAGGTCCTCGATGCCGCGCGGCACGACCTGTTCGTCGCGAAAGACCAGGTGCACGCCGCCACGCGGCAGGAACAGGATGTCGCCCCTGTTCGCGAGATGAACCCCGTCGGCCATCCGCACGCGCCAGCCGTCGTCGCAGAACACGTACAGCGGCGCATGCGAGCGGCTGCGGACCTCGACCGCGTCGTTCGCCGCGCAGCGGTACTGGAAGCTCAGCACCGGCTCGAACCAGAGGCGTGCGATGAGCCGTTCGGTGTCGGGTGCGGTCTCGTGCGGGGCTGCGTGGTGGCGCCCGCGCTTGAAGGTCTTCGACATGCGAGGAAGAAATCGGAAAACAGCGGATGCTAGTGATCGCACGCCTGCTTGACACTCCGCCGGAGGTCCTAGGGCGCCCCTTGCCGCGTTGGCCATTGGCGATAGGCCTTAGGGTGCGAGGATCAGCACCAGCGTCTGGCTCGGCGCGATGCGCGCGCCCATGGCGTTGGTGCTGTTCTGCATGGTGGTGCTGGTGAGGCGGGTGGCGGGCATGCCGTGGTAGAGAACGGTGGTGGACCCGGTCGTATGGCGGCTCGGCCCCATCACCGTGCCCGAGGCCACGCCGAGCAGCACGCCCGCGTTGTCGCCGTTGGTCATGGGGATGGTGGTGGCCATGTTGTGGACCGGGCCGCCCATGATCAGCACGGTCGGGCAGTTCGGTATGGCCATCGGGCCCATCGCGATGTTGGGGTAGGGCACCGGGATCGGCGACGGCGCGGCCGGCGTCATGCAGACGTCGGGAAAGGCCATGTCGGTGCCCATGAGCTGGCAGTTCGAGAACATCGCGGCCTCAACCGAAGTGGATCTGGCCGCCGCGCGCCTTGACCAGCTTCTCGCCGTCGATCAGCGTGTGTTCCGAGCTGATGCGCAACAGCGTGTCGGCCTCCTGCTCGAGGTGTTCCGCATGGACGCGGTCCAGCCCCTCGGTGCGCCGCAGGTAGCTGCGGCTGAAATGGCTGACCCGGTCGAACACGCTGTGGAGCATGTCGCCGACGAATCGCACCTGGCGGCTCATGAGGCTCATGCGCTCGCCGACGAACAGCGTCTCGTCGGCCGTGAACTCGACGCTGCGCGAGCGGACCGCGAAGCGCGGGCTGTCGATGCGCACGTCCGCGCCCGCGATCGCGAGTCCGCCGCCGACTTCGAGCCGTGCCGGCCCGTCGCAATGCCAGGTCTGCGGCGTGCCCTCCGCGCGGTCGAGCACCGCGGTGATCCACCATTCGCCGATCGCCACGCGCATGCAGGCGACGCTGTCGCCGACCTCGGGCCGCAGCAGGCAGCTGGCGGCGCGTCGCGCCCGATGGCTCGCACCGGCATCGGCCACGGTCCAGCCGTCGGGCAGCACGGCGGTGACGATCGCCACGAAGGCCTCGGCGCGGGTGGAAGGGGCGAGGCGCTCGAGCGCCGGGAGGTTCGACATGGTGTCCGTGCTTTCGTCTTCTTCTTGGCGGTGGGGAGGGTGCATTCAGGCCGCGACCGACCGCCAGGCATCGGCCCGGGCGCGGTCTTCGTCGATCTCGACGGCGCGCGCCCGGTCGGGCAGTTGCGCATCGTCGGTGCGGGCGCCATGCAGCATCGCGCGCACGAGCGTCGCGCCGCGTGCATCCACGCCGCAGAGGTCGGCGCCGCTGAAATCGGCATGGCTCAGGTCGGCATCGCGCAGCGACGCGCGCTGCAGTCGCGCGTCGGCGAAATGGCACTGGTGCAGGTTGGCGGCATCGAAGCGCGCGCCCGGCAGCGTCGCGCCGGTGAACAGGGCCTGCGACAGATGGGCCCCGGCGAAAAGGACGCCGCTGCCGGAAGCGCCGCAGAAGATCGCCTGGGGCGCGCGGGCGCGCGTGAAGTCGGCGTCGTCGAGTTGCGCGTGCATGAAGTTGCACTGCGCAAGCGCGACCTCGCGGAAGTCGGCACCCGAGAGACGTGCCTCGTTGAACTGGCAGGCCTCGAGCGCGAGGCCGCGGAACGACTTGCGCTCCAGGCCCGTCCTGTGGAAGGTGACCCGCCGCAGCGTCGCGCGCTCCCAGGTCAGCCGCGACGCATCGCATTCGATCATCGCCGCATGCTCCCAGTGCGTGTCGTCGGCGTTCACGTCGACCAGGCTGCAGCTGCTGAAGCTGCTCGACTGCAGCCCCGCGCCCGCCATGCCCGCATGGTCGAGCGTGCAGCGCGTGAAGGTGGCCATGGCGAGCGCGGCTCCCGAGAGCTGGGCATGCGTCGCGCGGCATTCGGAGAACACGGCGCCTTGCAGGTTGGCGTCGCGAAAGTCCGCATGGTCGATCTCGCACTGGTTGAAGACCGTGCGGCGCAGGTTGGCGCCGCCGAACAGCACGCCGCGCAGGTCGCAGCGATCGAACACGCATTCGCGCGCATCGGCGCCGCGCAGGTCCGCCTCGTTCAGCTGGCTGCGCGAGAAGACACCGCCCGCCACGCGGGCACCCGCATAGGCACCCTTGCGGAAGTCCTTGCCCTCCAGGGTCTCGCCGAACAGGATCGCGATGCCCAGCAGCGTAGCGTTCATGCGGGCTGCTCCAGGGCCTGTGCGCGTGCGTGCGCCTGGCGCGCGGCCGCCGCCTGCTGTTCGGGCGTCAGTCGCGGATAGGTTCGTGCGCGCGTCAACAAGGCCCCGTCGAAACGGGCGTCGGCGTCGAGCTGAATGCGCGACAGGTCGGCCCCGAACAGGTTGGCGTTGCGCAGGTCGCAGCCGCGCAGGTCGGCATGCTGCAGGATCGCCTCGCGCAGGTTCGCGCCCGAGAGCCTGGCACCGGCCCAGCGCGAACGCGAGAGCATCGCGCCGCGCGCGCTGAGGAGTTCGGCATCGCAGTGCTCGAAGCAGGCGCCCGCGAGGTGCGCGCCGTCGAGCACGGCGCTCGTGAGCCGGGCCGCGCCCAGATCACAGTCCGCCAGATTGGCGCCATCGAGCCGGGCGTCCGACAGGTCCGCGCCGCGCAGCACGCAGGACTGCACGAAGGTGGCTCCGGACAGATTCGCACCCGCGAGGCGGGCGTCGTCGAGGCGGCATCCGACGAAGGTGCTGCCCGTGAAGACCGCATCGCGCGCGCTCAGGCCCTCGAGGCGGCATTCGAGAAACTGGCAGCCGGTCAGCCGCGCGCCATCGAGCACCAGGCCCCGCAGGTCGAGCTTGTGGAACAGCAGGCCGGCACCGCGCGCGCCGCTCCAGTCGGCCGGTCCCCAGGTGGTGTCCATCGACTGCAGGTTGTCGATGACGGCCTCGCGCAGCTGCGTGGCGGCAAGCGCCGTGCCGCCGAGCTGCGCGCCCGTGAGGTCGGCGCGGTCGAACACCGCGTTCGCGAGCCGCGCGCCGCCGAGGTTGCTGCCCTGGAGCTGCGCCTCGATCGCCACCGCACCTTCGAGGCAGGCGTGTGAGAGCACACAGAGGCGCAGCACCGCACCCGTCAGGTTGGCGTTCGTGAGGTTCGCGCTCTCGAGCCAGGAGCCCGTCATGTCGACGCCGCGCAGGTCGAGGTTCGACAGGTCGACGCCGGTCAGGTCGAAGCCCAGCCAGCGCCGGAAGCCGTGCGCCAGCATCCATTGCAGCTCGCGCCGGCGTTCGGCCGCCTGCTCCGCGGGCAGCGGATCCGCCGGTGGCTGGCGATGCGCCGATTGCAGGTAGTTCGAACGCGCAACGGCTTCCGCCTGCTGCAGCCGGGGCACGAAGGCGTTGCGGTCGAAGGCCTTGCCGGCGCCGGCATGGGCCGATTCGAGGCGCGCGAGTTCGTCGCGCGCGCTGAACCGCGGCGGCCCGCGGTGCTGCGCCTGCTTCAGGTCGACCCGGTGTTTCTGCGCGAATTCCCTGGCGTTCTCGAGCAGCGTGACCGTGTCCTCCAGGGCGGCCCACTCCTGGGCCTCCATGTCCTTGATCGTGCGTTCGATGAAGGCGGGCATCTCCTCGGGTTTGGGCGGCTGCTGGCGCGGCGGCAGCCGAAGTCCCAGCGCATCGGGATCCTTGCCCTGGGTGCGCACCTGGTCCCGTGCCATCTCGACGTCGATCGCGGCGCGGCGGTACTGCGCGTCCTCCTGAAGCCCGTCGGGGCGCAGCGCGGCCTGCGCGGCTTCGGTGGCGGGATCGGCGGTGTCGATGCCCGGCGGCAGCAGCACGCTGTCGTCGAGCGAATGGAGCGCGGCATGCCTGCCGGTGGCGCGCTTGTTCAGCGTGTCGAGGTAGTGCTGCGGATCGCGCGGCTCGTCGATGCGCTCGACCGCGCCGAGCAGGCGCGTGATGTCGCAGGCATCGTCGCGCCCGGTCTGCGCCAGCCCGTGAAAGACCAGCACCAGCCGTTCGGCATGCGGAAAGCACCAGACGGTGGTGAGCTGCATCGGGATCTCGTCGAGCGTCGCGGGCTCGCCGCTTCCCTGCTCCGGCGCGCGGCCCGCGAACACACGCACGCGCAGGCCCGGCAGGCGGCCCGCGACGTACGGCCGGTCGGGATGCATGTGATCGAAGGCGAAGTCCTCGTCGCCCTTGAGCGGCGCATCGAACCATTGATCCTGGCTCGCGAGATTGAAGAAGCGCCAATCGGTATCGGGCGCGAACCCGGGCGCATGCCGCGTGAGCCAGTCCTCGTCGTAGGTGCCGCGCCAGGCCGCGCGCTGCGGATGCGTCAGATCGAGCGGACCGAAGGCCGCCGGCGCGATGGCCTGGTCGATCTCGAGCAGGCGATCGTGCGGCAGTTCGAGGTGGGGCAGGGCGCGAATGCCTTCGAGCACCGCGCGGCCCTTGCCCTGCGGATTCGCCGGGTGATCGGGACCGCCGTAGGCATGGGCCCAGTCGAGCGGAATCTTCGAGAACGGCAACGGCGCCGTGGGGTCGCGCCCTTCCCATCGACGCTCGCCGAAGACCAGCACGGTCTTCTCCCGCTGGCCGATGCGCGCGCGCACCGCGACGGCGCGCGTGTCCACCGCGGGTGCGTAGGCATGGCCATGGACCAGGAATTCGGGATGCAGCTTGGCGATGCCTTCGTCGATGACCGGCGACGCCATTTCCTTGGCAAGGAAGTCCCACATCGATTGCTCAGCCCAGAGCGTGCCGCGCTCGGCCTGGGCGAAGGGGACATGGAGGTAGCCGGAGACGCTGAGGCCGAAGCGGTGGCGGAACTCCATGGGGCGGAAGGACAGGCCCAGGGATTGGGGTTTGATGATGTGCATGGAAGCTAGGTGCGAGCGACTATCTGTTTGCCTTCTCACTTAGAAGGTGGCTCGCTTTCGCCTGATTTGGAGGCATCGCCCGAGCCGGGTTCGGGCGGCGGATCGTCGAGCCCTTTCGGGCGTTGAGGGCCGCGGTCCGGGTGGAGGCTCCGATCATTGGGACCCCAGACACGAGTTTCTGCGCGCTCAAAGTAAGGGCTGTAGTCCAGATCGCCGGGCCGAGGAACACGACCTGGCTTGTTGGGATCCACGTAGTAGTCGTAGTAGTCCTCCGTGAACTCGTCGCCCTTGGTTGATTTCGTGCTGGTGGGCGCATCGTCTGCCATCGAACGAGAGGGGCTGTCCATCAGACGACGCAGCCGCGCTGCGAGTCCGGGGTGGCCGGCATCGGCGGCCGCCTGGGCTGCCTCCTTCAGTTCTGCATTCGCGTCGCTGAACTGCTCACCCATCTCGCCGAGGCCAAGGAATCCAGAGCCGATGCCAAACACCAGCCCGAGTGCAGAAGCTTGGTAAGCATAGACAGCGGCAGGAGCGCTCAAGGCTTTTGCGCCGCCGGCGATGGCCTGGCCATTGCTTGCTGGCGCAAAGATCTTCAGTGGCACCATCTCGATGCTCGATACGCTCGCAGTGCTGATCGTGGCACCGGTCGTCATTTCCATGTCGAATCCGATGGTGGTGCGCAGTGAACCTGCAAAAGCAGCATCCATGGCGATACCCAGGAAGGTGCTACGGGCGAGCCCTATATTGACGTCGCTGGATGTCCCCATGTAGGCACCGTTGTTGGAGCCGTAGGCTGTGACGTTGTTTTCGATGGATATCTGATTGATGCCGCCAGCGGCGATGATCGACGCGTCGGTATTGCTCATCAGCGTGAACTTGTTGGCCATGATCGAGTACGGTCCCTTGGGGGACTCCAGCACCATCGAGTTCGCCCCCGTCACCTTGAAGTCGATGTGCTTCGCCTCGAAGATCATGTTGGTGGCCTTGTAGCCGAGGTTGCCGTCGACCACGATGGTTTGGTTGCCTTTGACCTGCCGTCGTTCGTCGCCGTCCGTCATGTCCTGCCGGGATGACTGCGTGTGAGTAAACAGGTCACCCTTGACCGTTGTTGACTGAACGCCATCCACCTGCGTGACCTGGTTCGACACCACATGGGTGTGCTGCTCTTCGCCGACCTTCGTGCGCTGCGTCAGGTCGACCTGATGCGATTCGTTCTTGCGAATGTGCAGCTTGCGCTCATGGTCCACCAGCAAGGTCTGGTCGCGGTGCACGTGCGTGTGCTGGTCGCGATCCACGCGCAGCCACTGATCGCGGCCGATGCCGGTCGTGTCGTCGCGCTCCACGCTGCGCCGCATGTCCCGCTCCGCATGCACCGACAACAGCTCCTCCCCCTTGCGATCCTCGAACTGGATCTCGTTGTAGTTGCTCGCATCGCCCCCGGGCGTGGAGCGCGTGCGGAAGCCGCTCTGCGTGGGCGACTTGTAGGGGATGGGCTGGTCGTCGTTGTAGACCCGTCCCACGATCACGGGTCGGTCGGGGTCGCCGTTGAGAAAATCGACGATCACCTCCTGCCCGATGCGCGGCGCGAAGTAGCCGCCCCAGCCCTTGCCGGCCCAGGGCTGCGACACGCGCACCCAGCAGGTCGACTTCTCGTTGCTCTCGTCGTAACGGTCCCAGTGGAAGTGCACCTTCACGCGGCCGTGCTCGTCCACGTGCAGCTCGTCGCCTTCGGGGCCGACCACGATCGCGGTCTGCGGGCCGGGCATGGTCACGCGCGGCGTGAGGCGCGGTGGGCGGAACGGCAGCTGCATCGGCAGCACGGTGAGGAAGAACACGCAGACGCCGCGCTGGGCGTCGTGCAGCGTGCGCTCGGTGCGGATCAGCTCGTCGAGCACGCCGTCCGCGCCGTCGTTGACCGCGTCGCCCGCGATCAGGCCGCACAGCCGCTCGGCATGCCACTTGCGCGTGCGCTCGTCGTCGGCGCCTTCATAACCCGGATGGGCGATGACGAAGCTGCAGGCGCCGATCAGGTGTTCGCCGCGCGCCAGTTCGGGTGCATCGCCCTCGAGCACGAAGCTGCGGCCCACGCCCACGTCGGGCCAGGTCGTCACGGCCCAGTGGCGGTCGCGGCGCGCGATCAGTTCCTCGCCGCGGATCCTGGCCGTGGCCTCGGCGTGCTCGACGCTGAAGTAGTCGCCCGGGTATTCGAAGTCCTCGAACTCGGCGAGCTCGTGCTCGTCGGCGGCGTCGATGGTGGCGCCGATGTTCTTGCGGATGGCCTTGAAGTCGCTGTCGCGCGCCGCATGCTTGCCGGTGTCCAGCCGCTGCGTGGAGATCCAGCGCGTGATCTCGTTGAAGCGCGCCTCGCCCGCGACGTCGGTGTAGTGCAGCACCGGCGTGGCCGGCAGGCGCTTGTGCGCGACGAAGCTGGTGTCGGCGAGCTGCAGCCGGCCCGGCTCGTCGTGCGCGTCGAACCAGTAGTAGATGCCCTCGGCCTCGAGCAGCCGCGAAAGAAAATCGTGGTCGCTCTCCTGGAACTGCACGCAGTAGCGATGCGGTTCGTGCGCGCCGATCACGCCGTCGGCGTTGGTCTTGCGGATGCGCCGCGCCGGGCTGTCCTCGAACACGCCGTTGAGCACATCGAGCACCGGCTTGTCCTGGAAGATGCGTGAGTTGCGCCGCTTGGTCAGCAGCCAGAACCAGGAGCGCAGCGTGATGCGGTAGCGGTGGTAGCGCCCGGTGCGGCCTTCGCGCAGGAAGCGCACGGCGTGCCCGTGGCAGTGGCGGGTGTGCGGGAGCTCATGGGCATCGATGAAGTCGATGCCGATGTCGAAGGCGCGGCCCAGGATGTCCTTGGGTTGCACATGCCCGTTCTTCGACAGCACCGTGAGTTCGTAGACCGCGGCGCGCGACAGGCCCTCGTGGCCGATGAGGCTCCAGAACATGAGGTCGTTGGCGACGGGGGAGTCGGTGTCGATACGGATGTCGTGCGTGTGCATGGGTCATCGATTGTTCGAAATCGGCGGGCGCGGCGCGATGGTCGTTCCGCTCGAATGGATGGCCGCGCGTCCTGCAATGGCCGCGAATTCCTCGGCCGCAGCCGTTCGTTTCAAGGTTTCATCCCCACGAGCCGCAGGAGATTGCCGCGCGCCACCAGTTCCCGCGCCTCGGGGGCGAGCTGGCCCAGGAAGTTCTGCACGCTCGCGAACTTCATGGCCTCGGCGTCGGCCGAGCGGTGGCTCGCGTCGGTGCCGATCAGGAAGCGGTGGGGCTGGGCCTCGATCAGCGCGAGCCATTCGGGCCAGACGTTCTGGCCGTCGCGCAGCACGGTGTAGTCGGGCGAGCGCGGATGGCGCGGCCAGGTGCGCGCGCTGAGTTCGTAGTGCAGGTTCGGATGCCGATCGAGCAGCCGCCGCGCGAGGAACAGCGGCGTGTAGCCGCCATGGGCCCAGATCACCGGCACGTCGGGAAAGCGCTCGAGCATCTGTTGCAGCTCGGCCATGCGCGTGGATTCCACGTGCACCATCACCGGCAGCCGGTACTTGCGCGCGAGCGCCATGATGCCGGTCATGGTCGCGCCGGTCGGGCTGTAGTCGGTCTCCGCGAAGCCCGATGCCGGGAAGTGCGCGGCCGAGATCTCGCCGATGCCCTTGTAGAGACCGGTGGCCAGCAGCGCGTCGAGCTGCGCGAGCAGGGCCGGATCGTCGGCGCTCCAGCCCGGGCGGTAGATGCTGCGCTCGGGCGAGATCGAGGCGAAGGGGATCAGCCGGTCGGGATGGCGCTTCGCGGCCTCGGCCACCGAATCGTTGCTGCTGCGCCCGCCCCAGAACACCACGGCATGCGTGGCGCCCCAGCGGTCCATCAGCGCGAGCTGCATCGCGAGGTCGTTGAGATGCACGTGCGCGTCGACGAAGGGGATCATCGGCGCGGCGGAGCGCGCATCGGGCAGCGGCGCGGTCTGCGACCAGGCCGGCAGGGCCACGGCCCACAGCAGGCCCGCGCGCAGGCAGAGCGTGCGCGCCAGGCGTTGCAGTCGTTGTCGATCGGTCCAGTGCATGGCGTGTCCTCGTGCGGCGGAAGGGCCTTCGCCCCGGGGGAGATGCACGTTAAACGCGGGGGAAGGAAAGACGGTCAGCGATTGGTAAGCGTCTGCCGAAAGAGATAGGGGGTGGCCGTGAGGACGGTGCGTGCCCCCACCCCGGCCCTCCCCCAGAGGGGGAGGGAGGAAGGCCTCAGCGCTGCAGCAGAGACCTGGCGCGCTGCACGCGCGCGAGGCTTTCGCCACCGCGCACCTGCGCGAGCGCCCGCGACAGTCCCGTGCGCTCCGCCTCGCCGGCATCGGGCCGTTCGCAGAGTTCGATCCACGCGGCGAGCGCGGCCCAGGCCGATTGCTGCGCCGCACCGTGGTGCAACGCACGCTCGAGCGCGCGCCGCGATTCGGCATCGTCGTGCTGCGCGGCGTGCCAGCGGGCATCGAGCCGGTGGATGTCGCTGAGATGGCCGGCTTCGCCGAACTGCTCGGCGCTGTGCAGCCCGGCGTCGATCTCCGCGCGGGCCTCGTCGAGCTGGCCGGCGCGCAGCGCCACCTCGGCCGCATACAGATGGACCTGGCTCGCGCCCGCGAACATGCCGCGCTGGCGGTGCCGCTCGAGCGCCGCGCGGATGCGCTGCGTCGCGCTCTGCGCGGGCCGGCGCGCTCCATGCCCGGCGATCCAGCCGTCGAACCACAGGGCCGGGCCCTCGGCCTGGCCGATGTCGTCGGCACCGGCCGCGGCCTGCAGGGTGGGCAGCATCTCGGCCACCAGCGCGGCTTCGCCGAGCGCGGCGCCCGCGGTCGACGCGCCCCAGGCGGCCAGCATGCTGGCCATCGGCGCGCCGAGCCGCAGGGCGCGTTCGCGTGCCCGCGCGAGATGCTGCAAGGCGGTGTCGATCTCGCCGACCATCACCAGCGGCAGCGCGGAATTGGCGAGCATCGACACCACCGGGTCGATCGGGAACGGCGCGCCCGCGATGCGCGCCTCGTCGCGCGCGCAGATCGCGAGCCCTTCGCGCAGGCAGTTCGCCGCCGCCGCGTAGTCGCCCTGGAACGACAGCGTGGTGCCGCGCAGGTTCATGGCGCAGACCACCACCGCGGGATCGTCGAAGCGCCGGCCCAGGGTTTCGACGCGCTCGGCCATCCGCAGCGCCTGCCGGTAGTCGGCGCGCGCCATGTGGATCCATCCGAGGCCGCCATGGATCCAGCCATGCGCGGCGGCCGCCGGCCGGCGTTCGCAGAGCTCGAGCGCGCGCGCCAGCGAGACCTCGCGCTCGGGCGCGGCGAAGCCCAGGTACTGCGCGAAGGCCACGGCCTGGTGGGCATGCAGCCCGAGTTCGAGCGCATCGCGCTCGGGCCGCGGCAACGCATCGCTGCGGCCGAGCAGCGCCAGCGCCCGGCGCGCGAGCCGCACCGCTTCCTGCGGCGCGAAGCGCGCGACCGCGAGCCGCGTCGCCTCCGCGCTGTGGCGGATCGCGGCGGTGGCGTCGTGGCTGCGCTCGTGGTGCTCGGCCAGCTCCGCGGCCGCCACCGGCAGGCCGAGCGGTGCCATGGCCTCGAGGCCCTGCGCCGCGCGGCGGTGCAGTTCGGCGCGCCGCGCCGCGCCCAGGCGCTGATAGAGCACGTGGCGATG
This sequence comes from Variovorax sp. GW821-FHT09B05, assembly GCF_059418265.1. Lineage (NCBI taxonomy): Bacteria > Pseudomonadati > Pseudomonadota > Betaproteobacteria > Burkholderiales > Comamonadaceae > Variovorax > Variovorax sp. GW821-FHT09B05. The sequence goes on from NZ_JBWKPN010000004.1 coordinate 526,898, forward strand.
CAGCGCATGGCGAAAGGCATGGCGGGCGTCGAAGCTGTCGTCGGCCAGCCGCTCGACCGCGAGCGGCACCAGCCATTGCCCCTGCCTGGCGAGCCGGTCGATCTGCGCGCGCACCGACAGCCGCGAGCGTTCGAGCATCGAGGCCAGCGGCTGGCTCCAGAACTCCACGCCGAGCACCGAGGCCGCCTCGAGCAGCGACTGGTCCTCGGGCTCGAGCAGCTCGAGCTGCCGCTCGATCAGGTGCGCGAGCCCTTGCGCCAGTAGTGCCGGCGGCTCGGCGAAGGCGTCGGGCGGAGGCCCGACCGGGCCGTCCCGCGTGTCCGCGTGCTCGCGGTCGGCGGCGTCGAGCCAGGTCGCGAGGTACAGCGGCAGGCCGCCGGTCTGCGCATGCAGCCGCTGCGCCAGGTGGGTCGATGGGGGCTGCCGTGCATAGCGGCCCGCGAGGTACTCGGCCACCTCGCCCGCGGAGAACGCGGCCAGTTCGAGGCCACGCGCCAGGCCGCGCAGCCGCAGCCGCGCATGCAGGTCGGCCACGGCGGTCGGCCGGCCCTGCGCATCGGCGGGGCGCAGGCTCGCCACCAGCATCCAGCGCGCGCGTTCGCGCCGGCTGGCCAGGTGCTCGATCAGTTGCAGCGAGGGCAGGTCGCTCCACTGCAGGTCCTCGAGGACCAGGAGGACGGGCTGGGGCTCGGCCAGCCGGTCCAGCATCTCGCGGAACTCGCGCAGCACGCGCCCCGGACCCACGCCGTCGATCTCCTGCCGCAGCGCAAGCCGTTCGGCCTCGCTCGCATGCCAGGGCATCTGGGCCAGCCAGGTGGGCGCGATGCGCCGTATCTGAGGCACCGCGCCCGGGTGGCTGCGGCACAGGCCGTTGAGCGCCTCGAGGATCGGCATGTGCGGCTCGTCCTGGCCGCCCTGTTCGACGCACTGGCCGCGTGCAACCAGCGCCGCGCCCGCATGCCGCGCGAAGTGGTCGATCAGCGTGGTCTTGCCGATGCCGGCCTCGCCGATCACGAACACCAGCTGCGCCGTGCCTTCGCGCGCCTGCTGCCAGGCCGCATGGAGCGCATCGAGCGCGGCCTGGCGACCGACCAGCCGGTCGCCGGCCGGCGGCACCCAGGCGGGCGGGGCCGCCGTGGCACCTTCGATGGCGGCGATGAAGCGATAGCCGCGGCGTGGCACGGTCTCGACGTAGCGCGGCTGCGAGGGATCGTCGCCGAGCGCGACGCGCAGCTGGTTGATCGCGGTCTTGACGACGGCGTCGCTGACCACCTGCGCGGGCCAGACCTGTTGCAACAGCGTGGCCTTGGCGATCAGCCGGCCGGGGTGACCCGCGAGCGCACAGAGCAGCGCGAAGACCTTGGGTTGCAGCGCGACGGGCGCGTCGTCGCGCAGCAGGCGGCCGGCGGCCGCGTCGAGCACGAAGGGACCGAAGCGCAGGGGCGGAAGCGGGGCACTCACCATCGGTTCATCGCGGGGCGTCGGTTGCGAGGCGGCGGGGCGATGCGCATCGGGCGATTGTCATGGGGCAGGGGCTCGCTGGGTGGGATGTACCGATGCCGTCGGGGTGAATGCATGCCGCCCGCAGCACTCGAAGTCTTCCAGACGAACGAGGCACGGCGTTTTTCAAGCCGCGGATCTCGGGGTGCGCCAGAATCCCGGACCGATCCCGCCCCATCTCCCGCCCCATGCACCGCACCGTCGCCCTGCTCGTTTTCTCCGGCGTCCAGTCGCTCGACGTCAGCGGCCCGATGGACGTGTTCTCGGAAGCCAACCGCTTCCTGCCGGACGAGGACCACTACCGGCTCGAGACCATCGGCGTGGAGCACGGCACCATGCCGTGCTCGAACGGCCTCTCGCTGCAGGCGCATCGCCACTATGCCGAGGTCGACGATGCCTTCGACCTGCTGCTGGTGGCCGGCGGCCCGGCGCTGGTGCGGCAGCATTTCGATCCGGCGCTGTACCGCTGGCTCGAGGCCGCGAGCGCGCGGGCCGCGAGCTTCGGTTCGATCTGCAGCGGCGCCTTCATCCTGGCGCGTGCGGGCCTGCTGAATGGCCGCACCGTCACCACGCACTGGAACGACGCGGCGGCGCTGGCCAGCCTGTGCCCGAGCGCGCGCGTCGAATCGAACCGGCTCTTCAACCAGGACGGCAAGCTCTACACCTCGGCCGGCGTCACGGCGGGCATCGACCTGTCGCTCTACCTGCTCGCGCAGCACCACGGCAACGAGGTGGCGCTGCACGTGGCCCGGCGGCTCGTGGTGTTCACGCAGCGCGCGGGCGGGCAGTCGCAGTTCAGTCCCTTCCTCACGCCCCGGCTCGAGCCGGCCTCGCCGGTCGCGCAGGTGCAGCAGTACGTGATGGCGCACCTGGGCGACGAGCTCACGGTGGCGGTGCTGGCGCGGGTCGCGCACATGAGCGAGCGCAGCTTCGCGCGCACCTTCGCGCGCGACGCGAAGCTCACGCCGGCCGAGTTCGTCGAGAGCGCGCGGCTCGACGCGGCGCGCGTGATGCTCGAGAACGGCCAGGCGCCGATGAAGACCGTGGCCTTCGCCTGCGGCTTCCACGACGCGCATCGCATGCGCGCGGTGTTCCTGCGCCGCCTGGGCGTCACGCCGCAGCAGTACCGCGCGAACTTCGGCAGCACGCGGCTCGCGGCGTCGCCCGGGGGTTGACGGCGGCGCGCCGGCGCGTCGACAATCCGGCCCGCAGTCGCCCCAGCGGCGCGCTGCCGTAGGCGTTACCGTCATCCAACGCGTCCTTTGTCGAGTGGTTCCCAGCAGGGAGATCTCGATGCAAAGACGCCACGGTATGCCCTCCCTCTTCCTTTCGTTCGTCCTGTTCGCCTTCCTGCGCTGCATTGCATCGCGCGGCCGGCACAGGGTCTTTTCGCGTCCGTTCGCGAAGAGCGCCGCGAGGGTTGCCATGGCTTTCTCCATGACCCCAACCCATCGAAAGACAGCCATCATGAAAACCACCGGCAACACCATCCTCGTGACGGGCGGCACCAGCGGCATCGGCCGCGCGCTCGCCGAGGCCCTGCACCGGCGCGGCAACCGCGTCATCGTCACCGGCAGGCGCCAGGCCCTGCTCGACGAGGTCACGGCCGGCCGAGCCGGCCTGTTCGGCCTGCGGCTCGACCTCGACGATCCCGCCTCGCTGCCACGCGTCGCGCGGGAGGTGCGCGAACGTTTTCCCGAGCTCAACGTGCTGATCGCCAATGCCGGCATCTCGCGCGCGGAAGACATGCGCGCCGACGCCTGGAGCGCCACCGATGCCGAAGCGATGGTGCAGACCAACATCCTCGGCGTGCTGCGCACCGCGGCCGCGTTCCTGCCGCTGTTGAAGGGCCAGGCCAATGCGAGCTTCATCGCGACCGGCTCGGCGCTGGCCTTCGTGCCGCGCGCGGACTTCCCGGTCTACTGCGCGAGCAAGGCCTTCCTGCACTCGTGGCTGCAGTCGCTGCGCCACCAGCTTCGCGCGGTCCCGGTCGAGGTGCTCGAACTCGCGCCGCCCTATGTGCAGACCGAACTCACGGGCAGCGCGCAGGCCTCGGACCCGCGCGCCATGCCCGTGGGCGCCTACGTGGCGGAGGTGATGCGGCTGCTGGAGCGCGGCGATCATCCGCACGGCGAGCTGATGCTCGAGCGCGACCACGCGCGCCGCTGGGCCGAGCGCGATGGCCGCTACGAAGCGGTCTTCGCGGCGCTGAACCCCTGCTGAAGCGCACCCCCAGGCGCCATGCCATCATCGTTGGATGAACTCTCACAGTGCATTCAACAGTTCCGATGCGGTCGCCAAGTACGCGGAGGGCCCGAAGCGCAACGTGCCCGGCCATAGCGGCCTGCTGCCGATGACGCGCATCCTGCTGGCCGAGCGCGTGCCGGCCGAAGGCCGCGTGCTGGTGGTCGGCGCCGGTGGCGGCCTCGAGCTCGAGGACCTCGCGCTCGCCCACCCCGGTTGGCGGATCGACGGCGTCGACCCGAGCGCGCCGATGCTCGATCTCGCGGCCCAGCGGCTCGGCCCGTTGACGTCGCGCGTGGGCCTGCACGAAGGCTATGTGCAGGACGCGCCCGAAGGCCCCTTCGACGGCGCGACCTGCCTGTTGACCTTCCATTTCGTGCCACCCGACCAGCGCCTGCCGACGGCGCGCGAGATCCATCGCCGCCTGAAGCCGGGCGCACCCTTCGTGGTTGCGCACCTCAGCGTGGAGGACGGCGAGGGCCAGCGCGAGACCTGGATGAAGCGCTACGCGGCCTTCCTCGTGTCGTCGGGGTCCGACCCGAAGCAGGCGGCGGCAACGAGCGAGAAGGTGCAGAAGGAGCTGGCGATCCTGTCGCCGGCGCAGGACGAGGCGATCCTGCGCGAGGCGGGGTTCAGCGGGGTGCAGCTCTTCTATGTGGGGTTCACGTTCAGGGGCTGGGTCGCCTATGCGTGACGGCGATCGGCTGTTCAGGCAATCGTTCGCGAATCCAGCTCCCTGAGCAAACGCTGCAGCTGCGCAACCGAAGCCTCGTCGAGCCCTTGCAGCGGCAACCTCGGCACCCCCGCCTCGAACCCCCGCAGCCGCAGCCCCGCCTTCACGGTCGTCGGCAGCCCGCCCTTGAGGATGAACTGCAGTACCTCGAGCTGCCCGTAGAAGATCGTTCGCGCCGCTTCCATGTCGCCCGACAGGCAGGCGTCGTGGAGCGCGACGGGCCAGCTCGGAATGATGTTGGGCGCCGCCGTGCACCAGCCCACGGCACCGGCGGCGAAAGCCTCGAGCGCCAGCGGATTGCTGCCGTTGAAGAACGGGATCTCGCCGTTCGACAGTTGCCGGATCCGGTGCATGCGCTGGATGTCGCCCGTGCTCTCCTTGACCATGGTGACGTTCGCGATGTCCCGCACGATCCGCACGATCAGCTCGGGCTGCATGTCGACGCCGCTGGTCGCGGGATTGTTGTAGAGCATGACCGGCAGGCCGATCGCGTCGGCGATGCTCTGGTAGTGGCGAAAGATCTCGGCCTCGCCGAGCTTCCAGTAGGACACGGGCAGCACCATGACCGCGTCGGCGCCGGCCGCTTCCGCGAACTTGGCCTTGCGCACCGCGTTGCGGGTCGTGAGGTCCGAGATGCCGACGATCACCGGCAGGCGCTTCGCGACCTGAGCGATCGACGCCTCGGCCACGGCATCCCACTCCTCGTCGGACAGGTAGGCGCTTTCGCCGGTGCTGCCGAGCGGTGCGATGGCATGCGAGCCCGAGAGCACCAGCCGCTCGACCACGCGGCGGCTGGTCTCGATGTCGACGGCGCCGCTGCGCTCGTCGAAGACGGTGATGGGGTAGGAAACGATACCGAGGATTTTCTTGTTCATGAGATTGAATGAGCAAAGGGTGGATGGAAGAAAGCGATAGGTGTCAGGCCGGCGCCACCGGCTGTTGGGCCGCGAGCTTCTCGGCCATGAGTTGCGCGAGCAGGTCGAAGACGGCCCGGATATGTGGCAGGTACTGCAGGTCGTACTGCACGCTGATGAACAGCGGCACGCGCGCGGAGCGGTCGGGCAGCAGCCGGATCAGCCCGAAGGACTCGGCTTCGGCGTACGAAGGCAACAGCACCACGCCCAGGCCCTCCCGCGCCGCGAACAGCTGCGAGAACATGCTGGTCGCGCGGAAGCCGATGCGCGGCGCATCGACGAACTCCTCGAGCCAGCGCGCCGAGGGCAGGTAGATCGGATCGTCGATGTAGCCGATGAAGAAGTCCCGCGCCAGGTCCTCGGGTCGCGCGATCTCGCGGCCCGCGAGATAGGAGGCGCTGGCATAGAGATGGAAATGCACGTCGGCCACCTTCTGCGTGTGCAGCGACTTCGGCGGGGGCTCGAAGAAGCTCACGAAGATGTCCGACTCGCGGCGCGCGATGTCCACGTAGTTGGAAGTGGTGGCGAGCTGGATCTCGATCGCCGCGAAGCGCTCGTGCAGCTTCCTGACCGCGCGCGAGATCAGCATCGCGCCCACGCCCTCCATCGTCGCGATGGAGACGGTGCCGGCGTTCTGCCCGAAGCGGTCGGCGGTCAGTCCCTGGATTTCGTGCAAGGCCGTTTCCATCTTCTCCACCCTCGTGAACACTTCCCGCCCGAACGGGGTCAGGACGATGCCCTTGCGGTCGCGCCGGAACAGCGTGCCGCCCGAGCTGTACTCCACCTGCGCGAGGCGGCGGCTGATGGTCGACTGGTCGACGCCCAGCTTGCGCGCGGCGGGCGCGAGCGCACCGCCGCGCGCGACTTCGAGCAATGCGCGCAGGTGGTCCCATCCGAGTTGATCCAGGGGCAGGTGCTTGGTGGCCATGGCATTGAAGGCTGAGCGAAGGAGCGAAGACATTAGTCCAGCGGGGGCCTCCGCGCCATCGGTGCAAGCTTGCGGTTCAGGCCGCGGCCCGGGTCTCCTTGGTGTCGCGCAGCCAGATCGCGCCGATCACGAAAGTCATGAGCGCGCCCGCGATCGGATAGGCGAGGCCGGCATAGATGTTCCCGTGCTCGGCCACGAGCGCGAACGAGATGGTCGGCAGCAGCCCGCCGAACCAGCCGGCACCGATGTGATAGGGCAGCGACATCGAGGTGTAGCGGATGCGCGCGGGGAACATCTCCACCAGCAGCGCCGCGAGCGGCCCGTAGGTGATGGCCACGAAGCCCATGAAGACCAGCAGGATCAGCACCACCATCGGCGAGTCGATGCCCGCGCGGTCAGCCGCCGTGGGATAGCCGGCGCCCTGGAGCGCGGCGCCGATCCGCGCGCGGAAGCCGTCGATCTCGGCCTTGCTGGCGGGCTCGAAGGCGTTGCCGTTCGCGACCAGCCTTCCCTGCACCGAGGCGATGACCCGGTCGCCGATGGTCACGGTCGCCAGCTCGCCGGCCGCCGCGTCCTTGACCTCGTAGCTGGCCGCGCTCTGCGCCAGCACGCGCTTGGCGATGTCGCAGGAGGTCCGGAAGTCGACGTCGCGCGCGATCGGGTTGCCCTGGAACGAGCATTCGCGCGGGTCGGCCGTCAGCACGATCGAGGCGCTTTGCTGGGCGCGCTCCAGCGCCGGGTTCGCATAGTGCGTGAGCGCCTTGAACAGCGGGCCGTAGGACAGGGCCGCCACCAGGATGCCGATCATGATCAGCCACTTGCGGCCGATGCGGTCCGACAGCGCGCCGAAGAAGATGAACAGCGGCATGCTCAGCACCAGCGAGGTGGCGAACAGCGTGTTCGCGTAGATCGGATCCACCTTGAGGATCTGCGTGAGGAAGAACAGCGCGTAGAACTGCGAGGTGTACCAGACGATCGACTGCCCGGCGCACAGGCCGAACAGGCAGATCAGCACGATGCGCAGGTTCTTCCATTCGCCGAAGGCCTCGCGCACCGGCGCCTTGCTGATGCCGTTGCCGGCCTTGAGCTTGAGGAACACCGGCGACTCCTTCATCGAGACCCGGATGTAGACCGAGAGCACGAGCAGGCCGAGCGAGATGATGAAGGGGATGCGCCAGCCCCAGGCATCGAACTGCTCGGGCGACATGGTGCTGCGCACGCCGAGGATGACGACCAGCGACAGCAGGAAGCCCAGCGTTGCGGTGGTCTGGATCCATGCGGTGCTGGCGCCGCGCTTGTGCGGCGGCGAGTGCTCGGCCACGTAGGTGGCGGCACCGCCATATTCGCCGCCGAGCGCCAGCCCCTGGCACAGCCGCAGCACGATCAGGATGATCGGCGCGGCCACGCCGATGGTGGCGTAGTTGGGCAGGAAGCCGACCGAGAAGGTCGAGATGCCGATCAGCAGCAGCGTGATCATGAAGGTGTACTTGCGCCCGATCATGTCGCCCAGGCGCCCGAACAGCACGGCGCCGAGCGGCCGCACGATGAAGCCCGCCGCGAAGGCGAGCAGCGCGAAGATGAAGGCGGCCGAGGGGTCGAGCGCCGAGAAGAACTGCTTCGCGATGATGGTCGCGAGCGAGCCGTAGAGGAAGAAGTCGTAGTACTCGATGACGGCGCCCACGGAAGAGGCCACGATGACCTTCCTGCCTTCCGCGCGATGCGTCGCACCCGTCAGGGTTGCGGGGATGTCCATGCTTGTCTCCTGTCTTGTGGTTCTGAAGGGAGGAGGCCGCCCGGTGGGGCTCCTCCCTGGCCGGCCACGTGGCGTGGCCGGTGATGGGCGCTTCAGGCCTGGCGGCGTGCCCGGATGTCGGCCACCACCTTGGCGACCTGCTCGGCGCTGGCGCCCTTCACGCGCGCATTGATGCGCACGGTGCCGAAGCCGACGAACAGCACGAGCTCGTCGGGGCCGGGCGCGCCCGGAATCGCGAGGGTGATGCCGTCCATGGCGTCGTAGTCCCAGGCGTCGTCGGCGCCGCCGAACAGCAGGTCGACCGAGCCGCCGGCCGTCGATACCTTGGCATTGCCCGGAATCAGCGCGGGGCCCGCGCCCAGGCCGGTGCGCATGGCCAGGCCCAGGCGCGGGTGGATCAGCGCCGCGCCGTGTTCCGACTCGCCGGCCGTGCCCACCAGCGCGGCCTTGCCGTAGGCGCGGGGCTGCTCCTCGCCCGCGAAGTGCGAGAGCGCGCGTTCGGTCAGCAGCGTGCCGATCTCGACCGAGCGCTGCGCCAGGTCGGCCAGTTCGGCGTCGGTCGCGGCGCCGCGGCCGGCGCAGGGGTTCTTGAAGATCGCGGCGGCGACCACGTGGCGCGAAGGCGCGGCGGCGGCGCGGCCGCCCTCGGCGAGCGTGTTCCTCTCGAACACGAAGATCTGTCGAATGGTCTCGAGCGTTGACTGGCTCATGGGGGTCTCCGTCCTGTGGATGTGGCTGAATCGCCTGGTCCCTGCGTCGCAGGGGCTGAAGTGGCGGACGGAGATTAGGTTCGCGAGGCCTTTCTGTCAGTTTGCAAGAACGCAAGCGGGCTTGCGTTTTTTGGGCCTGGCGGTGGAAGTCGATGCGCGCTGGCAGGGAAGAATGACCGGGGCAGGCCGCTAGCGCTTTTCCGAACTCAGCTTCGAACGATGCGCCGCCTGCTTGGCGCGATTGCCGCAGACGGCCATGCTGCACCAGCGGCGAATGCGTCCACGCGTCGTGTCGAGAAACATCAACGTGCAGGCCGGACCCTCGCATGCCTTCACATGGGTGAGGTCGGCGGTCGCCAAGAGCTCGGCCATGGATTGGGCGATCGGCAGCAGCAGCGAATCGGCGGAGCGCCAGCGACGGCGGCGCACCCATGCCAGCTCGGAGGGCTCGTCCCCGGAGGCCGACGCCTTGTCGCGGATCTCGATCTGCTCGAACGCCTCGTCGCGCGCCAACAGCCGGTTCAGCGCTTCCAGCTCCTTGAAGGACTTGCGCGTGAGCCGCGCGCCCTGGTGCTGCCGGACGAAGGCCCTGAACCACTCGCGCAATGCGCGCGCCTGCGCGGCCACCGCATCCAGCTCGCCCGGACCGGCCGCCTCGCCCAGTTCTCGCAGCACTTGCGGATCGACCATGCCGGCCTCTCGCAGCCAGTTCAACAGGTCCTCGCCCGAGCCGAGCCACTCCACCTGCGTGTCGGTCGGGACGGCCACCGAATTCAGGAAGTCGAGCGCGGGTGAATCCGCCAGGAACATCGGCGGGGGCCGGACCTCGCTCATTCGCGATCTCCTGGTCGCGGGCAGCGAAGTCCTCGGCGCGGTTGCGCGTGGGCACACGGGAGCGAGCATTTCATTGGGTATCGATGGGTCATGGGATCGAAGCTCCTTGCAGTCGCAATGCGCACATCGGTGGATGCCGGTACAGCGAAGTTCCTGGCATTTTCCCCCGCCGCGGTTCCGGCGCGGCACCGCGGGCAGCGCGCAGATTGGATTTTAGATAACCTAGCTAATATAGTTTGACAGGTTATTCGGAAGATACTAATCTCGGCGCCGAACAGATGACAGGCATCGGGTTTCGAGCGGTGGTTGGCCATCGAGCGCCGGGCCGGCGCGGGAGCTCTCAAAGCGAGGAGGGAGCCATCCAAGGAACGCGAGGAACGCATGAAGAACACAGTGGCCATCGTGTCGGGCGCCAGCCAGGGGATCGGGCGCGAGACCGCCATCCGCCTGGCCAGTGATTTCGGCCGGCTGGTGCTCGTCGCCCGGAACGAAGAGAAGTTGAAGCAGACGGCGCAACGGGTCGAGGCCGCGGGGGCGTCCAGCCTGGTCATCGTCGCGGATCTGGGCGAGCCGTCCGCTGCCGCCGAAGTCGTCGAGCGCACGATCGGCGAATTCGGCCGGATCGATGCAGTGGTCAACATCGCGGGTGCGGTGCCGCAGGTGGACCTGCTGGAGATGACCGACGCGCAATGGGACGCGGGCCTCGGCCTGAAGCTGCACGGCGCGCGCAGGCTGACGGTGCATGCGTGGAAACATCTTTGCGCGACGAACGGGGCGGTGGTGATGACCTCCGGGAACTCGGCGTTGTTCCCGAAGGCTTCCTATGCGGCCGTGGGAACGGTGAACGCCGCGATCGTCGCGCTGGCCAAGGCATTCGCCGACCTCGGGATCCGCGACGGCGTGCGCGTCAACAGCGTGCTGCCCGGGCCCGTCATGACCGAGCGCCGCCGTTCGTACCTCGCGCACTGGGCACCAGCGCACGGCATGAGCTTCGACGAGGCGCTCGAGAGCTTCCCGAAGGAGGCAGGGATCGCCCGCTACGGAGAGCCGCGGGAGATCGCCGAGCTGATGGCCTTCCTCGTGTCGCCGGCGGCGCGCTGGCTGACCGGCACGGCCATCCGCATGGACGGCGGCGAGGTCAAGGCCGTCTGATTCGAGGCCGTCGGGCGGCCTCGCCGCGGCGGCACCCAGGTCGAAGTTTTTATCAACAACCGGAATCATCCAATGTCGGAATCAGTCGTGATAGTGACGGGCGCGAGCTCGGGGATCGGCAAGGCCACGGCCCTGCGGCTCGCCAGGAACTTCTCGTGCGTCGTGCTCGCCGCGCGCAGCGGGGAACAGCTGGAGCAGGTGGCGGCGCAGGTGCGCGCACTGGGCGCGCAGGCGCTCGTCGTCGAGGGCGATCTTGGCGATCCCCAGGCCGCCGAGACGGTCGTGGCGCGGACCCTTTCGCAGTTCGGAAGAATCGATGCGCTGGTGAACGTGGCCGGCGCGGTCCCGGGACTGGACCTGTTCGAGATGACCGACGCGCAATGGGACAGCGGCCTGGCACTGAAATTCCATGGCGCCCGCAGGCTCACCTTGCGCGCGTGGGAGGCGTTGAAGTCGTCGAAAGGCGCCGTCGTCTTCATCTCGGGCACTGCCGCGGAAGCGCCGAAGGCGGCGTCTGCCGCCGTGGGCACGATCAACGCGGCGATCGAGGCGCTGGCAAAGGCTTTCGCCGATCGCGGCATTGCCGATGGCGTTCAAGTGAACAGCGTCTCGCCGGGCGCGGTCATGACGGGCCGGCGCATGGGAATGATCGAGAAGCTCGCGAGCGCGCGCCATCTCGACCTGGACGCTGCCAAGGCCGCGGTTCTCGCAAGTTCGGGCATCGCGCGTTTCGGCGAGCCGGAGGAGATTGCGGATCTGATCGCCTTCGCCGTGTCGCCGGCAGCGCGCTGGATGACCGGCACGGTGCTGCGCATGGACGGCGGCGAGATCAAGTCGATCTGATCGGGGCAGCCCGATATCCCCGAGCCGGTGCGGCCGGCCACCGCGGACATCGGGCCGCGGCGGCATGCCCGCCGCGTCGGTCCACGCGCTCAGTGGGGCGCCGCTTCGCTGCCGAACGCGCGGGCCGCGTCGGCGATGAACCCGATGACCTCGCCCGGCGCCGAAACGCTCGGCGCGTGATCGGCCGGAATCGAGCGTTCGACCGCCTGCATCCGCTGCGCCATGAAGCGCTGCGTCGAGGCCGCGATCATTCGATCGTCCTGCGCCACCAGGTACCACGCGGGCCGGGTCTTCCACAACGGCGGCCCGACGGGCACGGTGATGCATGACACGGAGATCGGCCGCTGAACGGCCGCCAATACACGTTGGTCTTCCGGCGAGGCGTTCTGTGCGAATGCGCCGGCAAAGGCTTCGTCGGGAAGCCAGATCCATCCGTCGCCATCGGGCGCCAGCCGTGGCGCTTTCTCGTGCGGCTCGGCGCGTCCGAAGACCTCCAGCACCGTTTCCCCTTCGTCGGGCGCAAGCGCCGCCACGTACACCAGGCCCGCCACGCGCTGCTCGGTGATCTGCGCAATCACCGCGCCCGCATAGGCGTGCCCGACCAGAATCAACGGCCCTTCGATGCGTGCGAGGCTGCGCTTCAGCGCGGCAACGTCGTCGGCAAGGCTCGTCAGCGGCAGCGGGGCCGCGACGGCCTCGATGCCTGCCTGCTCCAGGCCCGCAATCACCCTTGCCCAGCTGTATCCGTCGGCCCAGGCTCCATGGACCAGCACGGCGGTCATACCTCGATCATTCATCTTGTGCTCCTTCGTTCGACTCCCGCTCCTGTGCTCCCGATCCGGACCGCTGGGCGGTCTCTTCGCTCCACTGATTATGCCTCTGAGTAACCTATTTAAAATTATTTGAGAGGTTACTCTGTTGGGTGTCGAATGACTTGGCGGCGCTTTCGATAGACAGATGGCGAAGGTGAGGCGGGAGTCCGATGTGCCCGCGGCGCGGCCCCCTCTTCGGGACCTGCCCCCTGCTTTTGGCAGGAAGCGCACCCGATCTGGCAGTCCCTGCCCCCTCGGCCGCGCGCACGGGGCATCGGCGCGCCGGACACTGGGTTCGCACTTTCGCCAACCCCGATTCCCGGAGAACCCATGAACGAATCCATTGCCGGCATCCACATCCCCGACAGCCAGATGGCGCGCGAGGCCACCGAGCTGGTGCGCGACACCGAGACCGCGCTGCTGTTCAACCACTCGCGGCGCGTGTTCCTGTTCGGCGCGCTGACCGGCGAGCGCCGCGGCCTGGCTTACGACGCGGAGCTGCTCTACATCGGCGCGATGTTCCACGACATGGGGCTGGTGGCGCCCTACAGCAGCAGGACCGAGCGCTTCGAGGTCGACGGCGCCAATGCCGCGCGCGATTTCCTCGTGCGCCACGGCATCGCCGAGCCCGAGGTCGAGCAGGTGTGGGATGCGATCGCGCTGCACACCACGCCGGGCATTCCGCAGCATAAGAAGCCGGTGGTGGCGCTGGTCACCGCGGGCGTCGAGATGGACGTGCTGGGCCTGGCCTACGACGCCTTTCCCACCGAGCAGCGCGAGGCGGTGGTGCGCGCGCATCCGCGCGAGGCCGACTTCAAGGAAGGCATCATCGATGCCTTCGCCAAGGGCACGCGCTTCAAGCCCGAGACCACCTTCGGCAACGTCAAGGCCGACGTGCTGGCGCTCAAGGACCCCACGTACAAGCGGCTCAACTTCTGCGGGATGATCCTCGGCTCGTCGTGGAACGACGGCGCCTGCGGCGTGCCGGGCTGCCGGCACTGAGCAGGTTTTCTAGCTCGCCGTGGTCACGTGCACGCCGGGCTGGCGGCCATCGTTCCAGCGGCCGCCGATCGCGCGCTCGATCTGCGCGCTGAGCTGCAGCAGCAGGCCATCGTTGGCCTGCTTCGCCTGCAGCTGCATGCCCAGCGGCAGGCCGTGCTCGTTGAAGGCCAGCGGCAGTGAGATGCCCGGAATGCCGCAGAGGTTGGCCAGCGGCGTGTAGGCGAAGTTCTGCCAGAGGTTGTCGAACCAGTCGAGCACCGAGGGGTTGTCGCTGAGCGTGAGGTATTCGGTGGTGCCCACACGCGGCGTGGGCAGCGCGGTGATCGGGGTGAGGATGATGTCCCAGTCCTCGAAGAAGGCACCGAAGCCGCGCGCGGTGGTGTTGAACACCGTCTGCATCCTGAAGCGCTCGGCATAGGAGATGTCGCGCCCGGCCTCCCAGATCTTGATGTTGATCGGCTCGATCAGGTCGGCCGGCGGCTGCTCGAGGCCGAAGCGCGCGAGAAAGCCCTCGATGGTCTGCGCGAAGTTGCTGATGTAGCAGGTGGTCTGGGCCGCGAAGGCGGCACGGATGTCGACCGCGGGCAGCGCCCATTCGACGTGGTGGCCCAGGCCCTCGAGAAAGTGGCCCACGCGCTCGAGCTCGGCCACGATGTGCGGCGTGGCGCGGAAGTCGCCCCACTCGTGCGACATCGCGATGCGCAGCGGCTTCGGGTCGCGCTCGATCAGCTGCGTGTAGGGCTCGTCGGCCTTCCAGTAGGGCATGAACTCGCCGGGCGCGCCGCCGCGGCAGTGGTCGACGAAGGCCGCGGTGTCGCGCACCGTGCGGCTGTGGCAGCCCTGGATCGACACCAGGCCCGTGAGGTCCGACAGCGCCGGCGCGATCGAGAACACGCCGCGCGAGGGCTTGAGGCCGATGTTGCCGTTCACGCCCGCGGGAATGCGGATCGAGCCGCCGCCGTCGGTGGCGTGCGACAGCGGCAGCACGCCGGCCGCCACCGCCGCGCCCGTGCCGGCCGAGGAGCCGCAGGTGGTGTAGTCGAGGTTCCAGGGATTGCGCGTGACGTAGACGGCCGGGTTCTCGGCCGAGCTGCAGACGCCGAACTCGGGCGTGGTGGTGCGCCCGATGATGTTGAGCCCGGCCTTGCGGATCTGCTGCGTCAGGTGGGTGTCGGCGGCCGCGCGCTGGCCCTTCATCAGCAGCGAGCCCATCTCCTGCAGCCGGCCCTTCATGGTCGGGCCCAGGTCCTTCATCAGGTAGGGCACGCCCGCGAACGCGCCCGCGGGGTTCATGCCGTCGGCCAGCGGATCGGCCACCACGTCGTCGAAGACCTCGACCACCGCGCTCAGCGCGGGGTTGGTGAGCGCGATGGCGGCGCTGGCCTGGGCCGCGAGCTCGGCCGGCGTGACCTGCCCACTGCGCACCAGCGCGGCGAGCCCCACGCCGTCCTGTTCGCTCCATGCCTGCCAGCTCATTGCCAAAGTCATCCGTCGCTCCTGTCGAGAAAAGAAAAAGGGGGCGTGGGCCCCGTGTGCGCCCACTCTAGCGAAGACGCGGTGTGCCCGCGCGCCAGTCGTGTATTGGGCCGCGCGTGCAACGTAGTGTGTGGATTTTTCGCGCGGATACACAGGCATACGCGATCCGCGGCGCGGCGGCATGGCGCTCGAAGAATGCGCTCCGGCCCCGGGACGGGGGCCACGCGACTTCATCCAATCCAGAGGAACATCCCATGCACAAGACCACCGACAAGACCGCGAGCCGGGCCACGCGCCGCGGCTTCTTCGCCACCTCCGCCGTGGCCGGCGCCGCGGGCTTCAGCCTGCTCTCGGGCACCGAGCTGGCACGGGCGGCCGGCAGTCCCGAGGCCGATGCGCAAGCGGCCGCGGCCTATCCGCCGAAGCCGCGCGCGCCCACGGGCGACACGGCCGTACGCCCGTTCCGCGTCCACGTGCCCGAGGCCGTGCTGGCCGACCTGCGTCGCCGCGTGAAGGCCACGCGCTGGCCCGACCGCGAGACCGTGAGCGACCTGTCGCAGGGCGTGCGGCTCGAGAAGCTGCAGCCGCTGGTTCGGTACTGGGGCAGCGGCTACGACTGGCGCAAGGCCGAGGCGCGGCTCAATGCCCTGCCGCAGTTCATCACCGAGATCGACGGCCTCGACATCCACTTCATCCACGTGAAGTCGCGCCATCCCGATGCGCTGCCGCTGGTCATGACCCATGGCTGGCCCGGCTCGGTGATGGAACTGCTCAAGACCATCGACCCGCTCGTCAACCCCACCGCCCATGGCGGCCGCGCCGAGGACGCCTTCCACCTCGTGCTGCCCTCGATGCCCGGCTACGGCTTCTCGGCCAAGCCGCGCAGCACCGGCTGGGGCCCCGACCGCATCGGCCGTGCCTGGGACGTGCTGATGAAGCGGCTGGGCTACCCGCGCTACGTGTCGCAGGGCGGCGACTGGGGCTCGGTCATCTCGGACAGCATGGCGCGCCAGAAGCTGCCGGGCCTGCTCGGCATCCACGTCAACATGCCGGCCAGCGTGCCGCCGCAGGTGGCGCGGGCACTCAACAACGGCGATCCCGCGCCCGCCGGCCTCGACGACACGGAGAAGGCGGCCTTCGATGCGCTGAACTTCCTCTACAGGAAGGGCGGCGGCTATGCCGCGCTGATGGTGACGCGGCCCCAGACCCTGGGCTATGCGCTCGAGGATTCGCCCGCGGGCCTGGCCGCCTTCTTCTACGACAAGTTCACCGAGTGGACCTACAGCGGCGGCGACGCCGAGAAGTCGCTCACGCGCGACGAGATGCTCGACGACATCACGCTCTATTGGGTGACCAAGACCGCCACCTCGGGCGCGCAGCTCTACTGGGAGAACAACGCCAACAACTTCAACGCCGTCGACATCTCGATCCCGGCCGCGGTGACCGTGTTCCCGGGCGAGATCTACCGCGCGCCGCGCCAGTGGGTCGAGGCGGCGTACCACAACCTGATCTACTTCAACGAGGTCGACAAGGGCGGGCACTTCGCCGCCTGGGAGCAGCCGGCGCTGTTCAGCGCGGAGTTGCGCGCGGCGTTCCGGTCGCTGCGCGGCTGACGGGGGCAGCCGCTCAGAGCTGCGGCGACAGCACCGCAGCCAGGTGCTCCCACGCCTTCTCGAGCAGCGGCCGATCCTTCCAGCCCTCGTAGCTCAACCGCTTCGACTGCGCGAGGTCGGCCTCGAACTGCACGGTCTGCGCCGCGGCGAAAGCCTCGTCGTAGATGTTGAGGTTGGCCTCGTCGTTGAGCCGGAACGAGCGGTTGTCGAAGTTGGTGGAGCCCACCGACACCAGCAGGCCGTCGACCAGGAAGACCTTGCAGTGGTACATGGTCGGCTGGTACTCGCTGATCTGGGCGCCGGCCTCGAGCAGCGGGCCCCAGGCGGCGCGCGAGGCGCGGCGCACGGTCTGCGAATCGATGATCGGTCCCGGCGTGATGATGCGCACCCGCACGCCGCGGTGCAGCGCCGCGACCAGCGCGCCCACGGTGAGATCGTCGGGCACGAAGTAGGCGCTCGACAGGTCGATGGTCTTCGTGGCCGCGGCGATCGAGAGCAGGTACATCAGGTGCATGCTCTCGCTGCCGCCCGAGGGCGAGCTGCTGAACATCTGCGCGCGGCCCGTGCCCACCGGCGGCAGCGGCGGGAAGTAGCGCTCGCCGTGGAACACGTCGCCCGAGACCTTGATCCAGTTGTCCATGAAGACCGCCTGCATCTGCGCCACCACCGGACCCTCGACCTTGTAGTGCGAGTCGCGCCAGTGCGCCGGGTCCTGCGCGTCGCCGGTCCATTCGGGCGCGATGCCGACGCCGCCCGTGAAGCCGATGCGACCGTCGACCACCAGCAGCTTGCGGTGGGTGCGGTTGTTCATGCGCGCGATGTCGTACCAGCTCGGCTTGTGGAACTTGCGGATCTCCACGCCCGATGTCTCCATCTCGCGGATGAAGTCCGCATCGACCTTCGCGCTGCCGACCCAGTCGAGCAGCACGTGCACCTTGACGCCGGCACGCGCGCGCTCCGACAGCGCATCGGCAAAGGCGCGGCCGATGTCGCCCGACCAATAGATGTAGGTCTCGAAGGTGATGCTTTGCTTCGCCGAGCGGATCGCCGCGAGCATCGGCGGAAAAATCTTGTCGCCGTTCTGGAAGGCCTCGAAGCGGTTGCCGTCGGTGATCGGCGGGCCGAGCATGGCGCCGAGCGCGCGCTGGTACTGGGGATCGTGCAGCGCGTATTCGCGCCGCACCTGTTCGTCGAGCTTCTTCTCGCCGCTCGTGAGGTTGAGCACGAGCAGGGTGGCGGCCAGCGTCAGGACGAAGGTCCAGGCGATGGCTTTCCAGGGCTTGCGGGGGGCAGTGACACGCATGCCTTATCGTGCCGGCCTTTGCCTGCGCCGAATCGAGGTCGCGCCCTTGTCCTGCAAGGCACCGCTGCGATGTCTGCCATCAATATCGGCCTGCGGCGCCAGTCCCTGCGAACACCATGCCCCAACAACCCAAAGCCTTGTCCGATCCGGCCTCCCACCGTTTCGTCTCCGTGCGCGGCGCGCGCGAGCACAACCTGCGCAACGTCGACGTCGACATCCCGCGCGATGCCCTCGTGGTCTTCAGCGGCATCTCGGGTTCCGGCAAGTCCTCGCTGGCCTTCGGCACGCTGTATGCCGAGGCGCAGCGGCGTTACCTCGAATCGGTGGCGCCCTATGCGCGACGGCTGATCGACCAGGTCGGCGTGCCGGCGGTCGATGCCATCGACGGGCTGCCGCCGGCGGTGGCCTTGCAGCAGCAGCGCGGCACGCCGGGCACGCGCTCCTCGGTGGGCAGCGTGACCACGCTGTCGAACCTGTTGCGCATGCTCTATTCGCGCGCGGGCGACTACCCGGCGCGCCAGGCGATGCTGCACGCGGAGGATTTCTCGCCCAACACGCCGCAGGGTGCCTGTCCCGTCTGCCACGGGCTGGGCCGGGTGTTCGAGGTGACCGAGCGCGCGATGGTGCCCGACGACAGCCTCACGATCCGCGAGCGCGCGGTGGCCGCCTGGCCCTCGGCCTGGCAGGGGCAGAACCTGCGCGACATCCTCGTCACGCTGGGCATCGATGTCGACACGCCGTGGCGCGCGCTGCCGAAGAAGACGCGCGACTGGATCCTGTTCACCGAGGAGCAGCCGGCGGTGCCGGTCTACGCGGGCTTCACGCCGGCAGAGACGCGCGCCGCGCTGCGCCGCAAGCTCGAGCCCAGCTACCAGGGCACCTTCATGGGCGCGCGCAAGTACGTGCTCCACACCTTCGCCACCACGCAGAGCACGCTGATGAAGAACCGCGTCTCGCGCTTCATGTCGGGCGCGTCGTGTCCGGCCTGCCAGGGCAAGCGGCTCAAGGCCGAGGCGTTGTCGGTGCGTTTCGCGGGGCTCGACATCGGACAGATCTCGCACCTGACGCTGGGCGCGCTGGCGCAGGTGCTGCGGCCGGCCGCGCGTGGCGAGGCGCATGGCAAGGTGGCGCCGTCGGCCGAGAAACGCATCGTGGCGCAGCGCATCGCGCAGGACGCGCTGGCGCGGCTCGACACGCTGCTCGGCCTCGGGCTGGGTTATCTCTCGCTCGATCGCGCAACGCCCACGCTGTCGCCGGGCGAACTGCAGCGGCTGCGGCTCGCGACGCAGATCCGCTCCAAGCTGTTCGGCGTGGTCTACGTGCTCGACGAGCCCTCGGCCGGCCTGCACCCGGCCGACGCCGAGGCGCTGGTCGATGCGCTCGATGCGCTCAAGCGCGCGGGCAACTCGCTGTTCGTGGTCGAGCACGACCTGGACCTGATGCGACGCGCCGACTGGCTGGTCGATGTCGGGCCCGGCGCGGGCGAGAAGGGCGGCGAGGTGCTCTACAGCGGGCCGCCCGCCGGGTTGCGCGAAGTGGCGGCTTCCCGCACGGCCGCCTACCTGTTCGCGCCCGAGGCGGCCGGCGATGCGGGCCGGCCGCCGCGTTCGGCGCAGGGCTGGCTGCGGCTCGAAGGCGTCACGCGCAACAACCTCGAGGCGGTCGACGCGGCTTTTCCGATCGGCGCGATGACCGCGGTCACCGGCGTCTCGGGATCGGGCAAGTCCAGCCTCGTGAGCCAGGCGCTGGTGCAGCTGGTGGCGGCCCACCTGGGCCACGAGGCGCCGGCCGACGACGAGCCGGGCGAGGGCGAGCCCTCGCTGGCCCAGGAGACGCACGGCCGCATCGTCGAGGGCCTGGACCGGATCCGGCGGCTGGTGCGGGTCGACCAGAAGCCGATCGGCCGCACGCCGCGTTCCAACCTCGCGACCTACACCGGGCTGTTCGACCATGTGCGCAAGCTGTTCGCTCAGACCCGCGCCGCGAAGGCGCGCCGCTTCGATGCCGGCCAGTTCTCGTTCAACGTCGCCAAGGGCCGCTGCCCGACCTGCGAGGGCGAGGGCTTCGTCAGCGTCGAGCTGCTGTTCATGCCCAGCGTCTACGCGCCGTGCCCGACATGCGGCGGTTCGCGCTTCGACGCGGCAACGCTGAAGGTGCGGCTGCGCGACAAGAGCATCGCCGACGTGCTCGCGATGACGGTGGACGAGGCGCATGCCTTCTTCGTGGACGACGCACCCATCGAGCGGCCGCTGCGCCTGCTCGCGGCGATCGGCCTGGGCTACCTGCGCCTGGGGCAGCCGGCCACCGAGCTGTCGGGCGGCGAGGCCCAGCGCATCAAGCTCGCGACCGAGCTGCAGCGCGCGCAGCGCGGCGACGCGCTCTACGTGCTCGACGAGCCGACGACCGGGCTGCATCCGTCGGACGTGGACCGGCTGATGGCGCAGCTCGACGAGCTGGTCGACGCGGGCAACACGGTGGTGCTGGTCGAGCACGAGATGCGCGTGGTGGCGCGCTGCGACTGGGTCATCGACATGGGCCCGGGCGCGGGCGGCGAGGGCGGGCGCGTGGTGGCGGCGGGCACGCCGCGCGAGGTCGCGAAGGCCGGCACGCCCACGGCGAAGTACCTCGCGCGGCAGTGGGGCTGAGCCGGGCGCGGCCCGGGTGCACAATCTGGGCCCCCGATCCGCGCCGCCGCGCGCGCCGCCTCCCGTTCCAGCCCCATGCGAATCCACGACATCCGACGCCGACTGCGCGAAGCAGGCGCGGGCCCCAGCCATGAGCAGCGCGTGCTGCGGCTGTGGTCCCATGCGCTGCCGCGCGACAGCGGCCGGCGGCTGCCGCACAGCTTCTTTCCGGCCGGGTTGATGGCCGAGCTGCCGGCCATCGAGGCCGAGCTCGCGGGCCTCGCGCGCGTGCATGCGGTGCATCCGGGCGCCGATGGTTCGGAGCGGCTGCTGGTGGCCCTTGCCGACGGCCAGACCGTCGAGAGCGTGCTGCTGCCGCGCGACGGCCTGTGCGTGTCCTCGCAAGTGGGCTGCGCGGTCGGCTGCCAGTTCTGCATGACCGGGCGCGAAGGCCTGCTGCGCCAGGTCGGCAGCGCCGAGATCATTGCCCAGGTGGCGCTCGCGCGCATGCGCCGGCCGGTGCGCAAGGTGGTGTTCATGGGCATGGGCGAGCCGGCCCACAACCTCGACAACGTGATGGAGGCGATCGAGCTGCTCGGCACGGTCGGCAACATCGGCCACAAGAACCTGGTGTTCTCCACCGTCGGCGATCCGCGCGTGTTCGAGCGGCTGCTGCAGGAACGCGTGCGGCCCGCGCTCGCACTGTCGCTGCACACCACGCGCGACGAACTGCGCCGCAGGCTGCTGCCGCGCGCGCCGCGGCTCACGCCCGAGGAACTGGTCGAGGCCGGCGAGCGCTATGCGCGCACCACCGGCTATCCGATCCAGTACCAGTGGACGCTGCTCGAGGGCATCAACGACAGCGAGGAAGAGATCGAGGGGCTGGTGCGGCTGCTGTCGGGCAAGTACGGCGTGCTCAACATGATCCCGTTCAACGCGGTCGACGGCGTGGACTTCCAGCGCCCGGCCTGGGCGCGCTGCCAGCAGATCGCACGCACCCTGCACGAGCGCGGCATCCTGACCAAGCTGCGCAATTCGGCGGGGCAGGACGTGGATGGAGGCTGTGGGCAGTTGCGCGCACGCGCGACGGGCGCCGGCGTGGCGGGGCAGGCCCGGCCCGTGACCGTGGATGCGGCGTCCATCGTGCGCCGGCCGTCGAGCCGACCTGAAGACTAGGCGCGACGCGCAAGCCCGGCGCCGTCGGCGCTCACATGCGCTCGCGAAGCATGCCCTTGAGCCAGCGGCAGAAGTCGCCCGCGCTCTGGGCATGCGCGCTGTGCGTGCTGACGTAGGCCAGGTAGCTCGCACCGGAGCCGATGCTCTGCCCGTCGGCCAGCACCAGCGTGCCGTCGCGCAGCGGATCCAGCACCAGCAGCTTCGGCACCACCAGGAAGCCGGTGCCGCCGATGGCCGCCGTGATTGCCAGGAAGAGATGGTCGTAGGTGGCGACCACATAGAGGCTCTCGGTCGCGATGCCCGCGGCGATGGCCCAGGTCGCGATGACGTCGGGCCGTGAGCGCGCCGCCACCAGGGGCCAACCGCTCTTCGATCGCGCGCGGTGCTTCTCCAGCAGGGACGGCGACGCGACGCAGACCAGTTCCTCGCGCATCAGCTCCCAGCTCTCCGTTCCCGGCACGCTCAGGTCGCGGGTGATGAGCACGTCGAAGTCGTCGGACGGCTCGGGCGGCGCCAGCGAGGTGATCAGGTCGATCTGCACGCCATGCTGCGCGGTGTAGGCGCCGAGCGCGGGCACCACCACCGTCATCGCGAAGCTCGGCATCGAGGTGCGCACCTTCAGCCGGTCGTGCTTGCGGCCACGTTGCGCCAGCAGCTGCATCGTCATCTCGATGGTCGACATGGCGTCCTTGACCGCCTCGAAGAGCTGCAGGCCGCTGGGCGTGAATTCGACGGTCGAGCCCCGGCGGTGGAACAGCCGTCCGCCCGCGAATGCTTCGAGCGAGGCGATGTGGCGGCTCACCGCGCCCTGGGTGACGCCCAATGCCGCGCCGGCCCGCGTGAAGTTGCCATGCCGGCCGACCGCCACGAAGGCGCGCAGCGGTGTCAGCGGTACTTCGGCCGCTCTTTCATGATCAAAACTCATTGTGAAACCACGGCGGGGAATACTGTCACAGAACCTCGGTTGATCGAAATTTGGCGGTCGATAGCATTCATTCTGTCACCAACAGTGCCTCGAAAGGGCGGAATCAGATGCTTCGGCTGCTGCCAAAACTATGTCTTTTCCTCATTTTCGCAGGACGGCTGGCGCAGGCCTGCGCGGGCGAGGTCGTGCTGTATTCCTCCAACAACGTGGAGACGGTGAACCAGGTCGTCGACCAGTTCACCAAGCAGAATCCCGACATCAAGGTGTCCGTGGTGCGCGCCGGCACCGGGGCGCTGATGCAGCGCATCAAGGCCGAGGCCGCCAACCCGCTGGGCGACATCTTCTGGTCGGGCGGCCTGTCGACCATCGGCGAATTCCGTGACCAGTTCCAGCCTCACGAATCCGCGCAGGCTGCGGCCATACCGCCGGCCTACCGCGGACCGAACGGCCTCTGGCTGGGCACCAACGTCCACGTGACCGTGCTGATGGCGAACCTGCGCCAGACGCCGGGCGGCCAGCCGCCGCGGGGGTGGGCCGACCTGGCCGATCCGAAGTGGAAGGGCAGGATCGTCATTCCCGATCCGGAGCGCAGCAGCGCCTCGTTCGTCGCGCTGTATGGATTGCAGCAACTGCTGGGCAACGAGGTTCTCGCCAAGGTCGCGCGCAATGCCGTGATCGTCGGCACCACCTCCGCCGCCTACGAAGGCGTTGCCAAGGGCGAGTTCGCGGTCGCGGTGACGATGGAGTACGCCGCCTACGAGTACGTGGCCGGCGGACTCAAGGAGATCAAGCTGGTCTATCCGGCCGAGGGCACCTTTCTCTCGCCCGAAGGCATGGCCCTGATCAAGGGCGCGAAGCATCCGCAGGAGGCCCGCCGGCTCTATGAATTCCTGGCCGCCGGCAAGACGCAGACCGAGGTCTTCAAGAGCGCCTACCGCCGTCCGCTGCGCACCGACATCGACGTGAGCAGGCTGGCGGAATTGCCCGCGCTGTCGAGCATCAAGGTCGTGGCGCTCGACGATGCCCGGATGGGCACGGAGCGCGCGGCATTCATCGCGCAGTGGCGCCAGAGCGTCAACGCGCGCTGACCGGCACACCAGGCCAACGGAAAGCCACCGATGCAAGTCTCATTCGAAGCCATCGCCCAGAGCTATGGCGGCCAGGCCCTGTTCGACGGGCTCGATCTCGCCATCCCGAGCGGGTCGTTCTTCACGCTGCTGGGGCCTTCGGGCTGCGGCAAGACCACGCTGTTGCGCATGCTGGGCGGGTTCGTGCGGCCGGACGCCGGGCGCATCCGGTTCGGCGAGGAGGACGTGACCCACGTGCCGGTGCATCGCCGCGGGGTCGGCATGGTGTTCCAGGACTACGCGCTGTTCCCCGACCGCTCGGTCCTCGCCAACGTCGTCTACGGACTCGCCGCGCGCGGCGTCGACCGCGCCGCCGCGGAGCAACGCGCGCTGGCCATGCTCGCGCGCGTGGGGCTGAAGGCGCTGGCCGACCGCTCGCCCGCGGCCCTGTCCGGCGGCCAGCGGCAGCGCGTCGCGATGGCGCGCGCGCTGGTGATCGAGCCCCGGCTGCTGCTGCTGGACGAGCCGCTGTCGGCGCTGGACGTCAAGCTGCGCGTCGAGCTGCGCAGCCTGGTGCGCGAGCTGCAGACCGAGGCGGGCATCACGACCGTCTTCGTCACGCACGACCAGGAAGAAGCGCTGGCGCTGTCCGACCTGATTGCCGTGATGGACCGCGGGCGCATCGTCCAGATCGGCCCGCCGCGCGAGATCTACGCCCGGCCCGGCACCGCCTTCGCCGCCGACTTCGTCGGGGGAGCCAACCTCATCGCCATCGACGAGGAACTGCCCGCGGCCGCCAACGGGCTGCGCCGCCTGGGCACGCCGGCCGGCGTCATCCTGACCGACAGCGCGGTGCCGTTGCGCCCCGGCGCGGTGCTGGCGGTGCGCAGCGAGGAGCTGGTCTTCGCCGACGCCGATGCGACGGCCGACGGCCATCTGCGCGGCGTGATCGAGCATGTCGAATTCCGCGGCGGCCTCACGGGCTACCGGGTGCGCACCAGCGCCGGCGTGCTCCGGGTCGAGGTGCGCACGCGCCAGCAGGACCAGAGCCGCTCGCGCGACGACGCCGTCGTGCTGGCACTGCCCGTCGACGCGCACATCGTGCAGGCCGCATGATGTCCCGCGCGCTGCGACGCGATCCCGCCTGGCTGGTGCTGGCGCTGTGCGCCATCGGCGTGCTGGGCGTGTTCCTGGTCCTGCCGCTGGCGGGGATGATCGGCAAGTCCTTCACGGGCCCCGACGGACAGCCGAGCTTCGGCGGCTACCTGCGCTTCTTCGCCGAGGCCTCGTACCGCGAGGTCTTCTTCAACACGCTGATCCTCGGGCTGGCGGTCACGATCACCTCGATGCTCGTGGGCGGCGGCCTGGCCGTGGTCGTCGCGCGCTGCAGGTTTCCGCTGGCCGGCATCGTCACCGCGTTGCCGCTGGTGACGCTGGTGGTCCCCGACGTCGTCGTGGCCGCGGCCTGGGTGCTGATCCTGGGCAAGCAGGGCCTCGTCAACATGGCGCTGGCACCCTGGGGCATCGAGTTGCCGTCGCTCTATTCGTGGTGGGGCATGGTCTACGTGATGACCCTCAACAACTACGTGTACGCCTTCGTCGCCGTCCTCGTCGGCCTGAAGTCGATGGACCGCAACCTGGAGGAGGCCGCGCTGAGCCTGGGCCGGCCGATCGGCCGCGTGCTGGGTGGCGTGACCCTGCCGCTGCTGCTGCCCTCGCTGTTCGCCGGCGCGCTCATCGTCTTCACCCACGTGATCGGCAGCTTCGGCGTGCCGGCCATCCTGGGCGCACGCACGCCGGTGCTGGCGGTGAAGGCCTACAACGAGTTCGTCAGCGAGATGGGCGGTAACCCGCAGATGCAGACGACGATGGCGT
Source organism: Variovorax sp. GW821-FHT09B05 (assembly GCF_059418265.1). Taxonomy (NCBI): domain Bacteria; kingdom Pseudomonadati; phylum Pseudomonadota; class Betaproteobacteria; order Burkholderiales; family Comamonadaceae; genus Variovorax; species Variovorax sp. GW821-FHT09B05. Next base: position 552,382 of record NZ_JBWKPN010000004.1, read on the forward strand.
CGCTGCTGGTGCTGCTGGGCGCGGGTCTGCTGCTGGTCCAGAAACTGGTGATCGAGAAGCGCCAGTTCCAGATGGAAGCGGGCCGCAGCCCGGCGGTGCTGGCGATCCACGGCTGGCGCGCGGTGCTGGCCAGTGGTGCCGTGCTCGGCGTGGTGCTGCTGTCGCTGCTGCCGGCCGTGGTGGTGGTCGTCACCGCGTTCACGCCGTCCGTGGGGCCGGTGCTGCGCTACGGCAGCTTCACGCTGGCCCATCTGCAGCATGCGCTGTTCCGCGCGCCGGAGCCCTTGTACAACTCGCTGTTCCTGGCCTCGATCGCCACCGTGGCGGGTGTCGTTTTCTCGGTCGTGTCGGCCTACCTGATCGTCAAGCGGCGCTCGTGGCTCACCCATGTGCTCGACGTGCTGGTGATGCTGCCGCTGACCATCGCGGGCACCGTGCTGGGCATCGCGCTCATCAACGCGTTCAACAGCGGCTGGCTGGTGCTCACGGGCAGCTGGGTGGTGATGGCGCTGGCCTACTTCCTCCGGCGCATGCCCACCAGCGTGCGCGCCGCCGCCGGCCCGCTGCACAACCTGCGCGATTCGATCGAGGAGGCCTCCATGAGCCTGGGCGTGAGCCCGCTGCGCAGCTTCGTGCGCGTGGTGCTTCCGGTGATCGGCCCGTCGGTCGTCGCCGCCGCCGTGCTGATGTGGGTCACGACCCTGTCGGAGCTGTCGGCCACGGTCGTCCTGTACTTCGGCGGCATGAACACCATGCCGATCGAGATCTTCCAGCAGATCGACAGCGGGCGGCTGGCACTGGCCTGCGCCTACAGCCTGGTGCTGCTGCTGACCATCTTCATCCCCCTGGCGCTGGCGCGCTGGATCTTCAAGCTGAGAGTAGGAACCATCGAATGACGACAGCCACGACAACAACAACATCCTCGCGCAAATCCCATCCGTTCCTGGCCGGGCGCGTGCTCGGCGCCAAGCCCTCGGCCACGAAGGAGATGACGCGGCTGGCCAACCAGCTCAAGCGCGAGGGCCGCAACGTCATCGCGCTGAGCCAGGGCGAGCCCGATTTCCCGACGCCCGACCATGTGCGCGAGGCCGGCAAGCAGGCCATCGACCGCGGCGAGTCGCGCTATACCGACGTGGCCGGAACTTTCGCATTGCGCGAGGCGGTGGTGCGCAAGTTCGAGCGCGACCACGGGCTGCGCTTCGACCCCGAGCAGATCCAGGTCGGCTGCGGTGCCAAGCAAATCCTCTACAACGCGCTGCAGGCCACCATCGATCCGGGCGACGAGGTGGTGGTGCCGACGCCGGCCTGGGTGTCCTACCCCGAGATGGTGCTGCTGGCCGGCGGCACGCCCGTGATCGTCCGCTGCGGCGCCGCGAGCGGCTTCAAGCTCACGCCGCGACAGCTGGAGGAAGCCATCACGCCGCGCACCAAGTGGCTGATGCTCAACTCGCCGTCGAATCCCAGCGGCGCGGTCTATTCGCACGACGAACTGGCCGCACTCGGCGCGGTGCTGCTGCGCCATCCGCGGGTCTGGGTGATGGCGGACGACATCTACGAGAAGATCCGCTACCAGACCGACCCCTTCGCCACGCCGGCCGCCGTGATGCCCGCGCTCGCGTCGCGCACGCTGACCATCAACGGCGTGTCCAAGGCCTATGCCATGACCGGCTGGCGCGTGGGCTTCGGCGCCGGGCCGCTCGAACTGATCAAGGCCATGAACCTGGTCCAGTCGCAGTCCACCTCGCACACCAGTTCGATCAGCCAGGCCGCCGCCGTCGCCGCGCTCGACGGCCCGATGGACTTTCTTCCCCAGTTCGTCGAGGCCTTCCGGCGGCGCCGCGACAGCGTGGTCGGCCAGCTCAACCGCATCGAAGGCATCGCCTGCGACCTGCCGCCCGGCGCCTTCTACGCCTTCCCGGGCTGCCAGGGACTGCTGGGGCGGCGCGACCCCGCGGGCCACCTGATCGCGACGGATGCCGACCTCGCGCTGTACCTGCTGCGCGAGGCGGGGGTGGCGATCGTTCCCGGCTCCGCGTTCGAGCTGCCGGGCCATTTCCGCGTCTCCTATGCGGCCTCGGACGCGGAGCTCGAAGAGGCCATGGCGCGGATCGCCGCGGCCTGCGCGCGGCTCGGCTGAGCGGCGCTCCACATCACTTCGTTCATCCATCCACAGAAACTTCAATGACCAAGAATCAAGCGCTGCGCGCAGCCCTCGACAGCGGCCGGCTGTTCACCGCCATGGCCGCCCACAATCCCCTGGTGGCGAAGCTGGCCGAGCAGGCCGGCTTCGGCGGCATCTGGGGCAGCGGCTTCGAGCTGTCGGCCAGCTATGCCGTGCCCGACGCCAACATCCTGTCGATGTCCACGCACCTGGAGATGATGCGCGCCATCGCTTCCACCGTGTCCATCCCGTTGATCGCCGACATCGACACCGGCTTCGGCAACGCGGTGAACGTCCACTACGTCGTGCCGCAGTACGAAGCGGCCGGCGCGTCGGCCATCGTGATGGAGGACAAGACCTTTCCCAAGGACACCAGCCTGAGGACCGATGGCCGGCAGGAGCTGGTCCGCCTAGAGGAGTTCCAGGGCAAGATCGCGGCGGCGACCGCTGCCCGCGCCGACAAGGACTTCGTGGTGATCGCGCGCGTGGAAGCGCTGATCGCCGGCCTGGGCCAGCAGGAAGCCGTGCGGCGCGGCCAGGCCTACGAGGAGGCCGGCGCCGACGCGATACTGATCCATTCCAGGCAGAAGACGCCCGACGAGATCCTGGCCTTCGTGAAGTCCTGGCCCGGCAAGGTGCCGCTGGTGCTGGTGCCGACCGCCTATCCACAACTGACCGAGGCCGACATCGCCGCGCTCTCGAAGGTCGGCATCGTCATCTACGGCAACCACGCCATCCGCGCGGCTGTCGGTGCCGTGCGCGAGGTGTTCGCCCGGATCCGCAGAGACGGCGGCATCCGCGAGGTGGATGCGGCGCTTCCGTCCGTCAAGGAGATCATCGAGCTGCAGGGCGACGAACGCATGCGCGCCGTCGAGGCCCGCTATCTGAAGTAGCCGTGCGCTCAGCCCGGCTTCGCCGCCTCGTCCCCCAGGAAGAAGGCCACCGCCCGCCCCACCACCCAGGGCACGATCACATGGTCCCCATCGAAGGGCTGCAGCGTGAGGTCGTGCCCGCTCTCGAGCAGCCGCCGGGCATGCGGATGGGCGCTGGTCTCGATCGGCAACTGGCTGTCCGAGCGCCCGTGCGCGAGAAAGAAGCGCGGCGTGCCGGCCTGCGCGAAGCTGTTCATGAAGCCGGCCGACAGGCCGATCACGTGGCTCGCCACGTCGCCGTTGGTGAGGCCCAGCGACAGCGCGTAGCTGCCGCCGTCGGAGAAGCCCGCGAGCGCGAGCCGCGCGGGGTCGAGCCAGAAATGCCGCGACACGGTGGCCAGTGCGTTGTCGAGCCGCTCGAGGTCGGGGCCATGGCCGCCGACCACGATGTCCCAGGTGGCGTACATCGACTGCGGCGCCAGCAGCAGGAAGCCGCGCGAACGCGCATGGGCGACGAAGTGCGGCAGCACGCGGTTGGCCTCGCCGCCCGCGCCATGGAACATCACGAGCAGGGGCAGCGGCGCATCGGCGGGCAGGCCCTCGGGCACCACCAGCACCGCATCGCGGCCCTCGTCGAAGCCCAGGTCGTGGCGCCCGGGCGGCAGCGGCTCGTACAGGGGCGCGGCACCGGGCCGGAAGGCCATGCGGCCCGTGAGCGCGCCGCCGAACAGGGTGGGGTCGATCATGCGGTGGCTCCGGGCGATGCGGCGGGCGCGATGCCGCGGAACACCGCGCACTGCGCGAAGGACTGCGTCGACAGCGGCAGTTCCTTGCGCCGGCAGTACTTGCTCGTGAGCTTGAGCAGTTCCTTGATGTCGCGGCCGCTGGCGCCGGCGTAGTCGACCACCAGCCGGTCGATCACGGCCGCGGGCAGTTCCACGCCGAGCTGGGCCGACAGCGTGGCCCACAGGCGCCGCGCATCGTCGGGCCCGGGCGGCTGGTAGTCGATCACCGCGATGCAGCGCGAGAGGATGGCCTCGTCGATGTCGCCGACGCGGTTGGTGGTCATGAACAGCAGGCCGCTGAAGTACTCGAGCGTGCGCAGGAACTCGGCCACGATGGCGTTGTGCTGCAGGTCGTTGTCGCGGCGCCGGATGTAGACGTCGGCCTCGTCGAGCAGCAGCACGCAACCCCAGCGCGCAGCGCGCTGCAGGATGCGCGTGAGGCTGGTCTCCACCGAGCTCGCCGTCACGCCGAGCTGGCCCGAATGCACGCGGTACAGCGGCTTGCCGACCACCTCCGCATAGACCTCGGCGGTCAGCGTCTTGCCCAGGCCGGGCGCGCCCTTGCACAGGATGGTGGTGCCGCCCGACTTGCCGGGCACCACGTCCTCGACCAGGAAATTGCGGTCGGCCGTGAGGATGTCGATCAGGTCGCGGTGCGCCTGCGGCAGCACCAGCCGCTCGCGCAGGCCGGGCTGGTACCGGTACTCCTGCACATGCTGGGCATGGACCCAGATGTTGCGGTGCCAGTCGAGGTGGAACAGGTGCAGGTAGCAGTGCTGGGGGATGCGGTCGAAGCCCTGGGCGATGCCGCTCTCGCGCCAGTGGTGCGGATCGGCCGCCAGGTCGAAGCGGCGGCGCAGCAGCTCCTCGTCGTTCACGCAGCGCACGGCGGCGGCCTCGGGCAGCCGGTGGCACTCGAGCGCCGCGCGCGGGCCCTCGCCCGCGGTCCACACGCTGCCGCCGACGGTGAACTGCGCTCCGTGCTGCGGTTGCAGCTTGCCGAAGCGCTCGAGCTGCATCTCGTACTCGCGCTTGAACTCCGCGCACTCCTTGTGAAAGCCGTGGTCGGCGAACAGGTCGGCCAGCGTGCGCTGCGGCAACTGCTCCTCGTAGAAGCTCAGGCCCCAGGTCATGCCCGCGAAGCGCAGCCGGGGCTCGGAGGGCGGCTCGCGGCCGGCGGCCTGCAAGGTGTTGGCGAGCAGGCCCACGAGCACGTAGGCATTGCCCTCGGTGGGCTTCACCAGCCGCACCGTGTGGACCAGCCAGGGCAGCAGCACGCCGTCCTTGCCGCGCTGGTAGAGCCAGCCGTCGATGGCGTCGCGCGCCAGCCATTCGGTCAGTGCCGGCACCATCGCCTCGAGGTTCGCGATCGGCTGCAGCTGCGATTCGCCGTTGAGGTTGTCGAGCGCAAGCAGCTGGAACACCAGGTCGCGCGCGCCCTTGCCGAGGCTCAGCTGGTAGAGCAGGTTGAGCGAGCGGCCGTCGAAGTGGCGGCTCGACACGACGCGTATGCCGCTGCAGGCCCCCTGGCCGCCCAGCTGGAGGCCCAGCGGCGACTGCGCGCCGACCTGGCTGCGCAGGACGGCGGCCAGCATCTCCGGTATCTCGAGTTCCACGGCGTCTCCTCGTGTCGCCTGTCCATGCTAGCCCGGCGCGGGCGCCCGGCGATTGACCTGGGTCAAGCCCGTGGGAAGATGGCCCGACGCAGACAAGGAAGGAAAGCGCCCATGCCCTCGCCCTCGAAGACCTCGCTGTTCACCGCCGCGAAGGCCTGGGACGCGGCCTCGGTCCAGGCCCAGCTGGCCCGGGCGCCGGCGCTGGTCGGCGCCACCGATCCGCGCGGCCGCGCGGCGATCCATCTGGCCTGCACGGTGAAGGCCGAGGGCGCGCAGCTCGCGGAACCCCACGGGATCAGGACCGTGACCGCGCTGCTCGATGCGGGTGCCGACCTCGAGGCCGAGGTGCCCATGGACGAGGACGAGGGCGACTTCCGCGCCACGCCGATCTGGTACGCGGTGGCGCGCGGCGAGAACCTGCCGCTGGTGAAGTTCCTCGCCAAGCGCGGCGCGAACACGAGCGGGTCGCTGTGGGCCGCGGTGTGGCGCGACGACGCGGCGATGTGCCGCGTGCTGCTCGCGAACAAGCCCGCGCTGAACCTGCGCGCGCACGGCGAAACGCCGCTCTTCTATGCGGCCCGGCTGCAGCGGCTCGAGACCCTGGCGCTGTTGATCGCGGCCGGTGCCGATGCTTCCGTGGCCGACGCGCAGGGGCGCGATGCGGTCGACATCGCGCGGGCGCGGCGTCTGCCGAAGGAGCTCATCGCGCGGCTCGAGCAATCGAAGCGATCGCGTCCCGCATAGATCCACGCAAGCGTCGGCTAGACCTGCGCGCGCTGGCGCGACAGGCCATCGACCCGCCTGAGCATCTCGGGCAGCCGGTACGCACCGGCCATCGCGCGGATGTGCGACCTGGCCTGCTCGAGCGGCATGCCCGCGGCCGTCACGAAGAGCGGGCGCGCGCTGTCGCCGCGCAGCAGTTCGGTCTCGGGCGGCGCCCCCGCGAACCTCGTCTTCGCGACGCCGATCACCGGGGTCGTGCGGCCGAGCTTGTCCCAGAGCACCGCGCCGAGGCCGTCGCGCGGCGGCGTGCCCAGCGTCACGTAGCCGTCGATGACGATACAGGCGAGCGGCTCGGCGACCTGCGCGAGCACGGCCTCGATGCAGGGCAGCTCGCGGCGGTAGAACGCGCCGGGCACATAGTCCTCGACCTGCGGCACCGGCACCAGGATCTCGCGCACGGGCGCGGTGTCATGCCAGTCCGCGAGCAGCAGCCCGGCGGCCATGGCGCCGCCCGACTCGGCGTAGGCGACATCGACGGCGAGGATCACGCGGGCTCGCCGGCCGCGAAGCCGATGCGGGGTGCGGTGATGCGGCCGTTCGCGACCGCGAGCACGAAGCGCAGGGTGTCGCCCTCGACGACGATCTGCACGCCGAGCTTCGCCGTCATGGCCTCGCCGGCGAGTTGCGCGCCGCCCCAGCTCGCCGCGATCTCGTGCGCGGACAGCGCCGCAATCTCCGCGCCCAGCCCGCGCCCCACCGATTCCGAGCGCAGCACGATCGTGTTGAGGCCTTGCTCGTGCCCGTCCATCGACACCTGCAGGCCGGGCAGCGCGAGCAGTCCGTCGCCCAGGCGCAGTTCGCCCGACAAGGCCGTGCGCCCCAGCAACGTGCGCGCCTGCGCGGTCAGCCCCTGGGCCTGCGTGCCGAGCCCCTGGCGCAGCATCGATTCGGCGAAGGGCGGAAGCCGCAGCTTGCCGCGCTCGGAGATCCACGGGCCGATCAGGCTCTTGCGGCGCTCGAACTCCACGCCCGCGAGCGGCGCCGACGCGAACTGGTAGAGGTAGCTGCGGCCGTTCGGCGCATCGACGTAGAAGCCGAGCGGGCTCACGCCCATGCGCGAGTCGGGGCCCACGTGCTCGACGGTGGCATCGTTGAAGTCGATCAGCCCATGGCGGATCGGCACGGTCACGTCGGCATCGAACAGCAGGTGCGCGTCGGTGATGCGGCCACGAACGGTGCCGTCGATCTCGCCGAGCGGGCCGAGCTGCCAGGCGTCGGCCGGCGGCGGTATCGCGGTGCCGTCGGCGGGATGGGTGGCCTCCCACAGCTGGCGGAAGGGCCGTGGCAGTACCAGCGGGCCGTGCAGCTTCAAGCCCGAGAACTCCGCGTCGCGGGCTTCGATGGCGCCCACGCGCAGTAAGCCGTTCTCGGCATGCACGCGCGCGACCAGTTCGTGCACGGCGATGCGCTCGATCTCCAGCACGAGCGCGCCCGTGGCCAGCCGCAGGGCCGTCGCTTCGAGCCGCGCGATCCGCAGTTCGCGCGTGCCGTCCTGCCCCGTGGTCCAGCGCACGCCCTCGAGCGCGAAGCGGTTCGGATCGGCATCGCCGCGCGCGCCGAGTTCCAGGCCCAGCAAAAGGTCGAGAAGGGACGCGGCGAGGGAAGCGCTCATGGTGGCTTTCTAGCAGACGGGCTCAGCGGCACATCGGAAACCCGCCCGTCTCCAGATGGAAGTGATCGCGGTGCGCCGCGTTGTACTCGGGCCCGAGCACGCCGCGAAAGAAACGGCAGGCGCCCAGGTGGGCGTCGTTCAGCAGCGCGGCCGAAGGGTTCGTGGCGTCGGTGCGCCAGTCCTTGCGCACGTTGATGCGGCGTCCGTCCGCGAGCACGAAGCCGGCCACGTCGAAGGCATCGGCCGTGGCGTGCCGGCTGCGTGGCGCGCCGGGCATCGCGCCTTCGCCGCGGTTCACGTTGCGGCAGGCATAGCTGCCGAGGTGATCGACCGCGGCGACCGGCTGGCCGAAGTGCCGCAGGGCCGCGGGCTGCAGCGCATGGTGCTCCCACATGAAGAAGGACAGCGCCATCGGGCAGCTCAGCGTCGGCGCGCTGCCCAGTCGCACGCCGGCCGAGCGCAGGCGCACCGCGTTCTCGAAGCCGCAGCCCGGGCCCGTGACGCGGTCGGGCACGCGCTCGTACTGCATGCCGGTGTCGGCCAGCGCGGCCTGGCAGCGCACCGGGTCGCCGCGTGCGCGGGCGAGCTTGTACGAAGTGAGCCAGTTGGGCGGGGCCGTCACGTCGAGCGGCGCCCAGGGATCGTGGCGCTCGGGCACCTCGATGGCGCCCGTGAAGACGGCCACCACGCCGGCGGCGATGGCGACGACCAGCGCGAGGGCCAGTCGGCGTCCGAAGCGGGCGGGTCGGTCTTGCGCGGGCGGCAGGGGCACGGGAGACGAAGGCGGTGAATGGCGAAAGCCTCATTGGGACCCGAGGCCGCGCGCGGCGCTGTCGGGATGATCGGCCAGCGCGTGTAGGCCGATGCGAACCGGCCCGGCGTCGCTCAAGGCCGGATGCAGTCGAGCAACACGCGGAACGCCGGCTCGATGTTCGCCTCCTCCACGCAGGCATAGCCCAGCAGCAGCCCGCGCCGCCCGTCGCCGCGCCGGTAGTAGCGCGACAGCGGCCGCGAGAGCACGCCGCGCGCCTGCGCCGCTTCCATGATCGCCACGTCGTCGCGGTCCTCGGGCAGCCGCAGCACCAGGTGCAGCCCGGCATTGCTGGCCTGCGGATGCAGGTGGTCGGGGCCCAGGTGCTCGGCGATCAGCCCGGCCAGCAGCGCGCGCCGGCGCGCATAGAGCACGCGCATGCGGCGGATGTGGGCGGCGTAGTGGCCCTGGCCGATCAGCTCGGCCAGCGCCACCTGCGTGATGGCGTGGCCCTCGCGGTAGAGGTCGGCATGCGCGGTGCGGAAATGCGCGGCCAGCGCGCGCGGCAGCACCATGTAGCCCACGCGCAAGCCCGGAAACAGCGTCTTGCTGAAGGTGCCGATGTAGATCACCGGGCTGTCGTCCTCGAGCCCCTGCATCGAGGGAATGGGCCGGCCCGCGAAGCGGAACTCGCTGTCGTAGTCGTCCTCCACGATCCAGCTGCCCGACTGGCGCGCGAAGTCGAGCAGCTCGCGCCGGCGCGCCAGGCTCATCACCGAGCCCAGCGGGTACTGGTGCGAGGGCGTGACGAAGATCAGCCGCGGCGCGCTGCCGCCGCGCGGCCAGCCGGCCCCGGGACCGTCGCCCTCGGCCTCCACGCGCAGCGGCCGCACGCGCCAGGCGCCCATCTGCAGCAGCTTGTGGAAGCCCCAGTAGCCGGGCTCCTCGACCCACACGGTGTCGCTGGGGTCGGCCAGCATGCGCAGCGACAGGTCGATGGCCTGGTGCACGCCCTCGGTGATCAGCACCTGGTCGGCATCGCAGCGCACCGCGCGCGCCACGCGCAGGTGCTCGGCCACGGCCTCGCGCAGCGCCGGGTGGCCGCCGCCATGCGAATAGGTCAGCAGCTCGGGCGCGGGATCGCGCCACAGGCGCGCGACGATGCGGCCGAAGGCGCGGTGCGGGAACTGGGTCACGTCGGGCACGCCGGGCATGAAGGCGCCCCACTGGCGCGCCGCGGCCGATGCATCGTCGACCAGCGCCTGGGCGCGCCGGGCCAGCCGCACCGGCGCGGCGCGGGCCGGCGCGGTGGAGCC